>DAOTUJ010000178.1:0-31695 GCA_034437175.1 Chloroflexaceae bacterium | reverse complement strand
GGTTACCAGCGCGCCGCTGGCTTCCCAGGAGCCAAAACCCAGCGGGGCAAAGATCGGTGCCACTGCGCCCGAGACCGTCGCAAAGGCACTCTGATCGATGTCGGTATCGGCGAAGCGGCCTTCGCCGGCAACCGGGATAGAAATCAGCACCCAGATCACAATGCTGGTAGCCAGAATGATCGTCCAGGCCTTGCGCACAAAGCCGGCCGTCCGCTCCCACATCTGCGTCCCGATGCCGCGCAAGGTCGGCACCCGATAGGGCGGCAACTCCATAATGAAGGGTATCTGCTCTTTGCCCTTGAACAGGGTGTGTTTGAAAATGACACCCAGCAGGATGGCGATCACGATGCCGAGCACATACATACCGAACACCGCCAGGCCGGCATAGGCAGGGAAGAATACTGCGGCCAGCAGCACATAGACCGGCAGGCGCGCGGCGCAGCTCATAAAGGGCACCAGCAAGCCGGTCAGGATGCGATCCTTTTCGCTTTCCAGCGTGCGGGTGGCATAGATGGCCGGCACAGTGCAGGCGGTGAACTTGAAGACCGCCCACATCAGTGCCAGGAAGATGGGAATACCTAGCCACTTGTGGGTGACAATCCGGTCGATCTTGTCGGAGAGGGTGGCTGCCGGTGCGTCCGGGCGCACCAGGGTGCGCTGCACAATCTGGTGGACAAAACGATAGCGCTGGTCGGTCAGTGCCACGTCGGGGTCATCGCCATAGTGAGCCTGGAGCCGCTCCTGCTGGGTTGCCAGCACCTGGAGTACGCTGTCGCCGCCGGCGGCGGCTTGCACCTTCGCGGTCAAACCGGTATCGCCTTCAAGCAACTGGATGGCAAGCCAGCGCGGCGGATAGCTCGTCGCCAGCGCCGATACGCCGGCAATCGCCGCACACAGATCGCTGATGGCATCCTCAATCGGTGCATCATAGCGCAAGGTCGTCGCGCCGCGCCGGGGCGGAAAAAAGCTCATGGACATTGTGTCGCTCCCTTATCTCAGCGTTGAAGCGGTGGAGCATTCAAGCAGGTCTACCTACAAGTGCCGTTGCGCTCTGCAAGCGCTCCAGCGCTCCAGCGCTCCAGCGCTTCTCAGGCTGAAAGCTCCAGGGCCGGTTCCGGTTCGTGGATGTGCTGCAGCACTAGGGGCCAGTGCCTGCTTGAGGCTATCGATGCCCTTGCCCTGGCTGGCGGTCATCTCGACGACCGGAACGCCGTCGAGGGCGTGCGAGAGCTGAGCGGCGTCGATCTGCAGCTTACGCTCCCGAGCCATGTCCATCATATTGAGCGCCAGCACCAGCGGCGTGCCGGTATCGAGCAACTGGGCCGTCAGATAGAGGTTGCGTTCGAGATTGGTGGCGTCGAGGATATGGACAACGAGGGCCGGCTGCTCCTGGACGATGAAATCGCGGGCAATTTGCTCTTCGAGCGAGTAGGCCGAGAGACTGTAGGTACCCGGCAGATCGACCACGGTGATGGAGCGGTCGCCGAGCATAAGCGTGCCGGCCTTCTTCTCAACCGTCTTGCCGGGCCAGTTGCCGACGTGCTGGCGCAGGCCGGTCAGCGCATTGAACAGCGTACTCTTGCCGACGTTGGGATTGCCCGCCAGGGCAATCGTGAGATCAGTGGTCATCAGCATGAACCTCCTCTTCCAGCAACACCTGGACCCGGTGGGCCAGCCCACGCGCGACTGCGAGCCGAGTAGCGCCGACCGCCAGCAACAACGAATTGCCGTCGTCTTGCATCACATTCAGGCTGGCGCCGGACACAATGCCGAGGTCACGCAGGCGGTGGGTGGCGGCGAGACCGGCGGTGATCCGCAGCACGCGGACGCGCTGGCCGGGGGCGACCAGGCTGAGCGTGACCACCCGCTGCAGCCGCTCGCTGCCACTCACGCCTGCACCTCGACGGTAATCTGGCCGGCCTCCTGCTTGCGCAGCGAGAGATGGTAGCCCTTGATCAACACTTCAATCGGGTCGCCGAGCGGGGCGACCCGGGCGACCGTGACGGTTTCACCGGTGACCAGGCCCATATCGAGCAGCCGGCGGCGGGTGGCTTTCTCGCCGCCAATCCGCACTATCGTCGCCTGCTGACCGACCGCCAGTTGTTGCAAGGTAACCGATGCCGGAGTCTCGTGTGTGCCCATGGCTTCCCCCCTTATGCCGCGCTCCAGACCGTTTCGTAGGCGGTGCGCCGGATACGTGATATGAAGAACGGTGTTCACTGAAGCGAATACATCGCTTGAGCAAGAAACACACCTGGATTACGTATGAACTTTTGTGAAAAATGAGTATATGCTTAGAATGGATGCCGTTTCGTGATTGGGCGCTCTGCTGCCCAATTACGAAGCGGCATTATGTTTTGTCGGACGTACAAGCCAATACTTCTGCGTCAACACCGATATCCTGTGCTAACATCGGACACACTTGGCAAACTCAGGCCGAGTGTCGCAGCACTCTCGCTGGTCGAGGTCGTGCTAACCTGCCGGGTTAGCCGGTAGACAGTCATCAGGTACATTTCGGTCGATTCGCTCAGAGCCGGTGTCATACTCTACTGCTCCGCGATGCGCACTGAAGAGCAAACAAGCAGGGGGAAGGAAAAAAGTGGACGCCCGGATCTGTTTCAGAACAGCAAACCGGTATAAGGCGGATGGACAGCATAGCTATCTCCCTGGCAGACCGACCAGCGCGGGTGCGCATGCCGGGCACACCGAACCTTTTGCAATGGTCAGCAAGTAGTTGCTTATCAATTTATGCAATCCTGCTTCGGCATTTCGATTAGCATATGCTTAATCGCGAGTATAGCAGAGATGTATTGATTGTCAATAATGTTTCTAATACGAAACACTGCCCACATCAGACGCTCGGATCGAAAAGCCCGATCATGGCGGTGATTTCCGAATCCGGTAAGCTTCATGCCTCGTGACCTGACAGATCAGCCCTGAGCCATTGCAGAAATCCGGTGATGAAGCGGGTTGTCGCCGGCATGAAGTTGCTGCCATGGTGAAAAAACGGATCCAGGCAGGTCACCAGCAGGCGACCTGCAGTTGACACCCGATCTTCGTACAGGATGGTATCGTACGGCCCCGGATCTCCATATTTTACGGTTGCTGCCTCCTCCTGCAGTACAATCAGCCGGTCAGCGCCGGGCGGCGGCTGAAACAGGCCGTGATAGTGCCAGATCGCGTCTTGCAGTGGCAGATAGCGAAACAGGCAGTGCTCCGGCATACCATTGCGCAATCCGAGATCGGCGCCGGGCTCCAGCCACCACCAGAAATTGGTCGGGCGATACATCCAGCGTGCGCCGGGCAGCCAGGTGTGTGCTTCGACTTCGCCGAAAACGACCAGCGTTTTGCCTTGATTGGCAAAGTCGAGCAGTTGCGCTGCGTTGCGGCGCAGCACGTGCGGATGCAGTCGATCGATGACAATCAGTGCATCAAAGGCATCGAGCGCGGTGCTTGCCAGTTCCAGTGCGTAGATGACCTGGTCAAAATAGGGGCGATACGCCGGTGTGTTGATCGCAAAATAGTGGTAGTAGGTTCCACCGTCGAGTATCGCGATGCTGGCGATACGACTCATGCTGCACCTCCCGCTTGATGTGTTTCAATCCAGTTTAGAAGCTGAGCCGGCATGCGGGCGGCGCTACTGCTATCGTTCGGAAAGAGCGCAAAGTTCCAGAAATCGTTGCCGGCATGGATGAGCACGGTGCCCCCGCCCGCCCGCGCATACAGGTAGTCGAGCGGGAAACCCTGTGGTCCGAGCGTATTGATGATGTGCGCACCGGGCGGCGGTGGATTATAGCCCCGCCCATAAAAACCGGCCACTCCCTTGCGGAAGGTCAAATCTTCCTCCTGCACACCCCGCCAGATCGGATGCTCTGCCATGCGGTAGACCCGCAGATCGCTGACACTGCGATAGTCAGCCGCAACGAATGGTGCCAGCTCGGGCAAAAAAGCGTACGCGATATGACCGCTGAAGACGATAATACCGCCACCGCGCAAGAACTCCTCAAGCTGCGCCCGACAGCCAAGCAGATGGCGCTGGTCACTGTGCATTGGCAGCAAGAGTGCCTTGTAATCGGGCAACGCGGTTGTCGCCAGGTCGTACATATCGATGCTTGCCACCCGTCCCTTGCTCAGCGGATGCCGCAGGAATGACACATCCTGGCTACCAAACGTCAACAGGAGCGTTGGTTCAGCTGCAGTTGTCATACAGTACTCCCATGGGCCAGAATGGTTTCGACAATCGCCCGGCCCTGAGCAACCAGTTCCGGGTCGGCGTCGTAGACGGAGAGCCCATCGCGTTCGGCATCGATCAACCGGTTGGAGAAGGGCAGCCAGCCGGCGATCTGCACGTGCGGGAAGGTGTTGGCAATCAGCGCCTGGTCGTCGGCATTGCGGATTTTATTGCCGACGATCCACAGCCTGGTGATCCCTAGATCGGCGGCCATGGCCAGGATCGTATGCGCGGTTTTCAGACTGCGTGTGCCGCGCTCAACCACGATGACCATCGCATCGACGGCCTGCGCGGTTCCGCGCCCGAGATGCTCGGTGCCGGCGACCATATCCAGGATGATGGTCTCTTGCTCCTGCAGGAGCAGATGGCTGATCAGTGCTTTGAGGATGGCGTTTTCCGGACAGGCACAGCCCTTGCCGGCACCTTTGACCGCGCCCATCTCCAGCAAGCGAATGTTCCGGTAACTCGCCGAAAAGCGCTCGGGTATGTCGTTCACCTGCGGATTCAGCTTGAAATAGCTGCCGTACTCGCCCGGTTTCGCGCCGGTGCGCTCAGCAATCAGCTCTTCCATTTCAACGATCGGGCGGATCTGCGCTGTGATGTTCGCCGGAAATCCCAGCGTCTCAGCCAGCGTCGGGCTGGGATCGGCATCGATGGCATAGACCTGCCGGCCACTTTCGGTCAAAATGTAGGCGAGCAACGCCGAGACGGTCGTTTTGCCTACTCCACCCTTGCCACTCACTGCAATTCTGGTCATATAACCCTCCCTACTACTTGAATGATCATCCAGCATCCAATTGTGGTGATGAACAGCGCGGCGGCGTACGGCATCACGCCGGACAGCCGATCCAGTATGGGCGAGCGGGAAACCACACGCCCGGACGAGACGATTAGCAGGCCGACGATGACCAGGGTCAGCGCCAGTCCAATGCTGAAAAAGAAGACAATGGCCAATCCCACCATGAGCTGCCCGATACTCAAGGCGATCAATAGGATTGCCAGTGCATCAGGACAGGGAACCATACCGCCGGCCAGCCCCATCGAAACCAGACTGCGCCACGAAAGCTCGGTCTGGGGAATATGCACCTGGCCGCGCCGGCCCGACTGTCGGATTGCTTCCAGCAATACCGTGATTGCGTTGTCGAGGGTTTGCGGCTCATCCACGGCAGCAACGCGCCTCATCCGGCGGGCCATGCGGTTCACCAGGCGCTGCCGCCGGCCCGCACGCACGATCAATCCGTCCACTGCACCTGTTTGCAAGGCCTGTTTCACGGTCTTCAGATTGAGGCGTTCAGGCTTGATGCTTGGCAAGAGATCGTGTGTCTCGCAGCCCAGTGAGCAGATATTGATATCGTCGGCGCCGGCGTGTTGGATGGCCGCCTGCACGACCGGCGTACTACTGGCAACGATCAGCAGATCGGCGGCCGCCGCGGCGTTGCCGTCCAGGAGCACATTCACGCTGCGCTGGTTCAGTATCGACAGATTGGGCACCACATGGGCATGATCGGCCACGCCGCCATACCAGCGGCTCACGAGCATCCACAGGCCCAGCCCGACAATCACCAGACCGGCAAGGATCTCGATGATGGGTATCACCCGGCCCGGCAGCAAGAACTGGCTTGCCGACAGGACGAGGCCGCCCAGCAGGTAAATGCTGGCCGAGTGGGTGATGGTGACCAGCAACCCCAGCATGATTGCGTTCCAGCGGGTGCCCCGGTTCGCAATCAGGTAGGCGGCAACCAGGGTTTTGCCGTGTCCCGGCGTAAAGGCGTGCAAGGCGCCGGCAACCGTCGCCAGCCCGAACAGGATCAGCACGACGTTCGGGTCGAAGACGTCACTGCGCAGTCGCTTGATCAGGTCGTCGACCACTGGTACCGACGTGAATTCGAGGTTCTGCCAGGATGCCGGCCGTTCCGTCGCGGCGGGAGCAACTGCGGCAGCGACAGGCGGACCGACGGTATAGGCAACATTGACCAGCGCCTGGGTAATCTCATCACGCTCGGCTTCCTCGATCAGGACGCCACGGGCCGGGTCGGCTTCGAGGTGCAGGCTGTACAGCGTCAGGCCATCGTAGAAGCGATTCTCGTAGAACAGGGTGTGCTGCTGCGGCACATTCGATGCGGTATGCGCCATTGGCGCCCGAAAGGTCAGATAAATCGTCCCGATGCCTGCGATCAAGTCTGCAAAGGGATCGCAGTCAATTGCTGCGATCTGCAGTGGCACGTCCCGGTCGTCGTGCTGCACCGTCAATGCCTGTGCGACCATGCGGGCAAACGCCTGTTCTTCGGCAGGGCTGATCTGCTGATCCGCATCCGCATCCAGATCGTCGAGCAACAGGGTTGCGACCAGCACCCCCGGCGCCAGTTCCAGCTGCAGGGTGATACCGTCGGGCTGGAAGAACAGGCGCGTCTTCTGGGAGAATTCATCAAGCGGATGCGCGGCGACCGTTGCCGGATTGACTCCCATCAGGAACGCCATCAAGGCAACGGTCGCGACCATTGCAGTACGCTGGCGCTTTGCCCGGCGATGCTCAAAAATGGCGCGCATAACGTGCCGAGACATCAGCCCGGTAGTCGCCGTAGTGCTGAAAATCACTGAAATCGACCAGCGTGACCTGGCTGGCCAGAAACGGGATCTCATCAAACAGGTTCAGGTGGCTCGCGATCATAGCGGCCTGCTGCGGGCTGAGCGTGGTCACGACTGTTCCCATATGCAGGCCGTACTGCACTTCAGCCAACAGCGGGAATTCGGCTGATACAAAGATATTCTTGAAGCGGATGGCTGTACCATTGAACATACACACTGCTTCAGCCGAACCTGCTTCGACCGAAACCGTTACCGGCACCAGCATATGGCTGAAGAGGTAGGTGGCTGGTTCGCGCACGAGCAAGGGATTCAGGTTTTTCATCCGGTTGAGGTGATAGGTGGTGCTGAAGTAGCGCAGCACATCATTATGGGTGATCGTGAACCGGCTCGGGTCGTCTTGCAGATACACGCAGAAATCGCGGAGGAAATGCACCGGCGTTGCGACCGGATTCGCATCGGCAATCTGCACGATGGCGTTGAAGTCAATTACTTCCCGGTTGTCGAGCGCAGCGTAGGCTTCTAACAACGCGCGTTCGGTAGCCTCATTGACCGGGCAACGGCAACTCAACAGACTATGCAAGAGTGTCTGAAGGCCGGATCGTTCGATGCTGATATTCATACCTTTGCTCCCTATTCTTTGCTAACCGAAGACCTGGTCATGCCGATCCGCAATCCGCTGATGGAAGTTGTCGAAGTACTGATAGTTCTCAAAATCGACCTCGCTCACCTGTGTTACGAGAAAGCCGAATTCGGCACTGAGGGCAAGCTGCGCCTCGATCATCTGTACCTGCGCCGCAGTGAGCGCGGTAAGCACCGAGCCCATATGCACCGCGTAGACGGTATCGCTTGCGAGTTCCAGGTCGGGCGGGGCGAACAGCGGAAAGACCCGCATCGTGTGGCCGTCCCTCCGGTATTCACCGTGCAGCCGGCCATCGTGCTTGTGCAGGTGCATGGGCAGCAGCATATGATTCACCAGAAAGCTGCCGGTATCCTGTACCTGGAGCGGGTTGAGCAGATTCTGCGCCACGAAATCGAAGTGGTATTTCGTACTGAAGAAGCGCAGCACCGCATTATGCGTGATGGTGAACCGGCTCGGGTCGTCTTGACCATACGATGCAAATTCAAACACCATATGAAAGGGTGTTTTGCTGCTTTCCTGCGCTGCGACGCGGAGCAAGGCGCTGTAATCTACTATTGACTCATCGTCGAGTTCCCGATAGGCGCGCATCACATCCGCAAACAGTGGCGCGGTCACACCGCCCAGCACTGCGCGTACAAGCGTATCCAATCCCTGACGTTCGATAGACACGTGCATGATGATTATTCCTCCTCACGCTGATTCAGATCCATGAAAAAAGCCATGCCTCACCCACGTGATGTGGGCGACTCAGCGAACCCTGGCTCCACGACTGCCGCAACCAGCGCCCGGGTGTAGGCATGCGCCGGCTGGCTGATCACCTGTTCCGTCAGTCCGACCTCAACGACGTTTCCGTGCTGCAGCACAATCAGTCGATCGCAGAAATGGCGCGCCAGCGCCAGGTCATGGGTGATGAAGAGATAGCCGACATTGCGCCGGGTACGCAGGGACTCCATAAGTTCGAGCAAGCCCATGCGCAAAGAAACATCCAGCATCGATGTCGGTTCATCGGCGATGATCAGGCGGGGATTGGTAATGACGGCACGGGCAAATGCCACCCGCTGACGCTGGCCGCCCGACAGTTCCGCGATGCGGCGATGCAGGAACTGGCGGGACTGGGGCAACTGCACTTCGCCAAGTGCCGCGGCGACCCGCCCGGTGATTTCGGCGTCATCGTGGACACCGTGGATGCGCAGGGGTTCGGCGACCGCGTCGCGCACCCGCATCCCACTGCGCATCGACTGATACGGATCTTGAAAGACCATCTGCACATCTTTCAGCATTGCACGCCGCTCAGCGCGAGCCAGGTCGGTCACCAGCTGACCATCAAAGAAGATGTCGCCGTTGTCGACCGGGATCAAGCCCATGATCAGCCGGGCCAGGGTTGTCTTGCCCGATCCGCTGCCGCCGATCAAGCCGACGACTTCGCCGGTGCCGATGGTGAACGAAACATCCTTGACGGCCCTGACTGGATCGACCGGCTTGAAATCCAGTCGGCGACGTGAACGAAATGTTCGGGAGACTCCCGCCAGGTGCAGCAGCGGCGCCGGTTCATAGCCGCTGCCGGGGGTGCGTTGCCAGCGTTTAGGGGCCTGGAGGCGCGGGAAATTCTCAAACAAGGCCCGCGTATGCGCGTGACCGGCCGCTTGCGCCAGTTGCAGAGGCGCACCGCTATCGACGATCCGCCCCTGGTACATCACGGCAATCCGATCGGCAACGCTCGAAATCAGCGGCACGTCGTGAGTAATGAATACGACACTGATCCCGAGGCGTTGTTGCAGGTCGATCAGGAGCCGGATAATTTCGGTTTGCACCAGCACATCCAGCCCGGTCGTCGGCTCGTCGGCGATGATGACTTCCGGTTCGTTTGCCAGCGCAATGGCCGTTACCACGCGCTGGCGCATGCCGCCTGAGAGTTCGTGCGGATAGGCATGAATTCGCTGCTCCGGAAGTTCGACCAGGCGCAACAAGTCCTGGGCACGCGCGGCGGCGTCTTTGCGACTGATGCGGGTGTGCAGCAGAATGGCTTCTTGCACCTGGGTCAGGATCGTCATCACCGGGTTGAGCGTATTCATTGCGCTCTGCGGAATGAAGGCCAGGCGTTTGCCGCGCAACTGTTGCAATCTGTCTCTGGTGAGACCAAGCAGGTCGGTGTGGCCCAGATAGATCCGGCCGCTGGTAATCGCCGCCGGATATTTGAGCAAGCCGAGAACCGCCATCGCCAGGGTTGACTTACCCGAACCCGACTCGCCGACAATGCCGACGATCTCCTGGTCGCGCAGGCCAAGGCTGACATCATCGAGCGCCTTGAGCGGTTCGTTGGATGCTATATACACGGTGGTCAACTGATCGACCCGCAGGCGATAGCGATGATCGCCGTTCGGGGAGGCCGGTTCACGGCGCTTCAGGGTGAACGAGCCGAAGGGATAATAGATCTGCCCGGATTTGCCGCCTAGCGAATAGCCAATGAAAGCGAACGCGACGACCACCAGCGCGATGCAGAGGCCCGGCGGCAAGACCCAGTAAGTCCAGGCGCCAGTGAGAAAAGCGGCACGGGCATTGGCATAAAACAGGATCCCGCCCCAGCTCTTCTGGACCGGGTCGCCCAGACCCAGAAAGCTCAGCGCCGCCTCGATCAGAATGGCATGGTGCGCCACCCGGACGAACTGCGGCACGATCAATGGCGTGATTTCCGGCAGGATGTGGCGCAGCATAACCAGCACTTGCGATGAGCCCATCGCCAGCGCCGACTCCACATAGCCACTTTCGCGGATCGCCAGCACCTGCGAGCGCAGTTCGCGGGCCGGGTGCGCCCACATCACCAGCGAAATGACCAGGATCTGCGTGCTCAGTCCGGCGCCGAGAAACACGCCCAGCACAATCACCAGCGGCAGGAAGGGGATCGCCATCACAACGTCAACGGTACGCATGAATAATTGATCAACCCATCCGCCCAGAAAACCAGCCAGGAGCGCGACAAGCGTCGCCAGGAGCGTACTGACAATCGCGACAACCAGACCAATCGTAAGCGAGACCCGGGCGCCGTAGACGATCTCGGTAAAGAGATCATGCCCGACGTCGTTGCAGCCCAGCCAGTGTTCGCGATCGGGTGGTTGAAAAGAAGCGCAGACTCGTTCGGACGGGTTGTAGGGTGTGATCAGGGGCGCGAAGAGGGCAGCCAGAAAGAACACCGCCAGGATCAGAATCCCGGCCAGTCGCAGCCGCCCATGGGATGTCGTCAGACTGGTAGTGAATGATCGTTTGAGTGCAGTGACCATCAGGCAGATACTCCTGGACACCGAACCCGCGGATCGAGCAGGGGGTAGCCCAGGTCAGCAATAAAATTGGCCAGCAGCACACTGATGGTCACCAGTAAAAAGGCGCCTTGCAGCAGATTATAATCGCGCGCCAGGACGCTGTCGTAAATAGTGCTGCCCAGGCCGGGGTAGGAAAAGACCGTCTCAATGACCATGGCCCCACCGACCAGATGGCCCATACTGACCATCACATTGGTATAGATGGGCAATAGCGCGTTGCGAAAGCCATGGGTGAACACGACCGTCAGCTCACGGGCGCCTTTCGCGTGCGCCAGCATAATGTAGTCTTCTTCGAGCGCCATGGCCATTGCCGAACGGGCGGTCAGAAACATACTGCTGGTGTTGACCAGTGTCAGCGCCAGCACCGGCATAATCATGCGCTGCAGCACTCCAAAGGCATATTCAGGCGTGCCGGGAACCGTGCCGATACTGTACGCACCGTATGAGGGCAGCCAGCCCAGCCGGGCCGAAAAGAAAGTGATCAGCAGCATCGCCACCCAAAACGGCGGGATGGAACCGAAGAACAGCACCAGGGCCAGGGCGCCGACGTCCTGTTTGCCGCCCTGCTTCCAGGCCGCAATAACCCCAACCACGGTGCCGATCGCCGCACTGAGCAACAACGAGGTCCCCATCAGCAACAACGTCCAGGGCAGATGATCGCGCAGCACGTCCCAGACCGGGAGGCCGTAGCGCACCGAGGTTCCCAGATCGCCGTGCAGGATGCCGGTAACATAATCGACGAACTGCTCCGGCAGGGGACGATCAAGCCCGAACTCGCGGAGCACCTGGTCCTGTTCGGCCTGCGTCATCGTCGCCACATCCTCGCCGACGAGGTAGAGCAGCGGGCTGCCCGGGGCAATGCGAGGCAAGGCAAAGTTGATCGAGAGCGTGACAATCAAGACCAGAACATACTGAGCCACAATCCGTACATAGACCACGACTGGAACTCCCTGCACGCTGAACGAATCCTATGGAACGTTCGGCAGTGCGCTGGCGCTGTCGGTGCTTGTGCCACCGGCAGCGCCAGGTATAGGACTTACGCAACCGGCGTTGATGCTGGCCGCATCAAGCGCTTTTTCGCCTGCGGCAGCGTGGAAAAGACGATCTTTTTTGTTCGTTTTGACGGCTTCGCCGCCAAAACGAACAAAATAAACGGTTCCTTCCGCCCTGCCGGAGCCTGTCCTGAGCTTGTCGAAGGGGCGAAAAACGGCGGTCGCGGTCGCCACCGCGTAACTCCTGTCAATGAGATTAGCCGACACAGATAGGCGGGTGTTTACTCGTCGACCTGGCTGACCGTCAGGCCACGCGCATCGTTGGGCAGGAACGAATATTTGTGGTAAATGCCATAACCCGCTGAAGGCTGGTAGTTGTCATAGGACTGCCAGCGATAGGCGAAGATTCCGTCGGGATACCAGAGCATACGCCGGTTGGGGTAGAGATTGTTCAACGCCTGGAGTTCGTAACTCACTTCCAGGCGTTCTTCAGCAGTTTGTGCATCGAACCATCGCTCGACAATCGCGTCCTTATCCGGATCGAGTTCCAGCGCCCGGTTCGTATCGCCGCGATAGAGAATGATCAACATATCCTGGTCGGCGATGCCGTGCGGCGTGATCTCCATGACCCGCAAATCGTAGTCGCCGCTGGTCCACAGGCTGCTGAAGGCAGCCGGATCGAGGGTCTCGACATGGCTTTGCAGGCCGATTTCCGCCAATTGATCGACAATCATCTCGGCGGCACGGATATAAAGGGGCTGGTTCGAGGCGACTTTGATATCCCAGTCGATCGGTTCGCCGGTTGGCGTATCGCGCAAGCCATCGCCGTCGCTGTCGACATAACCCAGTTCATCGAGCAATGCGATCGCATTGGCCTGGTCATAGGGTTGATCCAGGTCGGCTTTGGTCCACTGCGAATCGGGATGCGGCCAGCCCTGGAGACCGGATTGGCCCTCATTGAGCATAATGGTATCGAGCATCGGATCGGGATTGACCGCATTCGAGACAGCCTGGCGCATCTCACGCAGATTGAAGGGTTCGCGCCCCAGGTTCAAGTCGAGCCAGACGCCCCAGAGGGTCGGCGCGTTCATAATTTTGATGTCGGGATCATTGGCCCATTCCGCCAGCAGTTCGGGCGGTAAGCTGCGTGCTGCGCCGTCAATCTCACCGCTCTTGAGCGCGGTGAACATCGTCTGCGGGTCTTTGATCATTACCAGCGTCAACTCATCGACCAGCGGTTTGCCTTTGAAATAGTTCTCATTGGCGACAAAGCGGTAAAACTCGTCGGCGCGATATTCAACCATCTGGAAGGGTCCGGTGCCGATGGCAATGTCGGTAAATTTGCGCGGTTCGGTCACGTTTTCCCACTGCGCTTTTTGAATGATCGGCAAGTCTGCTGCGGTAATTTTATCGAAGTTGGGCATAGGTTTGGCCGAGGTGACGCGCAGCGTCAGCCGATCGATGAGCTCGACGTTTTCCATGCGCGGCACCGCGCTCGTGTGATGCGTCCAGCGATTGGCGGGCCCTTCACGATAATAGATATACGTGAAGGCGACGTCTTCGGCAGTCAGGGGTGTACCGTCGTGCCAGGTAATGCCGTCGCGGAGTTTGATTTCCCAGCTGCGGCCATCGTCGCTGATCGGCTCAATCGACTCGGCCAACCAGTATTCGGTTTCCTCGACGTAGGGCGAGGGTTCGACCAGTTTGTCGAAGGAAAGCCAGAGCACCCAGTCGTTCCAGGAATTGCCGATCGTGTAGGTCGTAATGTTGCCGGCCGTATTCCAGATACCAATCGTGAGACTGTTTGCGGTTTGCGGTCCCTGCGGCCCGGCAGCGTCTTCGGCAGTTGCTGCGTCTTCGGCAGTTGCTGCATCGTCGGCAGGGCTACCGACGGGAGCGATGCCACAGGCGCTCACCAGCGAGGTGATGAGCAGAACAACGCCAAACATGGTCAATATACGCTGAAACATCATCGAGGGATCTCCTGATCGTTACACGACGTACGCAGTCGCCCGGCGTTCAGGCCGGAACCGTCTCCGGCAGGGTGGAAAACCGTTTCAATTCGTTTGATGTTGCGGCAAAGCCGTAACATCAAACGAAAAAGATCGTCACTTCCTTGCTGCCGCAGGCGAAAAAGCCCTGCTGCGGCCAGCATCCAACGACCGCGGAAGTCGGATTAATAAATGAACTCGTCGAGATGGTACAGGCTAACTTTCGGCCCCTGGCCGCCGGCCGGGCGCAGTGCGCTTTTCAGAGCGTGGAGCTGCGCATCGGTTTCTGCTGCCGACAGGTGGCGCCCGCCGCTGGCCTGCAAACAGCGGCTGTACTCGTCGGCCTCGGTGACCAGAAGTGGCGAGATGTAGACAATGTCGCCGGCGCCAAGCTCCATCGCCTGCACTTCCGCGATGGAATGGGCCAGGTGCTGTGCGGCAAAGCGATCGTCGCCGGCTCCCGCCAGCAAAATAATGCCGACCGACAACCCGGCTGCTTTGATGTCTGCCACGGCCTGTCGGCAGGCCTCGGGAGAGCCGGGCTTGTTCAGCAGGGCGAAGACCTCGCGATCGCCGCTTTCCAGACCGATATAAATCCGGCGCAGGCCGTTCTGTTGCAGTTCCCGATACTCGGCGACCGTCTTGCGTCCGGCGCCGAAGATATCCAGGAAGGAATAGATGCCCTTGAGGGAATAACCCTCCGAGGTCGTCGTCGTCCCGATGGGGAACTCGCTGTTGACCACATCGAGCAGGTCGAGCAGCCGGCGCTGTGGGATCACCAGCGCATTGGCATCGCCCAGAAAGATCGATTTACGCATCCCGATAGCCTCACCAAGCAGGCCTTTTACGGCCCGGGCGTGCTGACGAAACTGCTCGGCACTCTTGATGCGGAAGCGCCGGTCGCGATAGAGCGTGCAGAAGGTGCATTTGTTCCAGGAGCAGCCTTCGGCGGCTTGCAAGACAATCGACAGGTACTGGTCGGGCGGCAGAATGCTGACTGGTTTATAGATTTGCTGGAAGGCGGTTTGTTCCTCGCGCAGCCGGGCGTAATCCCAGCTCAGGATCGTCTGCAGCCAGGGCCAGAGGTCGGCCTGCTCACTGTCCTTGATATGCCCGGCAATTCGGGTCACCCGCTCGTGCACATCGGCGATCAGGGCGGCGCCCTCGTCCGGCGAGAGGCGCCGCCGGCTCTTGCCGGCCGGCGTGGTCACCTGTTTGCGCAAGATTGTGCTGTCCAGGCCGCGCCGGTAGTTGGCTCCATCGAGGAAGCAGGTCAGGAACCGGCCGGCCGGGTCAAAGGAATAATGCTGCTGCAAGTTCTCCGAAATCGTCAGGTAGCAGGGATGCGGATTGAAATAAATCGCGCCGACCTCGGGAACCGACACATGGCGAAGGGTAGGCATCGCAATCTCCTCGGCGCGCCGCCTGGTGTGGGGCTCTTCAGCAGGGGTGAGTAGCCAGAGGGTCAGGAGGAATCTGGCATATCAATGCCTTTCCTGACCCTTATGATCGGCTCAATCGTCCTGTCGGTCACAAGAGGCCACGGACACAGGAAGCTCTGCGGCACTCGGTATCGATTGCTTATACAAATACGCAATCGACACTTACGGATGGGATTAGCATATGCTTAGCTGCGAGTATAGCAGAGATAAACTGCTTGTCAATAATGTTTCATATATGAACTACGCTAGCGTCGATAGCTTGCCGGACTGCTTGTTACAGGCGGGCGCTGCGATGGCCGTTGTGGGTTGGGGCGCATTGCAAGAACGTTCCGCCCACTCGACCGCGCACGTACCATGGTACTGCGCGCTTTCCCGGCGCTGTTGAGAACAAAAAGCTATGAAGAAGAGAACCGGCCGCTATCATTTTGTGGTTTTTTCATGCTTGACTTTTTCGTTTGTAATGTCTATAGTTGCGAATAAGCATGTACTAACTATTTTTATTGCATTTTACCAGGACGTGGTTGTAGGTTCGAAAGCCCGGCCATGTGTAGGGATTTGCCTGCGGGAGGCCAAGCACTGTGCTCGGCAAACTCCCTTGTATGGATCATGGTTATGCGACCCGAAAGGAGCCCGAGACGATGCACGCACTGATCACCCGTATTCGGCTACAGGACGGACAGCAGGAGGCCTTCCTGGCTGCCTGGCGCGAGACGGCCGCACCGCGCCTGCGCGAGCAGGCCGGCTGCCGAAGTATGTACGTCCTCGCCGGCAGCCAGCCCGACGAAGTCGTCGCCGTCAGTCTCTGGGATTCGGCTGAGGCCTTCGCAGCCTGGCATACCAGCGCTGCGCATCAGGAGGCGTACCAGGTGCTGTCGCCATTCTGGGACGGGGCGCCTGAACGCAACGTCTACGAGGTTCGCGAGCAGATCTAGCTTGTGTGCAGCGGTGTGGCAGCAACGCTGCCGCACCGCTGCACACAGCGTATCGCATTGCCGCTGCTGCAGGCATATCCGCAGAAAGAAGACCTATGGCAGGACAGTCAGGCAGCTTGGAAACGCCGCTCTTGCAGGCCCAGGCCGTGAGTTATGCCGTCGGCGGCACAACCCTGGTCGACGCGGTGTCGCTCACGCTGCAGCCGGGCGAAGTGCTGGCGCTGGTCGGGCCGAATGGTGCCGGCAAGAGTACTTTGCTGAATTTGCTGGCGGGCGACCTGGCGCCGAGTGCCGGTGAGGTACGACTGGGCGGACAGCGGCTCGAACGGCTGGATGCGCGCAGTCAGGCCCTGCATCGCGCCGTGTTGCGCCAGCGGGTCGGCCTGGCCTTCCCCTTCAGCGTGCTCGATGTTGTCCTGATGGGACGCTTCCCACATCTCAATGGCCGAACCGAAAGCGCAACCGACCTGGCCATCGCACGCCAGGCGCTTGAGCAGACCGAGATGCAGACCTTCGAACAGCGAGCCTTCCCAACGCTCTCGGGCGGCGAACAGACCCGCGCCGCGCTGGCGCGAATGCTGGCTCAGGCCGCACCGATCTTGCTGCTCGATGAGCCAACCGCCGCACTTGATCTGCGCCACCAGCACGCCACCCTGTCTCTGGCGCGCGCGCTGGCCGCAGCCGGTGGGGCAGTGCTGGTCGTCTTGCACGACCTGAACCTGGCTGCGCTCTACGCGCATCGCATCGGCCTGTTGCAGCAGGGCCGCCTGGTCGCGCTGGGCGCACCCGACGAGGTGCTGCGCAGCGATCGACTCAGCCAGGTCTACCGCACGCCGATCCGGGTCAGCCGGCACCCCGATTGTGATGTGCCGCTGGTGCTGGCGCTGCCCCGGTCGCCGATCTCTGCCTGAAAGGAGTGCAAAAAATGAAAGTTGTTGTGATTCATCCCACATTCTGGAAGCGCAGCCGGACAGCAGTCTGGTTGCGCAGCTTCAGCCTGGTGCTGGCGACGACCCTGCTGGTCGCCTGTGGCGCAGTGTCCTCTCCCACTGCTGCGCCGGCACCTTCCTCTCCCGGCGGCGCCGATTTGGTGCCAGCTTCGGCGCCGCCGGCCACGGCCGCTGCTACTCCTGCAGTGCCGCCGGTTGCGGCCACGGATGCAGCGCCGGTGCTGCCGGCAACCGTCTCCGGTCTGGAGGGCGAAACCGTCACGATCGAATCGGTCGAGCGAATTGTCAGCCTGAACGGCGATATGACTGAGATCATTTTTGCGCTGGGCCTGGGCGCGCAGATTGTCGGCGTCGATAGCAGTGCGACCTATCCGCCGGACGCCACCCAAGAGCTGCCGAATATCGGCTACCAGCGCCGGCTGAGTGCCGAAGGCATTCTGGCGCTCAACCCGACGCTGGTGATCGGCGATGAGGCGGCCGGGCCGCCCGAGGCGCTCGACCAGATCCGCAGTGCGGGTGTGCCGGTGGCGCTGACACCGGATCCGCCGACGCTTGAAGCACCGGGGCAGAAGATCCGCTTTGTGGCCCAGGCACTCGGTGTCGCCGAGCAGGGCGAACGGCTGGCGGCACAGGTCGAGGCCGAGATTGCCGCCGCACGTGCTGCGGCTGAACGCCAGGTGGGCACTCCGCAGGTCATTTTTCTCTACCTGCGCGGCACCGACGTGCAGCAGGTTGCCGGTGCCGGCACGGCTGCCGATGCGATGATTACGGCAGCCGGCGGGGCCAATGCAGCCAGTGATGCCGGCATCGTCGAATTCAAGCCGCTCAGCCCGGAGACCCTGATTGCCGCCCAGCCCGATGTTTTGCTGGTCATGGACAAAGGCCTGGAGTCGGTTGGTGGCGTGGACGGGTTGCTGCGTATTCCGGGCCTGGCCGATACACCGGCCGGCCAGCACCGCCGGGTGGTCGCACTGGATGACCTGTACCTGCTGGGCATGGGCCCACGCACCGGCCAGGCGCTGGCCGACCTGGTCGCGGCTTTCCATGACCCTGCCACGCAGGGAGCGCAGCCATGAGTGCCACCGGCAACAGCCGGACGCTGGCGCTGCCGCGGCTCGGCAGCCGGCACAACGGTGTGCTGGCGCTGCTGGCGCTGCTGCTGCTGATCGCCCTCCTGCTGGGTGTCGGCATCGGCCCGGTGGCGGTGCCGCCCGCAGTGGCGCTGGCCGCGCTGCTGGGGCAGCTTGGCCTCCCGCTCGACGTAGCAGTCAGCCAGCAGCAGCAGGCGGTGCTCTGGAGCATTCGGCTGCCGCGGGTGCTGCTGGGCGCGCTGGTCGGCGGCGGGCTGGCGGTCAGTGGCGCGCTCTTGCAGGGCGTGTTCCGCAACCCGCTGGCCGATCCGGGGCTGATCGGAGTGAGCAGCGGCGCCGCACTGGGCGCAGTGGCAGTGATTGTGCTGGGCCTGGCGCCGCTGGGCATCTTCACGCTGCCGCTGGCCGCCTTCCTTGCCGGCGCACTGACCGCGCTGCTGGTCTATCGGATTGCGCAGCGCCAGGGGCGCACCGATGTGGCCACGCTGCTGCTGGTCGGGCTGGCGCTGAATGCGCTGGCCGGCGCGGCGACTGGTCTGTTGACTTACCTGGCCGATGATGCCGAACTGCGCTCCATTGTGTTCTGGACGATGGGCGGGCTGGGCGGCGCACTCTGGGAGACGCTGCTCGCCGCGGCGCCCTGCATTCTTCTGGCGATCCTGCTCGCGCCGGCGCTGGGCCGGCGGCTGAATATCTTTGCGCTGGGCGAAGCCGAGGCGCGCCACCTGGGAGTCGAGGTGGAGCAGATCAAGCGGGCAGCGGTGTTGTTGGCGGCACTGGCAACTGGTGCAGCGGTCGCGATGGCCGGGCCGATTGGCTTCGTCGGCCTGATGGTGCCGCACATGGTGCGTATGCTGCTGGGGCCGGACCATCGCAGCCTGCTGCCGGCCTGTGCGCTGGGCGGCGCGACGCTGCTGGTGCTGACCGATCTACTGGCCCGCACGGTGGCCGCTCCGGCCGAAATCCCGGTCGGCCTGATTACCGCCCTGGCCGGCGGCCCATTTTTCCTGTTCTTGATCCTGCGGACGAGGCGTCCCTATGGCTGGGGGTAGCTTCGGGGGGCGGGGATCAGGGGGCAGGGGTCTTTTGAGGGTAGGTTTTTCGTCAGTCGCACGGCACGACAGCGCCCATCCATGTCACGGCGAACGAATGTGAGGCGTCTTCAGTGCTATGCGTCGCGAGATTGTAATCCTGGTGTGGCCATGGCCGCAGGGCATGAGCAACGTCCTGCTGTCACCCCGACCGGAGCGCAGCGAAGTGGAGGGGTCTCGGACGGAGCGACTGGGTTAAGCCCTTCTGATGCCATGCCGGGATTCCTCCACTCCGCTCGCTGCGCTCGCTGCGGTCGGAATGACATGATCGCGGCGACTTTGCACAGGCCCTGGGCCCTGACCGCTTGTACCGATGCAATAGTGTTGCGACTTGCTAGAGATCGTGGAGATCATGAAGGAATGAAAATATATGAGTGTCAACCATTTTCCAACCGAACCCTATCGTATTCTGGCCCGCGAAGAGCGTGGCTGGCATATTTTGCATCTGGATGATGACCGGGTGCAGTTCGACTTTGGCCCCTTTGCGATGGCCGTGAGCCGGCCGGAGTTTCAACTGCTGCACGGCCTGGCCGAAGCTGCCGCGACTGCGGCAACGCGGAGCGGTTGCCTGGCGCAGGCCGGCCCGGTGGCGAGCGCCTGGCGTGACCCGCAGAGCAATACCGTGATGCTGGTCTATGGCGGCAGTACCATCCTGCGCTTTCAGCCGCCGGAACTCGAGGCCCTGGTACGGTTGTGCCGGGTTGCCGGCACCATTCTGGGCGAACAACCCTGCCGACTGCCCCCGTCTGAGGCATCGAATTGATCGAGAACAAGGGGCAGGACGGTTGAGCCAATCGAGGATCACGGGAATGCGGTGCCATGTCAGACGTTCCCTGAACCCTGAACCCTGACCCTTGACCTCTGCTGTCACGCAAGAAAATGAAAGGAAACCGCCAATGATTACCACCGCCAATCGGATCTTTGTCCACCCGGAGTATGCCGAGCAGTTCGAGGAGCGCTTTCGCAACCGGGCCCGGTTGGTCGACGGCATGCCCGGCTTTGTCAGCAACCAGTTGTTGCGCCCGGCTGACCCGCAGGATCCCTACATCGTGCTGACGGTCTGGGAGAGTAAGGAGCATTTCAAAGCCTGGGTTGCATCGGAGGAATTTCGCCGGGGGCACGCCCGCTCGGGCAGCCTGCCGCGCGAAGCCTTCAGCGCGCCGAACAAGCTGGAAGTCCACGAGATCATTCTCGACAGTCGCAACCCGGAGACTGAGCAAAGTAGCGGACAGCCGGCCACAATGGAGCCATCGCCATGAATCTGGTGCCACGCAAACGGCTGCTGGCCAGTAATGGTCGTGGCTGGCAGATCCACGAACTCATCGACGGCTCGCTGCACCTGACTCTGGGCGAGCCGGGGCTGGTCTTCACCCGCGATGAATTCGCGCTGTTTCTTGAGTTGCTGCTTGCCGCTGAGCCGACTGTAACCGAGCCGAATGGTCGGGCAGCCAGCCTTGGCACTGGTCGGAGCATTGCCTATTGTGCCAATGAGGATCGGCTGGTATTGGCGTTTGATGAGTTGCTGATCACGATGCGCCCTGGCGATGCGCGTATCCTGTCCGCGATGTGCCGCCAGGCACTGCGCAGCCTGCACTGGTCCGGTCATCCCGCAGACATCCGTGATTGGCCGCAATATGAACGTTGGAACTAACCGGGTGCCTCGGAACCAGCCCGGTGACACGATGTGAGGTGTGATGATGGAAATCGGCGCAACACAGCAATCACCGCCGGCACAGCCGGCCGGTTCCTGGCGTATTGCCGGCCTTGGTGGGGTGCTGTTGCTGCTGCTGCTGAGCGCGAGCATGATGCTGGGCCCGGTGATGCTCGATCCGACACAGGTTGTCACTGCTCTGGTGATGCCGGGCGCGGATCCGGCGGCGGCAGCGATTGTTGGCAACCTGCGTTTGCCGCGCACCCTGCTGGCGCTCGTCGCCGGTAGCATGCTCGGCATCAGCGCGCTACTGCTGGGCCGGCTGAGCGGCACGGCGGGCGCGCTGGATCCCGGCTGGAGCGGTGTCATCGCGCCGGGCGCGCTGGCTGGCGTCGGCGGACTCGCCGTGCTGCCAGCGGTACCGTGGGCGGTGCCGCTATTGTTGCTGGCCGGCTGCGGGGTGGGCCTGGTGCTGGCCGGCGGGCTGCGGCGGGCCTGGCCGCAGCGAGCCGGGCTGGCGGCCGCCACTGGCCTGGCGCTGGCATTGCTGCTGCCTGTCCCGGCATTCATGCTCTTAATTGGCGATCTGCGGATTGCCACCTGGGTGCGCTGGTGCCTGGGCAGCCTGGAGATGCGTGATTGGACGACCTGGCAGACGACCTGGCCGCTCATTGCTCTGGCACTCGTCGCACTGGGAGCCGTGCAGCGCTGGCCGCAGCGCCACCGGCTCGGCTGGGTCGCCGCCGGGTGCGCCGCTGCCGGCAGCGTGGCTGCGGCCGGCGCCATCGGGCTGCTGGGCGGGCTCGCCGGCAACTGGGCCTTGCGCCGGACACACCGGGCGGGTGAGCAACTGGTTCTGGCCGGACTGGCGGGCGCTGTCCTGCTGCTCAGCGCCGACCTGGCCGCGCGGGGCGCGACGATGCTCTTGCCCTCGCCGGGCCTGTTCAGTGAGTGGCCGGTGGGCGCGCTGCTGCTGCTGTTCAGCCTTACGCTCGGACTCTGGCATGGGCTGGGTAGACCGGGTATGCGCAAAGCCGCCGCAATCGCGTGATGTAATCGAAAGGGATCTGTGATGACCGTGAGCGATACTCTGGATCGTGTACTTACCTGTGTCCTGTGCGTGAAGCCGCAGCCGGCAGATGCCGGCGAAACGCAGCCGGCCCAGGAACGCGCCGTGGGCCTGGCGCTGCTGATCTCCGGTACCCGCTGTATCTTGCAGTACGTCGTGCTGCCGGTATTGCTACCCTTAATTGGCCTGGCCGGCGGTTTGTCGTTTGTCATCGTCGTCCTGCTGGACGTGATCGCGCTGGGGTTGCTCATATCCGGCCTGCGCTATTTCTGGCGCACCCGGCATCCGCGCCGCTTCGATATCTTGCCGCTCGCCGGCCTGATTCTAGTCATTATTCTCGGCTCGCTGACCTACGACATCTGGCACGTCCTGCGGTGAGCGCGCACCGCATTGAACACACATGCTCAGTGAGCGCTGTGCTCGCGGGGCAGTCGAAAAAGGAGAACCGACATGTGTCAACACTTCGTCGCGCTGGCTCATGATGCGGAGGGCCACGTGATTGGCCAGTGTGAACACAGCACCATTCACCTGATCTGGACGCGGGCGAGCCTGTATTTGCATCCGGCGGAACTGATTGTCTTGCTGGACCTGCTGTACAGCTTCCAGCCCCGGCAGATGAAGGCCGAACACGGTAGTTTTTCGCTCATTCGCCTGCGTGAGGGCTGGGTGCAGCTCTCCTGCGATTGCGCCGGCTTGCTGCTCCACGAAATCGAGCTGTACAGCCTGATCCGCCTGCTGAGTAAGGCCAGTGAGCAACTCAATCTGAATGCGATACCCATGCCGACCCGTGCGCGGCGGCTGAGCGATGAATACCGGATTGTCACGGCGGTACCGCAGGCAGGGCCGAATTAGGACAGGGGCCAGGGAGCGAGAGCCAGGGATGAGCGTTTGAAGGAAATCAGGAGGATCAGCATGATTGCCATCGTGTACGGGAGTTCGACTGACGCGACGCGTGATGCTGCCAACCGGATTGCTGCCCGGTTGCGCAAACAGATCAGTACGCCCATCGAGATTATTGATGTTGCCGACATCAAGGAGGATCTGAGTTCGCTGGCAGCCTATCCGATTTTGCTGCTCGGTTGCCCGACCTGGAACATTGGTGAGCTGCAGGATGATTGGTACGATGCCTTTCCCCAGCTTGACAGCCTGGATCTCAGCGGCACAACGGTAGCGCTCTTCGGCTGTGGCGACCAGCAGGGCTATCCGGACAATTTTCAGGATGCGCTGGGCATTCTGGGCCGCAAAGTGCTGGAGCGCGGCGCCGTGATCGTCGGGCGCTAGCCGACCGAGGGCTATGACTTCTTCGAGTCGCAGGGCGTAGAAGACGGCAAGTTTTTCGGGCTGGCCCTCGATGACATGAACGAGCCACGACTGACCGACACGCGGATCGACGGCTGGGTCAATCTATTGCTCGGCGAGCTGTCGGAGATCGGCGCGCTGGAGAAAGTGGTTCAGGCTTGAGGCACGACAAGGCATAGATTGCCATTGTCGAAATACCTTGATGGTGCTGCCTGGCCGCATTGCCGCCAGGCAGCACCATCACGCTGCATAAGAAATTGCGAAAAGGGCGAATAATGAGTGAGAATGCCATTATCATCTTTGTTGTGCTGATCACAGCCCTGGTGGTGCTGGGCGCCATCGGCTTCTATCTCATGTGGATTGCTACAGGCTTGCGCAGTTTGCGACGGGCGCTCGATAGCCTGGCAACCAGCCCTGATCCAACCGCGGCAGCACAACCGGAACCAACAGCTGCGCCACCTGCATCTGACAGCCATTCCGCAACCCGGGCGGCAGCAACGCCAGTAGTTGATGAGCGCACAAATACCCCGACCTGAACGATAAAGTGGGTTTGTTTTGTTTTTCGGCGGCTATGCCGCCGAAAAACAAAGAAACGGCCATTTTCATTTCGGATTCGATTATTCGGCTGTGGTAACCGTGTTGAGGCAGTGGCGGGCCAGCTGCTGGCCACGGGGGGTCAGTTCGAGATAGTCGTTTGCCAGGGTCACCAGGCCGCGCCGCCGTGCCCGGCGCAGCACGGCCGCCGCAAAGCGGTACTCCCAGCGCAGGTGGCGGTGCATATGGCTCAGATGCCGTTCTTTCTGGGCGCCGGCCGGATGATTGAGCAGATGCACAGCCAGCACCTGTTCGGCGAAGGCCCACTTCTGGCGACTGCGCCGCTGGAGGACGGCGAGTATCCCGCGGCGCGGGGCAAGCAGCAGGACGACGGTGAACCAGAAGCCGACCATCAAGGCCATCGAGCCGGAAATCGTGCTATCCAGGGCGCGGGCGACAAAATAGCCGCTGATCGCACTCAGGGTGCCGATCAGCATACTGATCAGCATCATGGCGAACAGGCGATCGGTGAGCAAATAGGCCGCCGCCGGCGGCCCGGCCAGGAACGCAATGACCAGAATAGCGCCGACGGCATCAAAGGCGCCTACGGCCGTCAGCGACACCAGGGTCATCAGGCCGTAGTGGATGAGTGCGGCGGAAAAGCCCAGCGTCGCCGCCAGCCCGGCATCAAAGGTGGCCAGCTTGAGCTCCTTGTAAAAGAGACTGATGCACAGCAGATTGATCAGCAAGATCGTCCCCATCACCCAGATGCTGCGCGGCAGGTCGACACCAAACAGCTCCAGGCGATCAAAGGGCGCCAGAGCCGGTTCGCCCGTCAGCACCACGTGGACATCGATATGAGCATTGCGGGCAAACATCGACACCAGAATGACGCCCAGACTGAAGAGAAATGGAAAGACCAGGCCGATGGCCGCGTCTTCGCGCATTCGCCGGGTATTGGTCAACAGTTCGACCAGCCAGACCGTCAAGACGCCAACTGCTGCTGCGCCAGCCACGAGCCAGGGCGAGTCAATGTCGCGCACCATCAGATAGCTTGCAATAATGCTGAAAAAGACGGTATGGCTAATCGCATCGCCCATCATGATCATGCGACGCAGCACCAGAAACACGCCCACCAGCGCGCAGGTAACGGCAACCAGAATGCCCAGGCCGATCACTTCGATCAGGTTGGGCGGAGGGTGCGCGAGGGTGTGTTGATCGATCTCCCGCTCGCGCGCCAGGATCTCGCCGAAATGAGCGGCACCACCCGCTACACCGCGAGCCGCACGCTCAGCCGCTGGGAACAGGAAGGCATTGTCATGTCAACCCGCACGCGGGTCGTGATCCGCGCCCCGCACCGACTTGTCGTCATTGCTGACGATCTGCCGCAGTAGGGCGATCATTGCGCCAGCGCAACGACAGCCACGGCTAAACACGCTATGCTGCATTGCAACAGGAGGATTGGCATGGAACCATCGCAACCGTACCCTGAGCAGCCTGTTGCTGAAGTGCTGAATAATTGGCCGGCGACCATCGCGGTGTTTCTGCGGCGGCGGATGGCATGTGTCGGCTGTGTGATGGCGCGCTTCGAGACGCTCCACGAAGCCGCCGTCAACTACCACATTCCCACCGACGAGCTGCATGCCGAGATTCGCGCCGCAATGAAGTCCGCCACGCCGGCGGCTATACCCGGAAAGGAATGCTTATGACCTTACCCACCGCAAACACCGAATACGCCGACGCCATGCCCGGTGCAAACCTGGACATGGCGAAGATGCCCGGTCACTGGCTGTTGGCCCGCATGGGCAAACGTGTCCTGCGCCCCGGTGGCCTGGAGCTGACGCGCCGGATGCTCGATGGCCTCGCCATCGGCGCCGATGATGCTGTGGTTGAGTTTGCCCCCGGCCTGGGCGCGACGGCGCGCCTGGCTCTGGAACGAGCGCCCGCGGCATATACGGGGATCGAGCGCGACGAGGCCGCTGCCGCGCATATACAGCGCGTGCTCGCCAATCCGGCATATCGCTGTCAGGTCGGTACGGCTGAGGAAACCGGCCTGGCGAACGCCTCGGCCTCAATCGTATATGGTGAGGCGATGCTGACCATGCACACGCCGGGGCAGAAGGCGCGGATCGTTCGCGAAGCGTACCGCATTCTAAAGCCGGGCGGGCGTTACGGCATCCACGAACTCAGCCTGATGCCCAATGACCTGAGCGAGGCGGTGAAAGCTATCGTAATGCGCGATCTCTCGGCGGCGATCCGCGTCGGCGCCCGGCCGCTCACCGCGTCGGAGTGGCGGACGATACTGGAAGCCGAGGGATTTCAGGCACAGGCCGAATTTGCCGCGCCGATGCACCTGCTGGAACCGCAGCGGATGATACAAGACGAAGGCGTGCTGCGAGCGCTGCACATTCTGTTCAACATCCTGCGCACCCCGGCGGCGCGCCGACGCATCCTGGCGATGCGCAGGGTCTTCCGCACCCACGCCGCCAATCTGGCGGCGGTCGCCCTCGTGGCGGTGAAACCTGAAATTAAGGAGAACCTATGAATACGACAAGCTTCCGCGATCTGAGCGGCGAAGTTGTTATTCCTGACGATGGCACGATCAGTCGGACCCTGTACCAGGATGACGGAGTAAAGGTGGTGCTGTTCGGCTTTGCGGCAGCTCAGGAGCTATCGG
Organism: Chloroflexaceae bacterium; assembly: GCA_034437175.1. Taxonomy (GTDB): domain Bacteria; phylum Chloroflexota; class Chloroflexia; order Chloroflexales; family Chloroflexaceae; genus DAOTUJ01. The sequence goes on along the minus strand of DAOTUJ010000178.1, from coordinate 5,205 downwards.
AACATACGGCGGCGGTACCGGCGGTGCTGCATTTCCTGGAAGGATCGGCGCAGGTGACGCTGGGGACAGAGCTTCTTGCAGCGCAACCCGGCACCTGGATCCATATGCCGGCGCGAATGCCGCACAGCATTCGCGCCGAAACCGCGGTGAAGATGCTTTTGCTCCTGCTGAAGGGGCAAGCCTGAGCAATTTGAAACTAATGAACACCCCGGTTACTACACCATCTGTACGACTGCGCCCCATCGCCCTGCCGACTGAACACGGCGGGTGGGGCTTGTTGGGCGCGCCGATCCTCCTCGGTCTGTGGGTGGCGCCCTCGGTGGCAGGCGCATGGCTGAGCCTGGCCGCGCTGGCCGCTTTTCTGACACGCCAGCCGCTCAAGCTCGCGCTGGGAGATCGGCGGCGCGGGAAACGCTTCCCGCGCACGATCTGGGCTGATCGCTTTGCGCTGTTCTATAGCGCGATTGCCCTGGGGGCGTTTGCAGCAGCCTGGATTACAGCGGCGCACTCCTCGTATATTAAGTGTGTGAGGCGGGTCTGCTGCCCGCCTCCTCCTTGACCGTCGGACAGGTTCGCGCGATACTTACGCTGTAAGGCTGGTCGGGACAACGATGTGTTGCTCCGTGCGACGATGATCGCTGCTGAAGACTGTCGGTTCCGGGTGCGGCGTTGACTTCTGACCCACAGGCTGTTCCTTGCCCGTGGTGGCGGTTGGGGGCAGCAGCCCAGCCGCCCACGACCCCACGGGCCTGAGTTCTGATAGCCGCGAGGCTGTTGATGCGCTGCCCACGCTCGGACCTGCCCGACTGCCAGGAAAGGAAGGATGTCCTATGGCGACCCGCGCTTTTGTGGGCCTGGATGTGAGTCAGGCCGACGCCCATGTCTGCTTCCTGTGCGCCGATGGATCGGAACCCGAACCGCGCTGGACGATTGCCAATACCCAACCCGGAGCCGAGGCGCTCAGCCAGACCCTGGCCCAGCTCGCGCAGCAGCACGCCATCACCGAGCTGCGCATCGGCATGGAGGCCACCGGCTTGCTCTGGTGGCATCTGGCGCAGTACCTGTACCACACTGCGGTGCTTGCGCCCTACGTCCCCCAGGTCTTTGTCCTCAATCCCCATCTCATCACGACCTTTCGCGCCAACTACGGCGCCCTGCCCAAAACCGACCGCGCCGATGCCTTCCTGATCGCCGAGCGGCTGCGCTTTGGCCGCCAGCTGCCCGCACCCTTCCAGCTCGACGCGCGCTATGCCCCGCTCCAGCGCCTGACCCGCTTTCGCCTGCACCTGGTGCAGAACCTGGCCCGCGAGAAGAACTACTGCCTCAGCTTCCTCTTCCTCACCTTCTCGGGCTTTGGCCAGGCCAGTCCTTTCGGCGACCCCTTTGGGGCCACGAGTAGCGCCGTGCTGGAGGAGTTCACCACCGAGGAGTTGGCCCAGCAGCCGCTGGAAGCCCTGACCGCCTACCTCCAGGAGAAGGGCCGCGGGCGCTTCGGCGACCCCGGCGCGGTCGCGACCACCCTCCAGCGCGCCGCGCGCGACTCCTATCGCCTCGACCGGGTGTTGCAGGAACCCCTGCGCCTGATCCTGGCCACCACCCTGGCGAGCATTCGGGGGTTGCAAGCCCAGCTCAAGACGCTGGATGCGACCATTGCCCGCGAACTGGCCGGCCTGCCCCAAACGCTGAACACGGTGCCCGGCCTGGGGCCGGTCTGGACCGCCGGCCTGGTCGCCGAACTGGGCGCCATCAGCCGCTTCGAGGATGAGGCTGCCATCGCCCAATATGCCGGCCTGACCTGGAAAACCGCCCAATCGGCCGACTATGTGGCCGAGGATACGGCGCTGACCAAACGCGGCAATCCCTATCTGCGCTACTATCTGGTCGAGGCGGCTAACAGCGTGCGGCAGCACTGTCCCGAGTACCGGCAGTACTACGCGGCCAAGGCGGCGGAGACGCCACGCCACGCCCACAAACGGGCGCTGGTGTTGACCGCCCGCAAGCTGGTGCGCCTGATCGACGCCCTGCTGCGTACCGGAACCGTCTATCAGACCCCGGCCGAGCGCCAGGTGCGGGCGGGAACCGCGCCGCATGCGGCCCGGCCGCGTCCGCCCCGCCGCTACAAGCGCGCCCGCGCCGTCGAGTAGACGCGCGCCCGCCCGCCAGTCCGTGGCGGCCCTACCGTGGGCGGCCGGCCGGTGCCCTGTCTGCTGCCGGGGCCACCAGCCTGCCACGACGGGGGCGTGCGCCAGGGAGAAAGGTGTTTGCACCCCCGGCCCCGGCGTGCCCAGACGCGGGGCCGCGGCCCCGCGTCTGGGCACGCCGGGGCGCCGCCGCGCCCCACCGGTTCCGTGGTTCAGCCTGAGCGTGCCTGACGCGAGATCGTCAGTGACGCCGCTTGGTGCTGCCGAGGAGCGGCGTCCATAGTCAGCAAAAGTCATCACGAACTGCCTCTTGACATTTCACCACAGGTCTTCTGGCTGCCGCTGCTGCTGGCTGCGCCAATCGCTGTCGTCCAGTTGCGCTACGACCTGCTCAAGCAGAGCCGCGCCCTGGTGGCGGAACTGTGCGGCGCCACAGCGATCAGCGCTGTCGTCGCCGCCATTGCCCAGGTGGCGGGCTGGGCGCTGTTCCCCGCGCTGCTGCTCTGGCTGCTGCTGGCACTCCAGGCGACCACTGCAATTGTCTACGTGGGCGCGCGTTTGCGCCTGGCACGGGGAATGGCTGCGCGGCGCATGCCGGCGCTGCTGCTCCATCTTGGCGCCCTGGCACTCGTAGGCGGGCTGACGTGGTCTGGACTGATCGGCTGGCTGGTGCCGGCAGGCTTTGCGCTGCTGACGCTGCGCTGCTTCATGGGGTTGCTGCCGCGCAGCCTGACGACGCCGACGCCCCTGGTGGGTGTGCAAGAAGTCGTCTTCAGTCTCCTGACGGTGATGAGTATCGCCCTGGGAGGAGTCTCCGCTCTGTCTCGCCCGTTTTGAAAGTAGTTGCTTGACAAATTATATAAGTTAGTATACGCTAACGCTATCCATTAGCAAAATAATATGGTATCCCGACAATAGAAGGAGCACGCCCGATGACGTCGACGAATACCGATCTGCTGGCCCCAATCGCTGCCGGCGCAATCGAGCATATGAACAGCGACCACGCCGATGCGGTGCTGGCCTATGCCCGAGGTCTGGCCGGCCTGGCGTGGGCTGAGGCGGCCACGCTGGTGGCCCTCGACGCCGCCGGGATGGATCTGCGCGCCAGGGGACAGGGCCAGACCGCCACAGCCCGCATCCGCTTTGATTCGCCCCTGCGCAGCGCTGAGGAACTGCGTCCGACCCTGGTCGCCCTGGCGCAGCAGGCGCAAATTGGCGTCGCTGAGCCGGCGATCATCGACGCGCCTGCGCCCGCACGTGATGCGCAGACGGCTGCGCGCCTGCTCAATGCCATCGCAACCCGGCGCAGTTTCAGCCTCAAAGCCATCGCGCCCGAGCCGGTCGACCTGGATCTGGTTGCCCGGATGCTCGAAGCGGCCAACTGGGCGCCCAGCCACGGCAAGACCGAACCCTGGCGCTTCGTGGTTTACAGCGACGAGGCGCGCCGGATCGTCGGCGACGCCTTCGGCACGGCCTTTCGCCTGCTCAACCCGGATCAGCCTGCCGATAGCGCCGGCGAGCAAGCCCAGCGCGAACGCGTCTGGCAGGCGCCGGTCTGGATCGCCCTCGGGATGCAGTCCGACCCGAAGATGCCCGAGTGGGAGGAGTTGATCGCCTTCGGCAGCGCGGTGCAGAACCTGCACCTGATGGCCGGCGCGCTGGGTCTGGCCGGCAAATGGACCAGCGGCGCCTGTGCGTTGCATCCCCACGTTGCTGAAGTCGTCGGCTTTGCGCCGCATACGCAGCTGCGCGGCTTTTTCTACGTCGGACATCCGGCCGTCGCCTGGCCTGAGGGTCGGCGGCGCTCGCTCGCTGAGAAGGTGCGCTGGGTCAGCGCTGCTCCCGATGGTCGGAGCCACTGAGCGTTTGCCGCGTCTTGATGCGACTGCCCCTCCGCCAGTACCGGGCCTCTTCGCCGTCTACCTGACTGCGCCTGGAGCGTACGAAGCCGCATATGATGAAGTTGCAAGCTGTCGCCCAGATCGTCGACAATACCGTCGAGCGTCGCCCGGGTTCCATCGATGAGGCCTTATATCAAATTGGAAGTAATAAAGTGCGTTCATTTTGCATTCTGGCAGCGTAGCCGCTAGAAAGCAAAATGAACGCACTTTTTTGTTCACGATTTGGTATTATACCGTTATCTATGAAACAGAAAGAATTCATAAGCTTTGGCCCAGCACCGCGGATCGCGCTCTGGATAGGTATTATCCTCGTCCTGGTAGGCCTGGTTAGTCGCTACCTGATAGGGATGCAGGGAATTAACTCGCTGACTCCGAGTTTATTCGGCTTGCCGATTGCCCTCATGGGCTTTGTGGCACTGGATCCCCAATACGCCCGCGGCGCGATGCTGGGTATCACAATCTTCGCCTTGCTTGGCCTGCTGGCTTCGCTCTATGTCCTTCCCCAGGTGAACGCCCTGCTGATGGGCCAAAGACCGTCCGAAAGCATAACGGCTATCATCACCGGCAGCGCGATGCTGCTGCTCTGCGGCATACTGCTCAGTGTCTGCCTGGTCGCATTTGTGATCGCGTGGTACCGGCGGAGACGCCGATGATCCCCCTGGCGCCTACTGCCGCAGCCCACGCTCGCGAAGCTGAGTGTCGAGCCAGGCGGCGTCTTCGGCGGTGAGATCGGGGGGCGGCGGGGCAGCGCGGTAGTCGACCTGCAGGTCGTAGCGGGCGTTGCGATAGACCTGCTGTAACAGCTGCGTCAGCGGCAGCGCTGCATCGGGGTCGGGCCGGCGCAGCGGTACCGGCACCGTCGGCAGCGGGCGCTGCAACGCGCATGGCCAGATGGCAATCTCGGGCCAGCGATCGGCACGGCTAAGAAAGACAAAATAGGACTCGTCAGGCAACACCGTCGATGTCGTAAACTGCGGGCGCCGGCCACTGCGCAGCAGGTCGATTTCGAGCAGATGCACGCCGCGCTGAAACAGTTCCTGGCGCTTTTTTTCGTAGGCGTCGGCGCCGTCGGCACCCGGGCGCTTGTTCACCGGCGAGAGCAGTTCAATCGCCGTCACCAGCGTCTCGTCGTTGACCGCCCGGATCTCGATGCGGGCGTAGCG
>DAOTUJ010000177.1:0-20443 GCA_034437175.1 Chloroflexaceae bacterium | reverse complement strand
AACAATGACAAAAGCGCGTATAATCCAGGTGGCGTCCATCGGTTGCTCCTTGACTGCAATCTGGGTCTGACAACCACGATTGTGCCAAGCCGGCCGATGGGCGTCAACGAGCAATCAAGGTTACTCTATTTGTGACAAAGAACGAGGGTTTTCAGTAGAGAATTTTGGAGCAGTATATGTATTTAATCCCAACCATATTCACGCAGGAAGAGCATATCGGGATGGTTGCGCAGTACCCGCCGCGCTTCCCGCAGCATCTGGTGGACTTGATGGGTGTGAATGTTGCATTGTGCTGCAATCGCCGATGCTTTCATATCCTGATTGAGGAACATTTGGAAGACCATGGTAGTCTGCGGCCCCAGCCGATCATGCAGAATCCGGGCCACCTCGGCATACAGCAGTTGTGAGCAAACGATTGTATCGAGGTGTTCATCATCGGCAATCAGGAGCAGTTGTTCATCCGATACCAACAGATAATCCGCCGGCATGCTGCGCTTTTTTGCTCCCTGATCGCGAATGCAACGCAAAACCGCCCGGCTGATCACATTGTAGGCCCAGGTTGAAAAGCGGCTGCGATAGTGGAACATATGCAGCGAGGCTAGCAATTCGGCGCGCCCGATCTGAGCCAGATCTTCTTCCGCAACCGCAATATCGCGTGACCAGGCCAGGTTGCGGTGGCGCAAGATCAGTACTACCCGCATCGACCAGTCCTGCCAGTTGGCTTCGTGCAGAGGATGCAGCGGTTGCTGCAATGCTGTGACAAGCTCATGGTCTGCGTGGAAATGCTCGAAGAAGGCATAAACTTGCTGGTCGCTGCTCTCTTCCGAAATGTGGCACAGGGCGGCTGACACATATTGTCGAGCCTGTTCTGCTTCAAGAGACTGGTCGGTCGCTGTCAGCCATGCGTGCAACAGCAACAGGAATCGTCGCTCAATCGTTGAATGCACCAGACACCTCTTTTTGTTAAAACGGTATGGCCGTCTGTACGATGAAAACTCCGATTGCAACCTGGCGTTGGGTGATGGAGATAGAATACTCGACGTATACTGAACATGCAGGGCGCCGGCAACGGTGGTGCGTATCGCTCGACAGTATAGCATGGGAAATGTACCATTGGCTTACTGTATTCCCGATCTATACTCCAATCTCAGGAGGTTCCGATGCAGAATATCGAAGATGAGACGACCGCCGGCGCGCTGGAATACGAGGTTGCGATTGTTGGAGCCGGGCCGATTGGCCTGGAACTGGCGACGGCGCTCAAAGCGGCCGGGCTGCGTTATATTCATTTTGATGCGCAGCAGATTGGTTACAGCATGAGCTGGTGGCCGCGCAATACCAGTTTTTTTAGTACAACCGAGCGACTGGCGCTGGCCGGGGTGCCCATCCAGAATAATCATCAACAGCGCATTACCGGCGAAGATTACCTGGCCTATCTGCGCGGCATCGTCGAACAGTTCGATCTGGCGATCAATACTTACGAGCCGGTCATTGCGTTGCAGCGGGCCGGTGCGTTCTTTGAACTGGCGACGGCGCCGCTGTGCGGGCTGCGGCGCTACCGAGCGCGCCGGGTGGTGCTGGCGATTGGCGATATGCACTGGCCGCAGCGGTTGCAAATTCCGGGCGAAGATTTGCCGCATGTCTCGCATTATTTTCGCGATCCGCACGATTATTTTCGGCGCCGGTTGCTGATTATCGGCGGCAAAAACTCGGCGGCCGAAGCGGCCCTGCGTTGCTGGCGGGCCGGTGCGGCGGTGACCATCAGCTACCGGCGGGAGCGATTCGATGCCCGCCGGGTCAAGCACTGGTTGCTGCCGGATCTGGAGGCCCAGATCGAGGCTGGTACCATCGGCTTTTTGCCGGCGACGGTGCCGCTGGCAATTACGCCGGAGCATGTGTTGCTGGCGCCGGCAGTGAATGGCGAGCCGGTGGCGGGCGAACGCATTCGGCACCATACTGATTTTGTGTTGCTCAATACCGGCTTTCGTGGCGACCAACAACTCCTGGAAATGGCCGGCGTCGAACTGCGTGGCGAAAACCGTGTACCGCATTTTAACCTGGAAACGATGGAGACGAATGTGCCGGGACTGTACCTGGCGGGTACGGTGGCAGCCGGCATTCAACAGCGCTACACGTTGTTCATTGAGAATTGCCATGAGCACGTCGGCAAAATCTGTGCCGCGCTGACCGGGCACTGGCCGGCGCGGCTCGGCACGGTAGCGGCCCGCAACTATCACCTGGCCTTTGAACAGTTTGAGGCGAATTAGGATGGCTTGCGCAGCCGGTGTGAGATGCTGGCTGCATCAGGGTGGTTTCGCCGGCGAAAACGCCCGTTGCGATGTGAGCCACCTCACGACCGCGTAATCCGGGGCTATTGACTATTGAGCAGATAGGCGATGCTGTCACGCAAGTGTTTGTGGGTGATCAGGTGGCCCAGATCGACATCGAGCTCGATCAGGATGCGTGCCATTTGTGGGCTGATGCCGCTGACAATGACTTGTGCGCCGAGCAGGTTGGTGGTTTTGCCGACACGCAGCAGCGATTCGGCTACCAGTTCGTCGACTGTGCTGATCCCGCTGATGTCGAGGATGGCGGTTTCAGCCTGGTGGCGGGTGATGCCTGCGAGCAAGGTCTCGATAATTTGCTGGGCGCGCGCAAAATCAATCCTGCCGACCAGCGGCATCAGGACGATGTTGTCGGTAAGCACGATGAGCGGCGTCGATAGCTCGGCCAGCAATTCTGTGTGTCGGCCGACAATCAAGGTCTCGCGGCGCAGCGTTTCTTCGTTTTCTCGACGCAACTGTTCGTTTTCGTAGCGCAGCAATGCATTTTCGCGTCGCAACTGTTCGAGTTCTGCCTTGAATGCCTGATTGTCGCTCATGCCGTCCACACCCGATAGTCATTGCTTCCTATTGTACCAGTATACCGTATTCGGCCTGCGCCTGTGGTATACTGGCGCGCAGTGTTTTTCGTCTGCAATAATAAGAACATTAACGTTTGCTGCTGCTGAATTTGCTGTGTGAGGCAACCCCGGCAGCAGCAAACGTTTTCCGATTCGATGCATTTGAAGCGACTGGAAATTCAAGGTTTCAAGACCTTCGCCGGGCGAACGGTCTTCGAGTTCCGGCCCGGTATCACGGCGGTGGTCGGGCCGAATGGCAGCGGCAAGTCGAACCTGGCCGATGCGGTGCGCTGGGTGCTCGGTGAACAGAGTTTTGCGGCGCTGCGCTGCAAAAAAACCGAGGAGTTGCTTTTCAGCGGCGGCGCGAAACGAGCGCCGGTCGGCTTTGCCGAGGTGGCCCTGACTATCGACAATAGCGACCGGCTTTTGCCGCTGGGTTTCGACGAAGTGACGATCACCCGGCGGGCGACGCGATCCGGCGACAATGAGTATTATATCAACCGGGCGCGCGTGCGCCTGCGCGATGTGCAGCAGGCCACTGAGCCGCTGGGCGGTTCTTACACGATTATCAATCAGGGTCTGGTCGATACGGCATTGACGCTGCGCCCCGCGGAGCGCCGCCGGCTCTTCGAGGATGCTGCTGAGATTGGCGGTTTTGAGCTGCGCAAGGCCGATGCGCTGCGCCGCCTGCGCGAGACTGATTCAAACCTCAATCGCATTTCTGACCTGATTGCTGAGTTGGAGCCGCGCCTGCGCTCGCTCAAGCGCCAGGCCGGCCAGTCGCGCCAGCACCGCGAGTTGAGCAGCGAACTGTATGAGCTCCAGCAGCAACTTTTCGCCGGCCAGGCTCACGCTGCCCGCGCTGCTTTGCGTGCCGCTGAACAGGCTCAGGCGCGCCGCGAGCAGGAACTGGCTGTGGCCCGTGAGCAGCAGCAACTGGCCACGCGCCGGCTGCGAACGCTGCGCGATGAACTGCGCACGCGCCGTGAACAGCTTGGCGCGCTGCATCGGCAGAGCAGCGATTTGCACCGCCGCGGCGAGGCGGCTCAGCGCAGCCTCGCTGTCGCCGATGAACGAGTGGCCGCGCTGGCGCGTCGCGCTGAAGACCTCGAGCGCCGCCGCCGCGAATTGCTCGAGCGGCGCGCCGAGGCGCTGGCACAACAGGATGCTACGGCGACGGCACTGGCACAGGCGCACGCCGACCTGGCTGAACAGCAAACGGCTTTCGATGCATTGCGCGCCGAACAGGTTGCCGCTGAAGCAGCCCGGCGTAGCCGCGCCGCCGAGTTGCGCGCCGCCGAAGATGCCGCCTACCAGGCGGCGGCAGCCCAGGCTGAACAGCGCAGCCGCCGCGAACAACTGCTGCAACGCCGCGAACGATTGCGCGCCGAGCAGTTCCGCTTTGCGCAGACGTTGCACGATGCCGACAATCGGCGCGAGGCGGCGGCCCGGCAACTGGCCGACATTGAGATCGAAGTCGCCCGCCTCGCCCAGACCCAGGCGCATCTGCAAGCAACGGTCGACCAGGCGCGTGCCGCCCTCGAAACGCTGCGCGCTGAACGAACTGTCGCCGACGAGACGCTGGCGGCAGCCCGTCGGCGGCTGGCTGACGTCGAGGCCCGTCGCGATTCGCTCGAACGGCTGGCTCGCTCACATAGCGGCACTTTTGCCGGGGTGCGTGCGGCACTGCAATGGGCCGAACGCAGTGGGCGAACCGATTTTCGCCTGGTGTCGGCGATCCTGCGCACGCCGCCGGAGTACGAAACGGCGCTGGAGGTGGCGCTGGGCTCGCGCCTGCAAAATATCGTCGTCGCATACTGGCAGGACGCTGAGGATGCGATTGCCGAGCTCAAACGCGGCGGCGCCGGACGGGCGACGTTTTTGCCGCTTGATACGCTGCGCGGCCGTGACGCCGGGAGCCAGCCGTCCGGCGGCGCCGGTGTACACGGTGTGGCCGCCGAACTGGTCGATTACGATCAGGTCTATCGCGAGGTGGCCTGGTATCTGCTCGGGCGGGTGCTGCTGGTCGACGATCTGGCTACGGCGCGGCGCGAGTTGCGCCGGCTGAGCGGCGGCTGGCAGATTGTCACCCTGGCCGGCGAGCAGGTCAACAGCGGCGGCGCAGTCACCGGCGGCGCCCAGACGAAGGATAGCGGCACGCTGCGGCGCGAGCGCGAACTGCGCGAATTGCCGGGCCAGGTGGCACTTGCCCAGACATCTGTGGCAGAAGCTGAAGCGCAGTGCCAGGCGCTGGACGTCCGGCTGACTCAGGCCATGCAGGCGTTGCGCGAGGCTGAGCAAGGTGCCCGAGCACAGCTTCGGCTGCTTGATGAACAGCGCAAAGCACAGGACATTGCCCGCCGCGAACTGGCGCACGTCGAACAGGAACACGACTGGCAGGATCAGCGGCGGGCGGCATTGGCCGGCGACCTGGCTAACCTGGCGACAGAGGAGCAGGCTTTGCAGGAATCGCTGGCGGCGGCCGATGCGGCGAATGCGACGGCGCAGGCGGCGCTGAACGAGTTGCGGGCGCGCAATGCCCAGGAAGTCGAGGCCGGCCAGGCTTTGCAGGAACGCATAGCGACGCTGCGGGCCGGCCAGGCTGCCGCCGAAGGCCAGGTGCGCGCTCAGCAAGCTCTGCTCGACACCCACCGGCGTGCGCTCGCGCAACTTGATCAGCAAGAAGCGACCCGTGCCGGTGAGCAGGAACAGCAATCTGCCGAGCGCACGCACCTGCTTGCCGAGCGCGCCCGCAGCGAGGCCGAGCAGCAGAGCTGGCTGGCCCGGATCGATGAATTGCGCCGCCGGATTGATCCGGCTGAAGCAGCCCTGGCCGCCGATGAGCAGCGCCTGCCCGAACTGGAGCAGGTCGAAGAACAGGCCACTGCCGCGCTGCTCGAAGCCGAGAGTGCCCAGAGCCGCGCCGCCGTCGAGGCGCAACGTGCGCGCGACCGGCTCGACGGCGTGTATGAGCGGGCCTTCGCCGAAAATATCGATCCGGATGCAGCCGGCGCCGCTGCGGCGCTGCTTTCGACCGCAGCACTGGCCGAACTACAGGAGCGCAGCAACGGCATGAAAGCGCGCCTGGAACGCATCGGCCCGGTCAACCCGCTGGCGCTGCAAGAGTACGACGAGGCCGGCGAGCGGCACCGCTTCTTGAGCGAGCAAGTTGCCGATCTGCGGGAAGCGCGGGCTACGTTGCAAGATCTGATCGGCGAACTGGAAGCGACGATGCGCGCCCGCTTCAACGAAACGTTTCGCGCTGTCGCGGCCGAGTTCGCGCAGAGCTTCACCCGACTTTTCGGCGGCGGTTCGGCCCGGCTGCAACTGGTCGGCGAGGAAGCCGGCGAAGGCGAAGAAGAGAATGGCGTGGCGCATGGCTACGGCGTCGAGATCATTGCCCGCCCGCCGGGCAAGCGCCAGCAGAATCTCTCGCTGCTCTCGGGCGGCGAACGTGCACTGACTGCGGCGGCACTGCTCTTTGCCATCCTGCGGGTCAATCCCAGCCCCTTTTGCATGCTCGATGAAGTCGATGCCGCATTGGACGAATCGAATGTCGGGCGTTTTAATGCGTTTCTGGCCGATCTGACCAGCACGACGCAGTTTGTGCTGATCACTCACAATCGCGGCACCATCGAAGCGGCCGACACGATTTACGGCGTGAGCATGGGCGACGACAGCGCCTCGCGGGTGCTCTCGCTGCGGGTAGCAGAATTGATTGGCACATGAAAGCGCGCTATTGCCGTCACTGCGGTGCGCTGTTGCCGGCCGGCGCACCCCGGTTTTGCATCGAATGCGGCAAACCGCTGCACAGCCGGGTACAGGCTGCTCCGCCGGCAAATGTACCGCCGTCGTCGGCGGGCAAGGCCACCGTACGTCTGGCGAATGCCAACGTCGAGCAAACTGTGATCGGCGGCACGATGCGCCTGCCGACTTCGGGCGCAGTGCCGCCGGGCCTCTGGCTGCTGGAAAGCCCACCCGGCCCGGACGATGTCGTGGCGGTGTACGCGCCGTTGCGGGCGATTGTCGGTGGCTGGAGTGGGCTGGAGGGCAAGGGCTGGGAAAAGCTCGGCAGTGGCATTGATCCGCAGGATCACAGCCGGAAGCTGTTTCGCTTCGTGGCGAACCGCGAATGGTTCCCGGCGCCCGACCATGGGCAGAACCTGCGGCTGAAGGTGCGCATCGAGGCCGAATCGCAGGCCGAGCCGGGCCGCGAGCGGCGCGGCTTTCGCTACCGCGAGCACTACGATCCGCCGATGCGGATCAGCGAGGCGCACTGGCTGAACGACGCGGCACCGGATCGGCCGCTGCCGCAGATCCAGATCATGGCGCCGCCTCGCGTGCCGCGCATCTCCGATTTCAACGAGCAAATCCAGCGTATGGCGCGCATTGCCGCCGAAGAATGGGATCGCCGGAGCGAGTTGCGCGACGATTTTCTGCTGTTGAACCCCAACCAGCAACACACCCCGGCCGGACGCGGTCTGGTGCTGGCGCGCCTGCCGCGCTGGCTGGGCCTGCCGCGCCTCGATACCGTCGGGGCGGAACGCTACCGGGTCCTGATCCGGCGGCCCTTCCGCTGTCGCTGGCGCGACTGGAGCCGCGAACGACGCTGCATGAACGACGAAGCCCGCGACCTCGGCCTCGACCTCGGCACGCACCTGGCCGTTGAATGGTGGCTGGATCGCCAGGGCTACGACAGCGTCCTGCTCGACGCGGCCCGCATGCGCTATGACTACGAGCAGGTCGTGATCGTCTTCCGCCGCAAACAGATCGTGCAAGTCGACCGGTAGTGCGAAAGGTCGTTACCTGCATTTCGCACACGCTGATCACACTGTTTTCCTGCAGCACAAGTGTTGCAATATTGCCCGTTTTTCTCCATAATGAAAGCAGCTAACAGCGCGCGCAAGAGGAGTACAGGCCATGCAAGAACTGACTGAAACCGCGGTTCAGCCGGAGCCACATATTGACTACCCAGAGAGCGATGGACAACCGATGGCCGACAATACCCGGCAGTTCCGCTGGATTGTGCTGATCAAGGAGAACCTGGAGGTGCTGTTCCAGGATCGCGATGATGTTTTCGTCGCCGGTGACCTGCTGTGGTACCCGGTTAAGGGGCAGCCGGCGATCTGCCGGGCACCGGATGCGATGGTGGTGTTCGGGCGGCCCAGGGGCGACCGCGGCTCGTACCGGCAGTGGGAAGAGGGCGACCTGGCGCCGCAGGTGGTCTTCGAGGTGTTGTCGCCGCAGAACAGCTTCAAGGAGATGCTGGCGAAGCTGGCGTTTTACGATGAGTACGGCGTGGAAGAGTACTACGTGTACGACCCGGAGCCGGAGCGCAACGACCTGACCGGCTTTCGGCGCGAGGAGGGCCAGTTGCGCTTGCTGGAGGACATGCAGGACTGGGTGAGCCCACGACTGGGCATTCGCTTCGATATGAGCGGGGCGGAGTTGCGCATCTTCCGCCCGGACGGCGAGCCCTTCCGTAGCCACCAGGAACTGGCTCAACTGATAGCTCAGGCCAGACAGCAAGCTGCCCAGGCTGAGCAGCGGGTGGCCGCCAGCGAGGAGCGGGCCGCCCGGCTGGCGGAAAAGCTGCGCGAGCTGGGCATTGAGCCGGAGTAGCAGAATCGCTTGAACATCAGACAATCCGCTGATGACGCCGGAAGCGCCATCAGCGGATTGTCTGTTTCACCATATTACCATTGTGTCTGTGAGGCAACCGGTGTATCATATTTGCAACAGATACTGGTCGTCCCCTGGAGGTACTTTCGATGTTGCAACGTAGCGTCCTGTTGATTATGGTGATTGGCGCACTTCTGCTGACTGCCTGTGGCCGGCCCGCGCCACCCGACCCGCCGACCCCGCAACCGCCGACCGCGGCCCCGGTCTCTCCGACCCTGCCGGATTCTTCGCCGACAAGTGCGCCGACTGACCAGCTGGCAACCTTGCCGACCGCTGCGCCGCCGGTTGCCATCGGCGAGGTTGCGCCGCTCGAGATGGCACTGCCGGCCGGTTTTACATCCGCTACCGGCGACGGCTTTGCCGACTTTGTGCTGCCGGCAGTCTCGACCGAGGCCCGCGTCAGTGCGCCGGTGATTGCGCCCGACCTGAGCAATGTGGAACTGACCGTCCTGCTCTCGCCCGCGCAGCAGGCCCGTGTCGCCGCCAATGGCTTTGTTGTCAGCCCCGGTGAGACGAAAGAATTCTACGAGCTCTATGAGCGGGCGCGCTATGATAATGTGCCGGTGTTCGTGACCTCCGACTCGCTGCTGCATGTGTATCACCTGCTGTTCGATAAAACGCTGCGTAGCGCCGAGACGCAGGCCTTCATTCCGATGCTCAGCCGGCTCGACCTGGAGCTGTTGAAGACTTCGCTGGTGCAGTATGAAGAACTGGCCGGTACCGGCTGGGGCGAGGCCGCCCGGCGTAACGCCGCCTATTTTGCCGTCGCCGTCAAGCTGCTCAACCCGGACTGGCCGATTCCTGCGGGCCTGCGCGACCTGGCCGAGCCTGAGTTGAGCAGCATCGCGGCCGCCGAAGGCATTGCGCCCTCCGTGATCTTCCCGGCTTATCCCTTCGGCGAAGACTGGAGCCAGTACGTTCCACGTGGCCACTACACGAAAAGCGAAGCGCTGAAGCGCTATTTTACTGCGATGATGTGGCATGGCCGCATGACTTTCCGCGTCGAGGATGCAATCGAGACGCAGCAGGCCGCCCTGTTGACGCTGGCTTTCCAGCAGACCAGTGTCGATGGCCTGCCGGCGGCGGATGTCTGGGAGGGGATTTATGAGCCGACGGTGTTCTTTGTCGGGCGCAGTGATGACCTGACGCCACCGGAATATGCGGCGGCGCTTGAGGCGGCTTACGGCGAAATTGCCGCGCCGGGCGACCTGCTCGACGAAGCGAAATTTGCCGCCTTCCAGTCTGCCGCTGCCGAACTGCGTCCGCCGCAGATCCTGGGCATGGTCAAGTTCCCGGATAGCTCGCTCGAAAGTACAAAGGGTCTGCGATTGATGGGCCAGCGTTTTGTGCCCGATGCCTTCGTTTTTCAGCAGTTGATTGCACAGCGAGTACCCGAACGCGGTCTGCCGCGCTCGCTCGATTTCTTTGCGGCGCTCGGTTCCAATCGCGCCTTGCAGCATCTGGAAGCACTGGGCGATACGCAGTTTACAAACTACGGCAAAAATATGCAGGAACTGCGCACCATCTTTGCCGACTACGACGAAAAGGTCTGGACACAGAACCTTTACTGGAGCTGGATCCACAGCCTGCGCCCGCTGCTCGATCCGCCGGACGCCGGCTATCCGCAGTTTATGCAATCCGAGGCCTGGCTCGACAAGCAACTTACCACGGCACTGGGCTCCTGGACCGAGCTGAAGCGCGATACGATCCTGTATGCCAAACAGGTCTATGCCGAGCGCGGCTATGACTCGCTTCAGCCGCCCGAACCCGAGCGACCGAAGGGCTATGTCGAGCCGGTGCCGTTGCTCTACGCCCGGATTGCCGCGCTCTCACGCATGACCATCGACGGGCTGGCGCAGCGCGGTTTGCTGGCCGAGGCCGACCAGGTGGCGCTCGAAGCGATGGAGCGCATCGCGCTGAAACTCCAGACCATGGCCGAGAAACAGTTGCGCGGCGAGCCGCTGAGCGATGAAGAGTACGAGTTCATCCGCTTCTACGGCGCCGAGATCGAGGGGCTGACGTTTGCCGCCGACGACGAAGCCTTCTACGGTGGGCGCGGCGGCACACCGGCCGGCGGCGATCCGTTGCAGGCCGCAATTGTCGCCGATATTGCCACCAACCCGGATGCCGGCGTGGTGCTGGAAAACGCCACCGGGCGGATCTTCGAGATCTACGTGGTTGTGCCGGTCGAAGGGCAACTGGTGTTGACGAAAGGCGGCGTTTTTTCGCACTACGAATTCGAGCAACCGCTGAGCGAGCGGCTGACCGATGAGGACTGGCGGGCGCTGCTCGATGCCGGTGAGGCACCGCCGCCGGCCGAATGGACTGCGAGTTACATCGAGCCGCAGCACCAGGCCGGCATGCTGGTCGATCGCATCCGTGCCTTCAATCAGCAGCTGATCGAGGCCTTCTGGTATACCGAGGTGGAACGAGTTGCGCCCTTCCTGGGCGCGGCCGAACTGGCCGACACGGCACAGTATATTGCCGGGCTGGAGGCCGAAAACCAGTTCGTCGGCGCAAAACTGCTCAGCCTGCAATTCCGCTCCTTCGACTTTGAGGACGCCAACAATGCGATTGTCACCACCCGCGAGCGCTGGAGCGATGAACTGTATCGCGGCTCACCCTATTTTGGCGAGCAACCGCAGCGCGGCGAACCCGAACGCGTCGGAGTGCGCCCGCCCTACGAACTTGATGTAACCTACACCCTGCAACGCCAGGGCGAAAACTGGCTAATCACAAAGATTGTGCTGGATCCACCGGCGCCGCCGGCCTGGGAGTAGCTACTTTTTTCGTTTTTTTCGTTTGATGTTGCAGCGAAGCCGCAACATCAAACAAATTTTGACGGTTTTCGGTTCGACCCGGCCGATTTTGAGCATGGTGGCAAATACGGCTGATGCGCATAATGGCAAAAATCCGCCGGCTCCTCTGGTTGCCTGTGTTAACACTGCTCCTGCCGATAGCCTGTGCTCCGGCGCCGGCAACAGCGACCTGGCCCGAGCTCTACCGACGGGCCGACTGGCAGGGTGATTACGCCGTCGATCTGCGGGCGGTGGGCGATGTGATGGCCGGGCGCTTCGTGGCCGAGCGCGCCGCTCACGAGGGCTATGCCGCGCCCTTTGCCGCGCTCGCCGATCTGCTCGCCGGCGACCTGGTGCTGGGCAACCTGGAGAGCCCCTTGACCGACCGTCGCGAACAGTTGCGCCCCGGTCCCTATCGGTTGCCCGCGCCGGCGGCCTTCGCGCCCGAGCTGCGGGTGGCCGGCTTCGATCTGCTCAGCCTGGCCAATAATCACGCCCTTGACGCCGGGCCGGCGGGGCTGGCCGATGCCCGCGAGCATCTGCAGCGGGTCGGGATCGCAACTGCCGGCGTTGGCAACACTGCTGCGGAAGCCTATCAGCCGCAGTTGCTCGAAGCCGGCGGCCTGACGCTGGCGGTGCTGGCCTTCAACGATGTGGCCGACCCGGCCGACGGCAGTGGGCGCCCCAACCCCGATTTTGCCGCTTGTACCGCAGCCGCCGGCTGCCAAATGGGCCGGGCCTGGCTCGATGCGCAGGCGCCGGCTGCGGTGGCGCAGGCACGCAACCGGGCCGACCTCGTCGTTGTGATGGTACATTGGGGGCGCGAGTACGCGCCGGAGATTTCGCCGCGCCAGCGCGACCAGGCCGGCCGGCTGGTTGCCGCCGGCGCCGACCTGGTGCTGGGCAGTCATCCGCATGTCTTGCAACAAGCCGAGATGCTGCACGCCGGCGGGCGGGCGGGCTACGTAGCCTATTCGCTGGGCAATTTCCTCTTCGATGCACCGGACGATCCGGCCATCAGCAGCGGGGCCGTGCTCCAGGTGCTGCTCGATGCCGCCGGCGTCGCGCAGGTAAATGCCTTGCCGCTCCACACCGCCGGCGGCCAACCGACGCCGTTGAACGTGGAGAGCCCGGCGGCGCAGGCCGCCCTGGCGCGGTTGCGCGGCACCAGTGCCGCGCCGCCCACCGCCGCAGTTGTACCCACAAGCACAGTCGCCTCGGCGGCTGTGATCGTCTGGCGTTGGACCGGCGAGCGGGCGACGGCTTTGCCGGCGGCGGATACGGCGTTTCCCGCCCGGCCGACATGCTTGCCGGCTGATCTGCGTGGCAACGGTGAGCCGCAGCGGGTCTGTCTGGATGCGGCCGGTGTACTGACCGTTGCCGCGAGCGATGATCCGGCGGCGGCGATTGTCTGGCGCAACGAAGATCCGGCCTGGCAGATTCGCAGCTTCGCAGTTGGCGACCCGAACGACGATGGGCGTAGCGAGGTACTATTCTTGCTCTGGAAACCGGACGAAACCGGTGTGTTGCGCTCGCATCCCTTTATGCTGGGGCGGCGCAGCGGCGAATACCGGATCATCTGGGGCGGTTCGGCCACCGCAGTGCCGATCCAGGATCTGGCGCTGGCCGATCTCGAAGGCGACGGGCGCGGCGAACTGCTGGTGCTCGAAGGCGGCAGCCGGCCCGGCGACCCGGCGGAACGGCTGCTGGTGCTGCGCTGGCATGGCTGGGGCTTCCAGGTCGAATGGCGCTCGCCGCCCGGCAGTTGGCAGCAACTGGCGTTGCGCGACGAAGACGGCGACGGGAAGCCGGAAATTCTGACGGCGGTTGCAGAATAGTACGACAACTCTGCTGCGCTCCAGTGGGGTTGACAGCGGTGGCGTTTGCCGGATTTTGACCTGGCTCTGGCTGTATGGCGCATACTTCCACCGAAGAAGCCTTTTTCTGCCAGGTAGTGCCCCACAGATAGTCGTATGTAACCTGGCTACCTCATCAGAAAGCTACCTCATCAGAAAGCCGTCTATTTCGCCACTGCCACTTATGACGATGGCGCTGGCTACTCTGGCGCAGCGCTACCGCTTGAGTCTGGCCGCCGGCCGGCCGCCGGTCGAACCGTTGGCTCTGATTACCGTACAGCCGCACGATGGTCTGCCGCTGATCATCGAACCGCGCATGGGAAGCGGGTAGTGTCCTGTATCCTGGTCGGGAACAGGATCGCGGCAGCCACGCTGTTGCCTGCCGCTCGCCTTCTCGTCCCGCCGGCTGATCTCAGTCCGCCGGAACCTGTGTTAGCGTGGATACAACCGTATTCTGGTATCCATGGGGACGTGTATGTCGACGCTTGAACGCGAGTTTTCGGCGCCTGGCCGGCCCGACGAGGCTGATCTGCATGTGCTGGAGCGCTTACTGGCCAGGCAACTACCCGACGAGCCGCGTGACTTGCTGGCCGGCTTGCTGGCCGAACCTCTGCCTGCCCCGCCGACCACCTCCGACCACAACCCTGCGGAACAGCCGCAACGCCTGCGCGGGCGAGTCTTTCGGCTGGCCGCGCCGGTGATCGGCGAGAATCTGCTGCAAACTCTGCTCAGCATTGCCGACACGATTCTGGTGGCCGGCCTGGGCGCGGCGGCGCTGGCCGGTGTCGGCGCCTCCTTGCAGGTGATCTTTATTCTGATCGGCGCACTCAGCGCAATCGCGGTGGGTGCCTCGGTGCTGGTGGCGCAGGCCTACGGCGCAGGCAATCTGCGCGAGGCCAATCATCTGGCACGCCAGGCGCTGATCTGGGCTGGGCTGATTTCGCTGCCGGTGGCTGGGATCGGCTGGCTGGCGGCGCCGGGCATTATCGCGCTCTTCGGCATGGAGCCCGCCGTCTCGCAGATCGCTGCGGAGTACCTGCGAATCACGATTGCGACGACGGCTACGCTGACGCTGATGCTGTTGGGCAGCGCAGTGCTGCGCGGCGTCGGCGATAGCCGGACGCCGATGCTGGTCACGGCGCTGGCGAACGTGCTGAATGTGGCGATTTCTTATCTGCTGATTTATGGTGCGCCTGGCCTGCCGGCGCTGGGGGTGCAGGGCAGCGCCTGGGGCACCTTCATTGCGCGCTTGCTTGGCGCAGCTATGATCGTCGGCATTCTCTGGCGCGGCTGGGCCGGCATCCGGGTCGCCGGCGGCGACTGGCGCCCGACGCTACCGGCGCTGCGCGGCGTCATGCGCATCGGCCTGCCGGCGGCAGTCGAGGAAGTGCTGGTGATCACGGCAATTGCCGGCATCACGCCGATTGTGGCCACGCTGGGTACGGTGGCCCTGGCGGCGCACCGGGTCTCGATCAATATTCTCTCGCTCTCATTTTTGCCCGGCATCGGCTTCGGCCTGGCCGCAACCGCCCTGGTCGGTCAGGCCGTCGGCGCCCGCAACCTGGCTGAAGCCCACGCAGTGACCCGGATCGCGCTGCGCTGGGCCATCGCCTGGATGGGCGGGCTCGGCCTGATCTACCTGGCTTTCGCGCCCTGGTTGCTGCGCATCTTCAGCGACGACCCGGCCATGATTGATGCCGGCGCCAGCGCGATTCGGGTGGTGGCGCTGACCCAGCCTTTCTGGGCGGCGACGTTTGTGTTCGGCGGTGCCCTGCGCGGCACCGGCAATACGCGGGCGCCGCTGGTAATCAGCAGCACCGCTATGTGGCTGGTCGCCGGCATGGCTTTTCTGCTGGTGCATTTTGTACACGCCAGTCTGACCATGGTCTGGCTGGCCTTTCTGCTCATGGCGCCGATTGAGGTTTTCTTCCTCTGGTGGGCCTGGCGTCAGTGGAATGGCTAGTGCAAAACTGGGGATAATAAGGCGTAGAAAGTCGTTTGTTTAAGGGGGAGAATATGGGTGAGGGAACTCTGCGAACACGTCGGCCGCCACAGGGTGCCTTGCGCCGCCTGTTGCGTGCGCCGATCTGGTTGTTCCGTTTCCGACTGGGCTGGCTGATGGGTGGACGCTTCATTATGCTGACGCACCTGGGCCGCAAGAGTGGCCTGCCGCGCCAGACCGTGCTCGAAGTGGTGCGCCACGATAAGGCCGGCAATGCGTATTATGTGGCTTCCGGCTGGGGCGCAAAGGCCGACTGGTATCAGAACCTGAGCAAAACGCCGCGCCTGCTACTCGATGATGGGCGGCATCGCTACGAGGCCATCGCCGAGAAGCCACCGGTCGACGTTGCTGCCGACATTCTGGCCGGTTACGCTCGCCGCTCACCGGCAGCCTTCAAGAACCTGGGGCGCATCATGCTCGGCAGCGAACCGGCTACCGACGCGCAGGGTCTGCGCCGCATGGCCGAACTGCTGCCCATGATGGTGCTCAAGCCACGGGGCTGATGTTGCTTGCGCCGCAATGGGCGTTTTTTTTCGCCGGCGGCAGCGTGGAAGTGCCGATCTTTTTCGTTTGTTCTGGCGGCAAAGCCGCCAGAACAAACGAAATGATATGGATACTTCCACGCTGCCGTAGGCGAGACAACTCTGGCGGACGCCAGTAGCAAACGCCGACTGCGTAAGTTATGAAACGAGGAGGTTATGGGCAAAAAGAAAAAAGCACTGGTTTTGTCGGGTGGTGGCGGGCGCGGCGCCTACCACGTCGGCGTGATTGAGGCACTGGTGGAAATGGGTTGGATGCAGGACGGTGTCGGCCCCGACATTATTGCCGGCACCTCGATCGGCGCGATCAATGGGGCGGCGCTGGCTTCCGGGATCACTGTCGAGCAGTTCAAGCAACGCTGGCTGGCGATGCACACCGAAGACGTACATCGGCTCTCGCAGGATCTGCCGCCGCTCAGCCGTCCACTGGCCGGGTTTTTCTTGCGTAGTGTGTTGACTTCCGAGGCCCACGGTGGCGCACGCCCGGAATTGTCGCCCGAGGAGCGCAGTATGAACGCGCAGGGGCTATTCGATCGCGTGCGGGCCGTGTTCAAAGCGCGCCCCTTTCGTAGTCTGCTCGACACGACGCCCTGGCGGCGAACCCTGGCTCCCTGGATGGACTTCGAGCGTATCAACGGCCCCGATGCACCGGCGTTGTTGCTCGCCGCTACCGATTTGCGCAGCGGCGACTTGAAGATCTTCTGCAACCGCGACCGGCCCGATGCGCCGCACGACCGGATTGCGCTCGACCATTTGATGGCTTCCTCCAGCATTCCGGCCGTCTATCCCTGGACACATATCAACGGCGCGGATTACTGGGACGGTGCGGTACTGGCGAATACGCCGCTCGGTCCGGTGATCGACCTGGCCGGCGACGACGATGTCGACATTCTGGTGGTCATGATGACGCCCTGGAATGTCGATCACGACGAGTTGCATGCTCAGCTTGAAGATGTGCCCGCGGATCTGGTGCAGGCACTGACGCTGACACTGGACTGGGCGCTGCTGGCTTCCTACCGCATGGCCGTAAAAATGCTACGCGCCTACAACCGGATTGCCGAAGCGGCCGAGCACCTGGAGCGTGCCGCCGCCCAGACCGGTGATGCCAGTCTACGCATGCGCGGTGTCATCCCGCGGGTAATCTCGGAGCCGACCGTAATCGCTCCTGAAAAACTCATGCCGCTGGAGTGGATCATTGATTACGAAACCGCCAACCATCAGCGGCTCTTCGAGATCGGCTACCAGGATGCGAAAGCCGCGCTCAACCGGCGTTTCCTGGCCGGTTTGCTCGAGTAGCGAGCAGTTGATGGCCGTTGCACGTTTTATCACCGTGAAAGAAAAAGTGGCTGGTATCAATCCCACTCCAGCAATTCGCCGCTGGCCGGGTCGATCAGCAATTCAGGGCCGTCGAAGAACTTGATGCTGTAGACGGCGTGCGATTGCCTGTCCCACCATTCGAGTTCGACTTTACGTGCCGGGCTCGCATTGCCGACATATTCGCGGGCGATGGCCACAGCTTCATCGAAGCTGAGCACAATCGCGCCCTGGGCGACTGCAGCAGCCAGGCGCGCCTCCCGGACGCGCTGCTTCCTGGCACCCGGCCCATTGCCGCCCCGCTTCTGCTCGAACTCGAGAATTTGTTCGCCGGCCAGGTTCAGGTATACTTCGCTGCGATCGCTGAACACCACCTCGTAGATCTGCGGGCCGCGTTGGGGCAGGTGGGTCACTTCCAGGACGGTTCCGCCACCCAGGTAAGCGCGGGCCGCCGCCGCGGCGGCATCAAAGCCGCTGGCTGGTCGAGGTTGTGCCGCTGCGGGAACCGTCGTTGGAGCCGGGTCGATCGGTGTCGGCAGCGAGGTGCTGGTGGGCCGATGGAGAACGGTCGGCGCGGTCGGTGTGGCCGACGCGGCGAGTTCATCAGCGACGATCACGGCTGCTACCGGATCGGCGGGAATGCGGTCGGCGTTGCTGGGCAGAAGCAAGAAGATACTACTGAAGAGTGCGACCATCAGCACGCCGCCGCTGCCGGCGAGCGCCAGCGGCGCCGGCCCGCCCGCCCATCGCGGTAGCGGCCGGGCATCCGGCAGTACCCGGTGGTTTCGTTCGACTTGCCCTGCCGGCAAACCCGGTTGCTGATCCAGCCGTGGATAGAGCTGCGGCCCGCGACAGGGCAGCCAGAGCTTCATAATCGTGCCCTGATCAAGGACGCTGTCGACCAGAATATGGCCGTCGTGGGCCTGTACAATCGCTCGCACAATCGGCAGACCGAGGCCACTGCTGCCGCGCCGGGTGCGCACATCGTCGACCTGGTAGAAGCGGTCGAAGATCCGCGGCAGGTGCTCGGCAGCGATGCCGCAGCCTTCATCCTGCACACTGAAGCTACCGCCGCCTTCCTCAGCCTGCGTCGTAAGAATGATCTGCTTGCCGGGCGGCGTATGCCGGATCGCATTTTCCAGCAGATTGTTCAGCGCCCGTCGCAACAGGTCGACATCGACCCGGATCGGTTGCAATTCGTGCGCAGGCCACTGCAAAACAATATCCTGGCCCTGGCTGATCAGGCGGGCGCGTTCGGCAACTTCTTCGAGCAAGGGCAGCGGATCGATCTCTTCGATGTTCAGCGGCGTCGTGGTCTGGGTGCCGGCATGCTCGATGCGCGCCAGCAGCAGCAGATTATCGACCAGCCGGCCCATGCTTTCGATCTCGGCCTCGGCGATGCCGGCGGCCTGGCGGATCTCGTCCTCATTGCCGTGCTGCTGAGCCATTTGCCAGACCTCGATGCTGCCGCGGAGCACGGCCAGCGGCGAGCGCAACTCGTGGGCGGCGTCGGCAACGAAGCGGCGCAAAGTGGTGTTGCTGTGCTGTTCCAGTTCAACGGTCTGCTGAACCTGGTCGAGCATCCTGTTCAGCGTGGCGGCCAGATCGCGTAGCTCGCCGATGGCCGGCAGTTCTGCGCGCTGTTCGAGGTCGCCGGCGGCGACCTGGCGCGCGGTGCGGGCCAGATCTTCGACCGGACGGGCGGCCAGGCGGGCCAGCAGGGGCATAATCAGCAGGGCCAGCAATGTGACGGCGGCAACCGTCAGCAGCAGCCATGTCGTCAGTGGCTGCATATCGCTCAGCACTGTGCTGACGGCAAAACTGGCGGCGATGCTGCCGCGGAGCCGGCCCTCGGCGCTGCGCAGCGGCAGTAGATAGAGCACCCGGCTTTCCCCACCGGCGGCGATTTTTTCGGTGCGGGCGTCGATCAGGCTGCGGCCGGCATGTTGTGCGGCGGCCTGCCAGTCGTTGCTGCCGCGGCTGGCGGCGAGCGCCTGACCGGCGGCATCGAAGACGATTACCTCAAAATCACTGCCCTCTAGCTGATCAACCAGCAAGGCTGCCAGACGCGAGAGCGGGAGCGTCTCACCGGCAATCAGGCCATTGGCATCGGTTCCGGCATGGACCAGTTCTTGCATCGTGCTGGTGTGTTCGGCGATCAGGAAGGTGCGATATTCGTAATAGACCAGCCCGCCCAGCAACAGGAGCAGCGGCACAATCGTGCCCAGGTACAGCAGCGAGAACAGACCCTGGAGAGAGAGCCGCGGCATCATGGTTCCTCCCGCAAAACATAGCCCATGCCGCGTATCGTATGGATCAGCACCGGCTCGCCCAGTTTGCGGCGCAGCGAGCGAATATACTGTTCGACCAGGTTGGCACTGCCGCCATCGTAACCCCAGACTGCCTCCAGCAGCATGTCTTTGGTGAGCACCTGACGTGGGTGGCGCAGCAAAAAGTGCAGCAGGCCGAATTCGGTGGCGGTGAGCGTGATGCGTTTGCCGCCGCGCAGAGCCTCGCGCAGGTTCAGATCCAGTTCCAGGTCGCCGAAACGCAGGCGCTCCGCAGCCGGGGCCGCGTCGCGCAGGCGGGCCCGGATGCGCGCCGCCAGTTCTTCCAGGTGCACCGGCTTGACGATGTAATCGTCGGCGCCGGCATCCAATCCCTGCACCCGGTGGTCGATTTCGTCGCGGGCGGTCAACATAATGATGGGTGTGCGGCTACTCTGGCGCAGCCGTCGGCAGACGTTCAGCCCGTCCATGCCGGGCAGCATCCAGTCCAGCAGCACCAGGTCGGGCTGCTGTTCCTGGGCGGCTTGCAGGCCTGCGATGCCGTTGGTGGCGACGTGAACGTCGAAGCCGGTATAGCGCAGCCCCATGCGGATCATCTGCACCAGGCCGGGGTCGTCTTCGATTAGCAGAATACGTCGGCGATTGGCGGGAGTGTTCATAACGGTGTGAATGGGCTATGCTCGGCAGCGAAGTTACCGGGCATAGCCCACTGATTGACAGGAGTTACGCGGCCGCGTGGTTGCTCACGCCGCAACGGGCGTTTTTCGCCTGCGGCAGCAAGGCAGGAACTATCTTTTTCGTTTGATTTTGCGGTTTCGCCGCAAAATCAAACGAATTTAAACCGTGTTTCTGGCCTGCTGTACTAGCTTACCACAAGTGGCAGATACAGTTTCGTACCGCTGCCGAAGCCGCGTGAACGCTCCGCTGCGCCACTGCCAATGCAATCGCGGGCGGGCTCGCTTTCGATTTCGAACGCGCGGCTGTCTTCGTAATCGACCGAGACACAGGTGCCGACGTTGAGCGGGCCATCGTCGCTGTCGAGGCGGGTGTTGTTGCCGGCGATGA
>DAOTUJ010000176.1:0-109625 GCA_034437175.1 Chloroflexaceae bacterium | reverse complement strand
AAGGCCAAGCTTTATGCGCAGGCGTTACGAAGTGCGTTCGACTCGCTCCAAGCACTTCAGGCTACCCCACAAGGATAGTGTGTGTCGCACAAGTGTTTGATATGTACATTTGTACTGCGTAAGGTGAGTGAATCAAAGTGCATAGAGCACACATCCGCGCCGCACAACAAACAAATACTCAAGCCAGATAGTGGTTCCTGCCGTCCGGATACGCAGGGCTAAAGGCGAAGCCGGTGAGAGTCCGGCGCTGTCGCGCAACTGTAAGGCTGAACAACAACATCAGCCAAGCCAGGTCGACCGCCACTATCCTTGTTTGAACCTTTTCCTTCGCGTGATAAGGAGGGCAGACGATGGCCTGACCGTTTCGAGTGGTAGATTGCCGCATTGATCCGGTTGTTCCTTCAAGCAAACACCTGCCCGGTATGAATACCAGGCAGGTGTTTTTATGTTCTGGCCATGGAGCCGGAGGAGTAAACAGGATGTTGTATACACGAAGTCTGGGCTATGCAGTGGCCGTCGGCATCACGTTAATGTTAAGCTGGTTTGCGATGGCCGGCCGGCCGCAACCAGCGGCAGCAGAGAACATCCCAACCACGGCAACGGCGAGTGGTGCGTACCCATTGTATAACACCGCCGCCATTTCCGCAGCACTGGATTACCTGCGTACCCAGCAGTTGCCGAACGGCGGCATCGATGCCTTCGGCTCCGGCGGAGCAAATGACGGCGGCACCGCCCGCCTGGTACTGGCCATGGCGGCCGGTGGGCGGCCGGTCGCCGCGTTGACATCGAGCGCGGGCAATACGCCCATCGATTTCCTGCGCAGCCGGGCAATCAGTTATACCTACGATGCGAATGGAACCGGGCCGGACAATGTGCTGCCGCAGCAGGCCGGCCTGCTACTGGCAGCGGCAGCCACAGCCGGCGAAGACAGCCGCAACTTCGGCGGCGTAGACCTGGTAAACGCATTGGAAGCCAATTTGCGGCCCGGCGGCGCCTACAGCACCACCGCAACCGGTGCATTCATCAGTGGTGCCGCCGGACCGCTAAACCAGGCCTGGTCGATCATCGGCCTGACCAATGCCGGGCGCACAATCCCGATTTCCGCAACGGACTTTCTGGCCGGCCTGCAGCAGGCCGACGGAAGCTGGGGCGGCATCGACACCAGCGGAATTGCAGTCACGGCGCTGCTCGGCAGCGGCAATGTGGCACCGACCGATCCAGTAATCCAGGATGCGCTGGCCTTTTTTGCGGCCATGCAAACCAGCAGCGGCGGCTGGAAAACGCCATTCGATACAGGGCCGACCAATGCCAATTCGACGGCATGGGGCATTCAGGCACTGGTGTCGGCCGGCTATGTGCCGGCGAGTGAGAGCTGGGGCGGCGAAAACAACCCG
This sequence comes from Chloroflexaceae bacterium, assembly GCA_034437175.1. Lineage (GTDB taxonomy): Bacteria > Chloroflexota > Chloroflexia > Chloroflexales > Chloroflexaceae > DAOTUJ01. The sequence continues at coordinate 108,231 of DAOTUJ010000176.1, read as the reverse complement.
CGGCGTGCGCTACAGGCTCTGCAACAGCCCGACGGCAGTATCGGCGGGGCATTTGTGAATGCCTACAGCACACTCGAAGCAATCTACGGGTTAGCCGAGCGGCCGATCAGCTTCGGCGGCAGTGCGATCCGAGTCGAGCGTGGGCTGAGCTGGCTACAGAGCGTGCAGCAAGCCGACGGTTCCTGGGCGGAAAGTTTCGGTAGCCCGGCCGGGCCGGCCATCGATGGTGCGCTGGCCTTTGCCGCCGCCGGCTACGATCCGGCAACCGTGCGGCGATCAGCAGGGGATGTCTCGTTGTTCGACTACCTGGCAACGCAGGCGGTCAGTTACACTCAGAATGTCAGCGGCACCCTGCCCGGCAATGCCGGCAAATTGATCATGGGCGTGGTTGCCGGCAACGGTGACCCGACCAGCTTCGGCACACCGACACCAATCAACCTGGTGGAAAATCTCACGACGACGCTGAAGACGAGTGGCGCCTACAGCAGTACAGCGCAGGCCGCCGGATCCTTCAACCAGGCGCTGGCCATATTGGGGCTGAGCGCCGCCGGTGAAACAGTACCAATCTCGGCGACGGAGTATCTGACGTCACTCCAGAATGCCGATGGCGGCTGGAGCTTCGCCGCCGGTGGTAGCAGCAGTGCCGACACAACCGGGCTGGTCGTGCAGGCACTGATTGCCGGCGGCGTTGCACCGGGTGCGCAGGCGGTTGAGGATGGCATCAACTTTCTGCGGGCCAATCAGGACGAACAGGGCGGCTGGGGCAACCCCAGCTCAACGGCATATGCGATCCAGGGGCTGCTGGCAGCCGGCGCAGACATCGACGCAGACTGGCTGCGCAATGGGCGTGGGCCACTGGAGGCGCTGAAATACTCCCAGAAGAGCGATGGGCCGTTTGTGTTTACCTGGGATGCCGACGGCTTTCTCCCCGGTAACGACGATCTTTTTGCCACACGCCAGGCATTGCCGGCGCTGATCCGGCGCAGCCTGCCAATTACCGGCGAACTGGCGGCCTTCACGGCTACGCCACGCGGGCCGGATCCCGACCGCACGGTATTCCGTCCGGGAAGCGTGCGCCTGATCGAACAGCCGGCGGCGGCCCGGTTGGCGCAGGGCAGCCGGCAGCTCGAAGTACGGCTGCCCTTTGGCAGCGATTTGAACAACAATGCTGACGTACGCTTCGAGTGGCGAGCGGAGGGGAACGCGAACTGGCAGGCAGTCACGCTCAGCCGGGCGGAAGGTTATTTCAGCGCCACTTTGACCGTACCGGCAGCGCCCTTGCCCATCGAATACCGGGGTAGCATCAGTGACACCGAGCAGGTGCAGTTCCCTGATGGAGCATCGGCGCAGCAAAACATCAGCGGGCAAATCGATCCGCAGCGGGTATGGTTGCCGCTGGTGTACCGGCCGGTAGCGCCATGAAAATAACTCGCCGCAGCGGATCGCTAGTGTTGCCGGGCCTGCTGGCAGTCGTGCTTGCCGGGATCGTCGCCGGTCAACCGGCAAGTATGAACCGGGCCGGTTTGCTGGTACAATTCAGTGACGGCAGTATTCAGACAGGTTGTATCGAGTTCAGCGAAAGCCAGATCAGTGGTTACGAGCTGCTGCGTCGTTCCGGGCTGGAGATTGTTGCCGCCGAGGGCTCAGCGATTTGCAGTATTGCCGGCGAAGGCTGTGGAGCTGAGAACTGCTTCTGCGCTTTCCCACCGAACTACTGGAGCTACTGGCTGGGCCGCAATGGATGGCAACCGGCACCGATTGGTGCCGGCAGCCGCAATGTGGCAGACGGCATGCTGGACGGCTGGGTCTGGGGAGACGGTAGCGCCGCACCGCCGAATACAGCATTTGCCGAAATTTGTGAGACAGAAACGAGCCAGTTTTTGCCGATAGTGGCGGATCAGTGAACAATAGCATCCAGGTTTGTGCCGGCAGAGTGGCCACTCTGCCGGCACAAACCTGGACGTGATCCTTGCCGATGTGATCTATGTTATGCGAAGAACAGTGCGCATAGGAAGAAGGTTCAGACCGATGCTCCTTATCGGTCTGCTGATGTTGCTCGGTGTGCTGTTGCCGGCAGCGGCGGCGGGCCTGAGTCCGGGCTTGCAACAGGAAGAGAACCGGGCCGGGCTAGTAATTCGCTTTGCCGAAGATGATGTGCGGACTGCCTGTGTTGATCTGGGGCCGACGGGTGAATTAAGCGGCGAGGAAGTACTACGAGCCGCAGGATTCTCGACCAGCCTGGAATTTGATCCGGGGGCTGGTGCTGCGGTTTGCAAGATTGAAGATACCGGCTGCGATACCGATCAGGAGCCCTGTTTTTGCGAATGCACACTGGCACCAGACACTGATTGCATTTACTGGTCGTACTACCAACTACAGGCAGGTCAGTGGCAGGTCTCAAACCTGGGTGCGAGCAGCACAACCGTGCGCCCCGGCAACATCGAAGGCTGGTCGTGGAGCGTAGGCGAAATCGGTGCCGGCGGCATTGCCCCACCGATATTTGCCTTTGACAATATCTGCCCGGCCCGGCTTGAGCCGACACTGACCAGCACGTTGCCACCGCCGGCGCGCCTGCTACCGTCGTTCACACCAACACCGGATCCGCGCTTTCCCACCGCTACATTCACCCCTTCGCCAACCGCGACCAACACCGCGATCCCGAAAGACACGGCAACTGCCACGGCAACCGGAGTCACGCCGAGTGCCACGGCAACCAGGGAAACCCCGACCGCAACGCTGGTGACGCCGACCACGGCCCTGGTGACGCCGACCATGGCTCTGGTGACGCCGACCACGGCCCTGGTGACGCCGACCACGGCCCTGGTAAACCCACCGGCAGACAATAATGAAGGCGACGAACTGGTAGCGGCAGCACCGCCGGTCATACCGGCCGTAGCGGTGACGGCAACCTTCGCAATTGGCAATCTCACCGAACAGGTTGGTGCAACCGTCACGGCCGTCGCCACGCCACCGGCGGCGGCCGCTGCCGGTACAGCGGTCGTATTGATGCCGCTGGTCGGCGATGGCGGAAGAGCAACGGCAGCGATAGCGGCACTGGAAGCCACTGCACCGCCGGCGGCGACCGCCGTCGTTGCGGCACCGCAGATGTTGCCGACAGCCGGCCCGATAGCCGGCGTAAGCGAGGGTGGCCTCGATGCCGGATATTTCGTCTTTTTCCTGATCGTCATCGTACTTGCCGGCATAATTGTTGTGCTCAATATGCGGAGAACCTCGTGATCAACAAACAACTGGCCGGCACCATCCTGAGCGGCGCGATCTATGCCATCAGCAGTTTGATTGGCCTGATTGCGTTTTTCTATCCTTTCTGGCTGCCGAGCATCGCGCCGGCCGGTATGGCGGCCCATGCTGCCGACGCGCCCCTGGTACTGACGGCACTGGTCGGCCTGTGTTTTGTAGCTTTGTTACTCGAAGCTCAGCAGGGCGCAGCCAATGCCAAAATGATTGCGCTGCTGGGTGTGCTGGTTGCGATGAACGCATTGCTGCGCTTTGCCGAGGTGGCGCTGCCGGGGCCGGGCGGGTTCAGTCCTATCTTTTTCCTGATCATTCTGGCGGGCTATGTGTTTGGCGCACGGTTCGGATTTTTGATGGGCGCGCTAACCTTGCTGGTCTCCGCACTCATTACCGGCGGCGTCGGCCCCTGGCTTCCTTACCAGATGTTCACAGCCGGCTGGCTGGGGCTCAGCGCGCCGCTGTGCCGGCCGCTGATCCGGCTGATGGGCGGATACAATCGGCGGCGAGAGATTGCGGTGCTAATGATTTTCGGCGGGCTGTGGGGGTTGATCTACGGCGCAATCATGAATATCTGGTTCTGGCCGTTTGCCAGTGGCCCGATAGAGCAATACTGGCAACCCGGCATCGGGCCGGCCGAAACGCTACAGCGTTACCTGGCATTTTACGTGCTGACTTCGCTGGCCTGGGATGTGATGGGCAGTATCGGGACGATGGCGCTGATGGCGGTGTTTGGTAGCGCAAGCCTGCGCGCCTTGCGTCGCTTCCAGTCACGCTTCAGCTTCGACTATCGTGCGATACCGGCAACACCACGGCATAGCGGCGAGATCGACGCTGCCGGCCAGCGCCACGCCATACCGGGTTATGGTGAGACTGAAGTGTTGCACTGATGAGTGAAGTTCCACTAAAGTTGCACCCGATCAGCTGGTTCACCTGGCTGGCCATGGTGCTGGTTATCATTTCGACAACACGGAACCCATTGTATCTCTTGATCCTGCTGCTGGCATTAAACGTGGTGGCAAGCAGCGTCGACCAGGCCCGGCAGCGGCAGGCAGGCAAGTTCAGCGGGCAAGATGCGCCGCTGCTGTTCGCGCCGTTGCGCTTTGCAGCGATCGTGGTATTTCTGGCGGGCCTGTTCAATGCGCTGATTTCGCGGTTCGGCGATACGGTACTCTTCACACTGCCGGAAGCGATACCGCTGATCGGCGGCGCAATTACCCTGGAAGCAATTGCCTTCGGCGTCATCAACGGGTTGATCATTGCCAGTTTTTTTACCGCCTTTGTTGTCTTCAACACGGCGCTGCCAACCCACGCGCTGATTCGCTATGTGCCACGGGCATTTTTTCCGGTCGCCGTGGTTGTAACCATTGCAATTAGCTTTTTGCCGGGTACCTTGCAACAGGCGCGGCGCATTCGCGAAGCGCAGGCGGTGCGCGGGCACCAGGTACGCGGCCTGCGCGACGGCGTTGCGCTGTTTATACCGCTGCTGGTAAGTGGGCTGGAGCGAGCATTGCAACTGGCGGAGGCGATGACTGCGCGCGGCTTTGCGCGCGCGGAAAGCGAACCGGGCAATGCCGACCGCCTCGGCATCGTCGCCGGACTGAGCGCAGTGCTGGCCGGCTGGCTGATGCGGCTCCTCTGGGGACTGAACTGGCCGGGATTGAGCCTGATGCTGGGGGGAGTCGGGGTGATCGGCGGCATTTTGTGGAAGCTGGGGCGGCGTTCACCGCGTAGCACCTATCGCCGCGACCGCTGGACAATGCGCGACGGGTTGATGATCGGGGCGGCGCTCCTACCGGGACTGGTCTTCCTGGGTCTGGTACCGGGATTCAATCGGAGCAACCTGGCGTACAATACCTACCCGCTGCTGGAGCCGCCATCCTTTGCATTGCTACCGGCGCTGGTACTGCTGAGTTTGCTGGTTCCGGCGGGTTTCTATCTGCGGGCTGAGGAACCAGGGGACTGAGGAAGCAGGAAAGGCGGGAGATGGAAGTCAGGCATTAATGATTGAGATTCATAACCTTAGCTATCATTACCCTGAGGCGCAGCGGGCGGCATTGCAGGATATTTCACTGGAGTTGCCGGAGGCGAGCTTTACGCTGATTGTCGGAGCCTCGGGTTCGGGCAAATCGACATTGTTGCGCTGCTTGAACGGGCTGGTTCCCCATTTCAGCGGCGGTCAACTGAGCGGACATATCCGGGTGGCCGGACTGGATCCGATTGTGGTAGGGCCGCAGGTAATGAGTCGCCGGGTAGGTTTTGTGTTTCAAGACCCGGAGGCACAATTTGTGATGGGCCGGGTGGAAGACGAACTGGCCTTTGCGCTGGAAAATGCAGGCATGGCACGCCAGGAGATGCGCATTCGCATTGAAGAAGTGTTGGATCTGCTTGACCTGGCGCCGCTGCGGAGTCGTTCACTGGCAACACTGTCGGGCGGTGAACGCCAGCGGGTAGCGATTGCAGCGGCGCTGGCCTTGCGCCCACAAATTCTGGCACTTGACGAACCGACCTCGCAACTCGATCCCCAATCGGCCGAAGATGTTTTACAGGCGCTGGTACGCCTCAACAGCGATCTTGGCCTGAGCATTGTGCTGGTAGAACACCGGCTGGAACGCGTCTTGCCGTTTGTCGACAGCATTGTCGCCATGGCGCCCGACGGTACGGGAAGCCGTGTCGGCGAGCCAAGGGCAATGCTGGCGCACCTGGAACAGATCCCGCCGCTGGTGCAGGTCGGCAAAGTGCTGGGCTGGCAGCCACTGCCGCTGACCATCAAAGAGGGGCAGCGTTTTGCGCGTCGACAGGAACTACCGGCGGCGTCTGGGGTTGCGCAAAGACCGGCGATGGGCGAGCCACGCATCCGCATCCGCGGAGTAGGCAGTGCTTACCAGGGCCGGCCAGTACTGCACAACATTCAGATGGAGGTGCGCACAGGCGAAATCGTGGTACTGATGGGGCGCAATGGTTCAGGCAAAAGCACCCTGTTGAAGAATATTATCGGGTTAATACGGACGCGGCGCGGCAGCATCGAACTTAGCGGGCGCACCATCGCGGGGCGGGGGGTCGCCGAGATCTGCCGGGAAGTCGGCTATTTGCCACAGGATCCCGATGCCCTGCTGTTCGCCGAGAGTGTGCGTGAGGAATTACTGACCACACTGCGCAACCATGGCCTGGCCAACACGGGCCATGAGGAGGTTGCCGAACTCTTGCTCCGGCTGGGGCTGGCCGAAAAAGCTGAACGCTACCCCCGCGACTTGAGTGCCGGCGAGCGACTGCGGGTTGCCATCGGTGCAATCGCCGTTGTGCGACCGGGCACCCTGATGCTGGATGAGCCAACACGGGGTCTGGATTACGGCGCCAAAGCGAGCCTGGCACAACTACTCCGCGAATGGCGCAATCAGCACACGGCGATCCTGCTGGTTACTCATGACGTTGAGTTCGCTGCCGACATTGCCGATCGAGTCATCTTGCTCAGTCAGGGCGAGATCATTGCCAGCGGATCGGCCGCCGACGTTATGGGCAACTCGCCGCTCTTTGCGCCACAGATTGCACGGCTCTTTCCGGGGCGAGGGTTATTGCGGGTAGCGGATGTGGTAGGTGAGGGGTGATAGAACCTTAGCACCCCTCATCAGCGATCACCTCAAAGCGATTTGCGGTAGCAAGAGTGAGGAGGAGCAGGGCTTGCATGCCCTGGCTGAGGCGAGCCGGAACAATGAACTCATCGAGACGATGAGCATTGCCACCGTCGGTGAGGCCAATGCAAACGGCGGGAATATTGCGGCTAAGCGGAATATTGGCATCGGTGCTGCCCTGCTGGAAACTAATATTGGCACCGGTACTGCGCAAGGCAGCCATAGCTGATTGAACCAGGGAATGTTCGCGGGGAATCGCCCCGGCGGGACGATTGCCGACGACTGAAGAGTGTAGCCTGACGCCGGGGTTCTGGTTGGCAATATGATCTATCAATGCATCAACATGAGATGCGAGGTGATTGAGGGCAAGTGGCTCAGCCGAGCGCATATCCAGCAACATACTGGCAGACTGCGCGATACTATTGACCGACGTTCCGCCCTCGATAATCCCGATATTATAGGTTGTTCGCGGGGCCCGCGGCACATCAAGGTTCGTAATCGCTGCAGCCAGGCGTGCCAGCACATGGATGGCACTGGGCCGGCCAAAATCGCCCCAGGAATGGCCACCAGGTGCTTCAGCTTCGATCCGGTAGCGGCGCACACCGATGGCCCGATGATGCAGAGTACCGAAATCGCAGCCTTCAATCACCACCACCGCAGCTAGTTGAGATTGCAGGCGATCAATGACAGCGCGCATACCCTGTAGATCGCCGAGGCCTTCTTCGCCGACATTCGCGACGAACCAGATATCACCATAATGCGGCAGATCGAACTGCTGATAATTGCGCGCCAGATGCAACAAAGCAGCCACGCCGAGACTATTGTCGCCGAGACCGGGGCCATACACCCGATCACCTTCATAGCGAATGCCGAGATCGACAGTGAGCGGAAAAACGGTATCAAGGTGCGCAGTAACCAGCAGTGCGGGCGCGCCCGATACACCGGGACGCCGGGCGAACACATTGCCGAGATCATCAATTTCAATATCGTGCAGGCCAAGGCATGCAAACTCCGTCGCAACCATAGCAGCCCGTTGTTGCTCGTGGAAGGTTGGTGCCGGGATCTGCTGTACCCGAATGGCAGTTTCAAGAACAGCTTGCCGGTTGGAGAGAGCTTTCAGAGCTTGTTTGACGGAAGCAATGTCGCGCCACCGGGTAATCATCGCGGCCATGGTTATTCCTTCTGCCTGCTGGTTCCTACATGGGATTATCAATCAGAACAAAGCCCCTGTCAATTTGCTGGCCTCGCCAGGTTGTGGCATACTGAAGCAAACCATGCGTTTGTGCAGCATAGGAGCCGGTTATGTCGTTATTGCCAACGACCTCGATTGCCGCAATTGCCGCCCACGAGGGCGGGCGGGTCAGCCTGAGTGGCTGGGTGTACAACAAAACGGAAAAAGGGCGTTTGATTTTCATCATGCTGCGCGACGGCAGCGGCATCATACAGTGTGTAGTTTTCAAAAAAAACGTGGATGAGTCGACCTTTGCACTGGCGCAAAGCCTGAGCCAGGAATCGTCGTGCCGGATCAGCGGCAATGTGCGGGCAGACAGCCGGGCAGCGGGCGGATTTGAACTGGATGTTGATCAGATCGAAATAGTGCAGATCAGCAGCGAATATCCGATCAGTCCGAAAGAGCACGGAATTGAATTTCTGATGGAGCACCGGCATCTCTGGGTACGTTCGGCCCGGCAGCACGCGCTGTTGCGCATCCGGGCCGAAGTCATTGCCGCAGCCCAGGAATGGCTGAACGATCAGGGTTTTGTGCGCTTCGACAGCCCGATTCTGACGGCAACGGCTGCCGAGGGTACAAGCAATTTATTTGCCACCGAGTATTTTGACCTGGGCAAGGCCTACCTGGCGCAGACCGGACAACTCTATATTGAATCGGGGATGATGGCTTTCGGCAAGGTGTACTGCTTCGGGCCGACCTTTCGGGCCGAAAAGAGCAAAACCCGCCGGCACCTGACCGAATTCTGGATGATCGAGCCGGAAGTAGCCTTTGCCGATCACGACGACAACCTGGTACTCCAGGAGCAATTCATCAGCGCGATCGTGCAGCGGGTGATCGAGCGACGGTTGAGCGACCTGCAAACCCTGGAGCGCGATCATACGGTACTGGCGCGGGTCAAACCACCCTTCCCGCGCATTAGCTATGACGACGCCATTGCTCTGGTTGCCGAGAAGCATAGCATGGTCGAAGGATGTACGCGGTTGGAATGGGGCGAAGACTTTGGTGCGCCGCATGAAACCCTGATCGCCGAGCAATTCGACCGGCCGGTCTTTGTCGAGCGGTTCCCGAGCGCAATCAAGGCCTTTTACATGGAACCGGATCCAGTACGGCCGGAGGTGGCACTCTGCGCCGATCTCCTGGCCCCGGAGGGTTACGGCGAGATCATCGGCGGTTCACAGCGCATCCACGATGTTGGCCGGTTGGAACAGCGGATCGTGGAACACGGCTTGAATGTTGCCGACTACCAGTGGTACCTGGATCTTCGGCGCTACGGCAGTGTACCGCACAGCGGCTTCGGCATGGGCATCGAGCGCGCCGTAGCCTGGATCAGCGGCACGCGGCATATTCGGGAGACGATTCCCTTTCCGCGAATGCTGTACCGAATTTATCCATAGGGGAGGAACTGGGGAACCAGGGAACTAAAGAACTCTAATAGCGGTTCTCTGGTTCCCGGTTCTCTCGTTCTTGCTCTAGCGCCCGACCACCGCACGAGCACGACTGTAGGCATTGCGGGCGGCCTGCGCATAGAAGGCATAGACCGAAGCACGGCTGAAAGCCAGCGGAGTTGCGATAACAATCAGCAGCACCGCCGGCGCCCAGAACAGGGCACCGAAGATTTGCGAAAGCCAGGCAAAGACCAGAGCGGCGCCGATCATGGCGTTCAGCAGAGCCGTACTGCCGCGCTGCATATGCGCCTGACCAATCAACTCACGAACATTCGCCAGCAGCAGCAAAACACCGGCGAACAGACTGAAGTGCATTACCAGGCTGGTATTGAGCAAGCTCATCACCGCCCAGATTGCCAGCACGACAACGGCCGCAATAAACACCCAGAGAAACACCGGTTTAACCCGCATACCGGCGATGGTCATCGGGGGCCGCGAGTACGGTGCGCGCTGATCGGAGTACGGCGAGCCGGTGTAGGTATTCCGGCCATTGCCATTGCCATTGCCATTATGCATAGACGTTCCCTTTCATCGTAAGCAGGCCAGCGGGCCTGGATCTCTCATTCCACATACGCATCTACCCACTTTGACGACCGGCGGCCGATGAGAGTTGCAACAGAGACATCGCTTAGTGCAGAACTAATGCACCAACCGGCATTTGGATTGTCGCTTCGGCAAGCGCCATGAGCCGGAAGTCAGAAGCCATACAGCATACCGAAGCATTCCTTGCCCACAGATTAGCACCAATGACCTGCCCGTCGCTGCGCGACTCCGCGATCTCTGCGCCGGATAGCATCCTGGTTGGAGCCTTATTCACGATCACCCTCGCCAAACACAGCTTTGACACGAAACAAAGAATCAGCGCGGTCAGGCGCAGCGTTCAGCACAGCCTCGGCCGGCAGCGCCGTCGTCACCACATCGTCGCGCATCACACTGATCAGCCCGGTGACCTGGCTGGTAGGTGGCAGGCTGGTCAAGTCAAGTTCTTGTAACTGGGCAACATAATCAAGAATTGCCGAAACCTGAACCCGCATACGTTCGAGTTCCTGGGGTTCGAGATGCAAGCGGGCCAGATAGGCCAGGTGTGCAACTTCAGCGTGAGAAAGAGCCACCGTTATCTCCTTCGGTTACGATTATCGACCAGCCGCAAATTGGTGCCACCACCGAGCAAATGAGCCAGCTGGCGAGCAAGCGCCAGCAATTCGGCATCGCTATGTTTTGAGCCACTAATCAACCCATAGCGAACCCGTAATTCGTCACGGCCTTGTTCGCGCAGGCAATAGGTCACATGGAACCGGCTATTTTCGTACTCATCACTCAGCAGTTCACCGTCTTCCACACCATCAAAGGAAACATGATGAAACTCTTCGCCAAAGGACTGCAAAATGCCGGAGACATAGGTAAAGGCATGGCTATGAAAGAGCTCAATCCGCGCCTCGGGGCCAGGCGGGACAGGTTGACTGTTCGGCGATCCGGCGGCAGATGAAAACTCAGACCTGGAAGCACTGTCAAGCGTTGGCTGATCCGCAGGCGTTCGCGGCGGCGCAGCATTTTCTCCGATGGGGGTAGCCGGCAAATCACTCGGGTGGAGCGAGGGTTCCCCGGGTTCTCCGGAACTATGCGCAGCCGACTCAGCCGGTAACGAGGTCGGAGGCGAATCCTGCTGTTGTTCAGTATTGGCACGCGCTTGCTCATAACTAGTCATGACAGTGCTCCTGAAGAGACAATGGCTAATAGGATATCGGCCATCGGATCAGGGAGCATACGCACACCTTTGCCCGATCAGCCGCCACATCTCGATACATACCGCAAAATGAATTCACAAAGTCTTGTTATTGTGATTGTACCCTGCCGGGCGGCTATGTCAAGGAAAAGGCAAAACATCCCGATCCGAAGGGATACGCCGGGCAGCGACCAGCCTCATCTCAAACTTTCCGGCGTGGTGCTACCGAGCGTGTTATAATTAGCAACACTATCGATATTTGAACAATAAACTTTTATCATCTTTAATTAATTTAGACCATAACACGATCAGCGAGGAGGCACAGATGGCACCTGATCAGCAGAGAGCAGACATGCTACAGCACACGATCGACAACCTGCGTCGGGAATTGCAACTGGCCAATGAACGCTGCGCAGGCCTGGAAGCAACCCTGCGCGAGAAAGAAGACCTGCTCACCTTCGTCATCAAATTCAATCCAAATGCTATCGCAGTGTTCGACAAAGATCTGCATTACATGCTAGTAAGCGACCGTTACCGCCAGGATTATGGTCTGAATGACCAGCAGATCATCGGGCGCCATCACTATGATGTCTTTCCCGAAATACCCCAGGTCTGGCGCGATGTTCATACGCGCTGCCTGAACGGCGCCATTGAGTTTTCCGATAATGATTCATTCGTACGCGACGATGGTTCCGTGACCTATAACCGTTGGGACTGTCGTCCCTGGTATGATGCACGGGGCGAAATCGGCGGCCTGACGATGTTCACCGAAGTCACAAATGAGCACAAACAGGCGGAGCAACAACTTCGGCTGGCCCAGACAGCACTTGATCAATTGGCAGATGGCGTTGCATGGCTACGTCGCGATGGTCTGCACAGTTATGTCAATGATGCGATGTGCCGCAATCTAGGGTACTCGCGGGAAGAGCTTTTGCAAATGCGCGTCACCGACTTCGATGCGAACTTCCAGGCCGAAGCCTGGGAATCAATCTGGAACCAGGTCAAAGCAGCGGGTGTGATAAAGCTTGAAACGCTGCATCGCCGCAAAGACGGCAGCACCTATCCGGCTGAAGTAACGGCCAATCACCTTGAATTTGATGGGCAGGAGTATGTGTTCTCAATTGCGCGCAATATTGCCGAGCGCAAGCAAGCCGAAGAGCGTCTACAAACCTTCAAGGCGCTGGCCGACAATGCTCCTGACGCGATTGGCGTGGCTGAACTGGACGGAACGATCTTCTATGCCAACCCGGCATACCAGTATATGTACGGCAGCGACGATATGGTCGGGATAAATGTGGCCGATACCCTCACCCCGGAAACCCTGGAGACGGTCGTACCGCACATCTTTCAGAGTCTCGCGGCGCATGGCATCTGGCGTGGCGTGGTTCTTCATCAACGCAAGGACGGCACCAGTGTTCCCATTCAGCAATCGACGTTTACCATCTACAATCAAGACGGGAAGGCCGTCGCAACATCAGCGATTATGCGCGACGTTACCGAGCAACGACGTTTTGAAGCTGAAATGCAGCGGCTCATTGCCGTAATCGAGAATAACAACGACTTTATCGGCATAGTAGATCTGGCCGGCGAGCCAATCTACCTCAATTCAGCGGGGCTTCGAATGGTTGGCTTGACGCCGGAGGAACTCAAGCAGACCGCGATGCTCGAATATATTGTGCCCGATGAGCGTGACTGGTTCCTGCATGAAGTCTTGCCCGTTATTCAGCAAGAAGACCGCTGGCATGGCGAGGTGCATTTCCGCCACTTCAAAACCGAAGCGATCATTCCCGTCGATTACAATGCCTTTATGGTGCGCGACCAGCAGACACAGGAACCGATAGCGATAGCCTGCGTTACTCGCGACATTAGCGAACAGAAGCGCGCCGAAGCGGAGCGTGCCGCGCTACAAGAACAAGTAATCACAGCGCAACGTGCGGCTATTCGCGAACTGAGCACCCCGCTGATGCCGCTGGCCGATGGCGTAATTGCGATGCCGCTGGTGGGAACTATCGACAGCGGGCGGGCGCAGCAGATCATTGAAACGCTGCTCGAAGGGGTGTCACAGCACCAGGCGCAAAGTGTGATTCTCGATATTACCGGTGTGCAGATGGTCGATACGCAAATCGCCAACGCGCTGATGCAGGCAGCGCAGGCCGTGCGACTACTCGGCGCCGATGTCATCCTCACCGGCATTCGGGCCGATGTCGCTCAGACGCTCGTACATCTGGGCACCGATCTCGGGCACCTGGTCACCCGGAGCAACTTGCAAAGCGGAATTGCCTACGCGCTCAAAGCCTGATCCTGCCGACAGCCTGGCGCGTCATGCCATGCCGATCCATCACGGAAGCGCAGCTTGATGCGACTACGCCAGTCTGAGAGTCACGAGCGCAACCCGGCGCAATCTCGTTGACTTGACCAGCTGGACAGCACAATTCCGGGTTTACGCTTGCTCGCTGCCGGCCTCACCTCGGGCAGCGAGCAATGCACCTCACCGGCATCATCGTTTAATACCGCACCAGCGCAAGTGGTGTTTCACGGATAGCTTGCCTTTCGGCGCGGAAGCCCACCCGCTTGAGGACTCTGTTGGTTAATGGGATGGCCACACCCATCGTCGCCGGGACGCCAGATGCGACTCTGCTTGCCCTGCGGACAGGTCACCTGCTGCGCATCCCAGTCTACCGCAAAACAATTGACGGCATAGCCCTGCTGGGCGCGCGCTTGCCAACTGGTGTCCGCCGGCATGGGACCAATGACCGCCAGGTTGTGGGTGGTGCGCCCCGTCACCAGCACCTCCGCCGAAGTGTAGGCGGCATCCACCACATGCTCGTCCGGCAGCAAGCCTTGGGCGGCCAGATCGGCGTGGATCGTGCGGGTCATGGTGACATCCTGGGTGGTTGCCGGGGTCGTGGTGACGTGCGTGATGAAGGCGGGGGTGTGCGTCGTGCAGGTTTCGGTCAGATGCAGCTTATAGCCGGTCCATGCGATGTTGCGTTTGCGGCTCCAGCGCGCCTCCGCATCGTAGGGCGAAACAATCTGCTGGGCTGCAGGTGGCAATTCGCGGTCCGTTCGCATGCGCAACACGCCATCCACCGTGACGAATTGCTGGATCCAGACATGGTGCAGCACCGCTACGGCCGGCACCTCGCGTAACCAGCGGGGTGCGGTTGGGGCATAGATGGCATCCAGCACTTGCCGGCCATCACGCCCAATCTGCGCGGCCATCGCATCGCATCGCGTGCGGACGCCTTGCTGGGCAGGCGAAACTCGTCAAAGCGCCCGGCATAGCGATCCGGCCATTCCGGCGGGATCTGCGGATACAACCAGGCGGGCGCCACGGTTGCCGGCACCTCGAGCGTCGCCCGCATCGTTTCACCGACACAGGCAATCCGGTTGAGCGCCCGGACATTGGCCAGAATATGGGTCGCATCGCTGCGTTGCATGCCACCGGCGCGCAGCAAGCCCCGCTGTTTGAATGCGGCCAACATTGTCGTAAAGAGCTGCTGCTCGGCGGCGTGCACCAGAATCCGTTCTCGGAAGTCGTGCAGCAGGCTGAAATCGAAGCCGGGATCAGTCAATTCGAGACTGAGCAGATATTTCCAATCCAGACAGCGGCGCACATGATCGGCGGCCTGCCGATCGGTGAGGGTTTCACTATGTTGCAAGACCAGCACCAGGGCCAGTCGCCAGGGCGCAACGACGACAGGCGCACCCACCGGCGCAAATCAGTCCGCAAACATGGCATCGGTGAAGAGGGTGCCCGGTTCGTCGCGCAGGGTCAACATTGATGTTGCCCTGCGGAAAGGCGGCCAAGGTTGCCGCCGCCGTCGCGTCCGGAACCGGGGGAATCGGGTCTTTCAACGAGAGCGTTTTTGTCAGATGGGTGATTTCCCGATCCGGCCCTCACCCCCCAGCCCCCGCTCCCGTACAGCCTGGCGCGACGAATGCCTCCCATGAACCCTAACCTTCGCCGGCGCCGGCCTGACAGGAGCGGGGGGGCCGGGCAACGGCGTTCTCGTGTGCTCCCCGATCCCACCAGGCCGGCACACCATTGGAACCCGGTTTCGCGAACCAGACCCGCCGCACCGGCCTGAGTGAGATCGGGGTCGGGGGTGAGGGCCGTCCGGCCGGGCGAAAAACGCTATCGTTGAAAGCTGGGGGGTGAGGGCCATCCGGAGCTCAGAGAAAACCTACCCCCAACCGGGCGACCAGCACCAGCCACCGGATGAGCTCCGTGCCTATGGCAAGGTTGATCGACCAGCCGGCCCTGATATCACCTGCGCACGCTGCTGCGGCGCTGCTTATCGCGGCTGATCCTCTTCAGTGTCGAGAGCGTGCTGCTTCAGGTCGCTCAGCGAGACAAATTCGAGCGCAGCCATATGAGTAGCACTCAACAGCACCGGCGGCGCGACCCCGGCTTCGAGTGCCTCCTGCCAGCGCGATGCACAGAGGCACCAGCGGTCGCCGGGCTTGAGCCCCGGGAAGCCATACAACTCATTCGGCGTCATCAAATCATTGCCACGCTCCCGGCTAAATTCCAGAAACTCCGAGGTAACCTGGGCGCAAACAACATGCACGCCGGCATCCGTCGGGCCGGTACGACAGATGCCATCGCGATAAAATCCGGTCATCGGGCTGGTACAACAGATCTCAAGCTCGCCATTTAACACATTCTTGCCGTGCGGCATATCGCTCCTCTTGTTTGCCCATATCTTTGTTTCGGTGCTCTATGCTATTGTAGCACGACCGGGAACCGAAGAAGCAGCGAACGAAAAACCAGGAACTGAGAAAAGCAAAGTGCTGAGGCAGCAGGTAACCAGAAAATCATCCACCATGCGCCAGGCCCAATAACTCACTGAATTCAAGTTCTCGAATGTCCTGATTCATTGGTTCCCTATTTCCTGATTACAGCGAAATCAGCCCGCGCCGGGCGCCACGACTGACGGCTTCGGTACGGCTGGTGGCGCCGAGTTTGGCAAAAATCGCGGAAACATGAAATTTGACGGTGTGCTCGCTGATCTGAAGTTCGCGAGCGATTAGTTTGTTAGGCAAACCCTGACTCAGCAGTGCGAGGACTTCGTACTCACGGGCAGTCAGTGGTTCTGCGGGTGGATCGCCGGCGGGCAGGCGCTGCTGGAGCAGACTGTCGGCTAGTTCGCGCGGCAACAGCACCAGGCCCTGGCCGGCCGCTGAAACCGCCGCCTGCAACTCGCCGGCGTCGGCATCCACCGAGATCAGCGCCCAGCCGCGTACCGGCAGATCCCGCAGGCGCATAGCGGCATGCGGATCTTCACTCAACAACACCACTCCCGGCGGCACATCGCCGGCGCCGGCCCACCAGGCATCATCGAGTTGCGCTAGTTCGGCGAACACCAGTACATCGGCGGCGATGGCCTGCTGATCGGGCCTGGCCGCACTGCCGAGCAATGTAATGCCCGAATCGATCAGCATTGCTTGCAAACCGGCCCGCAAAGCCGCCGTCGGCGCGCTGATGTAAACCTGTAGCTTCACCGGCGTACTCGTGCCGCCAGCACTGCGTCCCGTTCGATTATCCGGCCGTTGCGCAGCAGATTCAACTGAATGCGCTCGCCGACGCTATATTGATCAAGTGCCGCTACCAGGCAGTTGCCGTCGTTCAGCACGACCCCGCCGATATCGAGCAGCACATCGCCGAGCAGCAAGCCGGCCTGGCTGGCCGGGCTATGCAGCGCAATCTGCACCAGTAGCAAGCCATGCTGCTGATTGGCCCGGTTGCCCTGGCGCGCCACTGCCGGCAATTCCACCGGCCGGGCACCAACCCCAAGAAATACCCCGCGTCGTGGCAGGTCGCCGGCCCAGTGCCTGGCAACATGACTCGGAATAGCCACTGCCAGGTCGCCGCCGAAGATCATCGCATTGATGCCGACAACTTCGCCCCCGGCATTGAGCAGCGGCCCACCCGAATTCCCCGGCGCCAGCCGCACATCCGAGCGCAGGTACTGCGCTTGCCAGCGCCCACCGGCCACCTCGACCGTTCCCAGGCCACTGATGATACCGGCCGTCAGGACATCGCGCTGGCCCCAGGGATGGCCGATGGCAAAAACGAGTTCGCCGATCCGCAGGCTCTGCGAATCACCGACTGTTGCCGCCGGCAAGTCCGACGCCTCAACTTCGAGCAACGCCAGATCCAGTGTCGGATTGCTGGCCAGCGGATGCGCGGCCAGGCGGCGACCATCCTGTAATTGCACTTCGAGGTGCGGCCCGGCGTAAGCAATCACGTGATGATTGGTCATAATGATACCGTCCCGCTGCCAGATCACCCCGGCGCCCTGGCCGCGCCGCCCACTGCTGACCTGCACCACCGCAGGGCGCAAGCGATCCACTATTGCGCCGATTTCGCTGGAGATTGTATCGGGCGCCGTAGCTGGCGCAAAAACTTGTTGGATGAGCATATCCTGTGTCCTGCCAGTATTTCAACAATCGCATCATTTCGCCATATCAAATAGATGGCCGATGCTTCGCCTTTATATGCCGATCTACGGCATGGCGTGTACTCGCCGGTGCTACGGGCGCTGGCCCACGTTGACCTGAACGGTTTGCAGGCTGCCGCCACGGATCACGTCAACCGGCACCGCACTGCCGACCCGGTCGCCGCTCAGCAGCGCCTGGAGCTCATCGGTGTCGGTGACGATCTGGCCGGCCATGCCGACAACGATGTCGCCAAGCATGAGCCCGCCTCCGGCAGCCGGGCTGTCTGGCTCAATCCGCACCACCAGCAGGCCGCGCTCCTGGTTGCGCCCGGCACGCTGGCCCTCGGGCAGCACCACGGGCTGGCTACTGATGCCCAGGTATCCGCGCTTGATGTGGCCCTGCTGTGCCAGCATGCCGGCAATTCGCCAGGCGGTTGTAGCCGGTACTGCGAGCGTCACCCCCGGTACCAGACCGGTCGTCAATATACCCAGGATTGCGCCGCTGCCGTTGATCAGCGGGCCGCCCGAAAAACCGGGGTAGGGCGTCGCATCGGTCTGGATGTAGCGTTCGAGCATAGCGCCGCGCGCCGTGCGCAGCGGCCCGCCGGCTGCACTGACAATGCCCAGACTGGCCATCGGCCCGCCCGCCGCAGGGCGCCCGACCGCCAGGATCAACTGGCCGACCCGCGCCGGGTCGCCGGCGACTTGTGCAGCCGGCTGGCCCAGACCGGCGACCCGCAGCAGCGCCAGGTCGCTCGCCGGGTCGCGCCCGGCAAACTGGGCCGTCAGCGTACGGCCATCGGCAGTCTGCACCTTGATGCGATCTTCGCGCTCAATCACATGATCCGCCGTCAGTACAAAGTCGCTGCCGTACACCAGGCCACTGGCAGCCTGACGCTGGCGGGCGTCGACCATCACCAGCGCCGGGCCTACCTGCTCCACCGCATCAGCCATGCGGCTCGAAAGTTCATTCAGGGTATTATTCATATTTTCCTCGTTTGTACCTTACAGGACTTACGCGGTCGGCCCGCGAAATGCCGTTTTTCGCCTGCGGCAGGGCGGAAAAAGACCGTCATTTCCATGCTGCCGCAGGCCAACAACAGCGTTTGCGGTGGCGACCACGCTTCGTTTTTAAGTATACGCCGGCCGCATAGGCATCGCATCGCCGGCTCGGTTAGCCAGTACCTGGAAAAAAGTGCAGGTTTTCTGGTAGAGCAATCCTACGGGAACTATGAACCAGAGAACCGAAAAACCAGGGAAGGCTGCATTGCAGAACCAAATGGACTTTACGACTCAAACAGGATTGCGGTATCATACTTGAGTATTCCGGCAAATGATCAAAAAGGAAGCATGATATGCAAGAAACCGGCGGATTTCTGGGCACGGCGGCTTCGTTCAACGCCGATCTGATCCTGGTCGGCAGTGTGCTGGTGGCGCTGATGATGACACTGGGCGCGTACATGGCCACGCGGCGGCAGTATGAAGCGCACCGCTGGATCCAATCCATAGCGGTAGGCTTGAATGCGGTGCTCGTGGCAATGATGATCAGGGCGCTGCTGGCAGTGGATCCAGCCGAAAACGTTGGCCTGCCGGTTTCAGCCTTCGTGACGATGACCTCGCACGAAATCATTGGGGGGATTGCCGTACTCTTCGGAGTATTTGTAACGCTGCGTGGCAATGAACTGGTTCCACAGCGATTCAAGTTCACTAACTACAAACTCTACATGCGCTGGGCCTATGGCCTGTACATGCTCGCCACCGTTATCGGCATCGGCGTCTACATCGTGCTCTATGTCTGAAAGCACCTTCTGAACCCGAGCGTGAACGGGTACGAGCAACAATGATCGCATCAGAAAGCACGCCTGCACCAGTTCTTTCGTTCACCGGCTCTTTTCTAACGTTCGCAGCGACAGCGCCGGCAAACCCGGAAGGGGATGCCGGTGCCGTTCTCAATCTCGACTTCCTCGCGACTACCGCAGTACCGGCAGACACTCAGATTCTCAATATCGTCGGCGCGCCAGAGCTGCGGCGAGAGGATCATTTCGCAGGGGTCGCCAATCGAGAGAATGCCGACATTGACACAGACAGCGGCGGGAAATACTTCGGCGACGGCAGCAAAGAGTTGCTGCGGAAAACAATAGACTTCATCTCCCACCAGGATATCGTGCATCCGTGGATGTTGACGAATTTTCATAAGCTACGCAATCGCACGACAAGACCCTGGATTGCTTCGGGATCCAGCTGAAACGCAGTTTCATCGGCAAACATCAGGTCATCGATAACCTCGGCAATTACTGCCGCGTGAGCCGGATCGAAACTCTCCCGACCCTGGTCACTGGCATAAAAACGATCCAGCGCCCAGACAGCCAGCGCCACATCAGTAATGTTGCCTTGCTGAAACTCGACCAGTTTGTCTGCCAGCAACGTGGCAGTGAGCACATACGGTATCGGTTCCACGCTACAGTGCTTCATCGCAAATGTCGAAAAACCCACAGCCGGCGCAACGCCGAGCCTCATCGTGACTACGGGCACAATCTTCGGCGTCGAGCAGATCACGCATCTCAGCAACAATCTCCAGCACCGTTGCGCGCACAGCCGGCGTATATTCAAGCCGAAAGCTCTGTTCGGCATAGCGCAGCAACCCGTATGGCGGAGCCCACCCGTTCTGTTCTTCCAGCAGCAAACAGTATGCCGCCAGTTGCATCAGGTCGCTTTCGTAGGGTTGTTGGGCATAGCGACCGGGCTTGACTTCAACCGGTACCAGGGCACCGGCCTGGCGCAGCAAGTAATCGGGCCGGCCACTAAGCCCGTAGCGTGCGCTATACAGGGGTTCAGCCGCCTGGCCGGCACCCATATCGCTCGCAATGATCGGTGCCCAGGGCAAACCACTGTGCCGGCGCAGGCGCCAGGCCAGCCAGAGCAGCGCCAGTGCACCCAGGACTGCACCGGTTGCCAGCAGCCGCAAGCTGGTATCAGTGATGGCCCATGGTATCATACTGCGAACAACAGCGCCAGAAATGCCAGCAGCAACAGGATGATGGCGAGCACACGCAGGATACCGCTGGCAGCCACCAGGTGCCCATGTCGACGATGGCGGCGAATACCCTGACTGCGGCGCGGGCGGCCGGCGGGTTCCAGGCCGGCCACCCGGCGCAGCCACCAGGCACGTGCGCAGAACACATACTCGCCGATTTCGCTGGCTCGAATTACCTGCATAGCCTAGCCGCCGCCGAGCACCGGCGTCCCCTGAAACGCCTTGATGACATCGTTGACCGTAATGATCAGCATCAGGCCCATCAACGCCATAAAACCAAAGGCATGCACCAGGGCTTCTTTTTCGGGCGGGACTTTTTTGCCGCCGCGCAGCCATTCAACCAGCGAGAAAATGATGTGGCTGCCATCGAGCGCAGGCACGGGCAGCAGATTGAGCAGGAAGAGATTCAGACTCAAGATTGCAGTCAGGCTCCAGAACGCCAGCCAGCCGCCATCGCTCTGAATAACTTCGCCAGTAGCGCGGGCAATGCCGACCGGCCCGACCGGCTGCTCGGTGCTGGCAGCATCGGGCTGAAAAATACTGGCAATTGCTGCCGGCAGATTGGCCAGTGCCTGCAACATCTGCCCCAACAGATCAAACGTATGCTCAGTGCCCATAGCCACTGCTTCGATTGGATTGGCAGACTGGATCAACTCGCGGGTCGGCCCAAAGCCAATGCCCAGGCCAATCCGCTCCTCACCGTCGGCGATCCAGCGCCCCGGCACCACATCGATAGTTTGCGTTTGCCCATCGCGGAGCACGACGGCCGTCAGCGTTTCACCGGCACTGGATCTGGCCAGTTCCACCAGCGCATTGCTGTCATCCATAGGCACCCCGCCGAGTTCAACCAGTTCATCGCCGGCTTGCAGGCCGGCCACCGCAGCCGGTGAGCCGGGATACACTTCGGCGATGGTCTGTGTACCGGTAGGCCGGGCGATGCCGACAGTGGCGGCAAAAATGGCAAAAATCGCAATCGCCAGCAGCAGATTCATCAGAGGTCCGGCGACCATCACCAGAATCTTGCGCCAGGGCGTGGCGGCTGCCAGGCTGCCGACCCCATAGACCGTATCGTCTTCGCCGCCGAAGCGCACAAACCCACCGATGGGGAGCCAGTTCAACGTGTACCTGACCCCATCGCGCTCATAAAACGTCAGCATACGCGGTGGGTAGCCGATCCCGAACTCTTCGACTTTGATACCCATCCAGACCGCCGTCAGGAAATGACCCAGTTCATGTACCACCACCAGGATGCCGAGCATCAACAAGAACGCTGCAATGGTGACAAAAAGATTGCCGCCATTTTGGGCTGCAACCTGAGCGGTTTCATTCAAAAAGGGTACCGCAAACCAGAATTCGTTTTGCATATATGCGACCTGCACTATTGTAGTCGTCTGCCGCCCGAAGTCGGCAACCTTCTGGCGCAATTCAGATAGCACGAGAGGCGGGTTGAACCCGCCTCCATGCTTAAAGCCTTCCCAGTGTACTCTATCGCCCCCTACACTGTCAATAGAAGAATCAGGTAATACAGCGCAGGCGCGGTGAACAGCATACTATCCATCCGGTCGAGGATACCGCCGTGGCCCGGAATAAGATTCCCGGCATCCTTGACCCCAACCTGGCGTTTGATCAGCGACTCGACGAGGTCGCCGAAGGGCCCGATAACCCCGCCGACGGCACCGAGGAGCAGGGCGGCGGGGAGTGCAATTGGCAAACCGAGCAACCATGCACTGAGGGCGGCGGCGGCGGTTGCGCCCAGCAAGCCACCGGCGGCACCTTCCCAGGTTTTATTCGGGCTGATATAGGGCGCCATCTTATGCCGCCCGAGCGAGCGCCCGGTGAAATACGCAGCACTATCCTGGATCCAGGTGATTGCCAGCACCATATACACCCAGGCCGCGCCGGCCGGCACTTGCAAGAAAGCGAGAGGAGCCGCTTGGAGGGGCGCACTGAGATCGCGCAATTGAATATAGTAGCTCAGCAAACCACCGATGTAGCAGGCTCCGGCGAAGGTGAGCGCCCAGTTCGTCAACACGGCTTCACGATGGCGCGGCAGGAGCTCATATGTCAGCGAGCAGAGCAAGCCTAGCGCAAAAACCATAGCCGGCAGATCGAAAGGGAGCCGACCTTGCAGAACCGCCGCAAGGCAAAAGCCGAGCGCCAGGCCGATACCGAAGCGGCGGCGGGGATGGTGACCGGCGTGGGCGAAGCCGGCGTACAACTCGCGCAACCCGGCGAACACCGAAGCTGCTACCAGCGCAGCGGTAGCCCAGATACTCCAATAGACCAGCCCGAGCAGAACTGGCAGCAGCACCAGGGCACTGACGACGCGCAAAACCAATCCGCTAACCCTGCTCGATGAGCCCGCCGAAGCGTCGTTCCCGGCGCCGATAATCTTCAATAGCTTGCTGAAGATGTTCCGGCCGGAAGTCCGGCCAGAAGATTGGCGTGAACCAGTACTCACTATAGGCTGTCTGCCAGATCAGAAAATTCGAGAGCCGCCATTCGCCGCTGGTACGGATGACCATATCGGGATCGGGAATGCCCCTGGTAGCCAGGTGATCGGCGATTGCCTGCTCAGTAATCTCCTCTGCCGAAACGCCTTTCGCAATCAGCGCACGCACCGCATCGACGATATCAGCGCGCCCGCCGTAATTGAAGGCGATTGCCAGCGTGAGGCGGGTATTCTCGCGAGTCAGGTCAATCGCATAGCCCACCTTGCGGCGCAGGCGTTCACTGAGGCCTTCGAGCCGCCCGATATGGCGCAGTTGCACCCCATTGCGATGCAAATCCCTGGTTTCGCGGTCGATGAAATCACTGAGAATTTGCATCAGACCCTGCACCTCGAGCGAGGGGCGGCTCCAATTTTCGGTCGAAAAGGCATACAGCGTCAAATAGCGAACACCCAGATCGGTGCAAGCCGCAACAATCGCACGAATATTTTCAGTTCCGGCGCGATGACCGGCCAACCGGGGCAGGCCTCTGCGGCGTGCCCAACGGCCATTTCCATCCATAATGATGGCGACATGCCGGGGCATCGGCTTTACAGGCGGGGTTCCATCCAACGTTTTTACCTTACGACAGCCGGGCAGCAGCCGGAGAATGTACAGCCGGCATGCGCCCCGGCTATTGCCGGCTATATTTCCATAACTTCAGCTTCTTTATCGCTGCCAATCTGGTCAAGTTCTTTGCTATAGCGATCAATCAATTGCTGGATTTTATCCTGGTTACGATGCATATCATCTTCGCTGATTTCTTTATCGTGGGCGAGCTTGCGCACCTGTTCAACAGCCTCACGTCGCAGATTGCGCAGAGACACCTTCGATTCCTCGACCTGGTGGCGCACCTGTTTCACCAGATCACGGCGGCGTTCTTCAGTGAGGGCCGGCAACACCAGGCGGATCGTGCGACCGTCATTATTCGGGTTAAGACCGAGGTCGGAATTTTGAATAGCTTTTTCAATCGCCTTGAGGGTACCGGCATCATAGGGTTGCACCAGCAGCATCTTCGCCTCGGGCACACTGATGCCGGCAAGTTGATTGAGCGGCATCGCGGTACCATAGGCTTCGATCGACAGATATTCAACCAGCGCCGGCGAAGCGCGGCCCGTTCGAATACCGGCCAGCGTATGGCGCAGCACCTCGACGGTTTTTTTCATCCGTCCTTCAATCTCATTCACGATATCGCCATTCATTACCTGCCTCCATCGACATTGCTCACCAGTGTTCCCACCTGTTCGCCTTTGACAATGCGAGCGATAGTACCGGGAGCCTGGGCATTGAACACAATAATTGGAATATCATTATCCATGCAAAACGTCAGCGCCGTACTATCCATAACCGTCAATCCGCGGCGCAACGCTTCCATATACGTCAGGTGATCGAAGCGAGTCGCAGCAGGATCGCGGCGTGGATCGGCGCTATACACTCCGTCAACCCCATTTTTCGCCATCAACACGACTTCGGCATGAATTTCGGCGGCACGCAGCGCAGCGGCCGAGTCAGTCGTAAAATAGGGGTTCCCGGTTCCACCGGCCAGAATGATGACCCGGCCCTTTTCCAGATGGCGGGTGGCGCGGCGGCGAATATAGGGTTCGGCAACTTCATCCATCTGGATGGCCGTCATCGCCCGGGTATGGATGCCGCAGCGTTCGAGAGCATCTTGCATGGCCAGCGCATTGATAATCGTAGCCAGCATACCCATATAATGCGACTGAGCTGCATCCATACCCCGCGCAATCGCACGATTGCCTCGCCAGATATTGCCGCCGCCGAGCACCACGGCCACTTCCACACTCTGGACGACCACTTGCTTTATTTCGTGGGCGAGAAAATCGAGCATATCGGCATCGATATTCTCCCCGTCTTCAGCACGCAATTGTTCACCGCTGAGCTTCAGCAGAATGCGGCGATACCTGGTTTCCTGCATTGTGCTGCCCTTCTGTACCGGCACCCACCGGAGCGGTGCATACCATGCCGATGTTGCACTGCTTACTCGCCGACTTCGAAGCGCACAAAGCGCCGTACCAGAATATTTTCGCCCAATTTGGCAATCCCCGCCTTGATCATATCCTGGATCGTCTGGCCGGGATCGCGCACATAGGGCTGGTTGAGCAGCACCTGTTCTTCATAGAATTTTTCAGGCTTCTGGCCGCTCTCAGCGACGACTTCGGCCGGTACCTCTTCAGTCGTGAGGTACCGCGGGTTGGCGGCCGCCACGTGCAACGCCAGGTCTTTGCTGAGCTGAATGAAATCGTCGGTACGAGCGACAAAATCAGTTTCGCAATTCAGTTCGATCAGCGCCGCCAGCCGTGAACCGGGATGAATATAGACTTCGATCCGGCCTTCGCGGGCCTCGCGATCGGCTTTCTTGGCCGCTGCTTCGATTCCGCGCTCGCGCAAAATCTCAATCGCCTTATTCATATCGCCGCCGGTCTGGGTCAGAATGTCTTTGCACTCTTTGATCCCCGCACCGGTGCGGCCGCGCAACTCCTTGACCATCTCGGTTGTTACAGCCACAGGGCTCTCCTTCTATTGGTACAAACAGCAACAGGGCGTGGGCCGGGTAACTCGCTGCGACGAACGTACCAAGTGGGTGAACGATACAACAGGTTCGCGTACCTGCTTACCGCATCACCCACTTTTGCCACAGCATACCCGCCGGCAACGATAATTCAGGCTTTACCGGCCATATCTCGTGCGTCGGCGTGGGCCGACTCGCGGCGATAGGCTCCTTCAATCGCCGCATCGGCAATCTTGCTGGTCATCAACCGAATACCGCGAATGGCATCATCGTTGCAAGGAATGACATAATCGATCATATCCGGATCGCAATTGGTATCGACCATCGCCACTACCGGAATGCGCAACTTGAACGCCTCACGAATCGCCAGTTCTTCTTTGCGCGGATCGACCACAAACAAGGCTCCGGGCAAACGATCCATCGTTTTGACACCACTAAACACCCGGTTGAGCTTGCCGATTTGCTCTTCCAGTTTCAGGGCTTCGGCCTTGGTAAGGCGCGCAAAATCACCGCGGTCGCGCTGCTCTTCGAGGTTGGCCAGATAACGCAGGCGCTGCCGGATGGTCGTAAAATTGGTCAACGTCCCGCCGAGCCAGCGCTGAGTAATGTACAACTGGCCGGCGCGGGCGGCCTCTTCGGCAATAGCTTCCTGGGCCTGTTTTTTGGTACCGACAAACAGGATTTTTTCGCCATGGGCAACCTTGTCAACCACAAAATGATAGGCATTCGTCAGGCCATTGATCGTCTTTTGCAGATCGATAATATGAATGCCGTTGCGGGCCGTGAAAATATATTCGCGCATTTTCGGGTTCCAGCGATTCGTCTGGTGCCCAAAATGCGAACCGGCTTCTAACAGCGATTTGATAGAGACAATCCGCTGAGTCGTCTGGGTCATCTGTCAATCTGCTCCTTAAACCTTGAATTGAGTAAAAACTCCCGCCATTCCCCTCATTTCAGGGCTAAACCGGCACACACCGGCAGGAGAGCGCCTGATCAGGGAATGTGTGTATTTGATGCTGAATTCAACACCGCTCGATAGTATAGCATATCCTTACTGGAAGAGGCAAACCCGCGCGCCGGCGCGCGGGTTTGTCGAAACGTGCTGCCCGGGCGCCGCGATCCCGCTTCCGGGAAGCTTCGGCTGAGGTGCGGATTGCCGGCGCTGCGGGTCATCCGCATCAGCAGCACACGGCCGCCGGGGTGGCACGTTTCGGCACGGCGCGACGGCGCATCACGCTGCCGCTGGAAATTCCACGGTTCCTCAATGTTCCACGACGTACACGGTGGCAACCGCGACCGCTTTTTTCGCCTGCGGCAGGGCGGAAGAGACTATTGTTTTGGCGGTTTTGCCGCCAAAACAACGGAAAAAGATGGTCATTTCCACGCTGCCGCAGCCTGCCCTGAGCCTGTCGAATGGGACGAAAAAGCCCTGATGCGGCCAGCATCAACGCCGACTGCGTATGTCGTGGAACTCACGGCAGCGGCAGCAGCAGCGCATTCGGCCCGGCCTCGGGGGCACCTGGCGGCAGTGGCGCGGCCATCTCGAGGCGGCTGAAATCGCCAGGGCGATAGATGCCCAGCGCCAGCCAGGCCGGCTGTGTTCCCGGCGCGAAGATTGGCACGCGCTGCGGCATGGTCTGGTAGCGATTGGGCTGCCATTGCTGCGCCGGGTTTTCCGACCCGCCCAGCACGACATCGGCCTGGCCGATTTTCCAGCCCTGCGCGTCGAAGAGATGCACGAATAGCAGCAATTCTTCTTCGATGACCTGATTGCTGCGCCAGTGAAATGTGGCGTTCAGATAAGCTCCCTCACTGAGCGCAGTCGGGTCGAATTCGTAGCCGGTTAGCTGGATGGCGTCACCAAAATCGATGCTGACTGCTTCGGCGATGGGCGGCGGCAGGTGATAAATCCGGGCGTAATCGATGCCGTGGATGCGGATGATGTGCAGCGGCGCTGAATCTTCCATCAGGCGGCGCGTGATCTGCGGGCGGTTCTCGCGCTGGATCTGGTCGATATAGAGCACGGCGTAGCCGGCTGCCGCCGGATCATCGACGGCGTCGAGCGGGACGACACGGTGGCAGACGAAGGGGTCGAGCACCGGGCGATACCAGGTGGCAATCGGGCGGCTGCAACCATCGGCTTGCTGTGTGATGTAGGCACCGGCGGCTTCCAGGCCTTCGCCCCAGCCCACCGGGATCATGTGTACCGCGGTGTTGCTGCCGCCGAGCAGCGGATTGTAGTAGGCCAGTGGATAGTCGCGATACCAGAACAGTAACCCGGCCATTGCGGCAATTCCCAGCAACCAGGCCGTCTGCATAACTCGTTGCCGCCCGGCCAGTTGCCCGAACAGGCGCCCGAGCATTGCCAGCCAGCCATAGGCGGCAATGATGCTCAGGGCTGGAAAAACCGGCAGGGCGTAGCGGTCGAATTTTTTGGCCGGCAAACTGAGCGTGACAACGAAGAACAGTACAAAACCGGCCAGCAGCAGGATCACTGTGCGCCGGCGACGCTCCGGCTCAAAGGGCAGCAGCAGTATCGCAGCCAGCAAGCCCGGCAAGATCCAGGGCGCCAGCCGCAGGGCAATGGCCATCGGATAGAACAGCGGACCGGGATCGGCCACAGCCTGGCCGGCAAAAAAATTGCCCCAGCCGTGGGCCGCGCCACCGTTGTTGATGATCTCGGCAAGGTAGCGTCCGCCGGCGCTGGCCGGATCGACCCACAGCGCCGGCCAGAGCAGGATAACCACCAGCAGCGCCGTGCCTGTCCAGAGCATGCCGGCGCCAATCAGCGATCGCGGGCGGATCGCGCCACGGCTACGCCAGGCCGCACTAATCGCCAGAATCAGCAGCAGTGGGCCGAGTAGCAGCGCCGGCGACTTGGTCAGCAGGGCCAGCCCGCCGGCGCTGCCCGAGGCGAGCAACAATCTGCGGCGTGGTGATCCACCGGGAGTAGTCTCGTCGAAGCGAAAAGCCAGCAGCGCGGTGAGCAAAGCCAGCGTCATGAACGTGGTCAGCAGACTGTCGAGATGCAGCAACTGAGCATGCGCGGCCAGGAACGGGCTGGCGGCCCAGAACAGGCAGGCCAGCCAGGCGACCGGCGCATTGAAGATCCGGCGCAGGAGCGGAAAGGCCAGCACGATGCCCAGGGCGGCGACCAGGGCCAGCGGTGCGCGCAACAGGCTGCGAAAGAGCGCCGGATCGGCGGCGATGTCTTCGAAGCGCATCAGATAGTCGTGGAACTCGAGGCCGCCCAGCCCTAGCCAGAGCGTCGTCACACCGGGGTGGCCGGTGAGCAAAGTGGCGCTGTAATCGCCGGCGCGCAAGGCATCACGGAAGCGCAGCACCCGGTCGTACCAGTGGTAAGCTTCGTCGACCGTCAGAAAATCGAGGCTCGGCGTCAGCCGCGGCAACAGGGCTGCACCGAATAGCAGCAGCAGCCCTAGAGCCGACAGCAGCCGGACGCCCGTGCGATGAGTCGGGCGCGGCGGCTGCGAGCCTTGCGCACTGGCAATGCTTTCCGAGCGACATAAACTCGACATAAAATTCTGCGTTTATTGCTCCGCCAGCCGCAGCAAGAGCCGCACCAGCAGCGCCGTGCGCGGCACAATGCCGGCGATCTCGATGAATTCACGCGGGCTGTGGTCGTTGCCGCCAATCGGTCCAAGCCCGTCGATTACCGGTAGACCGGTTGCTGCCAGTAGATTGGCATAGGACACCCCGCCGGTTGCCGTATCGGCCAGGTCGAAGCCCAATTCATGCGCGGCCCGGCGGGCCTGGTCGACCAGTTGTGCTACCGCCGGGGTTTTGTCCATCGGCGGAAAGCCCCAGCCGCCGCTGACGCTGGTGTGGGCGCCGGGCACGGGCCGGCGTTCGGCGATGGCCCGGATGGCGGCTTCGACCGGCGCCATATCCGCCGGTCGGTTGAGCCGCACATCGATCTGGGCCTGCGCCTGGTCGGGCACCGCATTGGGCACGCTGCCGCCCTCGATAATGCCGACGTTGACCGTCAATCCGGGGAAAGTCCCGTTGATCGCCTGCAAAGCAATGACGTGGTGAGCCAGTGTCAGTACGGCGCTGGCACCACGGTGCGGTTCAACACCGGCATGCGCGGCACGGCCCTGTACATCAAAAATGAACATGCCGTTGCCCTTGCGCGCACTGACAATATCGCCGTTTTCGCGGGCGGCTTCCAGCACCAGCGCCAGGTCGTAGCGCGGCGCCAGCTCGCGCAGCACTGCCCCCGAAGCCCGCGAATCAGTCTCTTCGTCGCTACCACAGACCAGGCTCAAGACGGCAAACTGGTCGCGGGCGCCAAGGGCATCGATGGCGGCCATGGCATAGAGCCCGCTGAGCAAACCGCTCTTGTTGTCGGCGCAACCCGGCCCGAGCAAGTGATCGCCGGATTGGCGCAGCGGGCGGGCGGCGGCCGTGCCAACCGGGTAGACCGTGTCGAGGTGCGCGGCCAGCATAGCGCGCAGCCGGCCCTGGCCGCGCATCGTCACGACCAGCGTGTCACCTACCAGTTTATCCGGAAAGCTGTGCAACTCCCAATCATACTGAGCAACCCGCTGGCGCAGCCAGGCGCCGGCTTCATTGACGCCGGTTCTGGAACTGGTGGGGCATTCGATAGCACAAAGCTGCCGAAGCTCCTCGATATACCGGGGCTGCCGTTCGGTCAGCCAGGCGATCAGCGTATCGATTTCAGGTGTCATAGGTAAAGGATTTCATACCCGAACGGGCTATTTCATAACTAAAAAACCGTGCAAAAGCTGTACAATACAGCCAGGCGAGACAAGGGCGTTTCGTCGTCCCCCCGGGGGGCACATCCATTATAACGCAGGAGGATCTGTATGCGACCCCGCGAACACTACGATCTGGCGCTGGTGGAATTGCTGGCGCAACTGCGAGGTCTGGGCGATCAGGCATTCCAGGCGCTGAACCGTGCGATGGATGCTCTGCAGCGCGAGGAGTTTTTCCTGGCGCAGGAAGTGGTCGACGATGACCGGCGCATCAATCAACTGTATCAAGACTTACGGATCGAGTCCATTCACCTGATCGCCACCCAGCAACCGGTGGCCGGCGACTTACGCCGAATCATTGCGGTTGTCGAGATGGCCGGCGAATTCGAGCGCATCGCCGACTACGCCAAAGGCATTGCCACCCTCACCCTGGGCGAAGAAGCGCGCCCACCGCTCGTCGCAACCCACGCCCTGATCGAACTGGCCGAACACGTGCAGCAAATGTTCGAGCGCACCCTGATCGCGCTAAGCGATATGGACGACGAAGCAGCCCTGGCTCTCACCGAACTGGAAGAGCAAGTCGACGCATGCTACCGTCGCTTCAAAGCCGACATGGCCAAACAGATCTTGCACGATCCGGTCGTCGCAATCTACATGGCGGATTTATTATTTGTGGCGCATAACCTGGAGCGCACCGGCGACCGGCTGATGAACATCGCCGAGCGCATCGCCTACGCCATCGAAGGCGAACTGTTTGAACTGAACGCCTGACATGATCATAACCGGGTAGGGGCGAAGCAGTGGTCGTCCTGGTAGGCCGCGGCTGCGGCCTACCAGGACGACCACTGCTTCGCCCCTACCCGGCGGATGATTTATGTCCGATCATATGTTACCACCACGGCCGGGCGCCCCAGAATCGTCACGCGCATACGCCCGGCGGCACGCCAGTGGCGAGTGCCGGCGCGGGCCTGGTCGAGGTCGTCGCTGCTGCCGACCAGGGCGACCAGGCGCCCACCAGGGTGCAGCACGCGGGCGAATTCGGCCAGCAGTTCGCGGTAGAGATCGGGCAGGTTCTCGCCCGGCTCGATTTGATGACCGAAGGGCATATTGACGGCGATCTTGTCGATGCCGCCGTCGTCGAAGGGCAATTTGCGCGCGTCCCAGCGCGCAGTGCGAATCTCGCCGCGCAGCGGGCGGGTGTTGACACGTAAGGCCTCGACGGCGGCGGCGCTGCGATCGCCGCCGTGCATTACGGCGAAAGGCCCGGCGGCAGCGCGTTCGAGCAGCAGTGTGCCGGCGCCGGCCATCGGGTCGAGAAACACATCGTCTTCCTGGGGATCGCTGAGCCAGACCATAGCAGCGGCCAGTGCCGGGCGCAGCGAAGCCGGCACATGGCGCAGTTTCTCACGCTGGCGCATTTCCGGGCCGGAAAGCCGGATGCCGCAGATCAGCTCACGGTCGATCAAGGTCGCCCAGATCTCCAGGTCGGCATCTTCACCGGCGCGGCGTAGTTTTCCGGGCCAGCCATCGCGGATGGCATCGGCGACGGCCTGGGCAATGTCACGGCGCTGGTAGCGATGCGAGCCGGCTTCGCGGGCGATGACGCGAAAACTGGTCGCCGGGCGGCGTGCGCCACGCAGCCGCTGCCAGGTGCGTAGCGACTCGGCGGCATCATGCGACTGGCGCAAGCCGGCGTGGATCTGGCGCAGGCCGCGGTCGTCGGGCGCGATATTGCGCACCCGCCCGGCAACCGCAAAGACATCCTCGCTCATGCGCAAGCGCAGCAGTTCGCGCGGATTGCCTTTGAGCGCCACCAGGATCAGATCGTTGCGCCCTGGCAGCAGCAGGGTGGCCGGGCTTTTCGGTGGGTTTTCGGTATCCGCCAGCCGGATCTCGACCTCTTGCCAGGCCAGTTTGCCCAGGCCGGGAATTGTCTGGATCATGTAAAGCATGTTAAGCGTTGGAGCGTTGGAGCGTTGGAGCGATGAAGCGTTCAAACATTGGCCGCTTCATCGCTCCAACGCTCCAACGCTTATTGTACATATTCACGCAGAACATTATAAAGATCGACGAGTCCGTCAACCGAAACCCATTCATCATCGGAGTGCAGACCCTGGCCGACGGGGCCGAAACAGATGGCCGGAATGCCGGCCTGGCTGTAGAAGCGGGCATCGCTAGCGAAATGTTCGCGGTAGAACTCGCATTGCCGCCCGGTGACTTGCCGGCTGATGTGGGCCAGGCGCTGGAAGGCAGCTTCATTGGGATCACTTTCAAGCAGGCCGCCGCTACGCCCACCTCGCACTTCAGCACCGGGAAAACACTCCTGCAACAGCGCGACCAGGTCTTCCGGGCGGTCTTCACCCGTATGACGAATATCGAAGCTCATGCCGGCACTGGCCGGAATCTGGTTGCGCGAGCCGCCACCGGCCTGCATGCTGGTTGGGGTCACCGTAGTACGCCAGATAGGCGCGTCAGGAGCGGGAAAACGTTCGGCCAGCCGAGCCAGGCCGGCCTGAATTGCAAAAATCGGGTTGCGACTATCCCAGGGGCGTGAACCGTGGCCGGGCGTGCCCGGCACCGTAACTTCGACCCACATCGGCGCTTTCTGGGCATAGCAGATATGCATATCGGTTGGCTCGAGCGCAATGAATGTCTCGCAGCGCCAGCCATCCTCGAGCAGGCGTCCGGTGCCGTCGCGGCCGCCGATTTCCTCATCGCTGACAAACTGAAACCCGACGTCGGGCGGATGCTCGAGCGCGGCCAGGTCACGCAGCAAGCACAACATAACGGCAGCGCTGCCTTTCATATCCTGGCTGGCTCGCCCGTAGATGCGCCCGTCGCGCACTTCGGGCTGGAACTGCTGTGGCGCGGCGACCACCACATCGAGGTGGGCATTCAACAACAGCGCCGGACGGCGGGTCTCGCGCAGGGTAGCGACCAGCGCCGGCTTGCTGTTGCGCTCGGATCGCTGGACATGGATATTGGGAATAGTGGCCAGATAACCGGCCACATAATGGATCGCCGCGGCCAGTTGATCGGGGCGCTCGGCGATACTCTCAAACCGGATCAAATCACTGGTCAGGCTGACCAGTTCGTCGCGCAGATTCTCGCTCATCGGAAAACTCCATATGTGCCTACAGAAGGGGGCATTGCTACAGTGTACCACTTTCTCGGGCGGTGGGCGCAGGTCATGCACACATGCCGCTGCTGAAAGGGGCAACGCCTGAACTGGTCGAGCAGGCGGCACAGAGCTTGCTGACAAGCGAGCACTCGTCGGTGCAAGGCGATTTGCCGGCAATGCCGGGGATTTTTGCCAGGCTACAGTGCAACCCTGAGCAGTTTATTTGCGTTTTCTCTTGTGCATCGCTATCATGGCATCATTCTATAAAAATATGCGCCGATGGAGTTTCCCCATGCCGTACAAAGATATGCCGCTGGTTTGCCGAAATTGTGGCGAAACCTTTATTTTTACCGCCGGCGAGCAGGAATTCTACGCCGACAAAGGCTTTCTGAATGAGCCGACCCGCTGCCCACGCTGTCGCTCACAGCGTCAGGAACGCAGTAGCCAGCAGCGGTCGAAAAAATCGGCCAACCCGAAGAAGTAATCCCAAGTGACAAGTGACAAGTGACAAGTGACGAGCCTCGATGTGGCGTTCGTATCGGCTAGAACGGTTGTCGATATGCGGAATCCGCAATTCGAATTGGTGTAACCCGATCGGCGGGCCGGCGCAATGCGCCGGCCCTTTTTCATGCCCATACATAGCCTGTTCCGACGCGCCGACAACCTGAAGCCGGCGGCACGAGTACTGCGCGATCATCCGGTCGATCCGCGTTACCCCAGGGCCACGTCCAGCGTCATCATTACAGCGAAGCCGAGGATGGCCCCGAGCGTGGCCAGGTCGCCGTTGCCGGATCGCTGTGATTCGGGGATGACCTCTTCGATGACGACAAAGACCATCGCGCCGGCAGCGAAAGCCAGGGCGTAGGGCAAGATCGGGCGAGCGAAGAGCACGGCAGCGGCGCCGACAACGCCGGCAATGGGTTCGACGGCGGCGGAGAGCTGGCCATACCAGAAGCTTTTGAGCCGCCCGGTGCCTTCGCGGCGCAGCGGCATAGCCACAGCGATACCCTCGGGAAAATTCTGCAAACCAATGCCAATCGCCAGCGCAACGGCGCCGGCTATGGTTGCTTCTGCGAGTCCCAGATTAGCAGCGCCAAATGTCACCCCGATGGCCAGACCCTCCGGGATATTGTGCAGCGTGATCGCCAGGATCAGCAAAGTGGCGCGCTGCCAGGTGGTTTTAATGCCCTCGGCCTCTTCAGGCGGTGCGCCGGGATGCAAGTGCGGCAGCACCATATCGATGCTGCGCAGGGCGGCGGCGCCGAGCAGAAAGCCGACCACCGCCGGAAACCAGCCGGGCACGCCCTGATTTTCGGCGTAATCGATGGCCGGCGCCAGTAGCGACCAGTAACTGGCGGCGAGCATCACACCGGCAGCGAAGCCAAGCATGGCATCGAGCAATTTCTGGTTGAATTGGCGGTGCAAAAAGACCGTCGCAGACCCCAGGGCGGTTACCCCCCAGGTGAACAGGGTAGCCAACAAGGTCTGCTGAATCGGTGAGAGGTCGGCGAGCGTTTCGGTGATGATTTGCTGCATATCCAGATGTTGCTCCTGGTGATGGTGTATGGGTTGCGCTATGGGTTGTGCTGGCCTGATCATAGCAAATGGTGGGCCAGGAGTGGTAGAGGATCGCGGCAAGCAGGGCGCCGACTGCTGACTCATCTCACCTTCTGGCCCTGCTCTTGCAATGAAAATGAATTGTTTACTTCAGGAAACGGTATCAATGAAAGGCAAGAGGTATGTTCGGTCGTTCGTTTCAACTCTTCAAACTGTTTGGCATCTCGATCCGGCTCGATCCGAGCTGGTTTGTGGTGGCAATTCTGCTAACGTGGTCGCTCGCGGCTTTTTTCTTTCCGACGGCCTATCCCGACCTGGCGACGAGTAGCTACTGGTGGATGGGCGGTATTGCGGCACTGGGCCTGTTCGCCTCGGTAGTGCTCCACGAAATTGGCCATTCGGTCGTGGCGCAGCGCTATGGCATCGATATTCGCAGCATCACACTGTTCATTTTCGGCGGCGTGGCCGAGCTCGACGACGAGCCGCGCAGGCCGGGCGCCGAGTTTCTGGTGGCGATCGCCGGACCACTGGTCAGTGTCGTGCTGGCGCTGCTGTTTTTTGGCCTGACCATGCTCAATAATGCGCTGGCCGGACCAACAGCGATCTCCGGGGTACTGGCTTACCTGGCGCGGTTGAATACGATTGTGGTCATTTTTAATATGATTCCGGCCTTTCCGCTCGACGGTGGGCGAGTGCTGCGTGCCGGTATCTGGAAGGCCCGCGGCAGCCTGCGCAAAGCAACCCGCACCACCTCGCGTATCGGCGCCGGTTTCGGGATTGGCCTGGTAGTGCTGGGGATCTTGAGCTTCTTTGTCGGTGGCTTTATTGGCGGGCTCTGGCTGGTGTTGATCGGCCTGTTCCTGCGCAGTGCCGCTCAGATGTCCTATCAGCAACTACTGGTGCGCCAGGAGATCGAGGGCGAGCCGGTGCAACGCTTTATGAGCCGCCAGCCGGTGACGGTTGCCCCCGATTTGAGCGTGCAAGACATGATCGACCGCTATGTGTACCAGTACTACTACAAGCTTTACCCGGTGCTCGAAGACAGCCGACTGGTTGGTTGTGTGACGCTCGACGAGATTCGGGCCGTTCCCGAAGAACAGCGTGCGCAGCGTCGGGTCGGCGACATTGCCGCGACATGTTCCGACCGCAATACCATCGGCGCGAATGCCGATGCGATGGAAGCACTCGCGCTGATGAGCCGCGAGAACCCGCGCCTGATGGTCGTCGACGATGGCAATTTGCAAGGCATCATCGCACTGCGTGATCTAATGAGTTTCTTTTCAATGAAAATGGAACTCGGCGACGAAACCGAGCCGCCGGTAGGGCGCAGTTCACAACAGCGGGCCGCTCAGCAGCGCCAGGCTCCGGCGGAACGCTGAGAAAGCGGTAATACTTGAGACTTGCATGGCACTGATTGCACCACAAGGGACAAAAAAGCTTGAGGATGGGCTTCTGGCGGCAATACCGCCAGAAGCCCATCCTCAAGCTTTATGCGCTCGCCAGCAGCACGTCCGTCGATTTGATCACGACGGTCACCGTTTTGCCTACCGCGAGTTGCAGGCGCTGCGCCGAAACGGCCGTGATCACCGATACCAGTTCGCTGCCGCCCGGCAGTTCAATCGCTACCTCGGCCATCACCTGGTCGACGTTCATGCTTTTGATCGTGCCTTTGATCTGATTGCGCGCACTGACTTCCATATAGCGAATGATCCTTTATCACTCTTTTTCATCCTCAATCCAGGCCAATCCATAGATTTTGCCGTTATATTGCCTGCGCTCGGTGAATGGATGCAGTTCCTGCTCACACGAAACCAGTTTATACACAAACAATGGGTGTTCCCATTCCTGTACGCAGAGATATTCACCATTCTCGAGCACGGTTATGCCTTCATATTGATCGAGCATTTCTTCAAAATCCATGGTTTTACTCCTTTTTTGCCTGCGGCAGAGCGGAAGAAATTGGTTTTTCATTTGTTTTGGCGGCTTCGCCGCCAAAACAAATGAAAAACATCACTTTCCATGCAGTTTAATTGGGACAGCCGCCGCCGCCGCCGCCGCAACCGCCGCCGAAGCTCGGCAAGGGAATTTCGGCGCTCTCCATCAGGGTGTTGCTGACGATGTTGCCCTTATTGGCCAGAATGGAATTGGTGATCTCGTCGACCAGGTACATGCCGCCTTTGTAGCCGACAATCGCCCGCCGGTGATAGCCGAAACGGTCTTCGATGGGGAAGCCCACCCGGATCAGCGGCACGTTGGTGGCGTCGGCCAGGAATTTGCCCTTCGAATGACCCATCAACAGGTCGACCGGCTCGGCCTGCATACGCTTATGCAACTCGTGCAAGTCGCTGTGCAACATAATGTCGATGTCCTGACCGAGTTCATCGGCGAGCGCGAGCATATCTTCGCCCCAGGCTTTGGTATCGGCCGCCGTCAGCACGAAGCGCGGCACCATACCCATTTCGCTCACCAGCCGCACCAGGCCGTACAGCAGATCCGGGTCGCCGTAGAGCGCCACTTTCAGGCCGCTGTTGAACATGTGCGTATCGACAATTGCATCGAGCAGGCGAGCCCGCTCACGCTCCAGCTCCGCTGCAATCGGCTTGCCGGTGATTTCCGTCAGGGTCTCCAGAAAGCGGTCGGTATTGTGCAGGCCGATCGGCATCGGCAAAATATGTGCCGGCACGTTGTGGCGTTTCTTGTAGACCTTCGCCGCCTCGCCGCCGACAAATTTTTGCAGCGCAATGCTGGCCATCGAGCGCGAGGAGTCGCGTAGTTCTTCGACGGTTGTGCCGCCCTGCGGGAAATGCGGGCGCGGATTGTAGTAGCCGCCGTCCAGCGTATCGGCGAAGTCGGTCAACCAGATCGCCTCAACCTCCATTTCGCGCATCAGCCACTTCAGTTCGCGGATGTCGCCGGGGTTGACCCAGCCCGGAATGATGTTCACTTTGCCGTTGCTGTCGCCGCGCCGCGCTTTGACCGGCAATCGCATGGCAACTTCTTTCAGGTACAGGTCGAAGCCAGTGGTATGCGTGCCGATATACGAGGGCGTTTTCACCGAAATAATCGGAATATTGATCTCGGGATGCTCGTCCTGAAACTCCTCAATAACCGCCGGAATATCGTCGCCAATAGTTTCCGAGAGGCAGGTCGAGCAGATCGTGATCATCGTCGGCTGAAAGCGATCCCAGACATTCTGGAGAGCGGCAAGCAAGTTTTCCTTGCCGCCGTAGACCGTGGTTTTCTCGGTGAGCGAAGTGGTGGCGACCTCAATGGGCTCACGGAAGTGGCGGGCCATCTGGTGGCGTGGGTAAGTCGCGCAGCCCTGCGAACCGTGGTTGATGGTAATTGCGCCATAGACGCCGAAGGCACTCATCATGGCGCCAATCGGCGCGCAGGATCGCGTCGGGTTGATGGCGACGGCGCGCTCCTGTTTGCGTACAGTACTCATCAGTATTTCTCCTTCTGGCTTCCGCAGCCGGCGAATTCTTTGCCGGTAACCAGCGGGTTTCGCCTGCGGCAGCGCGGAAGTTTCCTTTTTTTGCTTTGCGGTTTGCGGCAATGCCGCAAACCGCAAAGCAATACGAATCAGGGTTTCTTTCGTATCGGCAGCTTTGCTGCTGGCACGAAAGAAAGAATAGTTTCTTCCTTGCTGCCGCAGGTGAAAAAGCCCGTTGCGGCGAGCAACACATTAAGCGTGGTGCGCCTTGCTCACCGTCCCCGGTGCAGGACGGCCCTGTGCCTGCAACATCTTCCAGACCGGCGAGCTCAGCGCTTTATCGATGTCGCGGGCGAAGTTGACCATACCCGAGAACCCGGCATACGGCCCGGTATCATAGGTGTGGCCGTTCACGAAGGGCACGCCCATTTTGTAGGCCACATACTTCTCTTTGTTGCCCGAGATGAACAGGTCGGGTTTGTGCCGGGTCAGAATCTCTTCGATCTCCGGCACATTCGGATTGTCAACGACAACGGCACCTTCGCCGATGCGGTCGAAAATTTTCTCATAGTCGTCCTGGTGGCCGAAGGTCGTTGCAGCGGCGATGGTTTCCATACCCAGCTCGCGCATCAGTTCGATCCAGTGCCAGGCCCGCGGCGCACCCTGGTAAATGAAGACGCGCTTGCCCTGCAAGCGTTCGCGGTAATACTCAATGCTCGGCATGATCTTCGCCAGTTCGCGCTCGATCACCTGCTCGGCGATATCTTCGATACCGAAGAAAGCCGCCGTGTCGCGCAACGCCTGCGACATGGCCTGGATGCCGAAGAGCGTCACATTGATCGCCGGCGTGCCATACTTGTCGCGCATCATGTCGGCAATGTAGGTTGCCGAACGAGCGCAGTGAATGACGTTCAACGCGGCCTTATGCATGATCTTGATCTCGTCGACCGAAACATTGCCGGTGAAACGGGTCAGGATCTTGACGCCCATTGCTTCAAACAGCGGCTCGAAGGTGCGCATGTCATTCTTGATGTTGTAGTCACCGATGATATTAATGGATTGCGAGAAATCGCCTTCCGGCTCGACTGAGCCGACCAATTCTTTGAAGATCGTCTCGTTGCCGACGTGATGGCCCTGCGACTGGCTGACGCCCTTGAAGCCTTCGCAATCGAAGAAGACCACCGGCTTGCCGATCAGTTCGCTGGCCTGTTTGGCCACATCTTTGCCGTCATCGCCGATCAGCGCGGTCGAGCACGTATTGTAGATGAACACACCCTTGGCATCAGGAAATTCCGCTGCCGCCTCAACGATGCATTGCAGCAGCTTCGTCTCGCCGCCGAACACAATTGACGATTCGTCCATGTCCGAGACGAAGGTATACTTCATATGGAAATCGCTGTCGGCCAGGTGCGGGCGGTAACCCCAGGAGAAAAAGGCACAGCCGATGGGGCCATGCGTCAACTGGATCACGTCCTTGACCGGCCCACCAACAACACCGCGGCAGCCGGCATAGGTACAGCCGCGCTCGGTCATATCGCCGGGAGTCGTCGCAATATTGCTGGCAATAAACTTATCGCTGCCGTCGGCGCGCATACAGCCGTCGGCACCCTTGACGCCGATATGGATCGCACGTTCGGGTAGCGTCGCATCGCAAAGAAACTCAATCGGTTTGCTACTCATCGGTACCTCCTTTTCGTTGTTTGCGGCAGCTTTGCTGCCGCAAACAACGAAAAGCTGTTTGTATAATTTTCTTGAATAATTGCGGCCTGGCCGCAATCATTCAAGAAAAAGGCCTTATCAATGGTTCCGTTTCGTGTTGCGGCTTCGTCGCAACACGAAACGAAAAACCTTACCTTACCAGCTGCCGCAAGCGAAAAAGACTGTACGGCACGAGCACCAGTGATGACCGCGTGGTCGTCAGAGCCGGTCACCGGGCGACTGCAGCCGGAAGATCGGCTTTTCTTGCAGGAACTTCGGCGTACAGACCTTGTCTGCTACCGGTTCACCGCAGCCT
Organism: Chloroflexaceae bacterium; assembly: GCA_034437175.1. GTDB lineage: Bacteria > Chloroflexota > Chloroflexia > Chloroflexales > Chloroflexaceae > DAOTUJ01. Next base: position 67,588 of record DAOTUJ010000176.1, on the reverse strand, counting down.
TCTTCGCCCGGAATGCCGATGGCATCGGCCCGGCAGCGCATGCAGTGGCGGAACTGCTGAATGACATTCGCGCATTCGTCGCGTATCCGATTGACTTCCTCGTCGCTCGGCGGCTCGATATGAGCGAATTTTGCCAGCGGAATCATCGGGATAACATTGAGAATGTAGGCGCCCAGCGCCTTGACGACCTGAGCCACCTCGACCAGGTGCCGGTCGTTGATGCCCGGAATCAGCACCGAGTTGACTTTGACGACCATGCCGCGCATGGCGGCCTGGCGCAACCCTTCGAGTTGATTGCGGCTCAGGATGCGAAAGGCCTCGCTGCCGCGGTAGGTCTGGCCGCGGTAGCGCACATGCGAATAAATCTGCTCACCGACTTCGGGCGCCACCGCGTTGATGGTGATCGTCAGCGTACTGATGCCGACGCGCTCGATCTCGTCGATTTTGTCGGGCAAGAGCAGGCCATTAGTAGAAAGGCAGCGGCTGAGATAAGGAAACTCGTGGCCGGCCTTCTCAAAAGTCTCCAGCGTCGCATCGTTCTCGAGTGCATCACCCGGCCCGGCCACACCCAGGATCTTCAGGCGCGGCTCCTTCGCCACCGCCTCGCGGATCGTGAGCATGGCCTCGTCGGGCGAAATCACCCGCGTCGTGACGCCGGGGCGATTCTCATTTGGGCAGGCGAACTTGCGCGTACAATAGTTGCAGCGAATATTGCAACGTGGCGCCACCGGTACGTGGATGCGGCCGAATTTGTAGTGTGCATCCTTGCTGTAGCAGGGATGTTGCGCCACCTTGCTGGCCTGTTCCTCGCTCTGCGGCAGCAGACTGCCTGCGCATCTCGTCATTGGAATTTCCATCACAACCCCATTTCCCTTCAGCAGAAGACACCACCAGAACCGGCTAGCCTTCGCTTGTGGCTTCGCACGACTGCGCCGCCCGAAGCCACAAACGAATTTTCTTTTCAGGATTGGCGGTGCCGCTAATCGACGATGCCGTAAGCGCGCATCAGGTCTTCCAGCTCATCCTGGGTGATCGGCGTTGGAATATCGAAGCGCTCGTTCTCGTTGATCTTCTTCGCCAGGGTCAGGTATTCGTCGGCCTGAGGAAGGGTTTCGTCGTAGTCGAGGACGGTTTTCTTGTTGATCTCGGCGCGCTGCACATCTTTGCTGCGCGGCACAAAGTGGATCAAATGGGTGTTGAGCTTGTTGGCAAACTCCATGACCAGTTCGAGCTCGTTTTCGACCAGGCGTGAGTTGCAGATCAGCCCGCCGAGCCGGGCATAGCCGCGTTGAGCAAATTTGCGAATGCCTTTCGAGATGTTGTTGGCCGCGAAGAGCGCCATATATTCGCCCGAACAGACGATATAGATCTCTTCGGCATAGCCCTCGCGAATCGGCATGGCAAAGCCACCGCAGACCACGTCGCCCAGCACATCATAGAAGACATAGTCCAGATCGTCTTCGTAGGCGCCCAGCTTCTCGAGCGTCTGAATAGCCGTGATCACACCGCGCCCGCCGCAGCCGACACCCGGCTCGGGGCCGCCCGACTCCACGCACTTGACGTCGCCGTAGCCTTTGGTAATCACCTTTTCGAGCGTGACATGCTCGGCATCGCCCAGTTCGCGAATAGTGTCGAGCACCGATTGCTGGCGGTGACCGCGCAGCAGCAGGCGTGTACAGTCAGCCTTGGGATCACAACCGACGACCATAATCTTCTCGCCCTGGGCAGCCAGCGCGGCTGCCGTGTTCTGCTGCGTCGTCGATTTGCCAATCCCACCTTTGCCATAGAATGCGACCTGTCTCATGGCCGAACCTCCTTGACGCGAAACGCCGCACGGCGTCTCGCCATGTGCAAGCAAATGTCGCCGTCCAGCGAACAGCAAACCCGGCCCATGCCGGGCATGTGGACATGGCAGCAGGCAACGTCAGGCGGTCGAGCAAATAAGGCAAGACAGAAGCACTGTTCGGGGCAAATAGAACATTGCAGGAGCCCTCCTCTTCACGCGAGGGCGGGGTGAGGGTCAACGGAACGCCATGCGTCCCGTAACATCGGCGCTCACGCCGCCGGATACAGTTGCCGTGTTCGCCCTGCGGTGCCAGCGCAACGGGCAAGACGGTGGTACAGGCTTTCCGGCTGGTACCAGCAGCAGGAAAACTTAACTTTGCAGATGCAGGCCTTATGGTATCATACGACTGCATCGGCGCTCACGCCGCCGTTGTTACGGTTCCCACCCGGTGCCAGCGGGTGGGAACCGCCCATTCTGAATCATACGGATACCCGTACCCGATTCCCGCCCGGTGCCAGCGGCGCGGGAACCTCAGCCTCTCATTGACGGATCAAGACTCGGGAAATTGTTGCCGTTCAGAATAGCCATCTGCGGCAAACTGAACACGCAACTGCGACAATGCAGGGGAAGCAAACAACATTGGTCTGGTGGTGGGCACCGCCCAAATTCGGCTACTCAGAGGTAACATACCCCTGAAAAATGTTTTCCGGGCTGGTCAGGGCGTCTGTGCCGCAAGTACCAGGCCGGAAAAAGGGCTGCTATGGCGAATAGTGCGATGTCACCGCGTGAACGAAAATGTGATGAGTGGAATTTTGTTCGTTCACTGTTGCGCTCTCGGTAAATTTACAGTATCAAAACCTATCGCATCTGTCTATTGGCGACATGGTCAAAAAGCGGTTTGTTATGCTTGGATAGAATAACCAAGCATCGTTTTCATAGCAGTGGAATGGCTTTGCGAAGCGTGTGCAACAGGGATTCAGGGCTTGCAGCGCTTGACATTTCCAGCAAAGCATGTATAATTGCTTAAGCAATATTTATATAGGCAATAGAATTCTATGCAGCCGGATTATATCCACGATACAAGTAGCCTGGACACAGCGGTCGCCTATATTATTCAGCATACCAGCCGACTGTTGCGATTTCACCTGGCCAAATTTTTTGAACAGATCGAGACACCGATCAGTCCGGAGCACTGGTTTTTGCTATTTCGGCTGTACGACATGCCTGAGCAGGCCCAGAGCGAGCTGGCCAATCGCTATTTGCACGACCACCCAAACATTACGCGCCTCATCGATGCGCTGGAGCAACGCCGGCTGATTCAGCGCATGCCCGATCCGGCGGATCGTCGTCGCACGCTGGTCTCGCTTACTGAGGAAGGCATCCGTTTGATGGAACACCTGTTGCCGCTAGTGGTTGCCGAACGCCGGCGCATTTTTCGCGGCATCTCATCGGCGGAACTCCATACGCTCGTCACGCTGCTACGGCACATTGAGCGCAATCTGACCGGCGAATAATTTTTTGCTGGATACTTGCTTAAGCAATAGTTATCCACATACGCAGTTTCCGGGAGCAAGCGATGCGATTACGCTTTTTAAACTGGCAGATCTCGGTCGAACGCATCTTCGCGAGCGAAGAACACCTGGCCCACCTTTACACGCGGGTGGCCAATCGATGGGAGGAAGCAATTGCGCGCATGGGCTACCCATATGCGTATCAGCGCCTGTTTCAGGAGTTACATGAACGTGGAGAACTGGCCGGCATTCCCACCGATGGGTTGATTCTCGATGCCGGGATCGGGACGGGAGCCCTCAGTGCCGCGCTTACCAACCGGCTACCTGCCTCGCGCATTGTGGGGGTTGATGTTTCGCCGGCTATGCTCAGCCAGGCCCAAAAGCACATTCCGCAACTGATCGATGCACGGCAGGCCAGCATCACCGATTTGCCATTTCCAGACGCCCACTTTGATTATGTCATTACGGCACATGTGCTGGAACACTTGCCGGATGCAACTGCGGGGCTCAACGAAATGATGCGTGTACTGAAACCCGGCCGGCCCTTTCTCGTCCTGGCCACCCGGCCCTGCCCGATAACCCGGCTCCTCAGCCTGCGCTGGAATTTTGCAGCGCTCCCTGAGCACACCATGCGCAAGCAGCTGGCACATGCCAATGCCACATTGACCGACGACTTTTTCCTGGCCCAACCATTGCAATTCGCCTACATGACCCGCGTCTATCTCGGCCATCGACCGGCTATACTCCATTGATGGCCGTCGACACATCGCGCGCCGTCTTGAGCCGCTGCGCATCGATGCCGGCCTCGATCAAGGTAGGCGCCTGTTCGGCGCGCACACCAACCAGGATCAGATCGGCGCCCAGCAACCGGGCCGACACCACCAGGTCGCGCAGGGCGGCTGCAGTTTGCGGCCCGGCCGCAACCAGCCCGCTGACATCCAGCAGTACCCGCCGCGCCCGTCGCTGACGGATGGCCGTGAGCAGCACTCGCCCGACATCGCCGGCGCGCCGTTCATCGAGGTGGCCGATCAGCGGCAGAAGCAGCATTTGTTCTTGTAACGGGATAACCGGCACATCGAGTGCGGCAACCGTTTCGCGCAATTGCTGCTCCTGTTCGAGCTGGCGAGCCAGATTCTGCGAGCTGATTTCCAGCTCCTGCCGGCGAGCGTGAGTTACATCGAGCAGATTTTGAAACGAATCGCGCAACACCTGAACTTCGTGAATATTGCCGGCCGGCGACAGCCGGCCGGCGAAATCGCCGGCGATATAGCGTTCTGCGTCACCGGCCAGCCGGCGAATCGGCCGCAGCGCCGCCCCGGTCAGCACCAGCGCCAGGCTCAGCGCCAGCACCAGTGCCAGCCCCCCGCCAATCGCGAAGCCGGACAGGATGCGCTGCTGGGTCACCAGGGTTTCGCGATTAATGCGGTTCAGCTCGGCCTCATTGAGATCGCTGATCTCCTGAGTGGTTTCGAATACCCCATTGAGCAAGCGGTCGATGTCGTTGGCATAGACAACTTCGGCACTACGAATACTGCCCCGGTCGGCCAGTTCCAGCACATCGTCGTGACGGCGCGAGAGCGCGCCGTACTGCACTGCCAGTTGCTGATCGAGTTCCTGTGAGACATCGACCAGTTCTTCCTGTTCTGCCAGCGCGTCCAGGATCCTGGCGCGGGTAGCCAGCAGTTCCATATTGCGGATCGCGTCGCCCTCAATCACCCGCCCGACCAGGTGATGCTCGTGCAAGATCAGCGCCTGGAGTTCCAGACTTTCAACCAGGTCTTCTGCGGCAGCAAAGCGCTGCTCATTGATCAGACGCATCTGGCGGTTCAGCAAGGGCGCCGCGAAAACCATGGCCAGGACGACCAGAGCGAGCGGTGCGAGTGCGAGCAAAAGGCGGATACGCAGGCCCATCGCAGATCCTTTCTGATTGGCATTGTGGTTGCCGCAGCCGGCGCCGGGAAAACTCCGGTTCCGGATCGATTTCCAATCAGGCCGCAAACCGATCCGGAAGCACTACGCCCATTCGGCGGGGTCAAAGGCGGGCAGTTCGCAGCGCAATGGGCGATTCTCGCGGTAGTCGAGTGCGAAATCGGCCTGCAAGAGTTCCTGGAGCTCGCGGGTACCCTCGTAGATAATAGCCCCCCGCGAGTTGCGCAGGTACCGTTCAACCGGGTATTCATCGCTATAGCCGTAGGCACCATGGATCTGGATGGCATCGTCGGCACTCTCGAAGCTACTGACGGTCGCATGCCACTTGGCGAGGGTTGTTTCGCGGGTATTGCGAATACCCTGATTTTTCATCCAGCCTGCCCGGTAGACCAGCAGCCGGCTCGTATCAAGCTTGCGCAGCATATGGCTGATCATGCGCTTGACCAGCTGGTGCTCGGCGATGGGCACACCGAAGGTCTGGCGTTCTTTAGCATAGCGAATGCCGGCTTCGAGACTGGCCTGGATCAGACCGGTGGCACCGGCGGCAACCGTGTAGCGCCCGTTATCGAGAGCAGCCATAGCAATTTTGAAGCCTTCGCCCTCTTCGCCCAGCCGGTTGGCCACCGGCACGCGCACATCTTGCAAGATCACACTGCCGGTATTGCCGGCGCGCACCCCCATTTTGCCATGGATCGGCTGGCTCTGCACGCCCTCCCAGGCCCGCTCGACAATGAAAGCCGTAATCCCGCGCACGCCCTTGTCGGGATCGGTTCTGGCCAGCACCAGGAAATTGTCGGCGATATCCGAGAGACTGATCCAGGTTTTTTCGCCGTTCAGCACATAGCCATTGCCATCGCGGCGGGCCATCGTCAGCATGGCGGCGGCATCGGTGCCGCTGTTGGGTTCAGTGAGGCAATAGCCGGCCAGTTTTTCGCCCTTCGCCTGCGGGCGCAGGTAGCGTTCGATCTGGTCGGCATTGCCCCACTGGAACAGGCTCAGCGAATTGAGCCCGGTATGCACACTCATCACCACCCGCAAAAAGGTATCAACACGCTCAAGTTCCTCGCAGACGACAGCGAGCGCCAGGTAGTCCATGCCGGCGCCGCCGTATTTTGCCGGAATGCAGATCCCCAGCAGACCGAGTTCGCCCATGCGCAGCAAGATGCGCCGGGCGTGCTCACGGGTTTCGGGGCCTTCGGCAGCCGCACCGCTGCGATCCCAATCGCGAATATAGGGCGCGACTTCTTTTTCGGCAAAATCGTGCACCGTACGGCGCAACATCTCGTGTGCTTCATTCAGGAACATTCCGTAGTTAGCGGTGAAATCCATGGTCATACCCCTTTGTATCGATATGCTGTAGGGCGAAGCAGTGGCCGGCGGCCACCGCTTCGCCCTACAGCCGCACCGGCGGGCGATTGCCGGCCTCTTCAATCGCCCGCCGCACGTTGGCACGCAACAACAATACCAGGCCGGCCACAAAAAAGATGATCAGCGAGATCACGGCCAGCCGGTAGCTGCCGGTGAAATCGAAGACCAGGCCGAAGAAGAGCGGCGCCAGCCAGCTCGTGCCGCGTTCGCTGATCTCGTAGAGACCGAAATACTCGGATTCTTTGCCGGCCGGGATCATCTGCGAAAACAACGAGCGGCTCAGCGCCTGGCTGCCGCCCAGCACCAGCGCGATACAGGCGCCCAGCACAAAGAACAGGTTTTGATCGCCGGCCGGCATCACGTAGGCAAAGCTCACCACCGCCGACCAGATCAGCAGGCTGATGATGACGGCGCGCTTCGCGCCGATCCAGCGCGCCAACCAGCCAAAGCCCAGCGCCCCAAAAAAAGCCACGAACTGGATCATCAAAATCGTCGAGATCAGCACGGTCTGCGGCATGCCAAGTTCCTCGGCGCCGAACACGGCAGCCAGCGCGATCACCGCCTGGATACCATCGTTGTAGAGCAAATAAGCCAGCAGAAACCACAGGGTCTGCGGATAGTTGCGGGCGTTGCGAAACGTTTCGCGCAACTGGTAGAAGCCGACGGTCAGGTAGCCCCGGCCCGCCGGCAGCGCCCGCCGATTCCGGCGTACCTGCAAGGTCGCCAGCGGGATCATGGTAAACAATGCCCACCAGGCTCCCGCCGAGAACAGACTGATCCGCACGGCATCGCTCTCGCGCAGGCCCAGGGACTCGGCATTGTTGAAGAGCAGCAGATTAACCAGAAGCAGCAACCCGCCGCCGAGGTAACCCAGAGCCCAGCCGCGTGACGAAACCGTGTCGCGCTCGTCGGGGCCGGCAATGTCGGGCAGATAGGCATTATAAAAGACAATCGAGGCACCAAAAGCCAGGTTGGCAATGAGAAACAGCAGGCCACCCAGCATATAATTATCGCCCTGCAAAAAATACATGCCCATCGTCGCCAGCGCGCCGATATACGCGCAAATCAGCAGCAGGCGTTTCTTCAGGTTGGTATAATCGGCAATTGCGCCAAGCAGCGGCAACAGAAAGATCTGCAAGAACACCGAGAGCGACACTACATAAGGAAAGAACGAACCTGCTGCAATCGAAAGCCCCAGCGGCCGGATGCGCCCCTCGATATCAGCCGCCGCCTGGGCCACCGTCGTCAGATACGGCCCGAGAAACACCGTCACCACCGTCGCCGAAAATGCCGAGTTGGCCCAATCGTAAAAATACCAGCCGACCTGTTCGCGGCGGCTGGCCTGTTGTGGCACGGCCACTCCCATCGAGTTCTCCTTTTGACGCTCGCCGCGTCGAGGCTTTGCACAAGCCGCAATGGCTTTTCTGGCCTGCGGCAGCGTGGAAGACGTTCTTTTCCGCTGGTTTCCGACGGCTTCGCCGCCGGAAACCAGGAGAATAAGGATAGTTTGAGAGGATCTGCGGCAAGCGTAAGCCAGCAGAACCCGGCTACCGCAGCCGGTCACACAAACATAATCGTCGTGGCCCAGATTACCAGGGCGTGCGTCACGGCTGAAGCAGTGACTTTGCCGGTACGCTGGTAAACCCAGCCGTAGCCGAGCCCGGCCAGGGCGGCCAGCGCAACCCGCCCCCAGGCGCCGGGCATAGTTGCCAGGGTGGCCAGCGCGAACAACAGCGCCGCGACGGCCAGGGCGGCCTGTTGAGCTGCCGGCAACACCTGGGCCGCCGAACCGCGCCGCAGGGCCATTGCGCCGAACCAGCGGACCAGGCCGTTTTGCACAATGCCGCGAAACAGGATCTCGGCCGGCAAGGCGACATAGAAGAAGCTCTGGATGGCGCCGGCGAACAATTCGAGCGCCCCCGGCAGAAACAGCGCCGGCGCAGCCGCAGGACCGGTCGCCAGCACCACCGCCGTCGGCAGCAGCACCACCAACGCCATCAACAGCGCCTGCGCCAGGTCACGCGTGCTCAAATGCCAGCTGAAGCCCAGGCCGGGCCAGCCGCGCGCCGCCAGCAGCAAGAGCAAGAGCGGCACCGAAGCAAAAGCAAAAAAATTCACCTGGCCACTCTGCTGCGGCAACGAGAGCGCCGGCAACAGGCCGAGTGAAACCGACATCCAGAGATAGAACGTGGCCACTGTGTCGAGCAGCGTAGGCAGGCGGCGACCACGCCCCAGCCAGAAGGCCGCCGCCGGCAGCGCCGTAAAGATTACCGCCACCAGCAGATCGCGCCAGGCAAACTCATCGACAGCCAGACTGTAGGAGATATAACAGGCAGGCAACAGGCCCAGCAGCACCACAAAGGGCCGCCAGTCGGCCTGCACAATCCGGCTCAGTCCATCGTAGATACCAATGCTGCCCTGCAACGTATAGGCCAGTGCCAGAATACCGAACATAGTCAGCGCCGCCCAGCGTTCGCCGGGCGGCATAGTTGTCTGGGCCGTGGTAAAAGCAAACACCGCGATCAGCAGCAGCGCCGTCACCAGCGCCGCCCATAAACCAGGCGGTGGGCCACGTTCCGGTTCAAAATTGTCGGAAGGTGTCGTCACAACATTGGTGCATCAAAACTCAATGGGGATTGCGTCCAGCGAGCCAAAGATGGGCAGGGCATTGCCCAGCGTAATACCCTTCAGGCTCAGGGGACAGAGATAGGCATAGATCTCGACACCAGCCGAGATCGCGGTGCGAAAAGCCCGCCCGAATTCCGGGTCGACTTCATCGTTCGGCACCAGTGCGCGCGCCACCGAACGTTGCACCACGAAGACCACCGCACAGCGCTGACCGCCCCGTGTAAAGCGGATCAGCGCATCGAAATGATCGCGCCCGCGCTCCGTCGGCGCATCGGGAAACACCGCCAGCCCATCGACGATATGCGCCGCCGATTTGACTTCCAGCACACAGGTATTGAGCCCATCTCCCAGCCGAAAATCAAAGCGATGCGGGCCAATCGTCACTTCGGACTGTACCCGGCTAAAACGAGCGAACTGCGGCAGGGCGCCGCTGTTAAGCGCCGCACTGATCAAGCGGTTCGGCAGCTGCGTATTTAACGATACCAGTTCTTTGCCCTGATAGACTCCGACAACCTGAAAGGCGGTTTTTCGCCCGACTTCATGGCGCGGCGCCAGCACCAGCTTTGCGCCGCTGACCAGCAACCCTTCCAGTCGCCCACGATCAGCCATATGTGCACGAACAATCGAACCATTGTATTCGGCTTCTATCAGAAACTGGTTCGGTCGGGCTACAAAATATGCCTGGACCAGAGGCTGCTCATCAGAGAGGGGTACTGAGACGCTCATACTTGCTATTCCTCTGCATCATTTTTACGGTCAAGGCTCGCATAATTATACACTGCACCTATTCTATTATACCGTCGAATGCCAGGCTTCCAATAGCTGTTCGTTCTCCCAGGCGAGCATGCCGCCTGCGAGGATCTGGAGTTGTGCGTAATCACGGGCGCGCAGTGCCGCCGCTGCCCGCAGGCTACGCCGGCCACTGCGACAGGCCAGCACCAGCGGCTGGTCGGCCGGCAAGCCGTCTTCGCCGGCCAGAATCCGTGACAGCGGCACATTCTGTGCGCCCGGCACATGGCCCGCCATATACTCGCGCGGCTCACGCACATCAATCACCAGCGGCGGCGGCTGTACTTTGCGCAACTGCTCCCAGAGATCGCGGGCCGCAATCTGCGCTACATCCACCTCAGCCGGCTCCGGCGGAATCTCCAGGTGAATCGCATAGTCCGGGCGCGGCAGGTTCTGGCATTCGCGAAACACCCGCACATTGCTCTCGTAAATGCAGATGGCCGGATCCAGCACCCGGTAGAAGAGATATTCCAGCGCCGTATCCGGATCCAGAATATGGTCTTCGCCCAGCCGCCGCAGAAAGCCGGTCGCCCGCATGCGTTCCAGCACCGGTGCCGTCACGTGAACCAGGTAGACATCGCCGCCGCGCTCGCGGTAGAGCCGCAGCACACTTTCCAGCATATGAATGCCGCTGATATCGCAATGATCGACGCTGCGCAGGCGCATCAACAAAAAACGCTGGCCGGGATGCGCCTGCTGGTGTCGACGCAATTCCTCTTCGATGTGCCCAATCGAGCCAAAATACAGCTCGCCATGCACATCGACGATGCCCAGTTGCGGGCAAGCCGGCTTGTCGGGCTGGTATACCAGATGCCGAAAGCGATCATCGGGCACCACCGGCTCGACCCGCGGCGCACTGGTTTTGACAATATAATAGGCAAAGGACATGAGAATACCGGTCAGCACGGCAAAGGGCAGCGGCAGCAACACCGTCGCCAGCAAAGTCACCATCATAATCGTTGCATCGCCGAAAGTCGTGCGCAAAATCCGCAGCATCTCGCGCCGATCAACCATGCTGTAAGCCGCGACAAACAGCACCGCCGAGAGCGCCGGGCGCGGCAAAGACGCCGCCGCCTCGGAAAAGCCCAGCATGACGATCAATACAAAGACGCCGGAGAGCGCTGCCGCCAGCCACGTACGCGCCCCGGCGTCGTAGTTGAGCACCGAACGGTTGAACGAACCGGAACAGGCATAGCCCGAGAAGAAACCGCAGGCAATATTGGCCACCCCCTGGCCAATAAACTCCTGGTTGCTATCGATGCGCTGGCCGCTGCGCACCGCCACCGAGCGCCCGATCGATGTTGCCTCGACCAGGCCGATGGCCGCCATAGCCAGCGCGCCGGTCGAGAGCGCCCCCAGCAACTCCAGGTTGAAGAGCGGCAGATCGGCCGGCGGCGGCAGGCTGCGCGGCAACTCGCCCAGCACCCGCACCCCGGCCGCATCCAGCGCCAGCAACGCCGTCGCCGCCCCGGCAGCGACCATGCCCACCAGCGCGCCCGGCCAGCGCGGCACGAAACGTTTCATCACAATAATGAGCGCCAGGGTCGCCAATCCTACCGCCAGGCTCAGCCAGTGCAGACTCGGCAACCCGCTCACAATTGCCCAGACCGTACCGAAATAACTCGGATCGGCCGGCGGCGGCAACCCCAGCAGGTGACGCACTTCGCGGGTGGCAATCAGGATCCCGGCGCCGGCCGAGAAGCCAATGATCACCGAATCGGAAACAAAATGCACCAGCAAGCCCAGCCGGGCCAGGCCCATAATGATCCGAAAGACCCCTGCCATCACCGCCAGCAACCCGGCGGCCGTCAGGTAATCCGGTGAACCGGGCATAAACAGCGGGCTCAGCGTTGAGAGCACCAGCACCGAAGCCGTATTGGTCGGCCCGCTGTGCAAATGCTGCGAGGAGCCCCAGAGCGCACCGATGATCGAACCGATAACCGCCGTATACAGACCGGCAGCCGGATCGACGCCGGCGACCAGCGCAAAGGCAATCGCCTGCGGCAGCAGCACGGCAGCCACCGTGATGCCGGCCAGCAGATCCGGCAGCAGGTCGACCCGCCGATAGCTCCGGAGTTGTTCAATCGGGTGCAGCAGGGTCGCGAAACTTCGCTGTACCGCGGCCTGCACCGGCAAGCGGTTCATACTATTGTGCGAAGTCCGCCATTGCCTGGTCGTGTTCTTGCCAGGCCTGTTCACGCAACGTCGCATCGGCCAGAATATCGATCGCCGTCATCGCCAGGCTCTTGGCGCCGTCGACGATGGCAGCGTGCCCACGATCGGTACGGGTCGCCTCAGCCACCTCGCGGCTATGCCAGCCCGCCTCCGGCCCGCAGATCGCCAGGCAAGCGCAGACCGCCGGCACCCGGTGGCTGACATTGCCGAAATCAGTCGAACCGCTACCGCTGCGACTGCGCCGATCTTGCACCGGGCGCCCGAGTGCCCGCAGATTCGCGCGGAAGGCCGCCCCGAGCGAATGGCTGGGCACCATATTGAGGTAAGGTGGCATATACTCGTGCCATTCCACGCTGGTGCCGGTAGCCTGGGCACCGGCCTCGGCACAGGCCACAATGCGCTGCACCAGGTCGCGCGCATAGGCCGGGTCGCCGGCGCGTACCCGGAAGCGGCAACTGGTGAAAGCCGGGATCACATTCGGTGCCGTACCGCCATGCGTGATGACGCCGTGGATGCGTGCATCCGAGCGCACCTGCTGGCGCAACAGGCCCACACTACTGAACATCACAATCAGCGCATCGAGCGCATTCAGCCCATCGTGCGGGTTGGCTGCGGCGTGAGCCGAACGCCCGTGAAAATTGAAATCGAGCCCGTGGGCCACCAGCGACGAATCCAGCGCAATGAAATCTTCGGTCAGCGGGTGGATCATGATGGCCGCATCGACATCATTGAAATGGCCGTGATCGAGGATGGGAATTTTGCCGCCGGCATTCGGCACCGCCGACTCTTCCGCCGGCGTCCCGATCAGCACTACTGAGCCCGGCAACTGGCCGGCCACCCGCGCCAGCGCGATCCCCGCGCCGATGGCAGCCGTGGCAATAATATTGTGCCCACAGCCATGCCCCACCTCGGGCAGCGCATCATACTCGGCGACGATGGCCACGCGTGGGCCGGGCCGGCTACCGGGCAGCCGCGACTCGAAGGCCGTCGGCATATCGGCGATCCCACGCTGCACTTCCCAGCCGAATTCGCCGAGCAAATCACTCAGCCGGGCCGATGCCTGATACTCCTGCAAACCCAGTTCCGGATTGTCGGCCATCCAGTCGCTGGTTTCCATCAACGTCGCCGCGACGCGTTCCACCTCGCGTTGTACCGCTTCCTTCAACTCAGCCACATTCATCCCTGGTACCTCCGCCAGTTCGCCGCTGTCTTTGCCTTATGATTCATTGTTCTATTCGGCACGTGCCGATTATAACACAGGCCCTGCGCCGGGGCGGAAGAAAGCGGCATCGTGGCAGGGTCACGTCAAATCGGATTGCACAAGAACATCACCTGGTGTATCTCGTCCGCGATGAGCACATTGACTTCCTGCAAGCGCGCTACCATAAGTATGGTACTATGGCGCGCGTTCGCTTACAAAAACCGATAGCGCCGGGTAGAATGGTTGAACCCCCAACCGGGGGCATATCTCGTATCCATCCCTGCAATGCACAGCCGCTCTGCGCTCAAACGCTTTACGCTTTGCTATAATGGCTACCATGCTCGACAATTTGCGCGCCACGTCGCGGCGCTTGCTGGCTGCCCTGCCGGATTGGCATATGCTGCTGGTTGCCGGCCTGATGCTGTTGTTGCTCATCGGTGCCGGCCAGTTGCCCTTGCACTACCAGTTCCAGGTCGGCATCGACGAGGGCATCGAGACTGATCGGCCCTTTATGCGGGATTTCCGCGACCCTGAGTTGATCACCTGGGACGATAGCTGGCGCTGGTCGTTGCCCCAGGCCGCCATCGCGATCCCCGGCCTCGGCCGACGCGATGTGCTGCTCAGCTTCAATATCGTATCGCATCGCGCCAACTGGCAGCCCGACGCACCCCCCACTACGCTCTACCTGGGCATCGGCGACCGGGCGCCGCTGGCGCTGGTTTTGCCCAACCACGCAACCAGCCACCATTTATATATTCCGGCCGCAGCTATGCCCGACGGCAGATTGCACCTGCGCCTGGAAACCGAGGCCTGGCGCAATCCGGCCGATGTGCGCGGCGAACTGGGGGTTGCTATCGGGCGCATGCTGACGATTACCTCGGTGCCGGGTGGCGGCTTCGTCGCACCTGACGTCAGTATGCTTCTGGCCTGGCCGCTGGGCATGGCGCTTTTCTGGCTGAGCTTGCGCGGCATCGGCTTCGAGCGCCGCCAGGCACTCGGGCTGGCTCTGCTGCCCATACTCGCCGTCGGCCTGATTGCCGTCTATCAGGCGCCCCGCCTGGTCATCGGCAATGCCTGGATCGTGCAGGCCGGCTTGCTGGCGCTGGCCACCGCCGGGATTGCCAGTGCGCTGCTGCCGCCCTTCCTGCGCCGCTTTCGGGCTCTGCCCGACGCCGGCATGCTACGCTGGCTGGTGCTGCTGATGGTCATCAGTTTTGTCATCAAATATTCCGGCCAGCTCTACCCGGTTTCTATGCCCGGCGACCTGCAACTGCACGTCAACCGCTTTTTGCGCACGGTTTTCGGCGATGTGTATATCCCGGCTCAGCACCGCGGCCTGCCTTTTCCCTTTCCCAATGGCTGGTACATGCTGATTGCGCCCTTCACACTTACCGGACTGAGCATCTATTTTCTTTACGAGTTTACCGCCGGTATTTTTGAAACCTTGACCGTGCCGTTGTTCTACCTGATGGCTACTCGCCTGACGAACAATCCGCGTATGGGCTTTTTGGCCGCGCTCCTGTATGTACTCATCGCGGTCGGCCTGATGAATACCTGGTGGTCCTTCCAGACTCAGGTTGCAACACAATGGTTCTCGACTCTGTTGCTCACGCTCCTCATCGTCAACTGGCCCGACTACGACGACTGGCTGGTCTGGGGATGGATCACCATCGGTTTCATTCTGGTGTTCCTCGGCCATATCGGCTCGTTCCTGAACACAGCTCTGGTCGGCCTGTTCATTGTGCCCTGGCTCTGGTTCCGCGCTCGCGATGATGCCGAGCGTCGCGGCGCCGTCAAACTGCTCTGGGCCGGCCTGGCTTCCGCCGGCTTCGTCTTCTTTTTCTACTACAGTGCCTTCTGGGATATGATTACGGAGCAACTGGGCGGCCTGGCGGCCGGGGGGATGCTGGGGGTAACCGGGCGCAATCCGCTGGATCGGGGGGTGTACCTGGCAGCGCTCTGGCACGACGGCCTGATTACGCACTATGGGTTCTTCCCGGTACTCCTGGCCTTGCTGAGCACGCTGATCGTCTCGCTCAATGGGCGCCTGCGCCACTCACTGGTGCCGCCCATGATCTGGCTGACCTTCGCTGTCGCGCTGTTCCAGGGTGTGTTGCCCCTGTTCACGCTCTCGTCGATCACTACCCGCTGGTTGACCTTCGCCGGCTGGGCGATCATCATCGGCTCGGTGCCGGCACTGCTGATGTTCCGGCAACGCGGGCGCGCCGCCCGGCTGGTCTCCATTGCTATGCTCAGCTATGTCGCCTGGATCAGCCTGGTTATCTGGCTTAACGCCATGACGCTCAACCAGCCGCCGGTTGAGCCGTTCTAACACAACTGACGTAGTCGGCGGCGTTGCTCAATCTGAGTGCGGTTCCTCTTCGCGCAGCATACGTGCCAGCGCCCGCAAACCCCGGTGTTGCAGCGCTTTCACTGCACCCTCGCTGATGCCAAGCTTGCTTGCAACTTCTTGCAGCGAACATTCGTCAACAAAACGTAGCCAGAGCACCGTGCGCTGGCTGTGAGTCAGCCGAAAAAAATAGCCGCGCAGGTTCTGGTGTTCCGCGCTTAAACAAGCCGCGATGTCGGGATCGTCGCAGCTTTCTCCCCAGTCTTCCAGCGGGATCTGCAAGCGCCGTCGCTTCCGGCGTAGCGTATCGATCACCCGGTCGTGCGCGATCCGGTAGAGCCAGGCCGAGATCGGCCAGCCGCGATCTTCGTAGCGGTCGATGGTTTCAATCATGCGCAGAAATACGTCGGCCGTCAGATCTTCCGCGAGCTGGGCATCGCGTACCCGAGAGTAAATATAGCGATAAATCGCGTGCGCATATTGTTCGTAGATCCGGCCCAGTGCTGCGGGATCGGAAAAATCTGCTCGCTCGGGCGCATCATCAGCGTCTCTACCGGCAGGGAATGTCATCGGCGTAATCCTGTGATGGGTAAGCCGGAAACTATGTTTAGTAGTATACCAGACGCCCACGGCGATTGCACAGACGCTACGTTGCAACGATCAGACGGTGCGCAATGCCATTCATGTCTTTGCGGCAGCCGATCCAATCGCCGCCCGATCAGATGCTGCACCGCTTTGTCGATGGGCAACCGGTGAGCGCCGTCACGATTGCCTTCCTGCGCTGGTGGATCCAGCGTCTCGCGAGCCAGGGCATCACGGCCCTGCTGCTGCTCTGGAACCACGCCTCCCGACATCAAAGCAAGCAGGTACGCACCTGGATCCGCCAGCATAACTAGACGGACAGGCAAACTGGCTATGAGAATGTTATGATTGTGTTATGATTGTGTTATGAGCATGTTGTATGGCACGGTATGTGCTACAATGCTGTGCAATATGTCTACACTGGAACAACAACGTAAGAAGATGGTCGAGAAACAATTGCGACAACGCGGCATTACCGAACGGGCGGTGCTGCGGGCAATGGGCAGCGTGCCTCGCCACCTGTTCGTGCCCGAACATCTGCGCCGCCAGGCCTATGACGATTGTGCGCTGCCCCTGCCCGACGATCAGACCATTTCACAGCCCTTTATGGTTGCCCTGATGGCGCAGGCTCTGCAACTGGAAGGTCACGAGCGAGTGCTGGACATCGGCACCGGCTCGGGTTATGCGGCAGCCGTGCTGAGCCTGCTGAGCCGAGAGGTCTATAGCATCGAGCGCTCGCCGCTGCTGGCCGCCGGCGCCCGCGAACGGCTGGCTCAACTCGGCTATCGCAATGTCCATGTGATCGAACGCGATGGTACCGACGGCTTACCGGAATACGCGCCCTACGAGGCCATCAGTGTGGCCGCAGCATCGCCCTGGATCCCGCAGCCGCTGCGGGCGCAGCTCGCTCCCCATGGGCGGCTGGTCATTCCGGTTGGCGGGCGCGAAGAGCAGCGCCTGCTGCGCCTGACGATGCAAGGCCAGGCCAGCAAAGTCGAAGCGATCGCCGGGGTGCGTTTCGTGCCCCTGATCGGCGAACACGGCTGGGAAAACAATTAACCTGGAGGGAACTATATCAATGCGCGACATTTTTTCGATCCCAACCGACGAGTCGTCGCTACGCGGCCGCGACGACAATATCGAACTGCTCAAGGCATGGGCCGGCACTTCGCTGGCCTTTGCCATTGCGCTGATCGGTGGGCGCATCCTGACACCCGGTTTTGTCACTTTTCTGATCATCGCTGCTGTAACCTGCGGCATCGGCTTTGTTTTGCACGAACTGGCCCACCGGGTGCTGGCCCGCGGCTATGGCGCCGAAGCGCATTTTGTTTCCAACGACGGCTTTGTGATGATTTCGATTGTCCTCGCCTTCACCGGTTTTTTCATCGCCGCCCCCGGTGCCGTCTGGCACCGCGGCTACCTGACCGCCCGGCAGAGCGGCATTATTGCACTGGGCGGACCGGCCGCCAATTTTGTGCTCGCGCTGGTCTTTCTGGGTTTATTGTTTATTGTGCCCCGTAACTGGCAACTCGGCGCATTGATCGGTTACAACATCAATGCCTGGCTCGGTCTCTTCAATCTCATCCCGGCCGGCCCCTTCGACGGCGCCAAAGTGCTGGCCTGGGATTGGCGCGTGCTCGCGGTTGCCGCTACCATCGGCGTGGTGCTGGTCTTCATTTTGCCACGACTTTTGAATCTGCCCTTCTGAAAATCTGCTATAGTGCAGGCAGTTGTGCCTGCACTATGGCAAGGTATCGCTCGCTTGCAGCAGCACCAGCGATCGCGACTGCCGAAAACCATCAAAGTTCGTCACTTCCACGCTGCCACGGCCTGCCTTGAACCTGTCGAAGGGGCGAAAAAGGCTGTTGCAGCTTGAGCAATCACGTCGACAGTGGAAGTCTCGCGAATAATGGCTGCGCAGGGCTGTGCTCTGAATGTGATACGGGTCGGGATGGGAAGCAACCAGGCTGAAGAAGGAGAATCAAGATGCGAACACCGATCATGGCCGGTAACTGGAAAATGCACAAGACGGTGGGCGAAGCAGTGGCGTTTGTAAAAGAGTTGAGCCCCGCGTTAAGCGCCGACGGTGCCGAGGTGGTGGTCTGCCCGCCTTTTACGGCGCTCCAGGCCGTACACACCGCCCTCGAAGGCGGCCCCATCGAACTGGGTGCCCAGAATGTTTACTACGAGAAACAGGGCGCCTACACCGGCGAAGTTGCCCCGCCCATGCTGCTCGACGTCGGCTGTAGCTATGTCATCATCGGCCACAGCGAGCGCCGCCAGTATTTCGGCGAAACCGACGAGAGCGTCAACCGGAAGCTGCATATTCTGCTCGAACACAAGCTGCGCCCCATCGTCTGCATCGGCGAGAGCAAACCGCAACGCGATGTCGGCCAGGCCGAGATCATCGTCACCAACCAGGTGCGCGCCGGCCTCAAAGATGTCGCTGCCGAATGCATGCCCGACATCGTCCTGGCCTACGAGCCCATCTGGGCCATCGGCACCGGTGATACCGCCACACCTGCCGATGCCCAGGCGATGCACGCTGCCATCCGGCAGACGCTGGTTGAGCTCTACGGCGACGATATTGCCGCCCAGGTGCGCATCCAGTACGGCGGCAGCGTCAAGCCCGACAATATCGACGAACTGATGGCCTGCGCCGACATCGACGGCGCCCTGGTCGGCGGTGCCTCGCTCAAAGTCGATAGCTTCCTGCGCATCATCCAATTCCAACCGCTACGCTAAAGCAGGCGCACAACTCCTGCCGTTTCTTTCGGGTTTGTGGTGCCGCTGCAAACCCGAAAGGAGAAAGAATCTATGCTAGAGCTCAGTATCATCATCTTTCTCGCGCTGCTCAACGGCGTTTTTGCCGGCACCGAGACGGCGATGATTTCGGCACGCCGCGGACGACTCGAACAACTGGCCGCATCCGGCAATCTTCGCGCGGACGCTGCGATGCACCTGCAAGCAGACCCCAATCGCTTTTTGGCAACGGTTCAGGTCGGCATTACGCTGATCGCGACCATCTCCGGTGTGTTCGGCGGTGCCAGTCTGGCCGGCACGCTCGCCCCGCTGATTGGCGATATCCCGCTGCTGGCGCCCTATGCCGATACGCTGGCCCTGGTTCTGGTGATTGCCCTGATTACCTATCTCTCGCTGGTGCTCGGCGAACTGGTGCCCAAACGCATTGCGCTGCAAAACGCCGAAGCGATTGCCGCGCTTATGGCCCGCCCCATGAATGTGCTCGCCGCCGCCAGTCGCCCCGTCATCGGCCTGCTGACCTGGTCGACTGAGACGGTGCTGACGCTGCTCGGTCGTCGTGAGCATAGTGAAGAGATGGTGACCGAAGACGATATTCTCTACGCTGTCTGTGAAGGCGCCGACAGCGGCACGGTTGCGCCGGAGGAACGCGACATTGTTGAACTCGTCTTCGATCTCGGCGACCGCAGCGTGCGCCAGATTATGACGCCACGCCGCGATATGTATGTGCTCTGCGCCGACGATATTCTGGGCGCTGTGATTGATGATTTCATCGAGCAGGGCTATTCGCGGGTGCCGCTCTACCGCGAAAACAGCGATAATATCGTCGGTGTGGTGCACGCGCGCGACATCTTGCGCGGCTATCGCAGTGGCGAGCTCGATCAGCCGCTCAGCCAGTTGATGCATACGCCGCTCTTCGTGCCCGAAAACAGCCGCGCCGCGGCCCTGCTGCCGACCTTTCGCAAGCAGCAACGCCACCTGGCCCTGGCCGTCGGCGAACTCGGCGGCATCGAGGGCCTGGTTACGCTGGAAGATGTGCTGGAAGAAATCATCGGCGAAATCAACGATGAGCACGATGTCCAGCACGATGAAGCAATTATCCGGCGTGCCGACGGCTCATTCCTGGCCGAGGGCACCCTGCCCATCGATCGGCTCAAAGATCTGTTGCAGGTTGAAGCATTGCCCAATGAAGAAGAATATCGCTACGACACGCTGGCCGGCTTTGTGCTAAGCTTACTGGGGCAGATCCCGCGCTCCGGCCAGTTTGCGGTCTGGAATGCCTGGCGCTTTGAAGTCGTTGATATGGACGGTCTCCGGATCGATAAAGTCCTGATCGCCCGGCAGGCGCCGGAAGAACATAGGGAGGAACTCGATGGCAGGTGAAGTCAATCTGCGGGCAACCCTGGCCCGCCCCTACCTGGCGGCAACCAGTACGCCCCAGGTCGCCTATCTGCTGCTGGAAATGCAACCCACGCAGGTTGTCGCTCAGATGCGGATGCCGGTCAATGTCAGCTTTGTGCTCGACCGCAGCGGCTCGATGAAAGGCGAGAAAATTGACCGGGTGCGACGCGCAACCACGATGGCGCTCGATCTGCTCGATGCGCAGGATACCGTGTCGGTGGTCATCTTTGATCATCGCACCGAGGTCATTATTCCGTCGACGTCGGTGCACAACCGAAAAGAGATCCAGGATCGCATCAGCCGCATTCGCGATGCCGGCGGTACCAAGATCGCTCCTGCCATCGATAAGGCGCTCGGCGAAATCGATAAGGTGCGTGACCATAGCATCCGCCGGTTGCTGCTGCTCACCGACGGCCAGACTGAGAACGAGCACGAATGCCTGCTGCGCGCCGAAGATGCTGCGCGCCTGGGAGTGCCCATCACCGCCCTCGGTGTCGGCAAAGATTGGAACGAGGATCTGCTGATCGACATGGCCAACCGCTCCGGCGGCACTGCCGATTTCATCGCCCGCCCCGACGAGATCACCGAGTACTTCCAGAACACGGTTCAGCGCGCCCAGAACACGGTCGTGCAGCATGCCACTGCGACCCTGCGCCTGGTGCAGGGGGTCACGCCACGGGCGGTCTGGCAGGTCATCCCGCTGATCAACAATCTTGGCTACCAGCCTATCTCGGATCGTGCGGTCAGTGTGCCGCTCGGCGAACTGGAGACCGGCCAGGGGCGCACGCTGCTGATTGAGTTCCTGGTCGATCCGCGCCCGGTCGGCCAGTATCGGGTCGGCCAGGTCGAAGTAGCCTACGACGTACCGGCGTTGCAACTGGTACAGGAAAAGGCCCGCGCTGATGTGCTGCTCAGTTTCACCGCCGACCAGGGCCAGATCAACCAGGTCAGCCCGTCGGTAATGAATATCGTCGAGAAGATCAGCGCCTTCAAGCTGCAAACCCGTGCCCTGCAAGATATTCAGTCCGGCGATGTGGCCGGCGGCACGCAGAAGCTCAAGAGCGCCGTTACCCGCCTGCTCAACCAGGGCGAAGTCGAACTGGCCGAGACCATGCAGCAGGAAGTGAGCAACCTGGAGCAAAGCGGCCAGCTCAGCAGCGAGGGCCAGAAGACCATCAAATTCTCCGGCCGCAAAACCGTCCGCCTCAGCGACCTCGATCTGCCGAAAGAATAATACTCAGCCAGAAACAGCCATGATGGGTATGGGCTTTTCGGCGGCAATGCCGCCGAAAAGCCCATACCCATCATGGCTGTTATGAAATCACATCATCAGTGAATAGCCGCCGTCGACGATAATGGTCTGGCCACGGATCATGGCGGCGGCGGGCGAGCAGAGGAAGGCGACGACCTCGGCGATGTCTTCGGGGCGCGCCAGGCGTCCGGCAGGCGTGCGCGTACGCCCGGCTTCCAGCATCGCCGCTGCCGCCGCCGGAAAATGCCGCAGCGCGTCGGTCTCGACGATGCCGCCGCTCACACTGTTGACGACGATGTTCTGGGCGGCC
Source organism: Chloroflexaceae bacterium (assembly GCA_034437175.1). Classification (GTDB taxonomy): domain Bacteria; phylum Chloroflexota; class Chloroflexia; order Chloroflexales; family Chloroflexaceae; genus DAOTUJ01. Next base: position 45,546 of record DAOTUJ010000176.1, on the reverse strand, counting down.
AGTTCGACGGCCAGGTAGCGGGTGAGTGTCTCGATGGCGGCTTTGCTCACACCTACTGCGATGTACTCCGGCAGCACGCGCCGGCTGCCCAGGCTGCTGATGCCGACAATCGCGCCGCCGCCGCGGGCAGCCATCAGCGGCGCCGCCCGCTGCGCACAGAGCAACATCGAGCGCGCATTCACGTCCAGCGTCCACTGCCAGCCGCGCACCTCCTGCTGCATGGCCGGGCGCAAGAAACCGCTGGCCGCATTGCAAACCAGCACATCCAGCCCGCCGAATTCGGCGCAGGCCGCCGTGAACAACTGCTCGATCTTCGCCGCATCGCCGACATGGGCCTTGACGGCAATAGCGCGCCGGCCCAGCGCCTCGATGGCGGCAACCGTCTCTTCAGCGGCGGTTCGATTGCGGAAATAGTTCACCACGATGTCGTAGCCATCGTGGGCCAGGCGCAACGCAATCGCCCGCCCGATTCCGCGCGAGGAGCCTGTGATCAGCGCCACCCGCCCGGCAGTCGCAGCTGCCCTTATCATCAGGCAGGCAACCGGGCAACGACTGCATCACCGACCTCGGCAGTGCTCAATGCGGGCCGACCGGGCGCTGCAAGGTCGGCGGTCACGGTGCCGGCTTCCACCACCTCCCAGACCGCCGTTTCGATGCTGCCGGCCTCGCTTTCAAGGCCACAGGACAGCCGCAGCAGCATGGCCGCACTCAAAATCATCGCCAGTGGATTGGCCTTGCCCTGGCCGGCAATGTCCGGTGCACTGCCGTGGATCGGCTCATACAGACCCGTGCGCCCCTCGCCCAGCGAAGCACTCGGCAACATGCCCATCGAGCCGGCCAGCATCGAAGCCTCGTCGGTGAGAATATCGCCGAACATATTCTCAGTGACGATCACATCAAAATCGGCAGGGCGGCGCAACAAATGCATCGCACAGGCATCGACCAGCATCCACTCGAACTGCAGATCGGCGAACTCGGTCTGGATCAATCGGGTCGCCACACTGCGCCAGAGCCGGCTGGTTTCGAGCACATTGGCCTTATCGACCAGCATCAGCTTGCCGCGGCGTTTGCGGGCCAGTTCGGCGGCCACCCGTACGATCCGCACAATTTCGGCCTCGCTATAGCGGCAAAGATCGCTGGCCCACTCGCCGTGTTCGTCGTGCTCGCGGCGCTTCTCGCCAAAATAGATCCCGCCGGTCAACTCGCGAACCACCATTAAATCGACGCCTGCCAGTCGCTCGGGGCGCAGCGGCGAGGCATCAAGCAAACGCGGATGCAGCGTTACCGGGCGCAAATTGGCAAAGAGGCCGAGCGCCTTGCGGATGCCCAGCAAGCCCTGCTCGGGGCGCACCTTCGCATCGGGATTGTCCCATTTCGGACCGCCGACCGCGCCAAGCAGCACGGCATCGCTCTTGCGGCAGAGCGCAATGGTTGCCTCCGGCAGCGCCGTGCCCTGGGCATCAATGGCCGCACCGCCGAGCAGACCTTCCTGTACGGTAAACTGATGGCCGGCGCGATCGCCGACAGCCTTGAGCACCTTCAAAGCCTCCGCCGTCACCTCCGGCCCGATCCCGTCTCCCGGCAAAACCGTCAGCTTGATTTCCATGATTTCCTCGCACAACCACAGCAGGTAACAATTTTCCAGCAATGCTGGAGATGATACCAGAACCGCCACAGTTTGCACAACCGGCTCCCGGCTTACGCAGCCACACGGCGAAGAAGCCGGATGCGCCTGCCGCAGCGCAGAAGAACGTTCTTTGTTCGTTCGTTTCCGCGGCTTCGCTGCGAAAACGAACGACAGAAATGTCAACTTCCGCGCTGCGGCAGGCGAAAAACGCCGGGTGCGGCGCGAGCAAGCCGACGACCGCAGGCGAAAAAGCCCTGATGCGGCCGGCATCCAAAACGAAACCGCAGCCGGGCTGCGGTTACGCCCTGGTAATCTGGTCACGGTAAGCTATCTGCGAGAACCGGGATCTGGATACACGAGACGAGGCAAGCCTATGAACGCCCGCAGGGTTGAAGCATTCCTGCTCAGATTGGTCATTCAAGACAACAGCATTGCCGGACCTGATGGCTGGCGTGGCCGCATCCAACACGTTGCCAGCGGAGAGGAGCGAAAAATCGACCATCTGCAAGATGCTGTCGCATTTATCAGCCAGTGCCTGGGTGTTGAGGCTTATTTCGAGCCGGTCATCGAAACACCGGCACAGCTCGAACCAAACGTCCGGCTCACTATCTTGAATCGCGATCAACCCGAGGAAACCACCGACTAAAGTTACAGGTCATGGGTCATAGGCTATGGAATAATAAGCCATTCTGATCCATCACCTACGACCTATAATTTCAACTCCTCATACAGCGCCACGGTCTCTGGGAGCGGATCGACGCCGAGTTCTTCGCGCAGTGCGGCGACGCAGCGGGTATAGAGGCGCAGCGCCGTACTCCGTTCGCCAAGGGCGGCGTGAGCCCGCATCAGCAAACGATACGCATCTTCCTGAGCCTGGTCATGTTCCAGCACACGCCAGGCCAGGCCAATCGCCTCGTGCGGCATTCCCTGATCCAGCAGCAACGTGCCCAGCCGCAGCGCCGCATCGCAGAAGAGCAACGCCAGCCGCTCACGTTCCACCACCGACCAATCTTCATAGAGGCTATCCGGCAAAAACGTGCCGCCATACAGGCCGATAGCCCGCCGGTAATCACTGATGGCTGCGTCGACCTGGTCGTTTTGCTGCGCACTACGCCCGGCGTTGACGGCATCGGCAAAGTCGGTCGCATCGAGCCGATGATCGGCGCCGATATTGAAGCCGTAGGTATCGCCCTGCTGAATGATATAGTAATTGGGCGCGCCTTCGGGGCGGGCCGGCTCCAGCGCCCGCGTCAACCGGCTAATGGTTACCCGCAGATTATTGGCTGCTGCTTCGCTCTCCAGGCCTGGCCAGAGCGTATCCATGATTCGCTCGCGCGGCAACATGCGCCCGCGCTCAACCAGCAGCAATTGCAGCAACTGGCGCGCCTTGACACTGCGCCAGTCGCGGTCACGCACTTCATCGTCGCCCCGCCAGACATTGAAAGCCCCCAGAGTGCGTATCCGCAACTGGTAGGCCGGGCGATACACCAGGCGTTCCAATGCCGACTCGGCCGCAGTACGGACGGGCTGACTGCGGTCTTTCAGCAGCGAGCGCAGCACCGGGTAGGCCAGCACTGCGCCCAGATCGCCAAGCAACGTCGCCGCTCGTGCCCGCACCGTCGGCGCCCGATCGACAGCCAGGTCGACAAGCAAATCAATAGCTTTTTCGCTCAACTGGCGGCGCAGGACACTGGCGGTTGCTGCCGGAGCCAGGTCGGCCCGAATACCGGTAGCCACCAGGCCACTGAGGACACTGGCCGGCAGGAAAGGCAAAAAGACGACGTCCAATGTCTCGGCGAGATCCCAGCCCGCAGTCAGCATGAGCTCAGCGGTTTCGGCATCACCAAGTCGTTCGGCCAGTGCAGCGCGGTAGAGAATGGCCACCACCAGAAACAGGCCGTCGCCGCGGGCCTGCATCTGCGCGATCAATTCAGCCAGCAAATCGAAGGCACGCGCCGTATCACCGCTTTCGCCCAGCGTCACCAGCAGCAGCAGGCGCAACCAGTATTCGGAGGGGCCGAGAATGGCAGCCTGCACCGAAGGCTGTTGTTCTTCATTGCGCGACTGGCGTAGAAGATCGGCGGCACGTACCGCTGCCTGATCCAGCTGGCCGGCGTGCAGCATATGCAAGGTTTCCAGCACCTCGACCCGGCCCAGCAGCGCGACCGCCCCGGTACGGTGAGCCATCTGGCGAGCGCGAGCCAGGTAGGTACTGGCCTCTTCAAAGCTGCCATGTTCGAGCAGCAACAGAGCCAGCAAAGCCGCACTGGTACCGACAACGCCATCATTGTAATAATCACTGAGCCGGCGATGAGTGGTGCGAGCCAGTTCAAGTGCCTCGGCATCTTCGCCAAGTTGATAGAGCGCCTGAGCCTTCTGGCGCAGCAGGTGCTGGCGCATCCGGTCATCGCGGTCGATCTGCGGGCTATGCAAAGCCTCGTTCAGCGTCGCCAGTGCCGCCACCGGGTAGCCCTGCTGGATCGAGATCGACGAGACGATCAGGGCCAGCAGCCACTGCCAGAACGCGCTCCGCGGATGCCGGGCGGCGTGCGTCGCCACACGCTGCGCTGCTGCATAGCGGCCCTGGCTATAGAGCAGCGCCACCACACTGACCAGGGCCGCGCCGCGGGCCCAGGCATCGCGCACCCGGTTGGCCGAGCGCACCGCCCGCACACAGATAGCGGCAAAGCTATCGTTATGATCAATGTCGCCGCTGATCACCTCGCGATTATCGCGTAATTGGATCGCCCGTGGGTCGCCGGGGCGATCTTCCCAGAACAGCAGGGCGGCCACATCGCTGAGCGCGCGCATCTCGCGCCCATAAAGACCCTGGGCGCGGTAGAGGCGTGCCGACTCGCTGATGGCATTGGCCGCCTGCTCGGGCATAATCGCAAAATGGCTCCAGCCCCACATATGCAACAACTCGGGATCATCAACACGCCAGATTGCCGGCAAATAATCGAGCCAGCGCCGCACCGTGTCACGCTGGGGCGTATTGATCAGCGGCCAGGCCCGTTCGCGCAGCGCACGCGCCAGTTCAGCCATATCTTCGACGGCGGCATAGTGTTGCAGGGCGCGTTCGAAATTGCCGCGCCGCTCCAGCACCCGCCCAATGCCACGCTGGGCCTTGATGCGCACCTCATCGCTCAGGGTGGTACGTGCATGGCGCAACAACAGCCGTCGCCAGAGCGGATGGAAACGATAGAGCCGCATACCGGCTTCGCGCGTCCCCTCATCGACCGTCGTCAGCGGCAGGCCCAGTTGCAGTACCCGGCTGATGTACGCATCGATGTCACGGCGCTGCATCACCTCGGCGAGCAAGGGCAGATCGAACTGCTCGGGCAGCGCGGCAAAGGCCAGGAAATTCAGCAGATCGGGCGGCAAATCCGCGATCACCTCGGAGGCCAGGTACTCGAAGAGGCTCTCCTGGTTCACGTCCAGCATATGAACATAGTTGCTGCGACGTTCCGGCGGCAGGCGCGAGAGGGTGCGGGCAATCAACTGGATGCTGAGCGCCCAGCCCTCGGTGCGCGCCAGCAACAGCGCCAGGTCTTCTTCAGTCAGATCGACCTGCTGGCGCTCAAGCAAAGCGCGAACTTCCAGCGCCGTGAGCGAGAGATCGTCCTGATTGAGTTCAAGCAGCAGCCCTTCGGCGCGCAGACGCGGCAACGGCGCGATGGTTACCGGGCGGCGCGAAGCAATCACGATGTGCAGCGAAGGCGGCGCGGCGCGCAGCAGGTAACCGAGCAACTGCGAGGTAATCGGCCCGTCGGCAATCAGGTGAAAATCATCGAGGAACAGGAACGTCGGCACCGTCAATTCAGCCTGCAAATCGCTGAAGAGCGCACCGGCCACCAGCGGCCAGTCACGCTGGAAATCGGCGGCGCTATGCAAAACCCGCCAGGCTTGCTGGCCGATATGCGGAAAACCGGATTGAAAGGCCCGTACCAGGTAGGCCAGTAATAATGAAGGATCGCGATCACCGCTATCGAGACTGATCCAGTTTACGATAGCGCCGGTTTGTTCAAGCTCGGCGGCCCACTGGGCGATCAAGGTGGTTTTGCCATAACCGGCCGGCGCGACCACCAGCGTAGCCGACTGCAGGCGCGCTTCAGCCAGGATCGCCCGCAGATCCGGCCGCAGCAAAGCATCGGCGCGCGGGGCGGGCGGCACTATTTTGAGCGGGAGCAGCGCCGGGGTTGCTCGTGCGGGTTGTGTGAGCGATACAGCTTCAGCCATCAGTAGAACGTCCCTTAATCCTGAAACGTATCGACGTAGCGTTCAAAACTGCCATCATTATAGACGACAAAAATATTTTTGCCAGTGCCGCGATAGTCCGGCGTGAACACCATGATCCCGTCTTGAAAGGGTTGTATCACCCCATAAGGTTGCAATAGTTCCATTGGTGAAAGTGGTGCGCCTATCTGGTCGCGAATTTCAGGCAAATTATAATAGATTCGGCCAAATCCGCCAGGCGGTGCATTCGTTTCGGCCGGCGGCGGATCGAGCTCCGGCAGCGCGGCAACTTCGGGCTCCGTGAAAATTTCGACCGCTCCGTCATGCAAATCCAGAAACACAAAAATCTCCTCGGTAGGCTGCCAGTAATACATGGTACCGGCTGCGAAAAATTGCTGCGTGGCCACACCAGTCTGTTCCTGGCTGGTCGCGCAGCCGAGTCGTTCGCGCACTCGTGGATTCTCGGCATAAATTTTGCCGAAGCCGCGTGAGGCCGCAATCGGGCAGGACGTGGTTGTCGCCGGCGGCGCGGCGGTCGGCGAGGGCGTCGGCGTACCGGTCGGTACGGCAGTCGGCGACAGACTGGTGGCGGTTGGCGGCTCGGGTGCGGGTGGGCGCGGCGTTGCCGTCACAATCGCCGTAACGAGCGACGTCATCACTATGGGTGACGGCGGCGACGCACTGGCTGCCGGCGTGGGAGTGGCGTTCGCCGCGGGGTCAGTGGTAGTTGTGGCACTGGGCACTGCCGTAACAGCCGGTTCGGGCGTAGGCGGCGCTGTTGGTTCCGGAGCCGCGCCGACGCCGGGCGCAGTGGTGGGCGTATCAACACCGGCAAGCGGCGGGATAGGCGTCGGCGGCAGCATCGTGCCGCCGCGCCACAGGCTAAACAGAGCCATGCTCAGCGCCGCTATGGCCAGAACCGTCGCCAGTGCCGTCACTAGTGCCAGACCGCCACGCCGAACCGGCCGGCCGACATCGGTGCTGGTTGCAGTCGGACGCAGCACCGGTTGCTGTTCAGCCGGCGCGACCGGCGTCGGCAGCGCTTGCGGCACTGGCAGTTGCTGATGGATGTCGGGCAGCGCGGGTTGCCTCAGCAACGGCGATGCGCCCGACAACGTGCCGACGCGATTGGTCGCGGCCAGATCGGCAACAAAAGCACCGGCAGCGGCATAGCGGGCAGCCGGATCACGGGCCGTTGCGCGCAGCAACACCTGATCGACGGCCGGCGTCAGCTGCGGATTGAAGCTAGAGGGCGGCGGTACCTGGTCATGGAGGTGGGCCATCAGCACCTCCTGCGTACTACCCGCAAAAGGCAATCGCCCGGCCAATGCACGATAAGCCAGTAAGCCCAGCGAATACACATCGCTACGCCCATCGACCGGGCGGTTGCCGATTTGCTCAGGTGCCATATACTCGGGTGTACCGATCAGAGCACCGGTAGTGGTCATACCGGGGGCATCGAGGACTTTAGCGATCCCAAAATCGCTGAGCATCACGGATGGCGCAGCAGTAGGTTGGCCATGCTGTTCGTCATTGATCAACAAAATATTGGCCGGCTTGATGTCGCGATGCACCACACCACGGGAATGCGCATAATCCAGTGCCGCAGCCAGCGGCGCCAGCACTGCCAGCAACTCGGGCAATGGCAGGGTTGCCCGTTCGCGCAGCAAATCGGCGAGGGAGCGCCCGGGCAGCAGCTTCATCGCGATAAACACAAAGCCGTCCTGTTCCCCGATATCGTAGATCGGCACGATGGCCGGATGTTCGAGGCCGGCGGCAGTAATCGCCTCACGCTTGAATCGCTCGACCAGCAGCGGATCATCGCCGTACTGCGGGTACAGCAGCTTGAGGGCCACATCGCGTTGCAGGCGGCTGTCGCGGGCCCGGTAGACTGCCGCCATGCCGCCGCGCCCGATCAGCGCCTCGACATGATAGCGACCTATCTGCTGTTTGATGAGCGAGCCATGCATAAATTCTACTGTGTATGACTTACGCAGTCAGCGATTGTGCAGACACCGCAACATACGAGTTTCGCCGGCGGCAGCAAGGCAGGTATCTTCTCTTTCTTTGAAGTTGCGGATTCGGCGCACCTTCAAAAAGAATTGGCAGGATTTATGTATTCAGGCCGGTATCGCAGCCGCAGAACGCCTTCCAGAGCCCGGTGCTGAACATTAGCTTCAATTGTAGCACGAGAGCCCACAGGCTTTGTGGTACAATTGATGTACCCGAAATAGTGATCAACCATATAAACGGGGCTAAACCTGCTATTTGCTGCGTACGGCCGGGAGTAGTTTTGCCATGCACGTCGACTGGCTGGTCTTTTTTCAGCGCACCTATCCGAGCGCCAACCAGGTGCTGATTCGTGGGCGACGCCCGATACTGGTTGATACCGGCTTCGGCAGCGACATCGAAGCCACCCTGGATCTGCTGCGCCGGGCCGATATGCCGCCCGACGGTCTGGAACTGGTGGTCAACAGCCATTATCACGGCGATCACAGTGGCGGCAATCATGGGTTGCAGCGGCGCTTTGGTCTGCCGCTGGCGGCTCATGCCCTCGACGCCGAGCTAATCAACCGGCGCGATCCGGCGGCCTGCATGGCTGAATGGCTCGACCAGCCGGTTGAGCCCTACCGAGTACAGCGCCCGCTCGAAGACGGCGAAGAACTCGATGCCGGCGGCATCCGGCTGCGCGTACTGCATACGCCCGGCCACAGCCGCGGGCATATCTGCCTGTATGCCGAGCGCGAACAACTGCTGATCTGCGGCGACGCGGTGCATTCGGACGATGTAGCCTGGGTGAATCCTTTCACCGAGGGTGAGGACGCGCTGGAACGCACGGTCGCCAGCCTGGAGCGACTGGCGGCGCTGCCGGTGCGCCGGGCCTGCTCGGGGCACGGCCCGCCGATTGACGATCCGGCGGCCGCCTTCAGCACGGCGCTGCACCGCTATGAACGCTGGCGCAAAGATCCGCAGCGCATGGGCTGGCACGCCTGCAAACGCATTTTTGCCTACCACCTGATGCTTACCGGCGGCATGGAACCCGGTGCAATCGGCCCTTACCTGGTTCAGCAGGGCTGGTTCACCGACTACAGCCGGCATATTTTCGGCCTGGAACCGGCCGAGTTCGTCGAACCACTGCTGGCAGAACTCGCACGCTCGGGCGCTACCGCCGAACGCGACGGGCGCATCGTCGCCCTTACCGCTCACAACGTTCCGGCAACAGGCTGGCCGGCAGGGCCGGGGCGGGTGCGCGATTGGCCGGGGTGAGCGATGGAGCGTTGGAGCGTTGGAGCGTTGGAGTGCTTGATATGGGCGGCATGAGGCTGGTTGGCTTCCCCGCTCCGTCGCTCCATCGCTTTACTGCCCCGTCCAGGTGCGCTGCGAGAGAATGTTGCGAACTTCAGCGCCGGCACCGAAAGTGACGCTGCCGGTTTCGATATCGAGGCTCTGGGCGAAACACTGGATCTGGCCGGGAGCACGTTCGACGCAGCCCGGCCCCGAGTTGAGCCGGCCAGCCAGGTCTTGCCAGCCGTACCAGACGCTGCCGTCCCACCAGCGATGCAGCAGCGTATGATTGGGGCCGCGGGCAAATACACTCAGTCGACCCTGATCCCAGCTCACTGCCGACGGCCCCGAGCTGATCGGCGCAGCGCCCTGGTCGATCCAGGCCCCCCAGACTTCGCCGTTCCAGCTGATCTGGTAGAGCCGATCGCCGCCGCCGCGAGCAAAACAATCGAGCGAGTTCACGAAGCGCGAGGCACAGGCCGGTGCCGAAGTCAGGATACCACCCAGTCGCTGCCAGTCCGTCCAGCCGCCGGCCTGCGACCACTGCTGCTCGTAAAGGGCATTATCGTCGCCGCGTACCAGCACAACCAGCCGATTCGGGCCGGGCGACACAATATGCGGCGCCGAGGTCGCGATGCCGCCGCGATTTTCCCAGCCACTCCAGGCACTGCCGTCCCAGTATTTGTGGTGAACGGCTAAACTGCCGGCCAGCAGGGCTACGCAACTGATCCGGCCATCGGCCCAGGAAGCACAGGCGGGCGCTGAACTGAGATTGCCGCCCAGATTCTCCCAGCCGCTCCATGCGCTGCCGTTCCAGTAATTGTGCTGCAACTCATTGTTCTGGCCGCGCACAAATACGCTGAGCAGGTTCGAGCCCCAGCGCACTGCCGTCGGCACCGAGGTCGGGTTGCCGCCAAAGGCTTCCCAGGGCGTCCAGCCGGTCTGCACCGGCTTGTCTGCCGGCGGCATGGCCAGTACCGGCGGCTCCACCGCTGCCGGTGCGGAAATTCCCAGGGACAGTCGGGCATCGCGGGCCTGCGCTATGCGCTGTTCGCCGAGCAGAATTCCGACACTGGCCACGATCAACAACAGCACTGCAATCAGCACAAACCGTTCCCCGATCCCCCTGCTTGTCGGCATAGCTCCCTCCTTAACTTACCCGGCACTGCCGGCAGCCGCGTCGCTGCCACGATTCTTAGCAACAAGCAAGACAATTGCAGCAATCGCATGGCCGGGAAATGCTTTGATCTGCCACATTCCGCCTGGTTCCGCGCCAGGGCAATGCCGGACGCGGCTGAACCGCCACCAGGAAAATCTGCCCCCAACGACCTCCGGTTCCCTCTCAGGTAGAGTGTTTTTGCCAATCGGGTGATTCCGCGCTCCGGCCGGGCGAAAAACGCTCTACCTGAAAGCGGTTCCCGGTACCAGTGCGTATAGTACCACGTTTTGCCGCCGGACAGAAAAACGCGCTTGACAGTGCGACTTGATCACGTTACAATTTTGATTGACCAATCAATTAACACAGGGGAGCGCAGACGTGCCGCCACGGGATGAACAGGATTTTGAGGAGCGCCGCCAGCAGATCATCGATGGCGCACTGCGAGTGTTTGCCGATAAGGGCTTCGAGCGAGCCACCAACAAAGACATCGCCCTGGCTGCCGGCATTAATTCGCCGGGGCTAATCTATCATTATTTCAAAGACAAAGCCAGCCTGCTGGAACAGGCCATCGAGCAACGTTCGCAATTGTTTCGGCTGCTGGCCAATCCCGAGCACCTGTACGAACTGCCGCCGTACGAGGCGCTGAGCGAATTTGCGCGGGGCTTTCTCTCGATTACTGAGAACCCGGCGGCGATTGCCGTTTTCAAGTTGATGTTCAGCGAAGCCGTCCGCCGGCCCGGCGTGGCCGATGTCTACAACCGGATCGGCCCGACGCGCGCCTTTCGGCTGCTCAACAGTTACCTGAGCCGGCAGATGGAACGCGGCACCCTGCGACGCATGGATGTCGGTGCGGCGGCCCGTTGCTTCGTCGGCCCGCTCCTGGCCTATGTCGTTACGCGTGAAATCTTTCCGCAACCGGATACCGCCACGCTCGACATCGAGACCATGGTAGCGACTCTGGTGGACGTCTATCTTCAGGGTATGCAACCTTGAAGATATGATGTATATGATCGGCATTGGAGCCGGCTGCACGCAGCGCTTGTTTGCCTGCCGCAGGCTGAGAAACCATTGCATTGGGTTGCATTTGCGGCAAAGCCGCAAATGCAACCAAAAAAGACGGTTATTTCCACGCAGCGGCCGGGCCGCGAAAAGGAGCTGGCGATGGTGGCTGTGCGCTGGCGCAAGGTTTTGCGCGAACTCCGAACATCCCGCATGCGCACGTTGCTGGTAGTGCTTTCGATTGCGGTCGGTGTGTTTGCCTTCGGCCTGATCGCCGCCAGCCGGCTGGCTGTCACCCGCGAATTGCGCAGCAGTTTCCTGGCTACCAACCCGGCCAGTGCGACTCTGCATACCGAATTGTTCGACGACGACCTGATCGAGTCGGTCGAGCGCGTCGCCGGCGTGGCCGATGCCCAGGGCAGCCGGGTGATTAACAGCCGGCTACAGGTCGGGCCGAATGCGTGGCAGGATCTGCGACTGTATGTGCTGCCGGAAGACGGCGCCCGCCCGATCAATCGAGTAACACCCTGGGCGGGCGCATGGCCGGCGCCGGAAAAAGCCCTGCTGGTCGAGCGAGCTTCGCTCGACAAAACCGGTACTGCGGTCGGCGACACGGTCGTGATCGAATTGCCCACCGGCGAACAGCGTCGTTTGCCCATCGTCGGGCTGGCCCATGATCTGAGCCTGCCGCCGGCCGTGATTGCCGGCCAGGCCTTCGGCTACATCAGCATCGATACACTGGACTGGTTTGGCCTGCGACGGGGCTACGACCGCATGCAGATCGTCGTCAGCACAGGACGCGAGGACGAAGCCCATATTCAGGCGGTTGCTGCGACGGTAGCCGACAAAATCGAGCGCAGCGGGCGCAGCGTCGATGTGATCGATGTGCCGACACCGTTGCAACACCCGGTCGAAGATATTTTGCCGACGATCCTGCTGGTACTGAGCATTCTGGCGGTGCTGGCTCTGCTGATGAGCGCGTTTCTGATTATCAACACCATCGGCGCGATCCTGGCGCAACAGATGCGCCAGATCGGGGTGATGAAAGCAATTGGCGCACGCACGCAGCAGATCATGCAGCTCTATCTGGGGATGGTGCTGCTCTTCGGCACACTGGCCTTGCTGCTCGCGCTGCCGCTCAGCGCACTGGGCGCAACGCTGCTGTCGCGCTTCATTGCCGGACAGTTCAATGTCGATATTCACGGCCTGGCGATGCCTATCGAAGTATTGTTGCTGATGATCGCGGCCAGCCTGTTCATTCCAACGCTGGCCGCCCTGCCGCCGATTCTCGCAACGGCGCGCATCTCGGTGCGTGATGCGCTGGACGGCACCTCGCCGGGTGCGACGCCCAACGCTACCCACCAGAACATCGCTCCGCTGCGCTGGATCCGCCGTGGGCTGACCGGCATCGCCGGCAGCAACATCAGCTTTATTCTGGCCTTCCGCAATACGTTTCGCCGCAAAGGGCGGCTGATACGCACACTGGCCGCACTGACTCTGGCCGGCGGCGTGTTTATCAGTGTCCTGACGGTGCGCGGCTCGCTGGAACTGACGCTGGACGAGAATATTCAAGCGAAGCGCTTCGACATCGAGGTGCAACTGAGCCGGCCCTATCGCAGCGAGCGCATCGAACAGATCGCCGGCAGCATAGCGGGCATTGTCGCGGTGGAAAGTTGGAGCCGGGCGCGCGCCTACCCATTGCGCGCCGACGGCAGCGAAGGCGAAGCGATCAACCTGGTGGCCCTGCCGGCCGCCAGCGATTGGATCCAGCCGCGTTTGCTGGCCGGGCGCTGGCTGGTGCCGGGCGATGAGCGAGCGATTGTGGTCAGTAGCAATTTCCGGATAAAAGAACCCGCACTGGAGGTGGGCGACTGGCTGACGCTGGAAATTGGCGAGCGCGAAGAACGCTGGCAAATCGTCGGCGTCAACGAGGAATTCCAGCCACCGCTCAACCCGGCACTGGGTTACATCGATTATGCCGCTTTCACCCGGCTAACCCACCAGAGCGGCGAAACTACCAGTTTGCGCATCGAGACGGCACGTCACGACCCGGCCGGCCATGCCGAAGTCGTCAATGCGCTGAATGCCGCGCTGGCCACAGAACAGGTGCGGGTGCAGTTGATCCGCAGCACCTCGGAGGATCGAGCCATCTTCAGCGAGCGGTTCAACATTTTGACGGTCGTACTCTCGATGATGGCCACACTGATCGGCGTGGTTGGCGGGTTGGGGCTGATGGGCACCATGAGTATCAATGTCATCGAGCGCACCCGCGAGATCGGCGTCATGCGCGCAGTCGGCGCCTCGGATCCGGCCGTCCGCCGGATCATTGTGACGGAAGGGCTGACCGTCGGCTTGCTGGCCTGGATCAGTGGGGTGTTGCTTTCCTTTCCGGTTAGCAATTTGTTATGCTATCAGATCGGTAATACGCTGTTGAATACTGCGCTGATCTACGATTACGCAAGCTATGCCGTGGTGATCTGGCTGGTTCTGGTGCTGTTGATCGCGACCGGTGCCAGCATTATTCCGGCAAATAATGCAGTCAGGCTCACCGTTCGGGAGGTTCTGGCATATGAATAGAAAAAAACTCCCTATTTACAAGGGATTAACCTTATGCTATAGTAGCAGCGCCTACCAGCGTATGGCCTGCGAGAACCGCATCTGTGACCCCTGACTGCTCCAGATCCTCCGCAGAATCTCTTTTGCTCAGAGACAATACGTTACGGTACAACCGGAGCAAGGCGAGCATCGTTTCGTCCGGTATTATGAGTGAACAAACTTGTCAGGAAGGCGTTGCAGTGAGGCGCTGCCCGCCACGAGTTGCTGCCGCTAGAGACGGCGCGATCGAGGAGTCTGTCTGATGCGAGTGAAGTTGTTCGTCGGGAACTTGCCGTGGAGCGTCGGCGATCTGCAGTTGCAGAATCTGTTCAGCGAATACGGCGATGTTCAGAGTGCCCGGGTGATTACGGATCGAGAAACCGGGCGCTCGCGTGGTTTCGGCTTTGTTGAGATGGAAGTGAATGATGTCAGCGGAGTCATTTCTGCGATGAACGGCCGTGAAGTTGACGGTCGGCCATTGCGCGTCAATGAAGCCGAAGATCGTGGTCGCGGCGGATTTGGGGGAGATCGTCGTGGTGGCTACAGCGACACGCGCCGATACTAGTGTTTCGCTAAACAAAGCGGTCAGTACGCTAGCGGTCTGAACCGGTAGCAGCAAGGTAACGAATCGCGAGGGCTGTTCGGCCAGGCCGAACAGCCCTCCTTTGCTGTTTGTGGTATGATGCTGAAACTCGCCCGCCCCTTTCTGATCCGCTCGGAACCGGGCGCCCAGGCATCAATGTACCTGGCTTCCGCTACGGCAGTGGCCAGTATCAGCGGCCGGTACTTCGCCAACAAGCAGCCGACTCGTTCGTCGCGATTGCACGATGCACCCGACGAACGGCAGCAGCTCCGGCAGATCAGTGCGCAACTGGTTGGCCGGGAAGTCAATGCCGCGCTGGAGAACTGAGATGGCTATTCCGATTGTAGCCCTGGTTGGTCGCCCTAATGTCGGCAAATCGACGCTTTTCAACCGTTTGATTGGCCAGCGCCACGCGATTGTTGAAGATGTGCCCGGCACCACCCGCGACCGGATCTATGGCAAAACCGACTGGAACGGGCGCGAGTTTACGGTGATCGATACGGCCGGGCTACTTTTCGAGGACGAAGATCTCGATCTGCCGCTGACCGAGATTAGCCGGCGTACCCGCGAACAGGCCCGGATTGCGATCAATGAGGCTGATGCGATCATCTTGCTGGCCGACGGGCGCGAGGGTCTGACCAGTACCGACAATGAGGTTGCCGAGGTACTGCGTACCACCAGCAAACCGGTGGTGCTGGCTGTCAACAAGTGTGACAGCAAAGAACGCATGCTTGATGCGGTCGAGTTTTATGCGCTGAACCTGGGCGAACCCATCCCGATGAGTGCCTTCCACGGGCTCGGTACCGGCGATGTGCTCGACCGGGTGGTCGAGGCTTTGCCGCCCTCGCCGGCCGAAGAGTCTGAAAGCGACCAGGTGCGGATTGCGATTGTCGGGCGGCCGAATGTGGGCAAATCGTCGCTGCTGAACAAATTGCTCGGCCTTGAGCGCAGTGTTGTCAGCGAGATCCCCGGCACTACCCGCGACAGTATCGATACGATGCTAAGCTACCACGGGCGCCGGATTACGCTGATCGATACGGCCGGCATCCGGCGCGCCGGGCGGATCGAACGCGGCATCGAAAAGTACAGTGTGCTGCGAACACTGCGGGCCATCGATCGCTGCGATGTGGCACTGCTGCTGATCGATGCCAACGAGGGCGTGACGGCGCAAGATACGCATATCGCGGGCATGGTGCTGGAGGCGCGCAAAAGCATTGTCCTGCTGATCAACAAGTGGGACGCGGTCGAAAAAGATAATTACACCTACAATATGTTCGAGGACGAGGTGCGCGAGGCCTTCAAATTCATCGACTATGCGCCGATCCTGTTTATTTCGGCCCTCAGCGGCCAGCGAGTCAGCCGGGTGTTGCAACTGGCGCTGGAGGTCTATGCAGAACGTTTCAAACGTGTGCCGACCAGCGAACTCAACGATTTGCTGCGCCAGGCCGTGCGCGACCAGGCGCCGATGGCGGTAAAAAAAGGCGCGCATCTGCGGCTCTACTACGCCACTCAGCCCCAGGTCGATCCGCCGGTGTTCCTGTTCTTCGCCAACGATGACGACCTGGTACACTGGTCGTATGGGCGCTACCTGGAAAACCGGCTGCGTGAACGCTACGGCTTCGGCGGCACTCCACTGACGGTGGTATTTCGCGGGCGGGAGAAGAAGTAGGCGCGGCAGCCATGTTGCCGCGATCCTGTTATGCTGGAACTGCACATCCTCGATACGGGCTACTGCCTGGTTTCGGAGCATCATCTAATCCAGGGTGGGGCGCGACGAAAAGTAGCGATCCATGCGCCGGTGTTTTTGTTACGCCACTCGCAGGTGGGCTGGCTACTCTGGGATGCGGGCTATGCGCCCAGGATGCTTGGTGCGACACTGCGCTGGCCCTTCTGGCTGTACCGGCTGGCAACCCCGCTGCGTGTGCGGGCCGATCAGTCGGTTGTCGCACAACTCGGGCGCTTCGGCATCGGGCCGGATGATGTCGGGACGCTGTTTATTTCGCATTTTCACGCCGACCACATCGGCGGGTTGCGCGATTTTCCACGTACTCGCTTTGTGGCAACGGCGGCGGCCTATCGCTCGATTGCCGGCAGCGATGGCTTGCGGGCGCTGCGGCGAGCCTTCATCCCAGAATTGCTGCCGGATGATTTTGCGGCGCGGCTGGAACTGTTGCCCGCGTTCAGCGGTGCGGAAATCGCCCCCTTCGGCGCGAGCTACGATTATTTCGGCGACGGCAGCCTGCGCTTGCTGGCGCTGCCCGGCCACGCCCGCGGACAGATGGGCGCGCTGCTGCAAACCGCACACGGCCCGCTGCTATTGGCCGCCGACGGCTGCTGGCTGAGCCGCAGCTACCGCGAGCAAGGCCGGCCTCACCCCATCACCCGGCTGGCCTGCGATGACTGGCAGGCGGTCGGCGAAAGCATCGGGCGCCTGCACCAGTTTGCCGCCGCCAACCCCGGTGTGCGGATCTTGCCGACCCATTGCCCGGAAACACTTGGAGAGCGTTGAAGCGTTGGATCGCTGGATCGGTCTGGTGTATTCCGGCAGCGAAGCCGCCGGAATACACGCTGATGCGTCCCCACTTTGCGCTAGCCAAGCTGGCGATAGCTCCGTTTCAATGCTGCCGTCACCGCAGCCTGCAAGGCGGCATACACCTTGAGATCGTCGAAAGCGATACCCATAGAGACAATAGTCTGCGCCACTTCCGGGCTCAGCCCAACCAGCGTTACGAATTTTCGGCTCATTGTAGATGAAAAGGAGATGACAAAACACTCGCAAACCGTAAAAAACCGGTAAAAATTGCTTATTGCAAAAATAATAAAGGCATGATATTGTGTGAAAGTCGCTTGACTGGATTTCCCTACAATAAAGGAATTGCCTATGCGCACAACACTCGATCTCGATGAAGATGTGTTGCTTGCTGCGTACGAGTTGGCCCGGCAGCGTGGTACAACCATCGGCAAGGTTCTTTCGACGCTGGCCCGCCAGACGCTGAATTACCGTGAGTTGACCGAGTCGCAGCCGGTGTCGAAGGATTATTCGCACGTTGCCCCTGACCGCATCTACGACAGCTCCACAACGAAACTCAACGAAGCGCGCTAAGTACATCTCTGTGTTGCTCGTCAATGGCGACGACCGCAGACTGCTTGCGGGCATACTCTTTGCCGCCGGCAGTCGGCCCCATTGAGATAATTCCCATGGGCAACGCCAGTTCACGGCTAATCCTTGCTGCGAGCTGCAACCCATGGTCTTGCCGTTCCAAAAGTGGCCGGCAGCGCCCCAGCAGTGAGGTCAGCCGGGCTTGTTGGGCCAGGTCGGGCCGGGTCGGCGCCGGCAACTGTTCGATGCGCTCGCCGTTGCAATCGTAGGCGCTGCAGAGATACAGCTCGGGCAGATCAGCCAGCCGGTCGAGGCAGGTCAGTGCCAGGCTGTCGAGTGGCCCGGCGACAGCCAGAGCGTAGCGCAGCAGCACAAGATCGAGCCAGCCGACCCGAAAGCCCTGCTGCCAGGGATGTTCGCCGTTGCGCGCATCGGGTAGCGCGCGGGTGAGCGCGGGATCTTCGCTGACGAAGGGGCCGGCACCGTGGCGAGTGGCATAGGCCCGGCTGATGCCGATGCGTTCGAGAGCGCCGGAGTAGCCGGCCTCGGCCAGCAGATGATCGGCATTGGCCAGGGTAGTCGTGCTCCAGGTGGTATGTGGGTGAAAGCCATACCACTCATCGAGCAGCACGCCCTGGGCGCCTTCAAAGATCACATTGCCGGGGCGCGCCAGGATGGCACGCAATTCGCTGCCGGGCACGATCCGGCTGCGCCGGGCCAGTTCGTGATATTCCTCCACCAGCCAGTCCAGCCAGCCGGCATCCTCGAGGGGCTCCAGCTCGCGGGCAACAATCGGGTCATCCGGCAATTGGGCCTGAAACTCGGCCAGCTTGGCCCGATTGACCGCGCGCAAAAAACGCAATTTCTTCCAGATTATGTCAATAACAAGTAGATCGCCGGCGCGCAGTACCTGCGCGCCGTGTTCGAGGGCATCGGCCATCGTTTCGCCGATGCCCATGCCACAACTGCCGTGGCGCAAATCGCCGCGGGCCAGTTCACGCAGCCGGTTGATGGCGCGCTGGAAGGGCGTGATCAGCAGCGCCGCGCTATCGATGCTGGTACGGGCAAAGGCATCGGCAATGCCCAGGGCACGCAGATGTTCAGCTTCCGCGGCCATAGCCAGCGGATCGATCAGCATAAAGCGCGACAGAAAGGTTTCGGCGCCGGCCAGCGTGCCACTACCGAACTGAGAAAAAACGTGTTCGTGCCCGTCGTCGGTGACAACCCGGTGCGCCGCCTGGGCACCACCGTTGTAGCGTACTACCGTGTGCGCGCCGTATTCGCGGGTCAGCCCATCGACGATAGAGCCCTTGCCGGCATCGCCGAAGCCAAGATCGACGGTGAGAAAGACGTTGTTCATGATTGCTCCTTGTGGAAGAATGTTTTTCGCATAGTCTAGCGCAGGCGGATGCCGGTTTCGGGCGGCAGCAGCGGCCGCGGACGGACGGCAGCATAAGGCTGCACGGCATTAGCGGCAGCGACGCTGGCCGCATGATCGGCGCCGGCAGCAGCAAGATCGGCGAGGCCGGTATCGACATCGAACACCCGGCCCGCGCAGAGGCCGATGGTCAATGCGATGGTTTCGCTAACCGCCGCCTCGTCGTCGAGCAGGAGCACCCGTTCACCGAGCAGTTGCTGCCAGCGGCGCTGGATTTTCGGGTTGCGCCCGTGCGAAGTGCTGGTCGGAATGATATGAAAATGCTCGTAGCGCTCGCCGAGTTCGGCGACGACCTGTTCGACCGGCAGATCGACTTCGAGAAAGTCGCCGATGTGCTGCCGGACATGCTGACGGCGCAGGGCGGCATAGGGCAGCTCGTCGCCGATACTGAAGAGGTAACCCTTTTCGCCGCGTTTCTCGTAGCAATCGATGGCGGTGCGGCGGGCAAAATAGTACAGCGCCAGTTCGTAGCTCTCGTGAACCTGGCCACCGCCGCCGCCTTCAAGATAAATTTTGCCCAGATCATCATCCATCTCCAGGCCCGACTCGAACTGGCCGATTTGCAACGGCACCCGGTCGCTGTAGGCATCGCCAACCGCGCCGAAGAGCACTTGCGGATGTGCCACGTAGCCCTTCTCAATCAGCATACGCATCAACTGGCCGAGCCTGGTCTGCAACACTCGCGGCACGGTGCCCATTGAGCCGGTCACGTCAAAAACCACCGCGATGGCCAGCGACTCCGGGTGAGCAGCGCTATCACGGCTCTCGCGGATCTTGCCGAAGGGATCCATCTGCGGATGCACGCAGGCCTCGCCGGTGGCCCGCACGTGGCGGTCGTAGTCGAAGGCGCTGCGCTTGCCGGCGCGGCGATGCTGCTGGCGGTTCTGGTAGGCACGATCACTCCAATGCGAATGTCCCATCGTACTGCTCCTTTTCGTTTTAGTGTATAACTGACACTAATAATAGTGTACTTTTTACAAAAAATCAAGTTAAGAAACGGTTTTGCAGGGAAGCTGTTCGCGTGCGAACAGCTTCCCTGCCAATCGAGCTGGTTTTACACAGCTTTTGCCAGCCTATGGCACAGACATTGCAAGGTTTTTTCAGCAACGGTTGCATGCGCAATCATGAGAAAGGATAGGCTATCGATTTATTACAAAAGAAAATCCGCCCGCTTGATCCGCAATCGGGCGGTACAAAAGCAGCAAATTTTTGATTCTGGTTCTGCTGGTACCCGGCAGAACTCTACGAAGGAGGAGGTATGGTTTCCCCGGTTCCGATTGTGCTGATTGGCGGCTTCGGTTTCGACTGGCGCCTGTACCGGCCGGTGTGCGATCGGCTGGCAATTGTCGCGCAGCAACCGGTCGCGATTGCGCCGATCAGCTCATTCGAATGGTTGCAGGTGATGCTGAGCAACGACTACAGCGGCCTGCTCCGCGCGCTGCACAGTGGCATTCTCGACACCCTGCGCACCACGCAGCGCCGGCAAC
This sequence comes from Chloroflexaceae bacterium, assembly GCA_034437175.1. Lineage (GTDB taxonomy): Bacteria > Chloroflexota > Chloroflexia > Chloroflexales > Chloroflexaceae > DAOTUJ01. The sequence continues at coordinate 25,037 of DAOTUJ010000176.1, read as the reverse complement.
TGCAACTGATTGCCCACAGTGCCGGCGGGGTACTGGCCCGCATTTATCTTGGCGACCGGCCCTACGGCCACGGCCGGCGGGCCTACCATGGCAACCGGCACGTGTCACGGCTGGTCACGCTGGGCACATCACACTGGACAAACAGCAGCGGCCGGCGCGCCGGGCAGAAGCAGATCGCCTTTGCCAACCAGCATTATCCGGGCGCTTTTCATGCTTCGATAAATTATGCCTCGGTCAGCTCGCGCGCCATTCGCGGCAACCGCCAGGGCAGCAAACTGGAACGCAGCGCCAGCGAGGCCTATGGGATGTTCAGCGAGGACAGTGAGGTGCCGGGCGACGGCATTATCCCGCTGGAAAATGCCCTGCTTGCCGGCGGCCAGCAAATCGTGATGGACGATCTGCGTCACGACCGGCGCGACGGCCACCACTGGTATGGCCAGGACGTGGCGACGATCCGAAGCTGGTGGGAACAACTTGCCGAATAGCACTACATAGTCCATCAGACAGTGACGCCGGCAGCATTGCTGCCGGCGTCACTGTCTGATGGACTGCTTCGTTCAGGACTGGCGCAGGGCGCGCATGATCTGGGGCAGGCCGGGGCGCTGGCCGTACATCAGCAGGCCCAGCCGGAACAGGCGGGCACCCAGCCAGATCACCAGCGGAATAGTAATCAGCAAGCCAACAATACTGATGATGACATCGAGCGGCGGCACCACCGCCAGCGGCAGGCGCAGCATCATCATCGTCGGCGCGGTGAGCGGGAAGTAGGAGAAAACAGTTGCCAGCATCCCGTTCGGGTTGGGCAGAATGAAGCCGCCCAGCATCACCGGCAGCAGCGCAAACACACTGACGAAGCCGGTAAGCTGTTGCGATTCGCGCATCGAAGTACCGAGCGCGCCGATGGCGCCGAGCAGCACGGCATAGACCAGGAAGCCCAGCAGGTAGTACAGGATCAGCAGCAGCGGCACCGCCGGGCGCTCGAAGAAGACCGCAAAACCCGGCACCGGCAGGCCCAGCCATTGCGCGCCGCCCCAGCCCAGCAGCACGAAGGAAAGTACCCAGACGACGATCTGGGTCAGGCCGAGCGCACCCAACCCCAGTACCTTGCCGGTCAACAGTTGCTCGGCACTGACCGAGGAAAGCATCAATTCGATGATGCGGCTCTCTTTTTCTTCGGCCACGCCGCGCAGCAGGTAGCCACCCGAGACGAAGATCGTCATCACCAGCAGCAGGCCCATAATGTAGGGCAGGAAGAAGGAGAGAAAGAAGCCGGCAAACCCATCGCCGGTATCTTCGGCCTGGCCGTTGAGCGACACCTGCACCGGGTCATACACGTCGATCAGCCGATTACGCAGGGCCGGGTCGATCTCTTCACCTACCAGGTGATCGACAAAGAAGGGATTCACGACACTGGGCTCGGGCAGACCGGCCAGACCGGTATCTTCGGCGACCACCCGCACATTGCCTTCGGCGAGATAATCTTCGGGAATAACCAGCAACTGGTCGACCTCGCCGGCGCGAACCGCATCGCGCCCGACCGATTCGTTTTCGTAGAGCGTAAACCGTGCCTGGTACTCCGGCAGGATCGGTGAAAACCGGCCGCTCTGATCGACGACACCGTAGCTGCGGTTGCGGGCCGCTTCGCCGCCGGTAAACTGGGCTTCGAGCGCATTGCCGATCTGGCCGCTGAAGAGCCCGGCGATCAGCAGACCGACCAGGCCGAGCAGCGGGATGCCGAACAGCAGCAGGCGGAAGCCGATCCGGCGCAGGTTGGTTAGGTATTCGTGGCGGGCGATGATCCAAATTTTAGCCATGCTGCAACTCCACGGCTTCAAGCTCGGTTTCCGGCTCCGCTGCGGGCTGGTGGCCGTTTTTGACGGTACGCACGAAAATGTCTTCCAGCGGCAGACTGGTGACCTCGAAGGCATCGATTGGGATATTGCGCTCGATCAGGTTTCGCAACAGTTCCTGTGGCGTGACCGTATCCAGCGTGAGCACATAGCTGCCGTTACGCCGCAGCAGATCGCTGACACCGGGCAGCGACTGATCGAGCGACGCATGCGTACGAACCCGCACGGTATTCGGGCTATGCCGGCGCTTGATTTCTTCGACCGTACCATAGAGCGCGGCGCGGCCCTGATTGATCAGCACGATCCGGTCGCAGAGCGCCTCGACGTGGTTCAACTGATGCGAACTGAGCACAATCGTCGTACCCTGGCGCTGCAAATCCAGGATCACATCGCGAATGAGCTGCAGATTGACCGGATCGAGACCCTGGAAGGGCTCATCGAGGATGAGCAACTCGGGGTTATGCACCAGGCTGGCGGCAACCTGCAACTTCTGCTGCATACCGCGGCTGAGGTCGCGCACTTTGCCGGTAGCACGATCAACGAGGCCCACTCGTTCGAGCCATTCCGTCGCCGAGCGGCGCGCATCGGCGCGGCGCAGACCCTTGAGCTGCGCCAGGTAGACCAGCACTTCCTGGACGGCCAGGTCGCGGTAGAGCCCGCGTTCCTCGGGCAGATAGCCGATGCGGGCGGCAGCGGCACCAGGCGACCGGCCGAGTACCTGCACACTGCCGGCATCAGGCTTGAACATATCCATAATCATGCGAATGGTCGTCGTTTTGCCGGCGCCATTCGGCCCGAGCAGACCAAAAAATTCACCGGCGAAAACCTCGAACGAGAGGTCTTCGACGGCTTTTTTCTGGTTGTACTCTTTGCTTATGTTTTGCACTGCGAGTGCGACTTGAGGCACAGGAATCTCCTTATTTATTGCGACTTACGCGGTCGCCCCGCATCCAGGCCGGATTCGCCTCCGGCAGGGCGGAAGCACCTTCTTTTTCTTTCGTTTTTGGCCGCAAGCGGCCAAAAACGAAAGAAAGAAACGCCAACTTCCATGCTGCCGCAGGCGAAACCCGCTCGTTGCGGCGCGAGCAACCGCGTGACTGCGTAACTCCTGGTATGTATTGCGCCCACGAACGGGCGGCAGCATGGCACACTGACCTGGATCGCTGCGAGGCGACCATATTGCGCCCACGAACGGGCGGCAGCATGGCTGCCGCGATCCGGGTTTCCGGCAGGGCGGCAGTTCCGGCGGGAACCAGGCACGCGTCAAGCGGCAGCCAGGAGCGGCAAGAGCAAACCCAGACTGCTGGTTTCAACACTGACGATGGAGACGAAGCTCACAAAGATGATGAGAGCGATGAGCGGCAATAGAATAAGCACCACCAGCCAGATCAGCGGCGCGTTGCTGCGATTGCCGTCGGCGTCGGGGATGAGCCACCAGGCCAGCAGGTAGCCCAGGATAGTCGGAAAGCCGGCGGTAACGAAGAAAAGCAACACCCAGGCTATGCGCACCAGCACCGGGTCGATGTTGAAATACATGGCAATGCCGCTACTCGTCCCGGAAATAATCCGGTCGTCACTACGGCGATAAATTTTCTTCGGAGAGGTCTCAGTCATCGTAGTTCCTTCCCGAGGCTACACCTCGCTGTGTTTCAGCTCCGTTTGATCTACGTCAAAAAGTCAGTTTTTGTTCCATTTTTCATTACGATACGCGGATCCGGTTCACGACACATCGTCCGAGCAGCGAGTCTCCCGTCGGCCAAAAGACCGATGCTCAGGCATTGCGGCGCAGTAGCCAGATCAGGGCCACGCCGCTGATGGCGCCGCCGATCAGGCCGGTGAGCAGGCCGGTGAGCAGGCCGCCGGGCAGGCTTAGGGTTGGTTCGAGGATGAAGCCGAGGATAACCAGGATCCAGCCGGCGGGCAGGCCGAGTCCCCAGGCGAGCAGGGTAGCCGGCAGCCACCAGATGGCGGCCCGCAAGTGGCGGCGCAACAGCAGCCATTGCAGCAGGCCGAGGAAAAGCGCGCCCGTGGCGACACTGGCCAGCGTCGCGATGCCGTCGAGCGCCTGGAGCGCACTGCCGACGCCATAGCCGAGCGCGATGCCGCCGGTAAGGCCGGCGACACTGAGCAGGGGCCAGCCATGCAGGCGGGCCAGATGGCGGCGCAGAATCAACCACTGGCCGAGGCCGAGCAGCAAGCCCAGCACCGCGCCCAGCGTCAGTGCCTGCCTGAGGGTATCGAATGAGCTATCAAGCCCGAAGATCCAGGCACCAGCCAGTGCCCAGATCAACATATGCATCAGCAGCCATGCCAGCCAGGTACTGGCGGTGATGGAGCGGCGAAGCACATGACTATGGGACTGCGGGTGGGTCGTATCGGTGATCATAGCAAGCCCTCTCGCTTTGCATCTTTCCGACAGACATTCGCAAATTGTATGCCAGCCTGACAGAAAATCAGCCCTGGCACTCATGCGCGCCGTTGCCTGCCGGCAAAGTGAGGAGTCAGCCATCCACCGCTTCAGCCATCCACCGCTTCAGCCATCCACCGCTATTAAGGATTCTGCTGGTTATGGGATGCCGGACGCGAGCGGCCCGAACCGGAGCAAAAGAAGCTCGTTTCCGCTCTGCCACATGCAAAAAACGATCCCACGATTTGCCGGTTGCACGCGCTGCGTGCAACCGGCAAATCGTGGGATCGTTCTCGATTAACCCTGCTCTTTGGCCAGGTCGCGAACCAGGTCGGTGACGGACAGCACACCGAGTGGCGTCTGACCTGCGGGGCTGTCTTCAACCACGACGACCCGATGGATTTTGCGCTCCATCATCAGCTTGCTGGCTTCTTCGACGGTATCAGACGGGCGCACGGAGACAACGTCGGTCACCATAATGTGGCCGGCCGTCAGGCCGCGCCAGTGTTTCCAATACTGTTCGTAAAGACGGGCATTGACCAGGTCAGTCCGCGAGATGATGCCGACCATGCCGCCGTCAGCATTAGTAACGACCAGCGCACTGACGTCTTGTTCCGCCATTTGCCGAGCCACATCCTGGATCGGCGTTTCGCGCTGACAGGTAAGCACACCGCGATGCATGACCTCTTCGACTACGCGCTGCTCCATTGCCTTATCCTTTCCTTGGTGGAAGTATTACCCGATTTTACAAGAGTTGACACAATGCGTCAACCGCCCACCTGGGTGGTGATCATTCAGGGTGTGCCGAAACGTGCTGCCCGTGCGCCGCGATCCAGCTTCCGGGAAGCGTCTGCTGACGTGCGGATTGCCGGCGCTGGGGGCCATCCACATCAGCAGCGTGCGGCCGCCGGGGTGGCAGCTTCCGGGAAGCTGGCCGTTCACCGGGTTTGCCAACTCTTTCGTTATGCTGCTATACTACATACTATACTTCAAATATACCCGAAACCAGGTAAACACAAGAATCTTCGCAGTCGACGCGCAGGACGAAAGGGAGATTCGTCAATTCATATGTATCGAAAGTATGCGACCCGCCGGAGACCGCCCGTGACTATCAAAGAGTTAGATTCCCGAACTGACAGTCTGGAAGCGTTCACGACCGATTCTCGGTATATCAACCGCGAGTTGAGTTGGATCGAGTTCAACCGACGGGTATTGGAAGAGGCGCGGGATCCACTGCACCCACTGTTGGAGCGGGTCAAGTTTCTGGCAATTTTCGGTTCGAACCTCGATGAGTTTTTCATGATTCGGGTCAGCGGCATCCGTGAACAGATTGCGGCTCATGTTCAGAAGCGCTCGCCTGACGGCCTGACACCGGCCGAACAACTGACGGCGATCCGGCGCAATTTGTTGCCGCTGCTGGAACAGGAACGCTGCCTGCTGCTCCACGATTTGATCCCGCAACTGGCCGAACAAAGCATTCACCTGCTCAACTACGATCAACTCGATGCGGAACAGCGGGAGTTTGTGCGCGAATATTTTGAAGATCAGGTGTTTCCGGTACTGACACCGCTGGCCGTCGATACAGGCCGGCCTTTTCCGCATATTTCGAACCTGAGCTTGAATCTGGCGGTAGTGATTCGCGATGACCGCGAGGGCGAACGCTTTGCTCGCGTCAAGGTGCCGGAGGTGCTGCCGCGCTTTGTGGCACTGCCCGGCCACCTGTGCAGCGATCCCGCAGATATGCCGCCCGAACGGCGGCATTGTCTCATCTGGCTCGAACAGGTTATTGCGGCACATCTGCCGACGCTGTTCCCCGGCGTGACGGTGGTTGAGTCCTATGCTTTCCGGGTCACGCGCGATGCCGATATGGAAATTGAGGAAGACGAAGCTCACGATTTGCTCGACACCATCGAGCAGGGCGTGCGCCAGCGCGCTTTCGGCGCTGTGGTGCGTCTGGCTGTCGACGCGGCCATGCCTGAACGCCTCTGCCGCCTGCTGCTCAGCAATCTCAAGCTCGAATCCGAGGCGATCTATTCCATCGACGGGCCGATGGGCATATCCGATCTGATGAAAATCTATGCGCTCGACCGCCCCGATTTGAAGGATCCGCCTTTCTATCCGCACATTCCGGCGATCATTCGTGCACAACCCGATATCTTCAGTGCGATTCGCCAGGGCGATATTCTGCTGCATCATCCCTACGACTCCTTCGCGCCGGTGGTTGATTTCATTCAGACGGCTGCCAATGATCCGAATGTGCTGGCCATCAAGCAGACGCTCTACCGGGTCGGGCGCAATTCGCCGATTGTGCATGCGCTGATGCAGGCGCGCGAACAGGGCAAACAGGTCAGTGTGCTGGTAGAATTGAAGGCACGCTTCGACGAGGAAAATAATATCATCTGGGCCAAAGCCCTGGAACGCACCGGCGTTCACGTTGTCTACGGCCTGATTGGTTTGAAGATTCACGCCAAGATGGCGCTGGTGGTGCGCCAGGAATCCGGCGGGATTCGGCGCTATGTGCATCTCGGTACCGGCAACTACAATGCCGGCACCGCCCGGCTCTATACCGATATGGGTTTGCTCAGTTGCCGGCCCGAACTGGGCGCCGATGTTTCTGAGCTCTTCAATGTGCTGACCGGCTATAGCCGCCAGGACAAGTATCGCCACCTGCTGGTCGCGCCGATTGGTATGCGAACCGGCCTGGTTGCGATGATCCAGCGCGAGATCGAGCAGCACGCCCGGCAGGGCAATGGCCACCTGATCTTCAAGATCAATGCGCTGGTCGATACCGAAATGGCCGACGCGCTTTACCAGGCGTCGCAGGCCGGAGTGCAGATCGACCTGATCGTGCGCGGGATGTGTTCGCTGCGGCCGGGGTTGCCTAATCTGAGCGAACATATCCGGGTGCGCAGCATTGTCGGGCCGTATCTGGAACATTCACGGATCTATTATTTCCACAATGGCGGGCAGAGCGAGGTGTACATCGGCAGTGCCGACCTGATGGAGCGCAATCTGGATCGGCGCATCGAAACGATTTTCCCCATCGATGACCCGGCTTTGAAGCACTTCATTCGCGAGACGCTGCTGGAACTCTACCTGCGCGACAATACACGCACCCGGCTGCTCGGGCCGAATGGCGAATACCATCGGCTGCGCCCGGTTGACGGCGAAGATCTTGTCGATAGCCAGCGCCACCTCGAGTTCCTTGCCGATCAGGCAGGTTCGTATGAGCTTTAGGACGAAAGAACCTGGGAACCAGGGAACCGGATGATCGAGGCATCAGGGTACTGGAAAGTTACTGAACTGGCACAGCGACCCGCCGATCCTCTACCAGAGCACGCTCAGCCCGCAGGGCGCACGGTATAAATCGCTCGGGCCAGGCGGTTCTTGAACGATTAGCTCAGGCTTCTTTGACGAAACGAATGATGTCGCGCACCTGCTCGAGAAAACGCGCATCGGCGCTGATGCGGGCAATAGCCTGTTCGGCTTCCCGTGCCAGGCGCTGGTGATCGGCAATGTTGCTGCTGCGCAACTCGTCGAGCGCGACCTGCTGCCGGTCTATGCGCTGCACCAGGTGCTCGATTGCGGCCTGGTGCCGGGCAGCCCAGGAACGTGGATCGTCCAGGTCGAGGCGCGTGTGCAGTTCGCGCAGGTTCTGTTCCACGCTCCGTAGATCACTACGCAGCGTCACGGCATCTTCGCGCGGAACGCGGATCTCCTGGTCGATGCTGCGCAGCCGCTTCGCCACATATTCATAGGCGCTCAGTACCGGGCGGAGCAAAGTGAGCAACAGCGCCGCAGCGGCGGCAAAATAGCCCACCGGACTGACTCCGGCAGCCGCGATGCCGAAGAAGGCCAGGGCCGAACATAGATGCAGCCCCAGCGCAACCGCCAGCGCACGCGGCAGCCAGCGCCGTACGTAGGCGAGCCGTTCAGCCGGCAGGGCAATGCCACGCTCGGCAGACAGGGCGGCGCCGGCCAGCACCGACCGCGCCTGGAAATAAATGTTCCAGGGCACCGTCACGACGACCGTCAGCCACCAGAATGCGACGACCGCGATTAGCCAATCGAGCAACTCGCCGGCCGGAACATTCAGCCAGCGCAAGATCAGAAACAACAGCGCCGCGAGCACAGTCAGTCCCAGGGCTGCCAGCAGAAACGAACCGAAACTCTGATCGTAAGGATGTATTTTTTTCATAGGTATGCCGTGTTTGTGGCAGCATAGCTGCCGCGATCCCGTTTATTGCCAGCCGCGAATCTGCTCCAACAACAGGCGCCCGCTACGGACAAGTTGTTCCTGGCGGCGTTCCAGCAGCACATAGGCGGCCACCAGCAGCAGGCCGACGCCGCCAATGAGCAGCCACTGGTTCGCCGAGCGCAGCGGGTCGATGCTCAGCCAGAGCACACCGATGACGAAGAAACCGATGCCGCCGAAGAAGGGCACCCGCAGTTTGCGCACAGTGCCGTAGGCCACCAGCAACAGCGATTCGCCGCAGAGCAGCAGGGTGTAGAGGGTGGAAGTGAAATCGCTGTTGCGCAGCGCCTGGCCCAGGGTTGTGCCGAGCAGCAGCAACAGTGCGCCGGCATCGACAATGCGGGCAACCTGCTGCCGGCCCTGGAAGCGGCGAATGCCTTCGGCCAGCGCCAGCAAGTACAGCCCGGCCGGCAACACATACCACTGCGGCTCACGAAAGCCCCAGTCGGCGAGCTGGCAGAGCGCGGCGGACAGCAGGGCAGCGCCGGTACCATAGACGTAGGCGAAACGCCGTTCGCGTACTGCCAACGTAGCCAGCAGCAGGCCCAGATTGGCCAGGCCGAAGGTCAGCGGCGGCAACTGCTCAGTCGCCAGGCACAACGGTACCAGGCTCGCTACCAGCAACAGTGCCGCAGCGAGCGGTCCAAAGATCAACGGCCGGCGCCAGATGCGCCCGGCAGCACCGGCAAAACTCAGCAACCAGCCGGCCAGGCTGAAGCCCAGCGCCACCAGCCCGCCCCAGGCCAGCGCCCATTCCAACGCCAGATCGTAGAAAGCGAAGAGGCGAGCAACTGCATAGGCCGCCGGCAGCAGCGCGCCCCAGGCCAAACCTTCTTGCTGCTCCCAGATAGCAATCAGCGCGGCCAGCAGCGCGATGCCCAGACCGATCAGCGCCGCCGGCAGGTACTGATCACCAACCCCCAGCAGGTTCACCTCGGCGATCAGCAGCGCACCAACACTGCTCAGGGCTGCCGTCAGGTACGCCGGTAGCGCGGTTTGCCGCAGGAGCGTTGCAGCGCCGCGCCGGGCAACCAGCGCAAACAGGCCCTGGAACCAGGCTGCGCCCAGCAACAGGTAAGCCGCGCCAATCGGGTCGCCGCCGGGGAAGCGCCAGGCCGCACCGCTGAGCAGCACCATGTCCAGTGCAGCGAAGGCCGGCAGAGCCAGCCAGGCCCGCCGGTAGCGCCAGGTCGCCAGGGCAAACAGTCCGCCGAAGGCCAGGAAGGTCAGGCAGGTGGCACGGGCATTGCCGAAGGCCGGTAACGGGGCTAGCAGCAACAGGCCCGCCGCAATCCATTCGTAGGGGAAGGCATAGGCCCGGTCGCGCCGGCGCAGCCACTGGCCGAGCAAGCCGTAGCCCAGGGCAATCGCGCTGAGCAGCAAACCGTAATAGTGCGTGGCGATCGGCCAGGGCAGAAAGAAATCGCGAGTGGCGGCGATCATGACGCCTGTCGCAAACAGCGCCGCTGCCGGGTAGCCGGCCGGCGGCCGGCACCAGGCCGCGCCGAGCGCCGCCGCCAGGGCGGCCAGCACCAGCACTGCCGCCGACTGGGCCGCAATAAACTGGCCGCTGTCGCTCCAGGCACTCACGATCTGCGCCAGCACCAGCACACTACAGATCGCCGCCCATCCCAGCGCCGGTACGGTCCAGTAGCGCCAGGAACGGTGGCGCAGCAAGGTGCCGCCGACCGCAAACAGGCCGGCGGCCATCAGCAGCAAGGCGAGCCAGGCCGGGGCATTGAAGAGCGGCAGGGTCTGTGGATCGAGGGCGCGCACGCCAGCCAGCAGCAGCGCGCCGAGCGCCGCAGCGGCCCAGAGCTCGTGGCGGCGCAAGACAGCCTGGAAGATCCAGAGGCCGGCGGCCAGCAACGCGGCCCAGGGCTGCACCTCGGGGAGAAACCAGGCAATCGTGCCGGTGAACAGCAGAATGATCACGCCATTCGCCTGCAACGTGATGGCATAGGCCGTGCGTAACCGCCCCGGCCACCAGGAGGCAGCGGCAAACACCGGCAAGGCCGGCAACATTAGCAGAATGGCATACCAATGCGAATCCAGCGGCGTCAGATCGAGCATGTGCAGCAGCCAGATCGGCAGATTGCCGCCAATCGCCAGCAGGCCAAGCACTGCACCGGTAGTTGCTATCCGCTCGCCAAACAATGCGAAGGTTCCGCGTTCGCGCAGCCAGATGATCAGGCCGCCCAGCAGCAGCAGCGGCGGTAGCGCCAGCCGGGCCATGTTGCTGCCATTGAACAGCGCCGCAATCGTCACCACCAGGGACAGCAAGGCAAGGCCGCCATAAAACGGCAGGGCATACCACTTGCCCTGCGGCTCCAGCGCCACGCCGATCAGCAGGTAGGCCAGCGCCAGCAGGGACAGGCTAAACATCGCGCCGGTGTAGGCAATATAGAAACTGTCGAGCGTACTCAGCAGTGCCAGCGGCGCCAGGATCGCCGCTACCCAGACGTAGGCCGGCCGGCGTTCCGTGAATGTCAAACCGGCATAGGCCATTGCACCACTCCAGAGACTGACAGCAACAACCGGCATTTCGGGCATCCAGCCCCAGCGTTCGAGCAGGGCCAGCAGGAGCAGTGGCGGCAAACCGGCCTGGGCGACCCAGTAGGGGCCGGCGGCAAATTCGGCCAGCCGGCGCCGGCGCAGCCACCAGGCCAGCGGCACATAAGCCGCCAGCAGGCCGTTCGCCACCGGTAGCAGCCACTGGTCGTCGAGCGGGCGTAGGGCGGCCAGCAGCGCACTGAGGGTCGCGGCAGCGGCAGCGACGGCATAGAAGCGCCGGCGCAGCCGCCAGGTCGCCGTCAGATAGGCTGCCAGGCTGATCAGCGAGGCCAGCAACCAGGCGCTGCGCAACTCAAGATCAAGCAGGCCGGGCCGCGCCAGGGCGAAACCGGTCAGCGGCAGCAGCAAACTGGCGACGGCTTGCAGGTTGCGCCCGGCCATCTGCAGGCCGGGTTGTCGACCAAGCCAGGCGCCGCCGCCCCAGAGCCCGGCACAGACACTGGCCAGCAGGCCGAACTGGGCCAGCGGCGAGAAACTGGCCCAGCTGAACAGCACCAGCACCAGCGCCGAAACCACCAGCAGGAAGGCACCCATGTAGAGCAGCGTTCGCCGGGTACGCAAGGTCAGCAGAGCCGCACCGATCTGCTCGCGCCAGGCGACTCGCTGCGGCGCGGGTTCGGCAGCGGGCGCCGCCGGCTGTTCGTGCGCAGGCGGCACAGTGGGCGCAGTGGACACGGGCGCAGCGGCGGGCGGTGTGGCCGTGACGGGCACAAAGCCGCCGCTCGGCGCCAGGCGCAGATCGGCCTGGATCAGCGCCAGGATCGGCGCGGCATCGGCGTCGCTCAGGCGCCCCTGGCTGATCCACAGCCGGACTCGTTCCTCGAACGCCTGCAGTATAGCCGGCGGACTCAGTTCCGCCGGCGCGGCTTTTTTCGTGCGACGATTCATCAACACAATCAGCAGATACAGGCCGCCGAGAAACACCAGCGGTACCGTGCATAGCAAAAGCCATATAATGTCCATCACAACCTCCAGAATGACGACCGGTTTGTTTTCGTTACGTCGATTTTACGAAAAATATCAGGTGCTTGTCATTCCCCCTGGGGTGAAGAAGAGAGATCTTTGAGCGTGGTCGCTTTCGTTTAAACGAAAGCGACCACGCTCAATACTGGTGTAAACTATGTGTTACACTTGCGGTAGCAAAGAATTCAGCGGGAGAAAGGAGCAAGCGTATGGTCGTGCTGGCAGTGCGTTATCGGGCGAAGGCCGGCCAGTCCGAGGCGGTCGCCGCAGCGATGGCCGAGATGGTTGAGCAAGTCGAACGGCACGAACCGGGCTGCCTGATGTTTCATGTGTGCCGAGCCAATCATGATGCGGATGTGTTTTTGCTGTACGAGCAATATGCCGACGAGGCTGCGTTCGCGGCGCATAGCGCCGCACCCTATTTCAAGCGGATCGTGCTGGACACGGTCGTCCCACTACTGGAAAGTCGTGAACGCGAGTTCTTTTCGCTCACTGCCGGCTTGCAACGCTGAACAGTGCCGGCCAGCGGCGGCAGCGTTCAGCGCCCCTCAATGCTTATGGAATCCTTCTGGAACGACGAAGAGGCCACCCGCCAATCCGGCGCATACGGCCATTTGCTGTACCTGGCCCACTTGCTCGGGCGCGAACCGGAGTTGCTGCTTGCCGGCAGCGGCAATTGCTCGGTCAAATTGACCCGGCCCGACATTTTCGGCGAACCGGCCGAGTTGCTCTGCATCAATGGCCGGCAGAAAGACCTGGCCGGTCTGGTGGAGCAGGATCTGGCCACGCTACAGCTGCCCTATCTGCGGCGCCTGGCGCAACTCGCTTCGCTCAGCGATCACGAACTGACGCACCAGTTGCGACTGGCCGGCACCGATCCTCAGGCACCGCCCGTCGACGGCGATGCGCTGCTGCACGCCATTCTGCCCCAGCGCTTTGTGCTGCAAACACAAGCCGATGCCCTGATGACGCTCTGCAATACGCCGTCGGCCCTCGATCATTTGCAGGCTGTCTGCGGCGAAAAGGTGTTGATTGTGCCGACGGCTCGACCGGGTATGGCTTTGCTACAAAGCTGCCAGGCGGTGCTGCGCGAGCACGATCCGGCCCGGCTGGAAGGACTCTTCCTGCTACGTCACGGGCTGCTCAGCCTGGGCGAAAATGCCCAGGAAGCCTACCAACGCCTGCTGAACCTGGTCAACCTGGCGAAGGAATACCTGGCCGGCCGCAATGCCTGGCAGCTTCCATATGAGCGCCTGCCCCAGGCCAGCAATCCGACACGACGCGACCTGGCCACGCTGCGCCGCGAGATTTCGGCAGCCGCACAGATGCCCCTGATTATGACTACGCACAACGACGAAACCTGCCTGGCGTTCGTGCGCCGGCCCGATCTGACAACCTGCGCCGGCCAGGGACCGGCACTGGCCTCGCATGTGTTCAGCACCGGGCGCGTGCCGCTGATCGGGCGCAATCTGTCGGCCTATGTGGCAAACTATAATCGCTACTATGACCAGCACGCCAGCCGCGGCAGCAGCCGCCTGCACCGGCGCGATCCAGCGCCGCGCATCATTCTGGATCCTGAAATCGGAATGCTCAGCGCCGGCCATAGCGCCGCCGAGGCTCTGCAGGCCGCCAGGCTGTACCGTCGCACCATGCAACTGATCCAGCGCGCCGGGATGCTGGATCGCTGGCAGGCAACATCGCCGGAGGACGTTTTTGCCGTTGAATATAGCGCGCTGGCCCAGACAGAACCGGCAGCGGCACGACCGGTATTTGCCGGTGAAATTGCGCTGGTTAGCGGAGCCGCCTCGGGGATCGGGCGGGCCTGCGTTGAGGCGCTGAACCGGCGCGGCGCGGCGGTGGTCGGGCTGGACATCAATCCGCATATCACTGAACTCTATGATCGGCCCGATGTGCTGGGCCTGCACTGTGATGTGACCGACGAGGCCGCGCTGGATGCCGCCATCGACGCAACCGTACACCGGTTTGGCGGGCTGGATATGCTCATCCTCAATGCCGGCGTGTTCCCGGCTACCCGCATGATCGCCGGCCTCGATAGCGCCGAGTGGCGCCGCATCCACGCCATCAACCTGGATGCAAACCTGTTTTTGATGCGTGAATGCTATGCGCTGTTGCGGCTGGCACCGCGCGGCGGGCGCGTTGTCGTCATCGGCACCAAAAATGTGCCTGCGCCCGGTCCGGGGCTGGCGGCGTTTTCGAGTTCGAAGGCCGCACTGACCCAGCTGGCGCGTGTGGCGGCACTCGAATGGGGCGCCCAGGGCATTCGCGTGAATGTTTTGCATCCCAACCAGGTTTTCGATACCGGTATGTGGAACGAAGATGTTATCCGCTCGCGGGCGAGTACCTACGGCATCAGTGTCGAGCAGTATAAAACCAACAATGTGCTGCGGGTCGATGTGCAGAGCCATAACGTCGCCGAACTGGCCGCCGAACTCTGCGGCCCGCTCTTCGCCAAAACCACCGGCGCCCAGATCCCGATCGACGGCGGCAACGACCGGGTGATCTGATACGAATTTTGCGGCAATGCCGCAAAATTCGTATCAGATAGACGACCTACGCGGTCGGCGTTGAATGCTGGCCACATCAGGGCTTTTTCGCCTGCGGCAGCATGGAAGAAACTCTCTTTTGCTTTGGTTCTGGCAGCTTTGCTGCCAGAACCAAAGCAAAAAACGATTTTTCCGCCCTGCCGCAGGCGAGAAATGGTTCATGAATTATCCAGCAGAGCCTGGCTTCTGGGAGCGGGCTGGTGCAGCCCGCTCCCAGAAGCCCCTGGGGGAGGAGTCTCTTGATCAATCGGACGGTCTCAGTGCTGCCTACACATGGAAAACGCAATAAAATCGTTCGAGTCGCAGACGCCGTACAGCTGATCCGCAATGGCGCTACGGTCGCAACCGGTGGCTTTGTCGGAACCGGGTTTCCCGAAGAGCTGGCCATTGGCCTGGAAAAACATTTCCTGGAAACCGGCAGTCCGCAGAATCTGACGCTAGTCTATGCCGCCGGCCAGGGCGACGGCAAAGATCGCGGCCTGAACCATCTCGGTCATGCCGGCCTGGTCTCCCGTGTGATCGGCGGGCACTGGGGGCTGGTGCCGAAGCTCCAGAAGCTGGCGATTGACAATCAGATTGTGGCCTACAATTTGCCGCAGGGCGTGATTACGCATATGTATCGCGACATCGCCGCCCGCAAACCGCGGACTATCACGCGGGTCGGCCTGGGCACCTTTGTCGATCCGCGCAATGGCGGCGGCAAGATCAATGCCTGCACGACCGCCGACCTTGTTGAATTAATCGAGTTCGACGGTGAGGAATTCCTGGCCTATAAAACCTTTCCGATTAACGTGGCCCTGCTGCGCGGCACGACTGCCGACAGCGAGGGCAATGTGACGATGGAGCGCGAAGCGCTGACGCTGGAAGCGCAGGCCATCGCGATGGCGGCGCGCAACTCCGGCGGCCTGGTGCTCGTGCAGGTCGAGCGGATCGCCCAGCGCGGCACGCTCAGCCCGCGCCTGGTCAAAATCCCCGGCATCCTGGTCGATTGCATTATTGTCTCGCAGCCCGAAAATCACTGGCAGACATTCGGTACCGCCTATAATCCGGCGCTCAGTGGTGAGATCCGGATGCCGCTGGAAAATGTGCCGCCGATGCCTATGGACGAGCGCAAGATCATTGCGCGGCGGGCGGCCTTCGAGTTGCAGGCCAACAGTGTCGTCAATCTGGGCATCGGCATGCCCGAGGGCATCGCCAGCATCGCCAACGAAGAGCAGGTCATCGAGTACCTGACGCTCACGGCTGAGCCCGGTGTGATCGGCGGGGTGCCGAACGGGGGGCTGAATTTCGGCACGGCCACCAATACCGAGGCCATCATCGACCAGCCTTCGCAGTTCGATTTTTACGACGGCGGCGGCCTCGATATGGCCTTCCTCGGCCTGGCACAGACCGATGCCCAGGGCAATTTGAATGTCAGTAGATTCGGGCCGAAACTGGCCGGTGCCGGCGGTTTCATCAATATCAGCCAGAACGCCAAGCGGGTCGTCTTTGTCGGCACTTTCACCGCCGGCGGGCTCAAGATCGCGGTAGAAGACGGCAAGCTACGCATCATTGAGGAGGGCCGGGTCGAGAAATTCGTCAAGCGAGTTGAACACGTGACGTTCAGCGGCGCAGTGGCCGTACGCAATGCACAGCCGGTGTTGTACGTCACCGAGCGCTGTGTGTTTCGGCTCGACCCGGCGGGCAATGGCCTGGAACTGATCGAAGTGGCGCCGGGCATCGACATCGAACGCGATATTCTGGCCCGGATGCATTTCACGCCCATTATTCGCCAGGATCCGCAGGTGATGGATCAACGTATCTTCCTGCCGACCCAGATGGGACTGCGCGCACAACTGCTCGAAATTCCCTTCGAGCAGCGCTTCACCTACGATGAAAACGACGAAACCCTGTTCATCAACTTCGAAGGCTTGATGATCAAAAACATGGACGATGTCATGCGGGTGAAAAATACGGTCGACCGCATCGTGCGCCCGATCGGCAAGAAGATCTATGCCGTGGTCAATTATGACAACTTCGGTATCATGCCCGATGTGCTGGACGATTACACGGCTGTCGTCGACGACCTGGTGCGCGAGCACTATATCAAGGTGACGCGCTACACTACCAGTGCCTTTTTGCGCATGAAGCTGGGCGAATCGCTGGAGCGACGCGGCGTTGCCCCGCACATCTACGAGAGCGTCGACGAGGCCTACGGCGCACTGGGGACATAGGGCTGCCAGGGGTCAGGTGCAGCAGCCAGGCTGCCGCACCTGACCCCTGACCCCTGCGTTTCAGCGATTCTGCCGATACCGGCGAATCAGCGTATTGGTCGAACTGTCGTGCTTCAGTTCGGGCTCCGCATCACCTTCGAGCTCGGGAATAATGCGATTAGCCAGGGCTTTGCCCAGCTCGACGCCCCACTGGTCGAAGGGATTGACGTTCCAGATGACGCCCTGGGTGTACACACTGTGCTCGTAGAGTGCGACCAGTTTGCCCAGCGCGGCGGGCGTTAGCCGATCGAGCAGCATGGTCGTCGAGGGACGATTGCCCTCGAAACTGCGATGCGGCACCAGCCAATCGGCGACACCCTCGGCGCGCACTTCCTCGGCGGTTTTGCCGAAGGCCAGCGCCTCGCTCTGGGCAAAAAGATTGGCCATAAGCAGGTCGTGGTGGCGCCCACGCGGGTTCAGGGTCTGGCAGAAGCCCAGGAAATCGCAGGGGATGAGCTTCGTACCCTGGTGAATGAGCTGATAGAAGGAATGCTGGCCATTGGTGCCCGGCTCGCCCCAGTAGATCGCGCTGGTCTGATAATCAACACGCTCGCCGTCCAGAGTGATATACTTGCCGTTGCTTTCCATCGTTAACTGTTGCAGGTAGGCCGGGAAGCGCTTGAGGTACTGGTCGTAGGGCAGCACCGCGATAGTTTCCGCCCCGAAGAAATCGGCGTACCAGACCGCCAGCAGGCCCATAAGCACCGGAATATTCTGCGCGAAGGGCGCAGTACGAAAGTGCTCGTCCATCTCGTGGAAACCGGCCAGCATCTCGTGAAAGCCCGCGGCGCCAATAGCCAGCATCAGCGACAAACCGATGGCCGCGTCCATCGAGTAACGCCCGCCGACCCAATCCCAGAAACCGAACATATTGCCGGTATCGATGCCGAACTTCGCAACGGCATCGGCATTCGTCGACACGGCCACAAA
The DNA here is from genome assembly GCA_034437175.1 of Chloroflexaceae bacterium. Classification (GTDB taxonomy): domain Bacteria; phylum Chloroflexota; class Chloroflexia; order Chloroflexales; family Chloroflexaceae; genus DAOTUJ01. The sequence goes on along the minus strand of DAOTUJ010000176.1, from coordinate 7,242 downwards.
ATGGCGGGCGATGGCCTGCTCATCGGAAAGCGCTTGCAGGCACCACTCGCGGGCCGAATGGGCATTGGTCATGGTTTCGAGGGTAGTGAAAGTTTTCGAGGAGATGATGAAAAGCGTCTCGGCCGGGTCGAGATCGCGGGTGGCCTCGACAAAATCGGTACCGTCGACATTGGAAACGAAGCGAAACTGCATATCGCGATGGCTGTAGGAACGCAGCGCCTCGAAGGCCATGACCGGCCCCAGATCCGAACCGCCGATACCGATGTTGACCACGTTGCGAATCGGCGTGCCGGTATGGCCGAGCCACCGGCCGCTGCGCACGGTTTCGCTGAACCCGGCCATGCGGTCGAGCACTGCATGCACATCGGGCACCACATTATTGCCGTCGACCGTGATCGTCGCATCGCGGGGGGCACGTAGAGCCACGTGCAACACCGCCCGGTTCTCAGTGATATTGATCTTTTCGCCGTTGAACATTGCATCGATGCGTTCACGCAGGCCGGCTTCCTCAGCCAGTTGCAGCAGCAGGCGAATTGTTTCATCAGTAACGCGATGTTTGGAGTAATCGAAATAGATCCCGGCCGCCTCAAAGGCCATGTGTTCACCGCGGGTCGCATCTGCGACAAAGAAATCACGCAGGTGCCGTTCACGAACCACGCCATAATGTTCTTGCAGCGCCTTCCAGGCCGCACGCTGTGTCAGAGACACGCTCCTTGCCATCGGATACTCCTCTCTTTGTTATGACCCCGGCTCAAAAGTGCGTTTATACCAGATCCGGGTAAATAAGTATAGATTGATGTGCGATTTTGGCGAGCGTTGCTCGCCAAAATCGCACATCAATCTATACCGGTTCATCCGGATTTAGTATTAACGCCGACTGCGCAAGTCAATTCGCTTTATGATAACACAGACAAAAGCGGGGTCGCGGCAATGCCACGACCCCGCCCGAACACAAACCGGTTAGACGATGCGATTCTTGACGTAGGAGCCGGGAGCGTCTTCGAGGGCTTTGACCTTGCGGCCGTTGCCGGGCTTGCGGGCAGGCACATGTTCGCCGGCAAACTGCGCAACCCAGTTGGCCCAGTGCGTCCACCAGGAGCCTTCCTGGCGCTCGGCACTGGCCAGCCACTCATCGGGAGTCTCAGGCAGGCCACTGTTCGTCCAATAGCCATACTTATTGGCCACCGGCGGATTGATGATACCGGCGATATGGCCGGATCCGCCAAGCACAAACGTCGTCGATCCGTTCAGCAATCTGGCCCCTTTGTAGGTGGCCACCCATGGCGCAATATGATCTTCGCGGGCCGAAATGAAATACGAGGGAATGGCGACTTTGTTCAGATCGATGGGCACACCGACGAGACTGATGCCGCCGGGTTTGCCCAGCAAGTTCTGCATATACATCGTACGCAGATAGAAGCTGTGCATCTTCGCCGGCATGCGGGTCGCATCGGAATTCCAGTAGAGCAAATCGAAAGCCGCCGGGTCGCGCCCGAGCAGATAGTTATTGACCACAAAAGACCAGATCAAGTCGTTGGCGCGCAGCATATTGAACGTACTGGCCATATTCGAACCATCGAGGTAGCCCTTCTGGTTCATCTGGGCTTCGAGGAAGGTAACCTGCTGCTCATCAATGAAAACTCCGAGGTCGCCGACTTCGGTAAAATCGAGCAGCGTCGTAAAATAGGTAGCGCTGGCAATGCGATTGTCGCCCTTGGCGGCCATATAGGCCAGCGTTGCGCCGAGCAGCGTACCACCGAGGCAATAGCCGATGGCATTGACGGTATTCTCGCCGGTAGCCTTCTCGACAATATCGAGCGCCTCGATGGGCCCCTGGAGCATATAATCGTCGAAAGTCTTCTCGACGTGGCGCTCATCGGGATTAACCCAGGAGATCACAAAGACGGTATGGCCCTGGTCGACGGCCCACTTGATGAAGGAATTCTTGGGCTTGAGGTCGAGAATGTAATACTTATTGATCCAGGGCGGGACAATCAGCAACGGCTGCTTGTAAACCGTCTCGGTAGCGGGCTCATACTGGATCAACTGCATCAAATCATTCTGATGAATAACCTTGCCGGGCGTAATGGCGACATTCTCGCCAAGCTGAAAGGCTTCCAGGTCAGTCATCTTGATGCGAACATTGCCCTTGCCACGCTCAATGTCTTCGAGCAGATTCTTGAAGCCATTGATCAGATTCTCGCCACCGGTTTCGAGCGTAGCCCTGAGCACCTGGGGATTGGTAGCAACAAAATTCGTGGGAGCAAGCGCATCGACCCACTGGCGGGCATAGAACGTCATCTGGTGACGCGTGTGGTCATCGAGGCCTTCGACCTTGCCGACGATCGCCTGCATATAGCTGGCGGCAATCAAATAAGACTGCTTGATATAATCGAAGACGTAATTCTCAACCCATTGCGTATCTTTGAAGCGGCGGTCGCCGACAGGCGGCTCAGCCACCGGTTCGACGTCTTCAGCAAACCAGGCGCGCCGGGTGGTGCGCTGCCAGAGTTGCATATAGTCGTTCCAGAGCTTGAACTGCGCTTCAAAAAACCGAGTCTGATTGGCCACGAGGGTGGCAGGCGTGAGCATGTTCGACAGATTGTTGAACATGTTCAGCGACGCTTCCTGGTAGACCTTCATGAGGGAAACCGGATCGATGACCATAAAATTGGTATCGGTTCCCATTCGGCCCATTGAGTCGAGCATGATCTGCTGGCTCTTCAGGGTAATATCCTGTAGCGATTGGGCAAGCCTTTGCGGGTCCAGCACCAGTGGATACGTGCTGTTCTGTTCCATATACGCGCCTCCTCCTCTTGGCCGCGATCACAGGCGAGAGACGTTCGCCAATGTACCATCACAACGATGTGAGCAACGACTATGCATTTTTGCATTTTCGAGCATACCCATATGATACCAGATAGTGTTACATTTTGGGACCACCGGGGCCGGGAATCGCGACCTGAGCCGGCTCAGGTCGCGATTCGATCAGACCGCCCGGCAGCATACCGATCCGATTATCCGGCAGGAATAGATGGAGTTGACTGCAAGATTGCCGAGGTCATCGAGAATCGCCGGGCAACCATCTCGAGATCTGACAGCGGATTCGGGTCAGGAGTTCGCTCTTGATTTACGATTTCGGCGGGCGTAGCCCGCCGAAATCGTAAATCAAGAGCGAACGGTGCTTCCGAATTTGGGATGATAAGCATCATAGCATGCTGCCGACCGACAAACTGCCGGCAGCATGTTTTCTGCTACAATAGAGTCTCGGAACAGTCTCGGAGCGGCCCGGCAGGATTGGCAAATACTTGCCCGGCGAGTTGGAGACTCGCCTTTCGGCAAGCATCGAAGCGGATGAAAGGAGCACGGGATGCCGAAGATGACAATCGAGATCAATGATGAGAAGATGGAGGCCCAGATCGGTGAGCGCCTGCTTGACGTGGCCCGCCGCAATGCAGCGCATATCGGGTTCGCCTGCGACGGCCAGGGGCTTTGCACGACCTGTGAGTGCCGGGTGCTCGAAGGTGGCGATAAGCTCAACCAGCCAACTGATGCCGAATTGACATGGCTACCGCCGGCCCGCCGGCACGCCGGGTACCGGCTGGGGTGCCAGGCGGCACTACGCGGGGTTGGCGAAATCAAGGTGCTGACGCGGGCCGAAGAGTTGCGCCGCCAGTTCAATCATTTCCTGGTGCCGCCGGAGGGCAAGACCGCCGGCGAATACCTGGGCCCGCTGGTAGGCAATATGGCCGCCATCACCTGGCAGCATGTCGGAACATTCCCCTTCAACCTGATTCGCACCTTCGGGCGGTTGGGGCCGGTGCGCTTCCTCTGGCCCTTCGAGGATCTGGGCCGCTTTATGGATGATACCGGGCGGATCACGCAGCGCATGCTGCGCGGCAACGAACAAATCGCGGCCGAGCCCATCGCTGAATTGCCCGCGCATGCTTCGCCCTCGTCGCCGGCACCGGGAGTTTCACCGCGCCCGACTCCGCCGATTACGGAAACCGGCGAGTAATCGGAAAGCGGGAAAGACAGTGTCCCTATGCATCCGGATGCATAGGGACACTCCTGTTTATAACAGCGCGCCGACTTGTTGCTGGCGCAAGTTGTTTTGCCGGCGGTAGAACAGCGTCACAAACGACGAGGTAATCACAATGAAGAGCGAATAGAGCACCGGGATGAGCACGATCTCGTTGGCCAGCGCGCCCGAGAAGCTAAGCAGCACAATCGAGAGTGCCAGTGGCCCGTTCTGAATACCGGTTTCCAGCGACACGGTCGCGGCCCGCCGGAAGCCCATGCCCAGAGAAGAACTGGCCAGGAAGCCGAAAAGAAAGCCCCCCAACCCGACGCCGACCGAGGCCACATAGACCTGCCAGGGCGTCACCGCCAGCAGAGCGCTGTTGCGCGGCACCCAGAGCGCCACCAGCAAAATAATGATCACAACGCCGAGAATACCGCCCAGCAACTCCAGCACTGCGCCGACATTGGCATTATGGCGCCGAATGAACATGCCGATGATTACCGGCACCAGCATCACCGCCAGGCCCGCAATCACCGAAGACATGCCCACACTGATCTCGCTGGTCATAAAACGGCTGCCGTAGAGGAACAGGGCCAGCGGCGTCATAATCATCGCCGCCAGGGTCGAGAAAGTAGTCATCGTCACGCTGAGCGCCAGGTCGCCACGGGAGAAGTAGGTGAAAATGTTGGAGGTCGAGCCACCGGGCAGGCTGGCAACCAGGATCAGGCCGATGGCCAGCGGCGGCGGCAGATCCAGGGTTACGGCGAGCGCAAAGCCGACCAGCGGCATCACGCCGTACTGCGAGGCGAAGCCGATCAAGATGGCCTGCGGGCGCTTGAAAGCCCGCTTGAAATCACGGAAAGTCAGCGAGGCGCCCATGCCGAGCATGATCACCGCGATCATCAAGGCCAGCAATAGTTGCTCCGTCTGGCTAACCACGGCCCACCTCCTGGTTTCTGAGCCCTTCCGGCTGATTTTTCGTCATTATCTCATCGCGCAGCAGGCGGCGCAGTACTTTGCCAACCGGACTCCTGGGCAGATCGTCGCGAAATTCAACCTGGCGCGGTACTTTGTAGGCCGTCAGAAACTGTTTACAGTGCTCCCGTACATCTTCGACGCTCAGCGTGGCATCGGGGCGGGTGACAATATAGGCGCGCACAGCCTCACCGGTCTGTGCATCGGGCACACCGATGACGGCGACTTCCTGAACCTGCGGCAGCTGCGCGATGCAATCTTCGATCTCATTGGGGTAGACATTGAACCCGCTGACCAGCACCAGATCCTTTTTGCGGTCGACGATGCGGTAATAGCCGTCAGGGTCGCAGGTTGCCATATCGCCGGTACTCAGCCAGCCAGCGCGCAGAATTTTCGCCGTCTCCTCGGGGCGCTGCCAGTAGCCCTGCATCACCTGCGGGCCGCGCACCGTCAGTTCGCCGGCCTCACCCTCGGCGACCGGCCGGCCCGCCGGGTCGAGCAACTGGATTTCGGTATGCGGCAGAACCTTGCCGATGCTGCCGGAGCGATTTTCTGCTTCCAACGAATTAAAACAGACGACCGGCGAAGCCTCGGTGAGGCCATAGCCCTCGATCACCGGCGTCCCGGTGACTTCTTGCCAGCGCCGGGCGACCGCCGTATGCAGCGCAGCGCCGCCGGCCACCGAGCCGCGCAGCTGCGGCGGTGGATAGTCGGCAAACCATTCTTCGTTCAACAGGCCGTTGAACAGCGTATTGACACCGGGGATCCAGGAAATGGGATAATTTTCGACGGCGCGCTGCACATTCGCGAGCGGGCGCGGATTGGGCACCAGCACATTGCGCGCACCGGCATAGTAAAAATAGAGCATACTGACCGTGAAGGCAAATACATGGTAGAGCGGCAACACCGTCAGCACACATTCCTTGCCGTAATCGACACGCACCCGCACGACAGCGTCCATCTGGAGCATATTGCTGAGCAAGTTGCCGTGGCTGAGCATAGCGCCCTTGCTGACGCCGGTCGTGCCGCCGGTATACTGCAACACCGCCAGGTCATCGAGCAACTGGCGGGCGGTATAATCGGGCACCTGGATATTGCGTTCGTGGATCAGTCGGGCACCGGAGTGCAGTGCCTCGCGGAACGAAACATGCGGCACCGCACACTTCGGAATGATCCGGTTCCAATACTTCAGCACATTGTAGGCAATGAAACCGGGCAAGGCGGGGAAGAAATCGGTGACGCGGGCAACGACGACCTGCTCGATCCTGGTGCGCGGCAGGGCTTCGCTGAGCTTATCGGCAAAAAGATCGACGATGACCAGGACGCGGGCGCCGCTATCGTTGAACTGGTGCACCATCTCATTGGGCGTGTAGAGCGGATTGGTATTGACGAGCACACAACCGGCTTTGAACACACCGAAAGCACAGATAGGGTAAGCCAGGATATTGGGCAACTGCAGCGCCACCCGGTCGCCGGGCATCAGGCCGAGATGCTCACGCAGATAGACCGCAAACTGATCGGCGTACTGCTGGATCTGCTGAAAACTCAGGTTGCCGAACATCCCATTGGGCAAACAGGTGGTAAAGGCCTTATGCTGACTGTAACGCTCGCTGATCCGGTCGACCATATCAGCCAGGTGCGCGAAAGGCAGATCCGGGTAGGGCGCGCCCGCTGCCGCATACGCCGTTGTAGAAACCGGTCGCTCATCGACCATTCCTATCGTGGCCATTGCTCCTCCAATCCGCAATCAAACAATCCGCTCTTTTTTTGACACTTCGAATAATGCCAATCTAAATATAGGAATGATAGCATTCAGAACCGGATCCGGTTATAGGGGAACTGCCTGTTGGACAGGGAGTAATAATTCCCGGTTGGGAGCGATGGAGCGTTGGAGCGTTGGAGCGCTCTATCAATATTGCGCCAGAGGACTGCCGCTTGAAATTGGCAGGTGAATGGCGCGTGCAGCGCAACGAATCTTATCAAGTCTTATCAGGTTCGGAGTGCGCACCGCGTCGTCCCTGGTGGCGGTCAGGCCGGTGCGGCGGGCCTGGTTCGCGAAACCGGGTTCCAATGGCGCGCCGGCCTGGCAGACGAGGGGAGTACCCGAGAACGCCGTTGCCCGGCCCCCCCCGCTCCTGTCAGGCCGGCGCCGGCGAGGGTTAGGGGTTCATGTGAGGCATTCGTCGCGCCCGGCTGTACGGGAGCGGGGGCTGGGGGGTGAGGGCCGGATCGGGAAATCACCC
>DAOTUJ010000175.1:0-8690 GCA_034437175.1 Chloroflexaceae bacterium | reverse complement strand
TGGTTTGATCTTCTTTCAAGAGCTCCAGCACAACCTGGGCTTTGAAGGTCGCAGTGTAAGTCTTTTTCGTGCTCACGGTGACTCCTTTCGTGAGCCAGATCAGTGTCTAAATTTCTGGGTCCATTATACGCGGGCCTGGTGCTCGCGCACCTCGAAGGTGCCGAAGCCGGTCAGGGTGACTTTCTCTCCCTTGGCCGGCAACTCGCCGATCATTTCCAGCGTGGTGTTGATCACCTCGCCGGTATCCTTCTGCGAGACGCCGCTGCGCTCGGCGACGGCCTTGATGAACTCGGTTTTCTGCATCGGGTTCCTCCTCAGTCAAGATCGCTGCCGCCCGGTATGTCGTTGGGGCGCACATCCTCAATCTTGATGGCCAGGCGGCGGTTCCAGATCCCCTGATAGACATAGCGGATTTTGACCAGCAGGCCGCGCACGGCGTAGACGATTTGCTGCCCGCCGTTGGGCCAGATCCGGGTGCCTTCGTAGCCGCCGACATCCGGGTTATGGCGGAGCGCGTCGATGGTTTGCTGCGCGCTGCACTGCTCGGCAGCGGTAAGCTGCGCAAGCTGGCGGGCGGCGCGGGTTGTCCAGATAACATCAAGCGGCAGCGACATCGTGTTACTCGCCGGCGGCTTTCCAGCGCGGCAGCATTGCCGCTACTTCGTCGGCAGTCAGGTCGCGCTCCTCCGGATCGGCATGGTATCGCTCGCCTGTCGGCATCCCGTCCGGGCCGGCGCAGAGGAGTTCGTCATCATCATCGGGCAGGTCAAGGATACGTTCCGAGCGGGGGGGGTTCGGCAATGTCAGGCCCATCAGGATGTCGGCAGCGCGGCGCACTTTCTCCTGATCCGACAGGTCTTCGGCAAGCAGCGCATCCAGCGCCCGGCGCACGCCGGTCGTGAACTGGTCTACCTGCTCGGTAAAGCGTTCCGTCGTCTGGATCGTCATCAGCGTTTCCTTTCGTTCAGATGTTCTCTTCCCATGATAGCAGAGATGCTGCGATTATGGGACAACGCGGCTACGCGCTTCATTGCTTCCGCCCCTGTTCGGCATTGCGCCGGATCTCGGCATCCACCTTGCCTTTGCGAATCGCCAGTTCAATCGCCAGACCGCGCAGCGCCCAGCGCAGCACCGCCGCCCGCGCCTGCGCATCGCAGTCAAAGGCCGCCGCAATCTGCTGCACCGCTCGCATCCCCTGTTCCGGGTCGGACTGCACGGCCCGCTGCTCCAGCGCGACCAGGCGCAGCCGTGACAGTTCGTCGGTGCCGCCGAGTCGTAAGCGGGCGAAGTCGCCAAAGCCCGGCGCGGCGTGTTTATTCAGCCGCTTGATCTGGCTGCGCACCGAGTTGCTGACTCGTGTCGCTGCCGGCAGAATGCAGCGATCCGCCGGCGCCGGGATCTGCGCATCCGGGTGCTGCGTGAGCATGTCGGCGGCGGTATTTTCCTCGCGCCGCACCCAGGCGAACTCGACCTGCCAGCGATGCCAGCAAATGAGTGCCTGCGCCTGCTGATGGAATGTGACCAGTGCCCCGCGCACGCGATAGCGGCCCTCCATCTGATAGATGATCAACTGGCTATCGCCGATCACTCGCAGCGGCCCTGCGCCGCCGGCTTCGGCGTAGGCGCGCAGGGCCACGATGAGCGCCTGGTATTCGGCAGTGTTGACGGTGTTGGCGCGGCTCGGCGCGATCTCCTGGCTGCCCTCGATGGGGGTACGCCCGTCGGCGAAGCGAATGACGTAGCCCAGGCCGATCCGCCCGCCGGGGTTCGGTTCGCAGGAACCGTCGAAGTTCACGATGTCAGGCTGCATACTCCGCTCCTCTCGCGTTCTGGAGGGCAGTATAGCATACTCAGCATGGGTGTGCGAGTAATATTGATGCGGGACAGGCCAGGGAAAGTGTGACCATTGGCACAACCTCGCGGACGCGCGCCTGGCCGTCCCGCGGTTTCGAGAAGCATCATGCCGACTCGCGGCACGAGCGGCTCAGCGGGATGCCGGTCACTCACCGGCAGTATTGAGGACATGCTGATACAGCAGATCGCTGATCCAGAAGCCTGCATTCTGCCGAAGCGCGTCCAGCAGCGGCTTGATGGCCGGCAGAAGCCCTTTCTTTTTAGCTACCAGCAGTACACCAAGGAGGCCGGTATACGTCACGCCATAGCTGGCGGCAATGCTGCGTCCTTGCTGTTCGTCCATCAGCAGCAGATCGGCCTGCTGCTCAATGGCCAGCGCAATGGATTCTGCTTCGCCCACATCGAGATCCGGCTGCAACTGGGCAACCAGTGCCCTGTTCTGCACCGGAAGCACGGTTATCCAAGTCGCAGCCTGAACGTCGGCGGCGCCGGGTCTGCCGGCGCCCGCGACGACGATTTCATCGTAGACGGCCTGGGGTATCAGGATCGTGCCGTAGAGATTTTGCAGCACATCAAGGTGGCCAATCACCGCCAGGTTGATAATCGGCGAAGTGTTGCTCACGACAATCACAGCTCACCGAGGTTCCGCAGGGTTTGTACGTCTTCCTCGAAATCCTGCACGTCATAGTGCAGCGGAATCGCACGTTCGGCAAGCAAACGCTGAAAGGTAATCCGATCCTGCCTGGCGAGCCGGGCGGCCTGCGCCAGGGTCAGCCGCTGCTGCTGAAAGAGCAAAATTGCCAGTTCCTGCAACAACTCGTCGGCGGAGAGATTGGCGGCCTCCAGGATCACATCCGGGATAACAACGCTCATGACTTCAGTTCCTTATCTCCCCTGCCGTTTCATGATGCCGGCACATCTGGTGCTAGCTCGGACAGCAGGGATGGGTTTCGTTGCCCATGATAGCATAGCCCCGGCAAACAATCACGATCTCGCGGATACGCCTGTCTTCGTCATGCGGTCAGTGCTGGCACGGTCGTCACGGCGAGCACGGCTTCGCGGGGCAGATCCGCGAGAACGATCCCGGCGGCATCAGCGCCGATCTCGTTGCAGACCAGGCGATACGCCCGGCGGGCGATGGTGATACTCTCCGGGTCGGCGTCATCGGTGGCGGCGATGATCGGCATCAGTGCGACGACCCGGTCGATGCGGGCGTCGAGATCGGGGTCAGGGTGTATGGCTTTCCTCTTCTGATGCAATGACCATGCAACGCAATCTCTGGAATTATCGAGCAAAATGCGCGCTCTTCCTGCGTACTTCAACCATTGACACTACACATGGGCACGTCTCGCGTGTGTAAGAGCACTATGTAATCATTTCTTGACAAAGTACGTTATCGGTACATAAAGGTTTTTACACCCTCCTACTGCCTTGAGAGACGACCAGGCGATGTGGTGTATTTTACACCCTGTATTACTTGTGGCGGAATCCACCGCAAAGTTGACGGAAAAGTACCATCTGCCGCAACTTCACAGCGATTTCTTGCTTTGCTATAATTATTTTCCATTTCAACTTTTGCCGTTTCAAATAAGGCGGCTCCAGATGACGCAAAACCGGCCAGAGACGGATAAGCAAACATCGTTGCTGGCGGCCTGGCGTGAACAGGTACTGACGCTGGCGGCGCGGATCACCTTCTTTTTGACGTTGCCGGTCACGATACCCGGCTTCAGCGAAGCCCTGCTATGCGGCGATTACTGGCGCCTGTTGTTTGTCGTAGCGGCGCTGCTGATCCTGGCGGTAGTGGCCTTCCGGCGCAGCCTGCGCTACGAGTGGCGGGCCGCCCTGATGCTGGGCGAGATCTATGCTGCGGCCGGCCTCTGGCTGATCATGTATGGTTCGCAAAACAATGGCCGCCTGTACGCGCTACTCCTGGTGGTGCTGGCGAGCCTGCTGCTACAGCTACGCTATGCCGTCATCGTCAGTGTGACGATGGTGCTGACGATGGGGCTGATCTATGCCGCTTTTGCCGCCCGGCTGCTGCCGTTTCCCAATCAAGCGCCGGCGACCGATCTGGTCGTGCTGACGATCTTCAACCACTGGCTGACGCAAACAACGTTGAGCGTTGTGGTCGTAGCCGTGATCTTCCTGACGATCGGGCGCTTGCAGCAGAGTCTGTGCCGGGCCGGACAGGCGCAGGCCGATCTGCAAGCACTGAATACCGATCTGGAGCGCCGGGTCGCCAGACGAACTGCGAAGCTCGACCGGCTCAATGCAGCACTTCAATCCGAAATCCAGGCCCATGCCCAGGCCAGGGCGGCATTGCAGGCCAGTGAATGGAAATTTCGCGGCTTTGTCGAACAATCATGGGACGGCATCCTGCTGGTAGACGACCAGGGGCAGATCAGCGAATGGAACCGGGCGGCGGAACAGATGATGGGGCGTCGTCGCAGCGAGGTGCTGGGGCGCCCAGTCTGGGATGTGCTGTTTGAAATCGGCCCGGCGCACTGTCATACATCCGAAATCTATGGGCGGCTGCGATACGGCACGCTGGAACTCCTGCGCAGCGAGCAGGCACCATGGAATGAGCAGGGACTGATTCACGAGGCAATCCATCCGGATGGCGAACAACGGATTCTGCGCTCGCTGATCTTTCCCATTCGGGTCGACCACCGGATCCTGGCCGGCAGCATCAACCACGACATCACCGCGCAGAAAAAGCTCGAAGCCGATCTCCAGCAGCGGTTGCGGCAACTGGAAGCCTTGCGCGAAACTCTGTACCAGATTACCAGCGAGCTGGAACTCGACCCGCTCTTGCAGGCGATCATGGAGCGGGCGATGGCTTTGATAGGCGCGACTTCGGGCCAGATCGCGCTCTACGATGCCGAACGCGACGATCTGCTCATCCTGGCCTGCCGCAACCTGGCGCCGGAACTGATCGGCACCCGTCAACCGCTGACGGAACATGGCACCGGCTACGTTGTGCGCGAGCGCCGGCCATTGCGCATCCCCGACTACGCGACCTGGCACAGTCGCTTGCCGCAGTACGCCCGGCAGGGCGGGCGGGCGCTGCTGCTGGTGCCAATGCTGGCCGGTGATACCGTGATCGGTCTGATCATTGTCGGGCACACCGATCCGCATTTGCACTTCGATGAGGGCGACGTTGAACTCCTGACCATGTTCGCCCAGCAGGCCACGATTGCCGTCCACAACGCTCAGCTTTACGGCCGGCTCCAGCAACTGGCCAGCAGCGATGGGCTGACTGCGCTGCTGAACCGACGCAGCTTCTTCGAGCGGGCGCAGCGCGCATTCGAGCAGGCGACGCGCTATGGCCAGCCGCTCTCGCTGGCCATGCTCGATATCGATCATTTCAAGCAAGTGAATGACCGGATGGGGCACCTGGCCGGTGACCAGGTACTGCATGCGGTTGCCCGGCAATGCCAGGAGAGCCTGCGCAGCGTCGACATCATCGGGCGCTACGGCGGCGAAGAGATCGTCATGCTGATGCCGGAAACCGATTGCCGGCGGGCGCAGCAGGTCGCCGAGCGCCTGTGCCGGAGCATAGCCGACCTGGTGATCAATACGGACTGGGGGCCGGCCGGCGTCACGGTCAGTATCGGGGTGGCCAGCCTGCCGATCGACAGCAGCATATCGCTGGAGCAACTGATCGGCCATGCCGACCAGGCGCTCTATGCCGCCAAGCACGCCGGGCGCAACCGGGTGCTTTCCTGGGAACGATAAATGGGAACAATATAACGATAAAATGCCACGGATATTGCGCACCGGCAACAGGCGATACCCATGGCCTTTGTGGTTGAATATTTGCTATTACTTGCGAAATTACAACTGATGAATCTCATAAAGATAACCAGATCAGCGACAATTGGGCGAAATTCTGGTTTATACTAAGGGGCGCCACACACGACGCAGTTACCGATTGGTATCGGCCTAGTCTGGGGGAATGCCCATGCTCGCGGCAGTTTTGTCGGGATACGCCCTCTCGCCGGTCGCACCCTGGTTACAGCGCTTTGGGCGCGGCGCCGCCGGCTGGATCATCGCTCTGTTGCCTCTGAGCCTCTTCGCTTATTTTGCCCGCCTGATTGGCCCGATCACCGCCGGTGAAACCATGGCGGTCGCCTACCCCTGGGTGCCGAGCCTGGGGGTAAACCTCTCGTTTTACCTCGATGGGCTGAGCCTGCTGTTTGCTCTGCTGATTACCGGCATCGGCACGCTGGTGATCATCTATGCCGGCGGCTACCTGGCCCACCACCATGCGATCGGGCGTTTCTATGCCTGGACGCTGGTGTTTATGGCTTCGATGCTCGGCGGAATACTGGCCGATAACCTGATCACGCTGTTTGTCTTCTGGGAATTGACGACCATCAGTTCCTACATGCTCATCGGGTTCAACCACGAGAAGGCTGGTTCGCGGGCAGCGGCGTTGCAGGCGCTACTGGTGACGGGATTCGGCGGGTTGGCCATGCTGGCCGGCCTGATTTTACTCGGGCAAATCGGCGGTAGCCTGGAGCTGTCGGTGCTGGTGGAACAGGCCGATGCGATCCGCGCCGACCCGCTGTATTTGCCCGTGCTCGTGCTGATCCTGCTCGGCGCCTTTACCAAATCGGCCCAGTTCCCCTTTCATTTCTGGCTGCCCAATGCGATGGAAGCACCGACCCCGGTCAGCGCGTATCTTCATTCGGCGACGATGGTCAAGGCCGGTATTTACCTGATGGCGCGCTTGAGCCCGACCCTGGGCGGCACGCCGGCCTGGCAGTATACAGTCACCGGCATTGGCGCAACGACGATGCTGCTGGGCGCACTGATGGCCTGGTACCAGTCCGACCTCAAGCGCATTCTGGCGTATTCGACGATCAGTGCGCTGGGGATTCTGACGATGCTGCTGGGCCTGGGCAGCGAACTGGCCGCCGAAGCAATGGTGGTATTTCTGCTGGGTCACGCGCTCTACAAAGGCGCGCTGTTCCTGGTTGTCGGCATTATCGACCACGAGACGGGTACGCGCACGATCGAGCAACTCGGCGGGCTACGCCGGGCAATGCCGATTACGGCGGCGGCGGCACTGGTCGCGGCATTGTCGATGGCCAGCATTCCGCCCTTCCTCGGCTTCATCGGCAAAGAACTGTTCTACGAAGCGACCCTCGAAGCAGCCCTGCTCGAAGTTGTTTTGATTAGTGTGGCGGTTCTGGCCAACATTTTCTATGTAGCGGCGGCGGCAATTGCCGGCATTCGGCCCTTCTGGGGCCGGGCCGGGCATCCGCCGAAACAACCGCACGAAGCGCCGGTGAATATGTGGCTGGGGCCGGTGCTGCTGGCCGGCGGCGGCCTGCTGCTGGGCCTGTTCCCGGCCGGCGCCAATCTACTGGTCGCGCCGGCGACCAGCGCCATCACCCATCACGAAGCGCATGGGCACCTGGCGCTCTGGCATGGCTTCAGCCTGGTGCTGCTGCTCAGTGTGGTAACGATCATGGGCGGCTTCAGTGTGTATGCCGGGCGTGATCGGCTGCGCCCGCTGGTAGTGCCGCTGGCCGGGCTGGGGCGCCGGGGGCCGGAACGCTGGTATAACCTCGGCCTGAACGGGTTGATCCGGCTGGCCACCGCCCAGACCCGCATCGTCCAGCATGGCTACCTGCGCTACTACATGATGACGATTATGATCACTGCGGTCGTACTGGTTGGTGTGCCGCTGCTGAACGCTGCCGAACTGACCCTGTCGCTGGATCTGCGCGATCTGCGCTTCTACGAACTGGCAGTGGCCGGGCTGATTTTGATTTCGGCCTATGCGGCGGTGCGGGCCAGATCGCGGCTGGGCGCGATTGCTGCCCTCGGCGTAATCGGCTACGGCATCGCGCTGCTCTTTGTCTGGTTCAGTGCGCCCGACCTGGCGATGACCCAGTTTGCCGTCGAGACGCTGACGGTACTGCTGTTCGTGCTGGTGCTCTACCGGCTACCACGCTATCGCGAGCTGAGCAACTCGCCGGAGCGAGCACGCGATGCCCTTGTGGCGCTGACCGCCGGCGGCCTGATGACGACGCTGGTGCTGGTCGCGACACAGGTGCAGTTTCAGGAGCCAATCTCCAGGTATATGGCCGAGAACAGCGTGCCGATTGCGCATGGCCGCAATATCGTCAACGTCATTCTGGTCGACTTCCGAGGTCTGGATACGATGGGTGAAATCACGGTGCTCTCGCTGGCCGGGATCGGGGTGTATTCGCTGCTGCGACTGTACATGGATAAGGGAAAGGACCAGCACCAATGACCTCGCTGATTCTGCGTACCTCAACCCCGTTTCTATCGCCACTGCTGCTGGTTGTTTCAGTTTTATTGTTGCTTCGTGGGCACAACGAACCGGGCGGCGGCTTCGTCGGCGGCCTGATTGCAGCGGCGGCCTTCGCGCTCTATGCAATCGCTTTCGATGTGCAGCACGCCCAACGACGGCTGCGCCTCGACCCGCATGTGCTCACCGGCATCGGGCTCGGTCTGGCACTCGGCAGTGCGCTGGTGGCCATCGTGGCCGGCGACACGTTTATGACCAGCCAGCGGTTGATGCTCGAACTCCCGCTGATCGGTCACCTCGACCTGAGCACGCCGCAGTTGTTCGACACCGGTGTCTACTTTGTGGTGCTCGGGGTAATGATGTTGATTATTTTGAATCTGGCCGAGGATGAACAGGAAGAGGAATGAGGAAATAGCTGTTTTCGCAATACCGCATAAGTCACGCTGTAGCGGTTGGCGGGAGGGCCAACCAGTGCTGTTCCAATTGATCGAAATGGGCCGTGGTTTGACGCGCCGCACGGGTGTGGAGGCGAAAGCGTTTGGCATGC
>DAOTUJ010000174.1:0-1584 GCA_034437175.1 Chloroflexaceae bacterium | reverse complement strand
TCGCGTATGACCGAAGCATGCAAGATACTGACCATCGTAGCACAGCGATGAACCGCGATTCTGACGGCCATCGGAACGCATAGTGCTTGACCCTGGTACGGCATCACTGCGCGCAGCGCTTAGTTCAAGCGAAACTTATGCGAGTCTGTTTTTCGAGCGAAAAAGTATTACTATGGAAATCAATGGTCAATGAGGGAATCGAGATCGTGCTGCATGAAATGCAGCGCACGAGAAAGATGACAAGAAGTTGGAACAGGCACACTATCAGCATTTACCACTATGGCAAATCACTATCGCTGATCAGCCACTTTTGTTTGCCACTTTGGTAAATTCCCCCTTGACAGTCTTACTAACATTATGCATACTTTTCGTAATAGTTAGGAAATTCATAGATGAGTGTATGCTGCTGTGCTACTACAGCCTGGCGGGCCAGGGTTACTATGAAGTACTGGCATGGCTCGAAGCTCGCGCCCGCGAACTGCTGCCCGACGACCCCGATGCCCTGCCGCCGCGCCAGGAGCCACTGCTATGAGTACGACTGATTCCCGAACCTATGACCGCGAGGTCGGCCAACGGCTGCGCGAACTGCGCCGGCGCTACCGGGTGAAACAAGCGCAACTCGCTGCGCGACTGGGCGTCGATGTGGCCACCATCTCGCGCTACGAGCGCGGTGAACGTGCCATGACCGTCGGCACGCTGGTGATGATCGCCAACCAATTCGATGTACCGGCGGCAACCCTGCTCCCCGACGCACACCAGGTTACATCGGGCGCAGTGCCGGCAGCGCCGCTCATTCCACCGGAGCTACCACCGCTGGAGGCCGGTGCGCTGAAGAGCATTGTGGCCGCACTGGTCGCCCGGCCTGAGCTGCTTGTGCCGGTGATGGATGTGATTGAGCGGTTTGGGGAGGAGGAGCCGGCAGCGACTGTGTCGATCAATGCAGGAAATGGCCCAGGGCAACCCTGATCATGTATTGCTCGATGCTGCCGAGCAAGATCTGCGTGCGATCAATCGGGCCGATGATCGTGCAGCAGGGCGGGCATGACAACTCCCATACGCAAAGAACCTGCTGGTAATGCCGGCTTGCTACACTCGATACGAGTGATGCCGCGATGACGCTCGTTATGGGTACTGTCGCTATCACTATCGACAACGACAATATGAGACTGGGAGTTTGTATGAGCATCGCCACCATCCTGGGTATGACCGTCGTCCGGGCGATTCCGGCGCAGACCATCATCGGCCTGCTGACCGGGCAGTACACGCTGCACGGCGGTGTGATTCGTTGGGCTGCCGGCACCACCAATGCCGGGCAGATCGTCGCGCATCTGCTGCCGAATTCGCCCTTGACCTCTCCGCTGATGATGGGTGCTGGTCTGCTGCGCCCGATGCCGTTGCCGCCGGTCGGTACCCTGGCCAGCTTCGCGTCTGCCGGACTCGGCCTGGCATCGGTAGGCGTCGGGTTCGCCAATCTGTGGATGACCAGCAAAGCCCTGCAGGCAGCGCGCCAGGCAATGCACCTGGCGGCGCTCAACCTCGCGGTCACCCAGTCCGGGTTTGCGACCCTGGAACAGCGCATTGACT
>DAOTUJ010000173.1:0-6136 GCA_034437175.1 Chloroflexaceae bacterium | reverse complement strand
CTCCTGTCAGGCTGGCGCCGGTGATGACCAACTCAAAGCGTAAGGCTCTCGTCGCGCCAGACTGTACGGGAGAGGGGGTTGGGGGGTGAGGGCCGGAGCGCAAAGTCACCCATCTGGCAAAAACGCTATAGTTGAAAGGTGGAGGAATCTCGGGACACCTGACCAGGGACACGCGCCGGTGACCGATTCGAGACCCCTTCGCTGCGCTCCGGTCGGGGTGACAGCGGTGTCGTTTGCCGAACTTTAACGTATCCCTGTGCCCCGGTTGACACGACTTGTCGACTATCGCAACCTGTGGTACAAAACACATAGTGTTCGCCAAAGAAGACGTACGCCTGCGCGTGCGTCTTTTTTTGTGGCCGGCCTTCGGAAAGTCCGGGGGCCACAATCTGGGAGTACTTCGGTATGCGTATCGCGATGTTGAGTGTGCATAGCAGCCCGCTGGCCCGCCTCGGCGGCAAGGAAGCCGGCGGCATGAATGTCTATGTGCGCGAACTGGCCCGCGAACTCGGCAAACGTGGTGTGCCGGTCGATATTTTCACCCGTAGCCAGGAACGCCGCGCACCAACGATTGTGCCGCTTTCCTGTGGCGTGCGCCTGGTCAATCTGCACGCCGGTCCCGCCGCACCCTACAACAAAAACTGGGTGCTGACCTATCTGCCCGAGTTTGTCAGCCGCCTGCGCTGCTTTAGCGACGGCCAGGATCTGGTCTATGATGTGATCCATAGCCATTACTGGCTCTCCGGTGAGGCCGGGCTGCGCCTGCGCCAGAGCTGGGGTACACCGCTGGTGCATATGTTTCATACGCTCGGTGCGATGAAAAATCACGTGGCCCGCAGCCAGGACGAAACCGAAACCAGCCAGCGCATCTCCATCGAACGCCGCCTGATGCAAGCAGCCGATACCCTCGTCGCCGCTACCCCGCTCGACCGCGCTCAGATGGTCTGGCATTATGGCGCCGATAGCAGCCAGATTCAGATTGTGCCCTGTGGTGTCGACCTGGATCGCTTTCAGCCCCGCCCACGCGCTGCTGCCCGCGCCCGGCTCGGCCTCGATCCTGCCGAACGCCTGCTGCTCTGTGTCGGGCGTATGGAACCGCTCAAGGGCATGGATGCGCTGATCCGCGCGCTGGCCATGCTGCGCCGGCAGGATGCCGCCTGGAGCCGGCAGTTGCGCGTGCTGCTGATCGGCGGCGAGGACGAAACCCGCCCGGCGCTCTGGAACAATGAGCAGCAACGCCTCGACCGGCTGCGCCGCGAACTGGGTGTCGCCGCACAGGTGCGCTTCCTCGGCGCTCAACCCCAGGCAAGCTTGCCCGATTATTATGCCGCCGCCGATGTGGTGGCCGTTCCCTCGCATTACGAATCCTTCGGCCTGGTGGCGCTGGAAGCCATGGCCTGCGCTACTCCCGTCGTCGCCTCCAATGCCGGCGGCCTCAGTATCACCATCGAAGATGGGATCAGCGGCTTGCTGACGCCGCCCGATGATGCCGAAGCGCTCGCCGGGCGGATCGCCCAGTTACTCGACAACCCGGCTCGTTACCAGGAACTGGCCAGCGGTGGCCGCCGCCGCGCCGAGACGTATAGCTGGGAAACCATCGCGCGCCGGATGATCCGGCTCTACGACCGGGCCATCGAGCAGCGTGCCCGCGCCGACCGCCTGGCTCACGTCTCTTGAACAGTGCGGGACAGTTTGACAGAGTCGCCATTTGAGATACACTCTCAATGAGTGATAGAATTTGTACGCACTTTGCTCCCGGTCGCGACGCTGCCGGGGGCAAAGAAAGAATCGTTATGCGCAAAGAACTCCGTCGAACCTACCAGGCACTGCACCGCCGGCATCCTGCCCACACCGCCGATGCGCCGGTGGTGCGCGTCTCGAATCTGTCGGTCCAGTACGATAGCGGCCCGGCGCTCAGCAATGTCAGCTTTGAATTGCCCAGTGGGCAGCGGATCGGGGTGCTCGGGCCGAATGGCGCCGGCAAGAGTACGCTGTTCAAGGTGCTGGCCGGTATGATCTCGCCGACTGCCGGCCGGGTCGAGATGTATGGCAGCGCGCCCAATGGCCATATCTGCATTGGCTATGTGCCGCAGCGTAGCCAGGTCGATTGGAATTTCCCGGTAACGGTGCAGGACGTAGTGCTGATGGGCCGCACCGGCAAACTGGGCCTGTTCCGCCGCGCCGGCCGCCACGACTACGCACAGGTTAACGCGGCGCTCGAACTGGTCAAACTGGCGCCGCTGGCCCATCGCCAGATCAGCCAGCTCTCCGGCGGCCAGCAGCAACGCATGTTCATCGCCCGCGCCCTGGCCCAGGAAGCCGAGTTGCTGCTCATGGACGAGCCGCTGACCGGGCTCGATGCCCAGTCGCGCGATGATATTTTCTCTATTCTTGATGAATTGCGCGAGCGCCGGGTTACGGTGCTCTTCGCGCTCCACGATTTGCAACTGGCCGCCCATTTCTTCGATCAGGTCATGTTGCTTAATCGCCGGCTGGTTGGCTTCGGCCCGCCTGAAACGGTGCTGACGGCGCAGAATCTGTTGAATGCCTACGGCAGTCATTTGCATGTGGCCGGCGACGGCAGCGGTGCTGTTTTGCTGGCCGATAGTTGCTGCGGCGAAGGAGCGGAACCCCATGTTTGACCCGCTGTTTGAACCGTTTCGCTATGCGTTTATGCTCCGTGGCTTGCTGGCCGTCAGTACGGTCGGTACGGTCTGTGCGGTGATCGGTGTATTTGTCGTGCTGCGCGGCATGGCCTTCTTCGGCGATGCGCTGGCCCATACGATCCTGCCCGGTATCGCGGCCGGCTACCTGGTCAGCGGCGGCGCCCGCCCCTCACTGTTCTGGTGGGCTCTGGTGACGGCTATTGTCAGCGCACTGGGCATCGGCACCATTAGCCGCAGTACGCGCCTGCGCGAAGATACGGCTATCGGCATTGTTTTTGCCGGTATGTTCGCCCTCGGCATCGCCATGATCTCCACGGTGCGCAGCTATTCCGTCGATCTCAGTCATTTTCTCTTCGGCAATGTGCTCGGCGTCAGCTCGGGCGATCTCTGGCGGATTGCCATCTTCGGCGGCTTGATTTTGCTGACGATCTTTGCGCTTTATAAGGAATTCTTGATCATCGCTTTCGACCCGATGCTCGCCACCACATTGCGCCTGCCCGAGCGCCTGTTGCATTATCTGCTGCTGGTGCTTATGGCGATCACCATCGTGATTTCGCTGCAAACGGTCGGGGTGGCGCTGATGCTGGCGGTACTGGTTACGCCGGCGGCCACCGCCGCGCTGCTTACCCGGCGCCTGCCGCTGATGATGCTGTTCGCCGCGTTGATCGCCGTCAGCTCAGGGCTGATCGGTTTGTATTTTTCCTACTATCTGGGTGTAGCATTCGGTGCCGCAATTGTGATCGTCTGCACCCTCTGGTTTATGCTCGTCTGGGCCGGTCAGAGCTTGCTCCAGCGATTCGCGCCCCACCACAAAGAAGAAGCCGTTGCTATGGCGGAACAGGCCCGCCCGTAGCCGGATCTACGCGGTCAGCGTTGATACTGGCCGCATCAGGGCTTTTCCGCCCTGCCGCAGGCGAAAAACGGCTTTCCGCGGTGCGACCGCGTAAGTCGTACGCGTAACAGGAGTTTTACGCCGGCTTAAAGAAGCCATAACAGCCCGGTGTTATTCTCATGGCGAGAGGCAATCTTTCCCCTCAAAATTCCCCCTTTTCGCCCCGGAACGCCGGTTCTTGCCTGGCAAGGCGGGAGCCGGCGGCCTTCTATAGCACGACTCGAAAACGCGGTACAATGGCGGCGGCAGAAATCCTGCCGATACAGTCATAGCTTTTTATGTTAACCAGACAATCTATTCGCCGGCTGGTGCGCGATGCCGTCCTCTGGCTGGTGCTGCCGCTGCTGATTGTTACCAGCATCGTTCTGCTCATCGGCAATGATAGCCCGGCCCGCGCCTGGCTGCAAGCACCCGGCTGGAGCCGGGCCACGCCCATCGCCGATACGGCCATCAATGCCGCTGTGCCGCTCGCGCTCGATGCGCAGGGCCGGATCTACCTGTTTGTGCTTGAACGCCGCGCTCAGGATCTGCAACCGGTGCTGATCGCTGTCGACCGTGACGGCGCAGCAGCATGGCGCCAACCGCTGGACATGCGCTTCGCGCACGTCGAGCAGCCACAACTGGCCTGGGCGGACGATCAACTGTGGGTTTTCTGGCTGGGCGATGGGAGCCTGTATCAGGCAGTACTGGCCCGCGACGGTAGCCTGCGAAGCCCATCGGCCGGCCTGTCCGCCATCGAAAACGTTCGCTCGCTGAGTGTAGCCCGCGATCCCGCCGGTCGCCTGGCAGTCTGGTTCGGCAGCGATGTCGGGCTGTATGCCGTTGACCCGCAGCACACCGCTGCGCCGCAACTGATCGACCGGCAGGGCGACCAGCCGGCGCTGGCCTACGATCAGCAGGGCCGGCTCCACGCTGCCTGGCTGCGCCGCGATGCACCCGCCGGCGAGCGTTTTATGTATGCCGTCGCCAACCAGGCGGGGGCCGCCGACGCAGTGCCGCTGCTGGAACCCGGTGCCGCCCTCGGCGAACGACTACTCGGCCCCTGGCTCGGTGTCGACAGCAGTCATGCCTATCTGTTCTGGACGATTCAGCCGGTTTCGCAGGAGTACGCCGGTCGCCTGCGCAGCCAGTATCTCAGTTTCCCCCTGGCCGACCCGGCCGCTCGTCGTGCGGAGCAGAGCCTGCGGATGCCGCGCGAAGCCGGGCTGGATTATAATATCGATCCCGGCGACCTGTTGAGTGGCCCACGGGCCGCTCCAGCCGCCGGTTCCGGCAGCGTCCCGACGGCGCTGACAATCAACGCACAGGCGGCCGGCGAACTGGTGATTGCGGCCCAGGCTGCAGTGCGCTACAAATATCAACGCAGCGCATTTCAGGTCGGTACGATCTATTTGCGCGACGGCGAGGTACAGGCGTACCAGTTACTCAGTTTCAGCGACTCGGGTGGGTTTCGGCCTGCCATCATCAGCGATACCGCCGGACAATTGTACCTGAGCTATCTTGAGCCGGCAGCACCCGGGTTCCATGTCTACCTGGCGGCAACGGCGCCCGATCTGCGAACGGCGCTGGCCGGTGTCCAGGCCGACGATCTGCGGCGTATGCTGCTCGACACGGTATTCGGCATGGTGCTGGGCATCATTTTCTCGCCGCTGATCTTGCTGCTCTGGCTGCTTGCGCCGCTGGCATTGCTGGGCCTGAGCTGGGGGCTACGCCGCAACGCCGGTAGCCCCGGTGCTGCCGGCAACCTGCTCAGCCTGGGGCCGGCGCTGTTCGCCTACTGGGCTGCAAAGCTCTACACTTTCGCCGGTGCCCTCAGCTATGTGCCCTTTTCGAGCTGGATCCCGGTATTGACCGAATGGCTCGCCTGGCCGCTGCGCATCGCTGTCCCGGCGGCAATCGCAGGCCTGGCGATCGGCCTGGCCTGGCGCATCACACGCCGGCAGGGCGATTTTTCGGCGCTGGCTTTCTTTTTGATCTATGCCGGCATCGATGGTCTGTTGAACCTGGCTATCTACGGCGGGCTGCTTTCCGGCGAGTTTTACCCGATATAGCGCGAAGCACAACGTGCGTATGCATTGCTGGCTGCACCAGGGGCTTGTTCGCCTGTGGCAGCGTGGAAATGACGGTCTTTTTCGGTTGTTTTGGCAGCTTTGCCGCCAAAACAACCGAAATAAATGACCGCTAACTACTTTCATACCGGGCAATTACTCCTATCGATTGCCGTTTATGCAATAATATTGCTACAAAGAAAAGATACTGCCTTGCTAATTGCAAACCCTGGGGACCCCGGTTGTTCCATCTTCTGGGGGTAGGTTTTCTTGCCGTCGCCGGTACAACGGGGGATGGCCCTCCTTTCAACGAGAGCGTTTTTGTCAGATGGGTGATTTCCCGCTCCGGCCCTCACCCCCCAACCCCCGCCTTTCAACGATAGCGTTTTTGCCAGATGGGTGACTCCGCGCTCCGGCCCTCACCCCCCAACCCCCTCTCCCGTACAGTCTGGCGCGACGAGAGCCTTACGCTTTGAGTTGGTCATCACCGGCGCCAGCCTGACAGGAGCGGGGGAGCCGGGCACGCCCGT
>DAOTUJ010000172.1:0-1914 GCA_034437175.1 Chloroflexaceae bacterium | reverse complement strand
TACCCGGCACTGCTTGCCGCCATGCCCGAGGAGTTTGATTCCCACGCCTTCATTCTGCGCCTGGCCCAGGCCAATCAGCGGCTGTATATCGAAGCACTCGCAGCCTACGCGGCCAGCGACCACCCGTTCCAGATTGTCCACGGTATGCTCGCGAGTCGGTTGCACAAATTTCCTGAACTCGTCGCGAGAATAGGCGAACGTTCCATATATGTTTCGTAAAAATAAGTCTGAATTTTGCTGTCGGCTCTAGCAATCGGGAGTTAGCCTATGCAGCGGTACATCCTTGGTGAATGCGCATTGACACTGCGCCTGACCCCGGTCGGGACCTGGATGGTACGCGGGCAGACCATCGATGAGTCCTTCAAGGATTCGCGTGGCGTGCCGCGTAGCCGCGATGTCTTGCAGCCGCTGCGCGGGCCGGATGGCCAGCCCTGTCTGCCGGCCAGTAGCCTCAAGGGGGTCTTGCGCGCTACCGCCGAGCGGGTGCTGCGCAGTATGCATCCCACCCGTTCTCTGGATTTGATACCGCTGGCCGATGATCCCTTTGTGCATTCGCGGACTGCCGAGGGCGATATGGCCGCCGATGTCTACCGAGCCTGGCTGGCGCAGCGGCCGCGCGGTGCAATTGCCGACTCGGAGTTGATCGAGTGGAATGAGCAGCACCGGGCCTATACCGATGAGATCGCTCCAGATCAGCGCTATCAAATCCTGTCGGCGGCCAGCCAGTTGTTCGGCGCAACAGTACATGCCGGCCTGCTCAGTCTGACCGATGCGCAACCCGATCCGGTCAGGTTGCAACGGCGCAGCCACGTGGCAATTGACCGCTTGACCGGCGGGGTTGGCGAGGGCCCCTTCATTGAGGAACTGGTGCCGGCCGCAGTGCCGCTCGAGAGCCGGCTGAAGATTAGCAATTTTGCGCTCTGGCATCTGGCACTGCTGGCCTTGACGGTGCAAGAGTTCAATGCCGGGTATAGTGCAATTGGCGGCGGTACCCGCAAGGGTCAGGGCCAGGTACAGATGCAGATGACGCAGATCGAATGTGTCTATAGTCAGGCGGCCGGTCACCGGTCGACCGGCATTGTGTCGGCGCAGGGTTGTCTGGCGGCACGCGATGCTGGTGCCGATGTGCCCGCTGCGGTGCGTGCGGTCGAGCAGCCGGACAGGTGCATTCTGCTGCCCGAGTTGCAGGCGACGCCGGCACGTGGCTGGCGCGATGACGGCCTGGTTCGCTTCGTCGTTCCCGATGCGCAGGTTGAGCGACTCTTTCAGGAGGCTGTGCGCAAGGCCTGGTTGCCCTGGACTGAACTGCTGGTCAGTGAGGGAGAAACCTGATGCCGCAGTATCGCAATCCCTACGATTTTGTGCCGCTGGAAACGGCACCGACCTTTCTGCAGGAAAAGCCTTCGCTGGCCGGCGCCAACGGTCTTTCGGGGCGCATCAGCTACACCCTGACCACGCTCACGCCGCTCTGCATTCACCAGGATCCCGGCAAGCCGGTGCGCGAGGCTGGTCGTGACCTGTTTCTGTTTGCTCGCCTTGGGAAGCAGCCTTGTATTCCGGCGACCTCGCTCAAAGGCATGCTGCGCGCTGTTCACGAGGCGCTGACCAACAGCACCATGGGCTTGCTCAACTCACGGGCCTGGTATGCCGAGGATGAGCATATTCCGGCAGCCTACCGCCCGGGTGGCCCGAATCTTACCAATTCGAATTGCGGATTCCGCATATCGACAACCGTTCTAGCCGATACGAACGCCACATCGAGGCTCGTCACTTGTCACTTGTCACTCGAGACTTGTGCTAGTTGAAACCAATTGACGAAACAGCCTCCGCTATGGTATGGCTGGTCTTGCTTAGGGAACCAGCAGCCACAGCGGAGGTAGACCGATGATAGCCGATTTCGAGGACTTCGTCACC
>DAOTUJ010000171.1:0-3246 GCA_034437175.1 Chloroflexaceae bacterium | reverse complement strand
CGCCGGTGATGGCGGTGCCGATCTGGGCATTGTCGCGGGCGATGATCTGGCGCTGCTGTGCGGGCGCCACCGGTTGGCCGGCGCGGATGGCCTGGGCCAGCGCCAGCAACTCAGTTGCGGCAGCCTGGTCGTGCTGAACAACAAGCAGCACCTGGTCGGTCAGCCGGCGCTGGAGCCCGGCATCCTGCGGCTCATCCTCAAACAGCGTCAGCGCCGCCTCGCCCTTGCGGTCGCCGCGCACAAAGCGGCCCAGCGCATCCCAGGCCTTGCTGAGCAATTCCAGCGAAGTATCAGTGGCCTCTTCGCCGATCTTGGCCAGCGCGCCGCCGGCAACCAGCGGCGCAATGTAGCCAATCACCGTGCGCGCAGCATCGCTGAGGGCGGTGGGATCCATGGGTGCTCCTTGATTTGAGTGATGAGTGATGAGCCGGGCAGGTTCGGGCTCATCACTTATCCCTCGTCACTCGACTGCTTTATAGTCTCGATTTCGCGGATCAGGAACGGCAGATTTGGCGGCACAAAGCTGATGCCAGGTGCGGGTATTCGGTTATGCCGCATGTTCGGCGGCACATGTTTGTGATGCGGATGAGTGCTGGCCAGGCTTAGATCATTTGGATGCGGCTGGGAATCGTACCAGTACAGCTTCTCATTCCCTCGCCAGACTTCATAACTATAACCCACAATGCCTGGTGCGCCATCGTCGCCCCAGCTCAGGCGCTCGTACACAGATAACCGAAGATTATCAGCAAGTACTAACTCGCCACGCAGCTCGGCAGTGAAGCGTCCACGCTGAGAAATGATCAAGGTTGAAGAGCGCACCACCGGAAACTGCTGCGGCAGGGTGTAAATGAACACTTCGTATTCACGAAGCGACTGGAATGGATTCATGGCGGGCAGTCTTTTCGATCATTTCGGCAATGGACTGAGTTCCGGCGCGGAGCGCTTCGATCGTGTCGTGATACTGCCGGCGTCGCCGCTGCCAGATTTCGTACGCGCTGGCCCAGGCAGTCCAATCCTGCACCCAGGCGTCATCAGGCGGCTCCTCGCCATTGGCATAGGCTTCGTAAAACGTTTCCGACAGGACGCCGTACTTGCGTTCGTAGGCCCGCATTTCATCTTCAAGTGCGTAGATATCGTGCAGAATATCATCAAGAGTCATCGTAAAACTCCCTGGTTCAGTGATGAGTGATGAGCCAGGCAGGTTCGCACTTATCACTCGCCACTCATATCGCCGCGCCCTGATGTTCGAGCAGAACTCTACTGGCCCGGGCGCGGCGTGCTGTTCTTTGGCCGAACCGAAGTCCGACCGGGACCGGAGCTGGCACCTTCCTGTAGCGGCGTATCCGCCCGGCGCTCGCAAGCAAGCGTTGCTCCGTGCGGCATCTGGCCGGGCAAGCAGGGTGCGTGGCAAGCCGCAGGCCCAGATTGTTGTTACGGTTGGCCGGATTGTTATGGTTGCGGTTGGCCGCGCGCAGGTTGATCGGATGATTGTTCCAGGCGCCCCCGCGCGGTCGCTCCAGACCCTCGACCATATTATAACATCCGGCTGCCACTGCAACGCCGGCCGTGCATTGGAGGAAGACAAGGTTTCAGGTTTCAGGTTTCAGGGGCCAGGTGGTGCGCATCAGAATGCCTTGCATAGCGCGAGACGGTCAATCTTGTACGAACCTTGTCTCATGGGCACACCTGCCTATGGTATGCCGGCGATCCAGCCGCCCAGCAGTCGCCCGATCTCGTTGATCAGGCGGGCGCCATGTTCATAGCGTTCCGGTCGAATAAGGTTGAGGCTGCGGCAGAGCCGCCAGTGCAAGCGCAACTGTTCCAGCCGGATGTCGGCCTGTTGCAGGTAGCGCCGGCGTTCGCCGCGCTGGCTTTTGCCGGCGGCAACCAGCAACTCGTGCAGATCCAGCGCCGCGTCCTGCAGTCGTTTAGCCATCACAAAGCGCTGGCTTTTGGGGAATTGCATTGTAATCGGGATGAGCCAGGCCAGCAGATCGTAGGTCTTGCCAAAGATAGGCGCCGGCTCGAAACTCATCGTGGAACCAGCAAATCGGCCAGCAATTGCTCGCGCAGCCGGTAGGTGCTGCCGTGCCGGGCATGGGCGACCCAGCCGTTGATACTGGACTGGATCCGGTCGAGTGGGATTTCGTCGGCAGCCAGGCTGCGGAAGAGTAGCCGCATGCGCCGCTTGAAGCGCACCACGTTCGGGCGTTTGAGCCGCCGATACGCCGGGTAAACCCGGAAACCGAGAAAGGGGATGCCGGCGGCCACCGGATACACCTGAGTTTTGCGGTCGTGCAGCACCAGCCGCAGGCCGGCGAGACAGCCCTCGATCTGCTTGCGCCAGGCGTGCAGTTGCGCTTTGTCATCGGCGAACAGCAACCAGTCATCAGCATAACGCAGGTAGGCGCCCTGGCGCAACTCCTGAGTGACAAAGCTGTCGAGCTGGTGCAAGTAAGCATTCGCCCAGAACTGCGATGTCAGGTTGCCGATTGGCAGGCCGCGTGCCCGGTCGACCGGCGTGAGCAGATCATCGCCGGGAAACCATTGCGACGTGTACTCGCTGGCAAGTACCCCGGCGCCGCTGGCCAGGATCAGATCAATCAACTGCATCACACGGGCATCGGCAATCCGCCGCGCCAGCAAGCCGCGCAAGATCTGATGATCAATGCTGGGAAAGAATTGCACGATGTCGCCCTGCAAGACATAGCGATAGCGCCGCGCATACTGCTGCGCGCGATCCAGAGCGCGGTGGGTGCCCTTGCCGACCCGGCAGGCATAGGAGTTATGAATGAAGCGCCGCTCCCAGATTGGCTCAATGACATTGCAAAGGGCGTGATGGACAACCCGGTCGCGGAAGGGCGCGGCGCTAATCTTGCGCTTCTTGGGCTCAAAAATATAAAAATGACGGTAGCCGCCGGGCCGGTAGGCGCCGCTCTGCAATTCGTCCTGCAAATCAAAGAGATTGCGTTCAAGATCATACTCGAAGCGCGCAACCGCCGCTTTGCCGCGTTTGCCCTTGCGCGCCTGCTGAAAGGCGCACCAGAGATTCTCAAACGCGACGACCGACTCAAAAAGCCGTTTGTAGGTCTTCATCGCTGTTCTGCACCGCTGGATTCAAAAAATACGCGATTCGCGCTTGCAGCGCGAGCAAGGGGGAATGCTTCCCCCTTGCAACCCCCTGCTGCCGGTCTCCGCTATCCGAAGCTACCACTGCTTGAATGTTTTCCTTACGATGATAACACA
>DAOTUJ010000170.1:0-36472 GCA_034437175.1 Chloroflexaceae bacterium | reverse complement strand
CCCCGCTCCCCCGCTCCCCCGCTTCAACGCTTAACCTGCCACCACAAGATCACGGCGTAATATCCAATCAACACCGCCAGCGGCAATGGCGGCACCTGTACCGCAGCAAAGGGTAGTTCGGCGAGTTTGCGGGTGCCGCCGGAGATCCAGGCCAGCGGCAGCCAGGCCAGCCAGCCCAGCGCCTGGCCCAGCGGCAACCAGATCAGCCCGCCGACCAGCGCGATGCTACCCAGCAGCATCGCGTAGGGCACCGCCGGCACGACGACGATGTTGGCCAGCGGAGCGACAATCGAGAGTTTGCCGAAGGTGTACAGAATGATCGGCAATGTCAACACCTGCGCCGCCAGCGTCGGGCTGAGTGCGTCGACGACCCAGGCCAGTGCCGGCCAGCGCAGCGGCGGGAAACGTTGCAGCCAGGCGGTCACCGGTGCGCCGAAGGCGAACAGGCTGCCGGTGGCCAGCGCCGACAACTGGAAGCCGACGTCCCAGAGTGCCTGCGGCGACTGGATGGTCATCAGCCAGCAGGCGCCGAGCAGCAAGGTCCAGGGTTCGCTGCGCCGCTCGGTGGCGCCGGCCAGCAGTACCAGGCTGGCCATCGTCGCGGCACGCAGCACAGCGGCGCTGGCGCCCACAAAGAGCGCATAGATCCACATCACCATCAGGGAGGGCCAGAAGATCGTGCGCCGGCCGAGGCCCAGCCGCCCGGCCAACCCGGCCAGGATGGCGGCCACAATGGTAAAATTCCAGCCCGAAACGACCAGAATATGCGAGGTGCCGGTGGCGCTGAAGGCGTTGTTGATTTCGTCCGGTACCGCGGCTTGCAGGCCGAGCAAAATCCCGATGGCCAGTGCGGCCATGGGTTCGGGCAGCATCCGCAGCAGCAGAGTGCTACAATGGTCGCGAAAATCCAGCAGCGCGCGCAAGGCCGGGTTGCCGCCCTGCCCCGGCAGCGGGCGGGCCTGCGGCTCGTTGAGCAGCACAAAAATACCCTTGCGCGCCAGGTATTGCCGGTAATCGAACTCGCCTGGTCGTTCGGCGCTGCGTGGCGGCTCAAGGGCACCGCTGAGCAGCAGGCGCTGGCCGTAATGGTAGGCCGGGTAAGGCGGCAGATTGGCCAGCAGCCGCCCACTGGCCGGCCGGGCCTGCCCTTCAAATTCCACCGCCTCGACATCAAGCGTGATCTGCTGGCCCTCATCGCTGCGCCGTGGGTCAGTGGCAACCACGCCGGCGATGCGCAGTTCGCCGCTCGCGGCCAGCAGCCGGATATCGTCGGCATCCGGCGGCGACTGGCTAAAGTTGTAGCGCAGCCCGCCCAGTGCCGCACAGATCAGGCAGAGCCCGAGCAGGCCGGCCGGTCGCCGCGGCCCGGCCAGCAATAGCGGCAGCCCGGCCAGCAGCAGCAGGCCCAGCCCCATCCGCGGCAAGCCGGCGGCGCCAATCAAAATGCCGGCAAACCAGGCGGTCGCCAGGTAGATCAAAATCATTCGCGAACTCCCGGCGCCCGGCGCCGCATGCGTTTGCTCCTCAGGCTTTTGTAGCACACTGCGGCGTGTGGCCGGCGTAGGCACAACCGGTGCTTGTCGTTGTCGTGCGCCGTGACGGGCCGGTTCGCCTGCCCCAGGCTAAATGCCGGGACTCACGCATTCGGCGTTGATGCTGGCCGCATCCAGGGCTGTTCCGCCCTGCCGGAGAAGGTATTCGGGCGTTGCCCAGAATACCTTCATTTTCTCCAGACTATGGTTTGTCGCTTGACAAACCATAGTCTGTCTGACTATCATACAAGCGATATAGGCGCTGATGGTGTAAAATCCGTCGTGCCGGTTTTGCCACAGATGATAGCCGTATGGGCGAGTTCCTCGCCCCATCGAGAGGAGGCCCCTATGGCCCGTTCCCTCTTGCGTATGCTTCGGTTGCGCTGGCTGGCGCTGGCGCTGGCGCTCGGCTTGCTGCTGACTGCCCTACCTGGAACAAGGGCGCAGACGGATGTGGTGTATTTTCCGCAGACCGGCCATTACCTCGGTGGAGCATTCCGCTTTTTCTGGCAAAGCAATGGCGGCCTGGCCAATTTTGGCTATCCGATTACGCCGGAATACACGGCCGAAAACGGCCAGTTAGTCCAGTATTTCGAGCGCGCCCGGTTCCAACTGGCCTTTGCCGAAGACGGTACGGCAATTGTGCAGCCGGGCCGGCTGGGGGTTGAAATCACGCAGGGCCGAATTTTCCCCAGGGTGCCGCCGATCGAAACTACCGCTGATCGCCGCTATATCCCGGAAACCGGCCATATCATCCAGTATGGCTTCAAAACGATCTGGGAGACGCGTGGCGCCGAGCGCATTTTCGGCTATCCGATCAGCGAAGAGATCAAAGAGGTGCTGGAAGACGGTGAGTGGCACACGGTGCAGTATTTCGAGAATGCCCGCTTCGAGTACTGGCCCGAGTTCCCGCCCGGCCAGCGAGTGCTGATCAGCAATCTGGGTCGCCGCCTGGCACCGCCCGAACTGACGGCCCCCCAACCGCCGCCCGGCGAAGCCGCGCCGCCGCCGGCCCCCGTCGCGCCGCCGCCACTGCCGCCGCTGCCGGCCAGTGTCAATGCCGGTGTCATCCCCGAAGTCGGCCCGCCCGGTACGGTGTTCCTGTTCGATGCCTTTGGCTTCGAGCCCGGCGAAAATGTCGGCATCTGGCTCACAGCTCCCGACCAGTCGACCTTTGGCGTCGATTTTCAAGTTGAAGCTGACGGCGAGGGTTCGATTGCCCGCGAAGAGATTGTTCTGGCGACCGATCCCAGTTTCCCGGATGGGGTCTGGGCCTTCAATGCGCGTGGCGTCGACAGCGGGCGCGAGGCCATCGGCTATTTCCGGATCAGTCGTAGTGGGGCGGCGCTACCCGTCGGCGATCCGACGCGGCTGGGGATTGTGGCACACGACGGTTTGCCGCGCGAGGGAGAGGCCTTCATTGTGCCGATTGCCGCTGCGCCCGGTGCCGGCTTCGGCATGGCGGCACCGGGTTTCCTGCCGACCGAGTCAGTGAGTGCCTGGCTGAGTAATACCGATAACGAAGCCTTCCCGGTTCCTGAAGCAAATGTGTTTGTGGAAGAGAACGGCGAAGCCTTCGTCGAATTTGGCACTGCCGGATTGCCGCCCGGTACCTACAATGCGGTTATGCAGGGTCAGAGCAGTGATCGCCTGGCGGCTGCCGGTTTCAAACTGACGACCGATTATGTGGCCGGGCCGACGACGCCGCTGCCGCCGGATGTGAACGGGGCAACCACGCCGCGCGAGGGGCCGATTGGGACAACGTTCCTGTTCCGTGGCGCGGGTTTTGCGCCGAATGAGGCGCTCGAATTCTGGCTGACCGATCCGAGCGGCGCCTATGTGCTCTTCCCCGGCACGGTCGGCTCGGATGCCCAGGGCCGCATCGGCTACGAGCCGCCGCTTGATCTGACTGTCACCGATGATGCGCTGGCCGGCGTATACGGCTTGCACTTCCGTAGTCTGGCCAGTGGCACAAGGGTTGAGTTTTATTTCAAAGTCCTGCCGTCCACGGCGGCGACACCGCAGCCCGGTGCCGGCCTGCGCATGCTTCAGTATTGGCAGGCCACCGGTCGGATCCAGCCGCAGAGCGGCTTTGATTTGAGCACATGGCGGAAAGATCAATGATCCGTATTCGTTGAGATTTGCGGCTTTGCCGCAAATCTCAACGAATACGATGCGTTCTGGGCTTCCGGCGGCAGCATACACGGCGCGGCGCCCCGGTGGGGTGCCGCGCCGTGTATAATGAACGGAGTATCTGCTTTGAGAAGCGAAGGAGCTTTATTTTATGAAAACCGTGCCGGGATTATTTGAGGGTCAGAGTGTTTCGCTGCTCGATGAGGCGCCGACCGATGATCGCAGCTACGTGCTGGTGACATTTCTGGAATCGCACCTGGCGCTGGCGATTGCGCGCAAGGGCCACTCCTACGGCGATGTAATTCGCCCGCCCCAGGTGGCAGCGCCACCCTCCGGCGATGCCTACCGCCGTATGAGCGTCGGCTCGCTGATGACCCGCGATGTGGTGCAATTGCCGGGAAATGCGCAGCTTGTCGAGGCACTGCAATTGATGCGTGTTCGCGGCATTACCAGCCTGGTGGTGCGCCCCGATGCCGGCGGCGACTGGGGCATTGTGACGATGCGCGATGTGTTGCGCGTCTTCGTCGACGGCAGCCGTACCGCAGAGCATCTCACGGTCGGCGAAGTTGCCAGCCGCCCACTGATTACGACCGGCCCCGACGATAGCTTGAGCGATTGCGGCCGGCGCATGATCGACGAAAATATTCGCCGGCTGGTCGTCTGGGTCAATGATCGCCCGATCGGCATTATCAGCGACACCGATATTTTCCTGTTCCTGGCGGAACGCGGCTGGAACATTTAAGAGCGAACATTGCATACACAACCGGGCCGGCGTCGCCGGCCCGGTTGTGTATGCAGTGTGCTCTAAAATCAGGCCATATTTTCGATGACGGCGCTGGCGAAGGCCGAAGTGCCGACTTCGGTGGCGCCCTGGGTGAGGCGCGCAAAGTCGTAAGTGACGATCTTTTGCGCAATGGTGCGCTCGATGCCGCGAATGATCATGTCGGCAGCTTCTTTCCAGCCCATATAGCGCAGCATCATATCGCCGCTGAGCACGACGCTGCAAGGATTGACTTTGTCGAGGTTGGCGTATTTGGGAGCGGTGCCGTGCGTGGCCTCGAAGATGGCGTGGCCGGTGACATAGTTGATGTTGCCGCCGGGCGCAATGCCGATGCCGCCGACCTGGGCGGCCAGCGCGTCGCTGAGATAATCGCCGTTCAGGTTGAGCGTAGCGATGACTTCAAACCACTCCGGTCGCGTCAACACCTGTTGCAGTGCAATATCGGCGATGACATCTTTGATCAGAATACGCCCGTTGTTGAGCGCATTGCGCTGCTCGGCCTCGGCGGCGGCCTCGCCATTGGCGGCGCGAGTGCGTTCGTATTGCGACCAGGTATACACCTTGTCGCCGAAGAGCCGTTCCGCCACCTCAAAGCTCCAGTCGCGGAACGCGCCTTCGGTGAACTTCATGATGTTGCCCTTGTGCACCAGCGTCACGCTGCTACGATGGTAATCGATAGCATACTGGATCGCCGCGCTGACCAGGCGCTCGGTGCCGAGCCGGCTGACCGGCTTGAAGCCGATGCCGACTTCGACCCGGTCTTCGGGCAGGTCACCGCTAAGACCAAGAAATGCTTCGGCTTTGCGGGCTGTGCCGAAGCGGATTTTGGCAAAATCTGTGGGGAAATTCTCTTCGAGGAAATCGAGCACCTTCTGGGCGTCGCTGCTGCCGGCAGGGTATTCGATCCCGGCATAGATATCTTCGGTATTTTCGCGGAAAATGATCATATCGACCAGTTCGGGGTGGCGAACCGGCGAAGGAACACCGGGGAAGTAGCGCACCGGGCGCAAACAGACGTAGAGATCGAGCAGTTGACGCAGAGCGACGTTCAGGCTACGGATACCGCCACCGATCGGCGTGGTCAGCGGACCTTTGATGCCGACAAGATAGCGGCGAAAAGTCTCGACTGTTTCATCGGGAAGCCAGTTCCCGGTTTCACGAAAGGCTTTTTCGCCGGCCAGGACTTCTTTCCAGACGATCCGGCGTTTGCCGTGGTAGGCCCGGTCGACGGCAGCATCGAAAATACGAACACTTGCCCGCCAGATGTCCGGCCCGGTGCCGTCGCCTTCGACAAAGGGGACGATGGGACAATCCGGCACCTGCAAGGTGCCGTTTTCGATTGTGATCGCCGCGCCTTCCCAGGAAGGTGTTGTGGTCATGATCACTCCTCTGCGTCTGGATCGAAAATCTTCGTGCGCATTATACCACCCATTTGTACAGTTGGTAACAAAGAATATGTAGTTTGTGTTTGTTGACACAAGCCTGATTGTAGGTATAATTTCCCTGTCCGATGGTATACCTCATACGCAAGGAGCCGGCACATGTTGATTGACTACGTGCCCATCCTGGTGCTCTTCCTGATCGCCGCGTTTATTGCTGTTTTCGTGATCGTCGTTTCGGCCTTGCTCGGCCCGCAACGCGGCAATCCGCGCAAACTGGCTCCTTATGAGTCGGGGATGGAGCCCATCGGGCCGGCAATGCGCCGGGTGCCAGTGAAGTTTTACGTGGTCGCCATGCTCTTTATCGTCTTCGACATCGAAGTCGTGTTTTTCTTTCCCTACGCGCTGGTGTTTCGCCAGCTCGGTATTCCTGGCTTGCTCGCGATGGGCGTGTTCTTCCTGGTGCTCGTGATTGGCTTTGCCTATGAATGGAAGAAGGGAGCCCTCAAATGGGAATAGAAGAAAAAGCCGGTGATCTCGGGATTGTCACCACTTCCCTCGAAACGGTGGTCAACTGGGGGCGCACCAATGCGATGTGGCCGCTGCTTTTTGGGCTGGCCTGCTGTGCCATCGAGATGATGGGGGCGCAGGGCAGCAATTATGATCTTTCGCGCTTTGGCATGGAGTTGAACCGGGCTTCGCCGCGTCAGGCCGATCTGATGATCGTCGCCGGGCGGGTTTCGCGCAAGATGGCGCCGGTGCTGCGTCGCCTCTATGACCAGATGCCCGACCCGAAGTGGGTGATTGCGATGGGCGACTGTGCAGCCTGCGGTGGCGTGTTCAACAACTATGCCGTTGTTCAGGGCGTCGATGAGGTGGTGCCGGTTGATGTCTACGTTGCCGGTTGCCCGCCCCGGCCTGAGGCGTTGATCGACGGCATTATGATGCTGCACGAGAAAGTCAAGCGCGAAAAAATTACCGGTGTGCGCGAAACAAAAGCGGTTATGGCCGGCAATGAGCCCGGCTTGATCCAGGTGCAGATGCCGGATAAAAAGAGCTGAGCCGGCAGCAGTGCCGGCCTGCCCGCTGTTGTGCTAGCTCTTCGCTGACAGGCTATTTTACCTCGCTCCACCAGTTCGTTCTCCACACCTGTCGCTGTAGTTCGAGGGGGAGAATCCATGGATCACGCCGAGTTGATCAAGCAGATTCGGGAGCGGTTTTCTGCGGCGGTGCTGGAAGCAATCGAGCATCGTGGCGACCTGGCTCTGCGGTTGCATCCGGCAACTCTGGTTGATGTCGTCACTTTTTTGCGCGATGACCTGGGTTACTTGTTTTTGGAAAACCTCTGTGGCGTCGATTACCTGGGGCGCGACCCGCGCTTTGAGGTCGTCTATCATCTGACGTCGCTCGAGACGGGCCATCGGCTTTGCCTGAAGGTCGGTGCCGCCGAATCGGATCCGCGTGTGCCTACGCTGACCGGCGTTTTCCCCACGGCGAACTATCACGAACGCGAAGCCTACGATATGTTTGGGATTGTTTTCGATGGTCATCCCTCGCTCGAGCGCATTCTGATGCCCGATGATTGGGAAGGTCATCCGCAGCGCAAAGATGTGCCGCTGGGCTATGAAGAAGTTGCCTTTACCTTCAATCAGGAACAGATCTACGCTCATAAGCCCTTTGCCAAGGAATAAATATGGCCATGCTTACCGTTCCGTCGCCGAATAGTATCACTGAGCCCGTCAAGCGCGGCGAGCGCAATACGATGGTTCTCAATATGGGGCCGCATCATCCCAGTACGCACGGTGTGCTGCGGCTGGTGCTCGAACTCGACGGCGAGACGGTCATCGATGTTGCGCCGGATGTCGGCTTCCTGCATACCGGTATCGAGAAGTCGATGGAGAGCAAGACATACCAGAAGGCGCTGGTGATGACCGACCGTATGGATTACCTGGCGCCGCTCTCGAATAACCTGGCCTATGTGCTTGCCGTCGAAAAACTGCTCGACTGCGAGATTCCCGAGCGCGCCCAGATTACGCGGGTGTTGCTCACGGAGATTACCCGCATCGGTTCGCACCTGGTCTGGCTGGGGACGCACGCGCTGGATCTGGCGGCGATGAGTGTCTTTCTCTATTGTTTTCGCGAGCGCGAGCAGATCCTTGATATTTTCGAACTGGTCAGCGGCGCCCGGATGATGACGAGCTATTTCCGGGTGGGCGGCCTGGCCTATGATCTGCCGGCCGATTTTTTGCCTACGGTGCGGCGTTTCCTCGATGAGATGCCCGGTCATATCGATGAGTACGAAGATCTGCTCTCGAATAATCCGATCTGGCTGGAACGCACCCTTGGCGTCGGCGTGATCGACCGTGATAGCGCGCTGGCACTCGGCCTGACCGGCGGCAATCTGCGGGCGACCGGGCTGGATCTGGATATGCGCAAGCTCAAGCCTTATTCCGGCTACGAGACATACGATTTCGATATTCCGGTCGGCAATCGCGGCGATACGTATGATCGCTACCGGGTGCGCATGGAGGAAATGCGTCAGAGTGTGCGCATTGCCAACCAGGCTTACGAGCGGCTCAAGGAGTTGGGGCCGGGGCCCTATGTTACCAGCGACCGCAAAATTGCGCCGCCGCCCAAGCACGAGATTACCTATAGCATGGAATCGCTCATCCATCATTTCAAACTGTGGACGGAAGGTTTCAAACCGCCGCGCGGCGATGCCTATGTGTCGATTGAGTCGCCGCGGGGTGTGCTGGGTGTCTATATTGTCAGCGACGGGAGCCCGAAGCCTTACCGGGTGCATGTGCGGGCGCCCTCGTTCGTCAATCTGCAATCCCTGCCGCATATGGCGCGTGGCCGCCTGGTCGCCGACCTGGTGGCAATGACGGCAAGCCTGGATCCGGTGCTGGGCGAAGTCGATCGCTGATGGGTGAAGACATACACCTAGAAATGAGCATTGCCGGGCATGTTACGTGAACACCATAAATCCGAAATCGATACCTTGCTGGGCCAATATGCGGATCGGCGCAGTGTGGTTTTGCCGTTGCTGTATCTTGCCCAGGATACCTATGGCCACCTGTCGAATGAGGCGATTGCCGAGGTCGCCGAGATCCTTGATTTGCCGACTACCGATGTGTTTGAGGTTGTCGGGTTTTATACGCTGTTTTATAATCGCCCGGTCGGCAAATGGATGGTACAGGTCTGTGATGATGTGCCCTGCTGCTACTGCGGTGCCGAAGAGTTGATCGATGCGCTCAAGGCGAAGCTGAATATCCGCGAAGAGGAAACGACTGCCGACGGCATGTTTACGTTGCAGCGGGTCAAATGTCTGGCGGCCTGCGACCGGGCGCCGATGCTGCAAGCCAATCTCGAATATGTTTATGATGTGACGCCGGAGCGGATCGATGCTTTGCTGAATGATCTGCGGGCGCGTGCCGAGCGCGGTGAGCCGCTGAGTGTCTCCGGGCGGGCGGCGGAAGATTATGAGTGGCAAGGTACGACGCTCAAGCAGATTGCCCGTAAGCTGGGCGAGATGCCGGGCGGTCCACTTGACCAGGTTGCGCCTGAGCCGGAAAAAGTAGCCGCCGAGGAGTCCGCCAGTGTGCCCGCCGAACCGGCTCAGGCAGCGGCTGAAACTGCCGCCGAAGCTGAGTCGCCGGTGGAGCTCGCGCCGGATGCGGCGCCGGCCGGGGCGCATCCCGATCCTGAGCAGAAAGATGAGCAGGGTGTGCTGCCGCCGAACCCGGCGCAGCGCGAGACGCCCGAGGAGAAATAGAGATGCCGTTGAATGAACATATTGTGATGCGCGAACTTGATGTGCCGAACATCGCCAATTTTCAGGTCTACCTGAAACACGGCGGCTACGAGGCTTATCGCATGGCGCTCCAGGAGAAGCAGCCGGCCGATATCGTGCAGATGGTGCGCGACTCCGGTCTGCGTGGGCGTGGCGGCGCCGGATTTCCCACCGGGGTGAAGTGGGGCTTCCTGCCCAGAGGGGTATTTCCGCGCTACCTGCTCTGTAACGCCGATGAGAGTGAGCCCGGCACTTTCAATAATCACCAGATCATTGATCTCAATCCGCACCAGTTGATCGAGGGCGTCGCGCTCTCGGCCTATGCCATCGAGTGCCATACGGCGTACATTTATATGCGCGGCGAGTTTGCGACGGCGGCGCGCACGCTTGAATATGCTATTGCGCAGGCCTATGCCGCCGGCTTCCTGGGCAAAAATATTCTTGGTACCGGCTATGATCTCGATATGTACGTGCATCGCGGTGCCGGCGCCTATATCTGCGGTGAAGAAACCGCGCTGATGGAGTCGCTCGAGGGCAAAATCGGCCAACCCCGGCTCAAGCCGCCCTTCCCGGCGGTTTCCGGTCTCTACGGCAAGCCGACTATCATCAATAATGTTGAGACGCTGGCGAATGTGCCGCGCATCGTTGAGAAGGGTGTTGATTGGTATCGCTCGCACGGTACTGAGAAGAGCCCCGGTACCAAGTGTTTCTCGCTCAGCGGCCATGTCAAGAAGCCCGGCAATTATGAATTGCCCTTCGGGGTGCCGCTGCGCGAACTGATTTACAGCCCCGAGTACGGCGGCGGCATGAAAGATGAGCGCCCGGTGAAGATCATTATTCCCGGCGGCGCTTCGGCGCCCTGGCTGACGGAAAAACACCTCGATACGCCGCTCGATTATGAGGGCGTTGCTGCCGCCGGCAGTATGCTCGGCTCCGGCGCGGTCATGGTGCTCAACGATACGGTTCGGGCGCCGCATGTGGCTTATAAAATGGATGAGTTCTTCAAGCACGAGAGTTGCGGCAAATGTACGCCCTGCCGCGAAGGCACGCACTGGCTGGTGCGTGTGTTGCACCGCATCAATCACGAGCAGCAAGCCGAGGCTGCGGATATTCCGACGCTGCACGGCATCTATAAGCAGATGGCCGGCAATTGCTTTTGCTTGCTCGGCGAGAGTGCGGTGATGCCGATCAAGAGTGCGCTGGAACTGTTCCCGGAAGAATTCGAGCGCCTGGTGCTTGCTCGCGGCAATATTAGCAGTAGTGCGGCCGCTTCCATTGCGCTGCAGCCGGTGCGTGGCAAGCCTAGCCCGCTGTAATGGCGCGGCAAATCGGGCTCCGCTCTCAAGGAACTTGCCTGGAATGAGGGGGGGTGGTTGCGACCTCCACCGAGATCCCGCACTACGTTCGGGATGACAAGCTGGCTGGTGAGTCCTGTCATTCCGAGCGCCAGCGAGGAATCCCGGCCCGGTCGGCGCGCTGGCACGCACGTTTCTTGCGGTATCACTGGTGCCGGGTGACAAGGTACTCGGAATGACAAGCATCATCAAAGTACTAGCATAAGGGTAGGCCCATGCCTGATATAAATCTGACAATTGACGGAGTGCCCATCACGGTGCCCACCGGTACCAATGTGGTCGATGCCGCCCGCAGTGCCGGGATCGCCATCCCGGTATTCTGCTACCACCCGCGACTCAATGCGGTCGGTATGTGTCGCATGTGCCTGGTGCAGATCGGTACGCCCCGCATCGACCGCGAGACCCGCCAGCCGGTGCTCGATGACCAGGGCCGACCGGTGATCCAGATGTTCCCCAAGTTGATGACCGGCTGCACGACTGAGGTCAGTGAGGGCATGGTCGTCAATACCAAAACCGAAGAGGTCGAGTTCGCTCAGCGTGGTGTGCTCGAGTTCCTGCTGACTTCGCACCCGCTCGATTGTCCGGTCTGCGACAAGGGCGGCGAATGCCCGTTGCAAAATCTGACGATGCAGTGGGGGCCGGGCAACAGTCGCTTCGATTACAACGAGAAAGTCCACTTCGAGAAGCCGGTGCCGCTCGGCAATCTGATTTATCTCGACCGCGAACGTTGTATTCTCTGCGGGCGCTGTGTGCGCTACCAGGACGAACTGGCTGACGATCCGGTGCTCGGCTTCGATGATCGTGGGCGCAACTGGATGATCATCAGCAAGAGCGATCCGCCCTTCGACAGCAAATTCAGCGGCAATACCACCGATATCTGCCCGGTCGGCGCATTGACGACCGCCGATTTCCGGTTTCGTGCGCGGGTCTGGGAAGTAACCTCGGTGCCGACGGTCTGCACGCTCTGCCCGGTGGGCTGCAATCTGAGCCTGGATATGCGCCACGGCAAACTGATGCGGGCCATGCCGCGTGAGAATAGCGCGGTCAACGATATCTGGATCTGCGACAAGGGCCGCTTCGGCCAGCGTTACCTGGAGCACGAAGATCGCCTGCTGACGCCGCTGATCCGGCGCAACGGCAACCTTGAGCCGGCCAGCTGGCCCGAGGCGCTGGGCCTGGTCGCCGAGAAGCTGGCCGGCATTCGCGACAAGTCCGGCGGCCAGGTGCTGGCCGGCCTGGCCGGCGCCCGGCTGGCCAATGAAGATCTTTACCTGTTTCAGAAGCTCTTCCGCAATGTGCTCGGGAGCAACAACATCGACCACGGCGTCGGCGCGCCCGATGAGCCTACTGCCGACGATATCGGCGCGACGCTGGGGGTGGGTGTCGGCACGGATCTGCATCAGCTCGGCGCGGGCACGACCGTGCTGGTGATCGGCGCCGATCCTGAAGAAGAGGCGCCGCTGTATATGCTGCGCTTGCGCGTCCTGGTGCAGCGCGGCGGCCGGCTTTTCGTCGCCAATCCGCGCCCGACCAAGCTCGACCGATCGGCCACCGAGTCGTTGCACTATCGCGCCGACCACGATCATCTCTTCGTGCGGGCGTTGCTCGGGGCAGTGCTGGAGCTGACCGGCAGCGCAAAGATGATCTTCGCTGCCGATGGCAGCGAGGCGCTGCGGGCAGCGTTCAAGCAGGCGCCGATGGCGAAACTGGCTGAGCGAGCCGGCGTGGCTGAGGCCGACATCCGGGCGATGGCCGAGGCCTTTGTGAACGCCGAAAACGGCATCATTCTCTATGGTGCGCAGGCGTTGAGCTTCGGGACGGCGCTGGTGCAGGATCTGGGCAGCATGGCGTTGCTGGCCGGCAAAGCCGCTCGCGCCAACAGCGGGCTGATTGGCCTGCTGCCGGAGGGCAACAGCCGTGGTGCGCTCGATATGGGCCTGCGGCCTGATATGGGGCCGGGTTACACGCCGTCAGCGCAGCCGGGCATGGGCGCCGCCGACATCCTGGCTGCCGCCGGGAGCGGCAAGGTGCGCGCGCTGTACCTGGCCGGCAGCGACCCGCTCCAGCGCAACCCGGCGGCCCAGGATGCGCTCAAGGCGCTCGAATTCCTGGTGGTGCAGGACATGTTCCTGACCCCGGCAGCCGAACTGGCGGATGTGGTGCTGCCGGCGGCGGCGCCCGCTGAGCGCGACGGTAGCTACACCAACGTCGAGCGGCGCGTCCAGCGTTCGCGGCAGGCCACGGCGCTGAAGGGCGCGGCGCTGCCGGACTGGGCGATCATCGCACGACTGGCCCAGGCCTTGATTGCGATTTCTGAGCCACAACAGATGGAAGTAGCTGCGGTGCAAGGCAAAGGCAAGCGCAAGGGCAAAAATAAACCCGCCGAAGAAAGCGCCGTCGCCGTGATGGATCAGGTCTGGGATTACCTGCTGGTCGACGAGGTCGCCGATGAGATTGCGCAACAGGTGCCGGGCTATACCGGCATTACCTATGCGCGCCTGGCGGCGACCGGCCGGCCCGGTACCTGGAGCCGCCAGCCCGATGAGACAGTCTACTATGACGGTACGAGCTATGAGAACACCGAGGGTGTTGGATTGCAGTACCCGGCGCGCGCTGAATGGCAGGCGGCGAAGCTTACGCTGGCGCCGCAGCCGCTGGCTGAACCACAGCCGGCTGAAGGTTTGCCCTTTGTCTTGCTACTGCAACCGCTGCTCTACGACGGCGATCCCTGGCTGCGCGGCTCGCGGCTGCAATCGCATGTGCCGGCGCCCTACATCGGTCTGAGCCGTAGCGATGCCGCTGAACTCAACATCAGTGCCGGCGAGCAGGTGCGCCTGCGCTCGGCAAACGGCGAGGTCGAAGCTGTCGCCCGCGTGCTGAGCGATCTGCCGGCCGGCTGCGTGATCGTGCCGCAGAACCTGCCCGGCCTGCTGCCGGCCGGCTATCTCGGTGGCGCCCGCGCCCGTGTCGCAGTTTCAAAAGGATGATCAAGACTTACGCAGTCGGCGTTGATACTATTCGCATCCAGAGGCTTTTCCACGCTGCCGTAGCCTGCCCTGAGCGCAGTCGGATGGGGCAACAAGCCCTTGCGGTTTGCGCAAACACGCCGGCTACCCAGGTCGAGAGTTGTCATTCTTTCGTATCTGGCCGCTTGCGGCCAGATACGAAAGAATAAAGAAGGTACTTCCGCCCTGCCGGAGGCGGAAACGGTGTTCGGAGCGGGAAGGCGGCAACCCGGTTGCTGATCGCGAAAAAGCCCTTGCGGCGAGCAAAATGGAGCCTCCATGAACGTCTGGATAATTGTCGCAATCGTTGTGCAGTGCTTTGTCATGGCGCTGGCGGTCAGTGGTGCCTTTGCTTATTTGACGCTGTTCGAGCGGCGGTTGCTGGCTCGCTTGCAGAACCGGGTCGGGCCGAACCGGGCCGGGCCGCAGGGCTTTTTGCAGCCGATTGCCGATGCGGTCAAGCTCTTCTTCAAGGAAGATGTTGTGCCCGCTCTGGCCGACCGGCGAGTCTATCTGCTGGCGCCGGCGCTCTCGGTGATCCCGGCTATCATCATCTGGGCCGTGATTCCGCTGGGTTGCTGGAATGTGCTCGAAAGCGGTTACGCGGCCTGTTTCTCGACCGAGGCGCCGCTCTGGAATATTTTGCAAATTGCCGACATCAACGTCGGCGTGCTCTATTTGCTGGCAGTGACCTCGGTGGGCGTCTATGGGATTACGCTGGCGGGCTGGGCCTCGAACAATAAGTATTCGATGATGGGCGGCATTCGCTCTTCGGCCCAGTTGATTTCCTACGAACTGGCGCTGGGTGTGTCGGTGTTGACGGCGGTGATGATGGCGGGGACGCTCAGCACCCATGAGGTGGTGCTGAACCAGGCCGGGCTCTGGTTCATCATTCCGCAATTCCTCGGTTTTGTGCTGTTCCTGGTCAGTGCCACCGCTGAAGTGGTACGTGCGCCTTTCGACCTGGTCGAGGCCGAACAGGAACTGACCGGCGGTTATAACACTGAGTACGGTTCGATGAAGTTCGCCCTGTTCTTTATGGCCGAGTACATCAAATTGATTGCGGTCAGCGCAATTGCGGTGATGCTCTACTTCGGCGGCTGGCGCTTCCCAGGACTGGAAACGCTCGGGCGCGGCATGACTGAACTGGCCGGGCCGCAGATCGGCGCCGCGATTATGGGCATCGTTTCACTGGCGGCCTTTTTGCTGAAAATCGTCTTCTTCCTGTTTCTGTCGGTCTGGATCCGGGCCTCCTGGCCACGCATTCGTTATGATCACTTGATGGAATTCGGCTGGAAATGGCTGCTGCCGCTGGCGCTGCTCAACCTGGCCTACACCGCAACCGTGATCGTGCTGGTGCCGGATAATCGCTGGCTACAGGCCGGCATCCTGTTCGCTTTGGGCCTGGCGACTCTGCTGATCGCGGCGCGGCCCGGCAAAGGCATGCCGCGCATCGAGGGCGACATCCGTATGGTCAAATCGCTGCCGCGCCGCGAAGGCCGGCCCTGACATTGCGCAGGCCCGACCTTCCCGCCGCAGCAGTGGAAAAGAATATATTTCTGCTTGTGGCGGCGAAGCCGCCACAAGCAGAAATATATTGTTGTTCTCTCACATAAGAACTGTAAAGAATATTTTACAGTTTCTATGGCTTAATCAATCTTTGCAACGGGCAAACCGGGTTTGGAGAAGAATACATGATTGGGGATTTGATCAAAGGGTTGCGAACGACCTGGCGCTATATGTTTCGCCAGCCGGTGACGATCCAGTATCCGGATGTGAAGCGCCCGGTGCGCGAACGTTTCAAGGGGCGCCACGAGTTGAAGCGCTTCGCTGATGGCCAGGAACGCTGCATTGGTTGCTCGCTCTGCTCGGCGGCCTGCCCGGCCGATGCGATTTTAGTCGTGCCGGCGGAGAACCATCCCGAGAAGCCTAATTCGCCCGGTGAGCGCTATGCCGCTACCTACGAGATCAATATGCTGCGCTGCATTTTCTGCGGCTACTGCGAAGATGCCTGCCCGACCAATGCGATTGTGCTCGAACACCAGTACGAACTTTCGTTCTACGAC
The DNA here is from genome assembly GCA_034437175.1 of Chloroflexaceae bacterium. Lineage (GTDB taxonomy): Bacteria > Chloroflexota > Chloroflexia > Chloroflexales > Chloroflexaceae > DAOTUJ01. The sequence goes on along the minus strand of DAOTUJ010000170.1, from coordinate 20,428 downwards.
CGGCGCTCCTCGATTTACACCAAAGAGATGCTGCTGGTGCCCGCCGATCAGGGTCACGGCGAGATCCCACCGATTTTGCAGCAGGTTAATCGGCGCCCCAGCCCGCCCGCCCAGATCGATCTTTAAGAAGCTGTTGCCTTCCGCAGTCGGCGTCTGGTCGCGGTGGTGCTGTGGCTTTTTCGCCTGCGGCAGCAAGGAAGGGGCTGTTTGTTTCAGTTGTGGTGGCGGCAAAGCCGCCACCACAACTGAAACCGATTGGTTCGGTCTTGCCGTTGAAAGAGATTTTTTGCCAGAGTTGCGGCAATACCGCAATCCTGGCAGAAAAGACGTTCTTCCATCCTGCCGGAGGCGAAAAACGCGTTTCACAAACGCACGTAGTGCTCAGGGCCAGGGTGCTGCAAACTGACACCAGGGGTGTTGTTCATGGAAATGGTGATGTTCTTTATTACGGCGGCGATTGCGCTGATTGGCGCGATTGCGATGCTGGCGAGCCGGAACGCGATACACAGTGCGCTGTTTCTGCTGTTGAATTTTGCGGCGGTCAGTGTGCTGTTTTTGCTGCTGCGGGCGCCTTTTCTCTTCGGCGTGCAACTGGCCGTCTATGCCGGCGCGATTATGGTGCTGTTTCTCTTTGTGGTGATGCTGCTGGGTGCCGAGCGTGCCGAAGACGAACAGGATCGGATTGCCTGGCAACGCCCGCTGGCGATTGGCCTTTCGGTGGTGCTGCTGATCCAGGCCGGGCTGGTTGGCTTTCGCTCGCTGAATGTGCCGCCACCGGCGACGCCGGCGGCCGAGGCTTTCGGCGCACCGGCGGAACTCGGGCGGGTGTTGTTCACAACCTATTTACTGCCTTTCCAGATTACCGGCATCATTTTGCTGGTGGCGATTATTGGGGTAATTGTGCTGAACCAGCGTGGCCGGGCCGAGGCCGAAGTCGTGCGCGAGCAGATTGAACAGGGGTAGGGCATGGTTCCGACCAGCTATTTTGTGATCTTGAGTGCGGCGCTGTTCAGTATCGGCATTCTGGGCGTGCTGATCCGGCGCAATGCGATTGTGCTGTTTATGTCGGTTGAGTTGATGCTCAATGCTGCCAATCTGGCCCTGGTGGCCTTCGCTCGCCAGCTTGGCATCATCGACGGCCAGGTGCTGGTGTTTTTTGTGATTACGGTGGCTGCCGCCGAAGTGGCGGTCGGTCTGGCGCTGCTGGTGGCGATCTTTCGCAGCAAGCAGACCACCGATGTGGATGAAGTCAGTACGCTGAAAGGATAGAAGCGCAGGCCTATGTACGATTTGATCTGGCTCATCCCGCTCCTGCCGCTGCTCGGTTTTCTGGCGAATGTCTTTGTTGTTCGCGACGAGCGCCGGGCCGGCTACGTCGCCTCCGGGGCGGTGCTCCTGGCCTTTGGTGTGGCGCTGGCGACGTTCATCCAGTTCCTGGCGGCGCCGCCGGCCACCGAGCCGCCGCGCGTCAATTTCATTCTCTGGGAATGGATCAGTCTCGGTGCCTTCCAGGTGCCCTTCGGCCTGCTCTTCGATCCGCTCTCGGCTGTCATGATCCTGCTGGTCACCGGCGTCGGCGCGCTGATTCATATCTATTCCATCGGCTATATGCACGGCGACCCGCGAGCGGTGCGCTATTTTGCCTACCTGAACCTCTTCGTCACCATGATGCTCGTCCTGGTGATGGCCGACAATCTGCTCTTGCTTTTCCTGGGCTGGGAAGGGGTCGGGCTTTGCTCGTTCTTGTTGATCGGCTTCTGGTTCGAGCGCAAAGTCGCCAGTGATGCCGCCGTCAAGGCTTTCATTGTCAACCGGATTGGCGATGCGGCCATGTTGCTGGCGATGCTGGCGATTTTCTCGAATTTCGGTACGCTCAGCTTCTATGATGCCGTCATTGGTGGCGAGGAGTTGAGCGGTTTCATTGAACGCAGCAATGAGATTGCCGGCCAGATCTTCAGTATTCCCGGCCAGAATTTCTTGATTGGTACCGGGATTTCGTTCTTGCTGCTGATTGCGGCGACCGGCAAGTCGGCCCAGATCCCGTTGTTTGTCTGGCTGCCTGATGCCATGGCCGGCCCGACGCCGGTCTCGGCGCTGATCCACGCCGCGACTATGGTCACCGGCGGGGTCTACCTGATCGTGCGCACCCACCCGATTTTCACGCCCGCCACGCTGGCCTGGGTGACATGGATCGGCGCACTGACGGCGCTGATTGCGGCGACGGCTGCCGTCGCTCAGTGGGACATTAAGCGTGTGCTGGCCTACTCGACGGTCTCGCAGCTTGGTTTTATGGTCGCAGCGGCCGGCATGGGCGCCTGGGTGGCGGCGATTTTCCACCTGCTGACCCACGGTGTGTTCAAGGCGTTGCTCTTCCTGGGGAGCGGCTCGGTTATCCATGGTACGCACGACACCCAGGATATGCGCCGCATGGGTGGCCTGCGCGAACATATGCCGACGACTTTTCGCACCTATTTGATCGGCGCGGCGGCGCTGGCGGGCATTTTTCCCTTTGCCGGCTTCTGGAGCAAAGACGAAATCCTGGCCCATGCCTGGACCCACCAGCAGATCCCGATCTTCTTCATTTTGCTCTTTGCCTCGATGCTGACGGCCTTCTACATGGGGCGCCAGATCGCCCTGGTTTTCTATGGCAAGCAGCGTGACCCGAGCTACCATGCCCACGAGAGTGGCCGGGTGATGACGGTGCCGCTGATCATTCTGGCGGTCGGGGCGACTATCGCCGGCCTGATGAATCTGCCCGGCGCGTACCCCGGCGCGCATCTGCTCAATAGCTGGCTCGAACCGGTACTCAACGAAGAAGCCGGCGCCTTTACCGTGACTAAATTCGTCATTGCGGTGCTGGCCTTCTTGCTGGCGATTGCGTCGGCTTACGCCGGCTGGCGCTACTATCTCGACCGGGCTCTGACCATCAAAATCGGCGGCAAAGATCCGCTCTATCGCGGCATGGGCGATATCTGGGATGCGCTGGCCGAGGCCTGGTACTTCGACCGGATCTACGAGAAAGTCCTGGTAATTCCTGGTTTCCGCTCGCTATCGCGCTTCCTGGCCGACATCTTCGATCCGCAGGGCGTCGATGGCCTGGTACGCGGGGTCGGCCAGTCTTTTGGCTGGGCCGCCGCGGGTATGCGCCGGGTGCAGAACGGCCTGGTGCGCAGCTACGCCCTGATCTTTCTGGCCGGAGTCGTGCTTATCGTCGGCTACTTCGCAATGCTGCGCTAAACGCAGCAGCACGAAGCGAGGAGAAAGCAAAGTTTATTCGTTCGTTGTGGCGGCGAAGCCGCCACAACGAACGAATAAATGGCTTCTTCCACGCTGCCGCAGGCGAAAAAGACGCGGGTGGTCGACACCGCATAAATGAAATTGGCATAATTTCTATCTGGGATAGAACATGAACCAACCTGGTTTTCCAATTGTCTCGCTGGTGCTCTGGTTGCCGGCGCTGGGTGCACTGCTACTGCTGCTGCTGCCGCGCAACAATGATGAACTGGCCCGGCGCATCGCGCTGGGTTTTGCCGTGGCGACCTTCCTGGCGTCGCTGGTGCTGCTCTTCAGCTTCGATTATGCTGCCGGCGCAATGCAACTGGTCGACCGAGCACCCTGGATTCCGGCCTGGGGCGCCCAGTACCTGGTCGGCATCGATGGGCTTAGCCTCTGGCTGGTAATGCTGACGACGTTTCTGACGCCGATTACGATTCTCTCGACCTGGGACTCAGTGCATAAGCAGGTGCGCTATTTCCAGATCCTGATGTTGCTGCTGCAAACCGCGATGATCGGCGTGTTCGTGGCGCTGGATCTGCTGCTGTTCTATATTTTCTGGGAATTTACGCTGATTCCCATGGCCTTCCTGATCGGCATCTGGGGCGGCGAAAATCGGGTGTATGCCGCAGTCAAGTTTTTCCTCTATACCTTTGCCGGCTCAGTGCTGATGTTGCTGGCCATCGTCGGGGTTTACATTCTGCATGATGGAACGACCTTCGATTTGCTGCAGATTATGGCCGATTTGCGCAGCGGCGCTTTTGCGCTGGACGCCAACCTGGAGCGGGCACTGTTTATGGCCTTCTTCCTGGCTTTTGCCATCAAGGTGCCGCTCTGGCCCTTCCACACCTGGTTGCCCGACGCCCACGTGCAGGCGCCCACGGCCGGCTCGGTAATCCTGGCCGGCGTGCTGCTGAAGCTCGGCAGCTACGGCATGATCCGCTACAATCTGGTGCTCTTTCCCGAGGCGGCGCGCTGGGCCGCGCCGGCAATCGGCATCCTGGCGATTATCGGCATCATCTATGGGGCGATGCTGGCCTATGCTCAGAGCGATATGAAGAAGCTGGTAGCCTATTCTTCGGTCAGCCATATGGGCTTTATTGTGCTGGGCATTTTTGCACTGAATGTGCAGGGCATTGGTGGTGCGACGATCCAGATGATCAACCACGGGTTGAGTACCGGCGCGCTCTTCCTGATTGTCGGCGTGCTCTATGAGCGGCGGCACACCCGCGAACTGGCCGAATTCGGCGGGCTCTGGACGATCATGCCGATCTATGCCGGCATCACGCTGCTGGTGGCGCTTTCTTCAGCCGGCTTGCCCGGTTTGAATGGCTTCGTCGGCGAGTTTCTGACCATGCAAGGGGCGTTTCTGTCGCCCGAGCTGGGCTGGGGCTTCATGGCCTTCGCCGTCATCGGTGTGATTCTGGCAGCCGCGTATTTGCTGCGCATGTTCAAACTGACATTTATGGGCGAAGTGAGCAATCCGGCCAATGCTGCATTGCCGGATCTGAGCCGGCTCGAACTGCTGACCCTGGGCCTGCTCTGTGTCCCGATTGTTGTTATTGGCCTGTACCCGAACTTTATTTTCGCCCCGATGCAAGAGAGTGTTGCCAACCTGGTGCTGAACCTGGTGCCGAACGTAGCGGGACGGTAGGTCTGCTCAAGCTGCAATGGCTTTTCCGCCTGCGGCAGCAACAAAGAATAGCTTGCGCTGGTTTTGGCAGCGAAGCTGCCAAAACCAGCGCAATGAAACATCTTCTTCCTTGCTGCCGCAGGCGGAAAAAGCCCGTTTGCGGTGCAACCGCGACCTGTGAGAGCCTGAGAATCGGCAGCCCGACTGCCGAATGGAGAAGCTATGGAACCGATTGTGATGCCCCCGGTCGACCTGAGTGTCATCGCACCTATGCTGACGGTGTTCGTCTGGGCGATGGCGCTGCTCATGCTCGATACCTTTCTTATTCCGCCGGATCGCAAACGACTGACCGGCTACCTGGGTATTGCCGGTATGGTCGCGGCGGCGCTGGTGGCCGTGCCGCTCTGGGGGCGCAGCGATAGCTCGTTCAGCGCTATGGTCGTGATCGACAGCTATAGCCTGGTGCTGACCTGGATCTTTTTGCTGGTTGGTGCGATCAGTATGGCGATGGCGCTCGAATACTTGCCGCGCCAGGGCATCGAGCAGGGCGAGTTCTACCCGCTGATTATGTTTGCGGTCGGCGGCATGATCTTGATGGCCCAGAGTACCAATCTCATCCTGATCTTTCTCGGCATTGAGTTGCTCTCGATTTCGCTGTATATCCTGACTGGCTTCGCCTACCCGCGGGTTAGCTCCGAAGAGGCCGGCATGAAATACCTGTTGCTGGGCGCCTTTGCCGCCGGCTTCTTCGTCTATGGCACGGCGCTGATTTTCGGCCAGACCGGTACGGTGCAACTCTTTAGCGCCGATCCGGCCATCCCCAGCATTGCGGCCTACCTGCGCGGCCAGGAATTCGTCGTCGCCGAACAAGGTCTGCTGTTGGTCGGCAGTGGCCTGGTGCTGGTCGCCTTCGGTTTCAAAGTCGCGCTGGTGCCCTTCCACATGTGGACGCCCGACGTCTACGAGGGATCGCCGACGCCGGTGGCGGCGTTTATGTCGGTGGGCACCAAAGGGGCGGCGTTTGCGGCGCTGCTGCGGATCATGGTGCAGGCGCTGCCCGAGGCCCAGGCCATCTGGATGCCGGTGCTGGCAGTGCTGGCAGCGCTGACGATGCTGGTCGGCAACCTCGGTGCAATCGCCCAGACCAATGTCAAACGCATGCTGGCCTACAGTAGCGTCGGCCATGCCGGCTATATTCTGCTGGCGATTATGGCGGCCAATGAGCGCGGTGTGCAGGGTTTCCTATTTTACATGCTGGCATATGCGCTGACTAATCTGGGAGCCTTCGCGGTGCTGGTTGCGCTTGAGCAGCGCGGCGAATCGGCCTGGAGCCTGGATGATTTTGCCGGCCTGTTTCAACGCCAGCCCTACCTGGCGGTTGCCATGGCCGTGTTTATGCTCTCACTAGCCGGCGTGCCGCCAACCGCCGGTTTTATGGGCAAGTTCTATGTCTTCACGGCCGCCTACGAGGCCGGCCTGAGCTGGCTGGTGTTGATTGCAGTGTTGACCAGTGCGCTGGCGGTGTTTTATTATTTGCGAGTGATTGTGGGCATGTTTATGCTGGAGCCGGTGCGCGAAGTGCAGCCCTACATCTACCGCGGCCTGGCGATCGGCATCGGCATCGCGCTGATTGGTACGATCCTGTTTGGCTTGCTGCCGACGCCGGTCATCCAGCTTGTGCAGAATACAACCGTTGCAGTGCGCTAGGTGAATGGTTATGGGTGAAGCGGAAGATAAATCCGGCGGCCTGTTCGGCTGGCTGCGCAACTGGGTGCAGGGAGGGCCTGAACTGCGCCGGGACGAATCGGCACCGGCTGCCGATCCGACGTTGGAGCAGGCCATCGATAGTTTGCTGTTTCCGAGTGAAACCGACGCGCCCATCGAGGTGTTTGCCTGGCCTGAGGCACAGCCCTTTTCGCCTGATGCCCTGCGCAGCCGGCTCGGCCTGGAGGCCAATGCCCGGCTGACCACGATGGACATCGAGAGCTTCTTCGCGCCGGCTGTGCGCATCGAGGGCTGGTTTACGCCGGAGCGCCGGGCGCAGGCCGAACGCTTCCAGCAACTGCTGGCTCTACTGAAACAGCAACTCAGCGCGATCCACGTTTATCAATTCGGCCAGACCGAAATGCCAACCGTGGTGCTGGGCCACGACGAACAGGGCCGCTTGCGCGGCATCAAAACCGTGGTGGTGGAAACATAATATCAAATTGTGAACCCCATGCATATGAGTTCTGGCGGCGGAGCCGCCAGAACTCATATGCATGGGGCCGTTTCCGAAAAACCAATGCATAAATCCATCATTCTGATCGTTTTGCTTGCCCTGACTGCTTGTAGCCTGCCGCTGCCGGCCGAACCCGGCGGTGGGGTCACCAGTCTCGAGGCCGAACGGCACCTGGCGCTCGGCAATCCCAGCGGTGCCGAAGCTAATTCGCGGTTCGCCGATAATTATCTGATGCAGCGCCCGCAGTTCGCGCTGGCGTATAATCGTGATACCGGTATCCCCAACTGGGTCAGCTGGCACCTGGCGCCGCAAGATCTCGGTGAGGCCGAACGCAGCAACAATTTTCGCCCCGATCCTGATTTGCCCGCCGGTTGGTATGCCGTCACCCCCGATGATTACACCGGCTCCGGTTACGACCGCGGCCATATGACGCCCTCCGCCGACCGAACGGTCTCCCAGGTCGATAATGAAGCCACCTTCTTCATGACCAACATTATTCCCCAGGCGCCGAACAATAACCGTGGCCCCTGGGCCGCGCTCGAAAACGATGCCCGCCAACTGGTGCGCCAGGGCAACGAGATCTATATCGTCAGCGGCGGCGACGGCGAACTGGGCTTTATCGGCGAGGGGCGCGTGCGCGTGCCGGCAGCTACCTGGAAAGCGATGCTGATTTTACCCGTCGGCGACGACGATCTCAATCGCATCGACGCGAATACCCAGGTGATTGCCGTGCGCATCCCCAACGATAATGCCCTGGTTCCCGAGGGCACCGATTGGCAGGATTTCCAGGTCAGTGTCGATGAGATTGAGCAACTGACCGGCTACGATCTGTTCAGCGCGCTGGCCGAAGATGTGCAGGCAGCTCTGGAGGTCGGCGACGGCAGCGGCCCGCCGATTGCCGCGACCGGGCCGGCGAGCTGCGAGGTGCGCCCCGATCGCAGCCAGGTGCCCGATACGCCGGTACGTATTGTTGCCATCGACAAGCAGGCCGAAACGGTCACGCTGGAAAATATTTCGGCGGCGGCGGTGACGCTGGACGGCTGGCTGATGTGTAGCCTGACCGGCGCTCAGGAGCATCCCGGCATTAGCGGCACGCTAGCCCCCGGCGAGAGCCGCGTTTTCCCGAATGCCGGCAACAATATCTGGAGCAACAGCGATCCCGATCCCGGTGCGCTCTATGATGCGCAGGGGCAGATCGTGAGTTACTATGGAGAATAATCTGCTCATGTGATGCACACGCCTCCGGGAGAACCGTTAGCGCCAGGGCGATAGTTACTCCGGGGTGGTCTGGGAGACCTTCAGCATCGTGCCGGGCTCGGGCAGCGGCGAGCGGCGCGGCCTGCGCGGCGCCGGGCGCGCCGCTCTGCCCGACCACGCCGAAGCATATCCTTTCGAACTCGATTACGAGATCGCATAAAACGTCCGGGGCGGCAAGCCAGGCTTGCCGCCCCGGACGTTTTATGTGTTGTCAGGCCACCGACTCGGCATCGCGCTCGGCGCGCTCACGGGCCGAGCCGATGCTGAAGTATTTGGCCTCGGGATGGTGGATCACGATGGCCGCCGTGCTCTGCTCAGGGATGAGCTGGAAGGCATCGGTCAGTTGCATGCTGATCTCGTGGGCCGGCAGGATCTGGAACAGCTTCTCGTGCTCCTCCAGATCCGGGCAGGCCGGGTAGCCCCAGGAGAAACGCTTGCCGCGCTCCGGCCCCAGGCCCAGCCCCTGCCGAATGATCCGGTTGGTGTACTCGGCCAGACCCTCGGCCAGCGAAACACCCAGGCCATGAATGTAGTACGAGCGGCTGTAATCACCCTGCTGCTGCAACTCCGCCGTCAACTCGTCGACTTTCGTGCCCATCGTGACGATCTGGAAGGCGGCTACATCGTATTCGCCGCTCGCCACATCACGAAAATAGTCCGACAGGCAGAGTCGCTCGCGCTCGGGCTGGCGCGGGAAGACGAAGCGGGTCAGTTCCTTGCTGCGATCAGCCGGGTCGTAGACGATCAGGTCGTAGCCGGAGCTCTGCACCGGGAAGTAGCCATAGACCACCTGCGGTTCCAGCCAGCCATCGCGCTTCGCCTCGGCCATCAACTCGCGCACCAGGCCATCGAATTCGGCCTTGAGCTTCGCCCATTCCTCGCCTTTGGCATTTTTGGCGCCCCACTGCAAGCGGTAAAGCGTATTGCGATCAGTACACTCCAGCACATCGTCCAGTCGGATGCGACTGGTCGAGCGCGGCCCCCAGAAGGGCGGCGTCGGTACCGGCACATCGCGCTGCACAGCGGAGCGCACATTGTCGCCGTTCATGCTGGCCTTGCCCAGTTCCGCCAGCGCCACCCGCCCGGTCTGCTTCTTCTGCCGGGCGGCGGCAGCCTCGGCCAGCGTGCGATGCAGAAAATCGGCACGCTGCACCGGATCGCTCAGCCGATCCATCGTTTCCAGACCCTCGAAGGCATCTTTGCAGTAGAACACACCCGCGTCGTAGGGCTCTTCCTCGCCCACGAAGGTAATGCGCTGGCCGTACTGCTTATTGATGGCTGCACCGCCCACCAGCACCGGAAATTGCAACCCACGCTTGTGCAACTCCTGCACGCAGAGCGGCATCTGCTTCGAAGTGCTCACCAGCAGCGCCGAGAGACCGATCGCGTCGGCATTTACTTCGACCGCCTTCTCGATGATGGTATTCACCGGCACTTGTTTGCCCAGATCGTACACCGTGTAGCCATTGTTCGAGAGGATCGTATTCACCAGATTCTTGCCGATGTCATGCACATCGCCGTAAACCGTAGCCAGCACCACGACGCCCTTGCTCGAACCTTCGAGCTTGTCGAGGAACTGCTCCAGGTGCGCGACCGATTTCTTCATTACTTCGGCGCTCTGCAAAACGAAGGGCAGAATCAGTTGGCCGGCACCGAACAGGTCACCGACTTCTTTCATCGCCGGCAGCAGCACATTATTCAGAATGCCGACGGCCACGTCGCCGCGCGGCGAAGCCTGGGTTTCGGGATCTTTCTCGGCAACGGCCGGATCGTCGAGCGAACGGCCCTGCTCGGCCAGGCCTTTCGCCAGCAAGATGTCGATGTCGGCCTCGACGCCCTCTTTCTTACGGTGGACGATCTTCCAGTGCAGGCGCTCAGCATCGCTCATGCCTTCCGTCGGGTCGCTGCGCATATCGCTTTCGGTGGCGGCATTCTCTGCAAAATACTGAATGAAGCGCGCCAGCGCATCCTCGTCGCGATTGAAAATCAGATCCTCGCAGACCTTGCGCTGCTCCGCCGAGATCTCGGCGTAGGGCGTGATATGGGCCGGATTGATGATGGCCGTATCCAGGCCGGCGTCGACTGCGTGCTTGAGGAAGACCGAGTTGAGCGCGGCGCGGGCGTGCGGCGCCACGCCGAAGCTCAGGTTGCTCACCCCCAGCGTTGTAAAGCAGTCCGGAATCTGCTGCTTGACCAGCCGGATGCCCTCGATAGTCTCGACGGCCGCGTTGCGCAGTTCTTCCTGGCCGGTGGTGATCGGGAAGGTCAGCACATCGAAAATCAGCGCCTCGGCGGGCACACCGTACTCCTCGGCGGCAATCTGCGTGATGCGCTGAGCAATGCTCAGCTTGCGCTCGCGGGTGTGCGCCATGCCCTCCTCATCGATGGTCATCACCACTGAGGCCGCGCCATAGCGCGCAATCAGCGGCATGGTGCGGTCGATCTTGTCGCCACGCCCGCCCTCAAGGGAAATCGAATTGACCACAGCCCGACCGGGGTACATCGCCAGCGCCGCCTCCAGCACATCGGCCTCAGTCGTATCGATGACCAGCGGCAACTCGACGTTCATGGTCAGCTTCTTGAGCAGCGTGATCATCTGCTCGCGCTCGTCGGCGCGCTCGGTCATTGCCACACAGACATCGAGCATATGCGAGCCGCTGTCGACCTGTTCGCGGGCGACTTCGAGCACGCCGTCGTAATCGTCGTTCAGCAACAGCCGCTTGACTTTGCGCGAACCCAGCGTATTGACCCGCTCGCCGATCATCGTCAGCGTGCCGGGTTGTTGCAACGCCGCCGAGCGAATACCCGAGGAGATACTGGGAATGTACTCGATCTCGCGCTGCTTCAACGGCGCCGCGTTGACGACGCGACGCAATTCGGCGATATGGGTTGGCCGGGTACCGCAGCAGCCACCAACCACCGCCACGCCATAATCGCCGACGAACTCGCCGAGGATGCGTGCGAAAGGCGCGGGCTCCATCGGATAGACCGTTGCACCGTCGACCTCGATGGGCAGGCCGGCATTGGGAATGCAGGAAATCGGCTTGCGTGAATGGGCGCAGAGATACTGGATGGCCGGGCGCATATGCTCCGGCCCGGTCGAACAGTTCAGGCCGATCACATCGACCGGCATGGCCTCCAGGGTCGCGATGACGGCCGGAATATCGGTGCCGAGCAACATGCGCCCGGCCAGGTCGAGAAAGACCTGGGCCTGCACCGCGACATTGCTGCCGCGCTCTTTTTTCGCTCGCCGGATGCCGTCGAGCGCGGCTTTGACCTCGAGGATATCGACACTCGTCTCAACCAGCAGCACATCGACACCGCCCTCGATCAGCGCGCCGGCCTGTTCAAAGAAAATATCGGAGAGGGTCGCGAAATCAATATCGGAGAGTGCCGGGTCATCGGACGAAGGCAACTTGCCGGTGGGGCCGATGGAGCCGGCGACGTAGCGCGGCTTGCCGTCGCGGGCGGCAAACTCATCGGCGACGCGGCGGGCCAGTTGCGCGGCGGCTACATTGATGGCAAAAGTATCCTCGCCGAGGCCCCACTCTTCGAGGCGCAAGCGAGTACTCTGGAAGGTATTCGTCTCGATCACATCGCAGCCGGCCTCAAGAAATGAAGCGTGGATCTGGCCGATGACATCGGGCCGGGTGACCGCCAGGTAATCACGATTGCCGTTGTAGCGTTCGCCGCCAAAATCTTCTGCCGTCAATTCGTACTGGTCGATACTGGTGCCCATGGCACCATCGTAGATCAGCACGCGTTGGGCCAGCGCTTCAAGATAACTAGGTCGGTTACTCACAGGCTTTCCTCTTCAAGAACACGACTTACGCGGTCGCTCGCTGGCGGGAGTCTCGGAGAGCCTCCGAAACCGTTCTTATTTTTCGATTTTTGGCGGCGAAGCCGCCAAAAATCGAAAAATAAGAACATCTTCCACGCTGCCGCAGGCGCAAAAGCCCTGATGCGGCCGGCATCAACGCCGACTGCGTAAGTCCTGTCAATAAAAAACCCTCACCGTGGCGGGTGAGGGCAAGCGCGACCTCATCTGCCAGCCATGGCTGTCGGACTTGGCACCTTACCGCATTGGCGGGGTTGCCGGGGGATCAACGGGCCGTTCCCTCCCCCCCTCTCGATGAGCACAGTATTTGCTTGATACACCCTGTATCTTAGCATAGAGGCCGCAGGCGGTCAAAATCGCCGGTGGACAGGCTGCAAGGTAGTACATTGCTGAAATTTCGGCAATTATTGCCGAAATTTCAGCAAAAACCTGCGAGATAATCAGTATTAAACAATTAATTGTTACTTTATTTAAAGTTTTGCCGGCGGGGGCTATGGATTAAAGATCTTGACAAAGGCAAATTTCTCTGATAATCTTGAGCCGAGAATTAAGTCAGGCATAACAAATTCATAAATATTTAATATTAACCTTTAGTCAGGCGTTTTGCCATGAGTTTAATTTAAGTATAGAGATTTTTTTGAGTATTTTCTGTGCATAATGCTCTGAAAACATGCTTCTGGTTGTGATTTTTCTCGGCGAAAGGAGGTTTTCGGAAGTAGATATTATTGCAATGTTTGAAAAATACTCTTGATCGTTGATTAAAATGTCTGATGCCTGGTGGTATCGGAGCGGCTTCCTGGTTTTCGCGAACTTGAATTCATGATTGACGGCAGTATCGAGCGTCACTGTGCATACTCGTAGATGTCAACACAAGCTCTGCGAACACAGATGGCGATCAAAGCATCCTTATCAATATCGTTTGCATGGAAAGGTAACTTCCTTGAAGGGTTCATTGCACGATAAGAGTTGGGCACGTCGTCTTTCGGTACTCACTATCCTTCTGCTGCTTACTGCTCTATCCATTTCTATCGCACCGAACAATACGTACGCCCAGGGTCTTACCCAGACTCCGCCGCCGTCCACAACCACTCCTTTCGATCTGATGCTGGTTGTTGACGGTTCGGGGAGTATCAGTTCAGCGGAATTTGAACTGGCGCGCGAGTTTGCCAGAACGCTGGTGAATTCCTGCCTCTTCGTGCCCGGTTCACGCGCCGGTGTTGTTGAGTACAGTTCGAATATCAGACTCATCGCTGGATTGGTCAGCGATAGAGATGCTGTCCTGACGGCAATTGAGAATATGCCGCAGAGTGGACGAAACACGGCGACGGGTGATGCCATCAATCGGGCGCAGCAAGAGTTGTCGAGCATTGCCAGCCCAAATTCAAAGCAACTTATCCTGGTTTTGACGGATGGCGATACCAATGAGGGTGTACCTGCTGCTTCAGCGGCTGATGCTGCTCGTGCAACCGGAACCGAGCTCTTTGCTATTGGTGTTGGTACAGGTGATAATGCTGAATTGAGGCGTATTGCCAACGATCCTGACGAAAATTATCGCTTCTTCGTCAATGACTTTGTCTCGCTCCAGGCCGCGCTTGCTCCGGTTGTCGGTGCCGTCTGTAATACAGTGGTGGTTCCGGCACCGCCTCGCAGTGGTGACATCGAAACCAATGATCCTGCTGAAGTCGATGTAGTGCTGATCGCGGGTCCCAATCATCAGGTAGTCGCCGGTGGTACGCTGACCTATAACATTGTGGTGACCAACCGTGGCCCCGGTCGCACCAGGGATGTGACTATCAATGTGCCCTTTAATCCCACGCTGACGGCAGTTGCCGGCGCGAGCTTTACCAGCGATACGGCCTGGGTCAGCGAACTCGGCGACGATTACTTCGAAATCAAGACCGGTGCTATCGGCAGCGGCGGCGCTGTGATGACGGCCACGGTCGAACTGGTGGTCAGTCCGAATGCGCCGCTCGATGCCAGTCTCGCTGTGCGTGGTAGCTTTGAGTGGGACGACGACGATGATGACGGTAGCAGTTTCACCAATGCGACGATTGTGACGATTGGCGGCCAGAACATTAATCGCGATGTCTACATTATGCCGGTCTCCCCGGCCCGTGCGACGCTCGGCACCAACATCAATTTCGTCAGCGAGATCTTTGTACCGGAAGAACCGATTGGTATCTGGGTTGAGGCTTCAACTGGTCAGAATCTCGAAGTCGGTACCTTCAATGCCGGTGAAAATGGCGGTATCGACTTTACGCTGCTGACTGGGAACCTCATTACCGGTCGCCACAAACTGGTGATGCAGGGATTGTGGAGTAATTTCGCCTCGGTCGGCGAATTCGAACTCGAATAGTATCACAGCGTTGCTTTCCGGCGGCACAACCGCCGGAAAGCAACGCTGTGATACAATGCGGCACAGAGGTAGAAAAAACGTTCTTTTCTCTGGTTTTGGCCGCTTGCGGCCAAAACCAGAGAAATAAAATAGTTTCTTCCGCGCTGCCGCAGGCCAAAAAGCCCCGGGTGCGGCCAGCACCAACGCCGGCTGCGCAAGCCCTTTATTGGGCGGCCCCGGTTGCCGGCAACGCCGGCATGGCGAGGCCGGCCAGTTGCCGATTGAAGGCCGCCACGTCTTCGGCGATAATCTCTTCCAGTTGCTTGAGTTGGGCGTCGACACGAGTGCTTAGCTCTTTGAATAATTCGTACTGCTGGTGGGTCGGCGCAACTTCGGCCATTTCGACGGTGAGCGCCAGTATGGCCAGTTTGCTGTTCAGTTTGACCGGGAAGTTCAGCGTGTCTTGCATGCTGCGCGCCTGCACTTGCAGCAACTCGCCCTCGACGGCGGCCAGTTTCTTGCGCAGCGCCGTCGCCGTCGCGTCGAGTTGTTCGCCGGCCTGCTGCTGCCAGTAATCCAGCCGCTCGTAGAGCTTGCGGATGCGGTTGACCGCGCCATGGGTTGCGCTCAGCTTGTCGCGCAGTTGCAGCATCAACGCGTTCTGCTCGGCCAGGTCGCTGTCGCCGGCCGCCACCCGCGGATCTTTCAAGATGCGAAACTGGCAACTCGCGCTCCACTCGCCGATTTGCAGCGTCAGCCGGTAGGTGCCCGGCGCGGCCGACGGGGCGATCTTCGCCTCTTTGTCGCCGCTGCCCTGTTCGACTTTTATCGATGCGCTGTGTCGCAGATTCCAGACGAAGCGGTTCAGCCCGGTTGCTGCCGGCAGCTTTGCATCCTCGTCCTCGCGATCCTTCGGATCATCGCTTTTGCGCCGCAGCGTTCGCACGGCTTTGCCCTCGTCGTCGACAATCGTCAGCGTCATCGGCTGCGCGCCGGCTTGCGGCAGCAGATAGTTGATGATCAGACCGGCCGGTGGATTGCTGCCGGAAACCAGTTCCCAACGTTCGCTTTCGCCGTCCGGCTTGATTTTGAAGCTATAGGCCGGGTTCAGGCCATTCGCGAAGGAATAATTGATGCCTGGCACTGGTTTGTGGCCGAAGCTCGGCGTTGTGCCGTAGCGAATGACATCACGTGGCTGGAACAGGCGCGGCTGCGCATCCGGGCTCGTCTCGGCGCACTGGCTGATCAGCCCGGCATCGTCCAGGATCCAGAACGAACGCCCATGCGTCGCCAGCACCAGGTCATCGTCCTTCAACAGCAGATCGTGGATCGGCACCACCGGCAGGTTGCCGCCCAGCCGCTGCCAGCTGTCGCCATCGTTGAAGGATACGTACAGGCCGGTTTCCGTGCCCGCGTAGAGCAGCCCGGCCCGCTGCGGATCCTCGCGGATAACGCGGGTGAAATCGTCGTCGGGAATGCCATTGGTGATCAGGCTCCAGCTCCGGCCGTAGTCGCTGGTTTTGTAGAGGAAGGGCCGGAAATCGTCGAGTTTGTAGCGCGTTGCCGCCAGGTAGGCCACCGCCGGGTCGTGCGGCGAAGCCTCGATCAGGCTGATCAGCGCCCACTCCGGCAGATCTTCCGGCGTCACATTCCGCCAGTTCTCACCGCCGTCCCGGCTGATATGCACCAGCCCGTCATCGCTGCCGGCCCAGAGCAGGCCGGCTTCCACCAGCGACTCGGCCAGCGTGAAGACCGTCGCGTAGGCTTCGGCGCCGGTCAGGTCCTTCGTGATCGGCCCACCCGAGGGACCGAGTGTCACCGGGTCGGCCCGGCTCAGATCGGGGCTGATCGCCTGCCAGCTCTGGCCCTCGTTGACTGAACGAAAGACGTGGTTGCCGCCGGTGTAGAGCACGTTCGGGTTGTGCGGCGAAATAATCGTCGGCGAAGTCCAGTTGAAACGATATTTGTAATCGGCGGCCGGGTGGCCGCCGTAGGCCTCCGGCCAGACCGAGATGAGGCGCACCTGATGGCTCTTGTGGTCGTAGCGGGTCAGCCAGCCCTGGTAATTGCCGGCAAACACGATGTCGGGATCGTCCGGGCGCACCGCGATATAGCCGCTCTCGCCGCCGCCGACCACATACCACTCGCTCGGCGTAATCACGCCGTGATCCGAACGGCTGGGCACACAGATCGTCGTATTGTCCTGCTGCGCGCCATACACCCGGTAAGGCCGGCGGGTATCGGTCGTCACGTGGTAGAACTCGCTGGTCGGCTGATTATACTGGCTCGACCAGGCCCGTCCGCCGTCGTAGCTTATCGTGGCGCCGCCGTCGTTGCCGATGATCAGCCGGCGCGAATCGTTCGGGTCGAACCAGAGATCGTGATTATCGCCGTGGGGCACCGGCACCTTCTCGAAAGTCTTGCCGGCATCGATGGAGCGCCAGGTCTCGACATTCAGCACCCAGACCGTATCGGGATCCAGCGGGTCGGCATAGATATGGCTGTAGTACCAGGCGCGCTGGCGCAGATTGCGATCCTCGCAGAGCCGCTGCCAGCTCTCGCCGCCGTCGTTGCTGCGGAACACACCGCCCTCGGCGGCCTCGACGATGGCATAGACCCGCCCGGCCTGGGCGGGCGAAGCGACCACGCCGATCTTGCCGAGCGGGCCTTGCGGCATTCCAGGGCGCTCGCTGAGTTCTTCCCAGCTCGTGCCGCCGTCGCGCGAGCGGAACAGGCCACTGCCGGGGCCGCCGCTCTCCAGATAATGCGGGCCACGGCGGGCCTGCCAGATCGCCGCATAGATGATGCGTGGATTGTGCGGATCGATGCTCACATCAATCGCGCCGCTGTCCTCGTCGCGAAAGAGCACCCGCTCCCAGGAACGGCCCCCGTCGGTCGAGCGGAACACGCCGCGTTCGGGGTTTGCGCCGTGGGCGTGGCCCAGCGCCGCCACATAGACCGTATCGGGATGCTGGGGATGCACCCGCAGTTTGCCGATATTGCGGGTCTGCTCCAGGCCGAGGTGCTGCCAGGTCGTGCCGGCATCGGTTGAGCGATACACGCCGTCGCCGTGCGAGACATTGCCGCGAATCGTGGCCTCGCCCATCCCGGCATAGATCACATTCGGATCGGCGGGCGCCACATCGAGTGCACCAACCGAAGCACGTTTGAAAAAGCCGTCGGAGACATTCTGCCAGTACTGGCCGCCATCGGTCGTCTTCCAGACCCCGCCGCCGGTCGAACCGAAATAGAACACCGTCGGCTGTCGGGCGTGACCGGCCACCGCCACTACCCGCCCGCCGCGATGCGGCCCGATGCAGCGCCATGTCAGATGATCAAGCACTTCGTGCGACATCATGTTTCCTTACTGTTTTGAAAAAGCAGTTTCATCAAGGTTTTTGCCGGCGAAGCCGGCAAAAACCTTGATGAAACGTCTCTAGAACCTACGGCGCGTAGCGCTGGAATACCAGGCAGGCATTGTGACCGCCCAGGCCGATCGAATTGGAGATAGCAGTGTTGATGCTCTGGTAGCGAGCCTGGTTCGGCACATAATCCAGGTCGCAATCCGAGTCGGGTTGCGCATAATTGATGGTCGGCGGCAGCACGCCGTCGCGCAGTGCCAGCACACAGATCTGCGCCTCGAAAGCACCGGCCGCACCCATCATATGGCCAGCCATCGATTTTGTCGAACTGATCGCCAGCTGCCGGGCGTGCGCGCCAAAGACGGCATGCAGCGCGCGGGTTTCGCTGCGGTCGTTGAGGATGGTGCCGGTGCCGTGAGCATTGACATAATCGACTTGCTCCGGCGCCAGCCCGGCTTTGTGCAGCGCCCGCCGCAGCACTCGCGCAATGCCGGCACCTTGCGCATCGGGCGTGATCATGTGAAAGGCATCGTTGCCGGCGGCGTAGCCGATGATCTCGGCCAGGATGGGCGCACCGCGCTGGCGGGCATAGGCGAGATCTTCGAGAACGAGCGCGGCAGCACCCTCGGCGAGCACAAAGCCGTCGCGGCGAGCATCGAAGGGCTTGCAGGCCTGTTCAGGCTGGTCGTTATCGGCGGCCAGGCTGCGCGTATTGGTGAAACTGGCCAGCACCAGCGGCAGGATAGGCGCCTCGCTGCCACCGGCGATCATCGCCGCCGCATCGCCGCGCCGAATGATCTCATAGGCTTCGCCGATATTGCCGGCGCCGGTGGCACAGGCCGCGGCGACCGCCATGTTCGGCCCGCGTGCCCCGGTCTGTAGCGCAATCCAGCCACTGGCCGCATCGACAATCATATTCGCGATCAGCTGCGGCGCGACCCGGCGTGGCCCCTGTTGCTCCAGCACCGCCTGCTGGGCAATAATCTGCTCGAGGCCACCGGCGCCACTGCCGAAGCAGACACCGACCTGTTCCACGTTCTCTTCCGTAATCGACAGTCGGGCTGCCCGCAGCGCTTCCAACGTGGCCTGCAGCGCATACTGCACATGCAGCGCCATGGGCCGGGCCGCCCGCGCATCGATTGCGGGATCGAGGTGGAAATCGCATACCTCGCCGGCAATCCGCACCGGCAGCGCGGCGGGATCGAAGCGACTGATCGGGCGCACGCCGGATCGCCCGGCCAGCAGCGCCTGCCAGCTCGTGGCCAGGTCATTGCCCAGCGGCGTCACCGCGCCCATTCCGCTGATAACAACTCGGCGCATTCGGAGCCTCCGCCTGTTGCAAAGAACATCCGGTTTCCGGCTGATCGCAGAGGGGTGCCCTTCGACCGGTTACCAGAGCAGGTCGCCGGCCACAAAAACCTCCGGCCGATCACGGAACAGCGCCTCCAGATTCTCCTTGATCATCACAATCCAGCGGAACTGCCCGGTATTCTCGGCCATCGGTTGTCCATCGCTTTCGGGGTAGTGGATTGCCGTTTCGGCTGAAGTCTGGCTACTCGAAGTCATTATTCTGTGCCTTTATCTTTGTGTTTGTAGCATCAATATTCTCCTTCTTTAACTATACCATTTCCCACAGATCCGGGCCGGAGCGCTGTACCCATACGCATGAAGTGAAGCCATACCGCTGGATTTTCGCCTGAAAAGCGCATTTACGCATCCTGAGGAGCTTGCAGTGCAGTGCAGCGAAACGAAGGGCGTAGCGAAGCCTGTCCTGAGCCTGTCACAGGAGGCACGATTGCTGACCAGGAGATGCACCAGGTCTCGCACGACGCCCTTCGATTCGTGCCACGCCGTACGCTGCACCGCTATGCGGCACAAGGACGCTCCTCAGGCTTCCTATGCTTGCCGGTTGCCAGGCCAGATCCGCTTGACTTTATGTGCAGAGGGACTCAGTACCCTTTCAACGATAGCGTTTTTCGCCCGGCTGGACGGCCCTCACCCCCGGCCCCGCTCCCACTCAGGCCGGTGCGGCGGGTCTGGTTCGCGAAACCGGGTTCTCATGGCGCACCGGCCTGGCGGGAGCGGGGAGCACACGAGAACGCTGTTGCCCGGCCCCCCCGCCTTTCAACAATAGCGTTTTTGTCAGATGGGTGATTTCCCGATCCGGCCCTCACCCCCCTTTCAAGATACCACTGGGCAATTCCAACGCAGCGTCCCGCTGTGCTTTTCGGGCTGTCTGACCCCGAACCATGGCTTTGCGTTCATCCTGGGCCAGCAGGCGACGTTGCCATAGCCATTCTCCGCGCATTTCGCTTCCATCCGGTGCGGGGAGACCGGTTGCTTCAGAGAAGCCTGCTCATTCCGAATTGCCCAGTGGTATCTTTCAACGATAGCGTTTTTCGCCCGGCCGGACGGCCCTCACCCCCGGCCCCGCTCCCGCTCAGGCCAGCGCGGTGAGTTGCGTTCGCGAAACCGGGTTCCCATGGCGCACTTGCCTGGCAGGAGCGGG
>DAOTUJ010000169.1:0-144355 GCA_034437175.1 Chloroflexaceae bacterium | reverse complement strand
CCCTGCCCATTAGGATATCTGGCGCTATCCTATGCGCTGTGAGCAGGTTTGGCAAAAAATCGTCAACCTACGTCGGGACTATCGAAAGGTGAGTGGTCATGCGCGGATCGGCGTGGCCAAGCATGGCCTGCACCAGGTGTACCGGGTGCTCGCGGATCATCGCGGTCGCAAAGGTATGCCGCAACTGGTGCAGCGTGATGCCGGCGACGCCGGCGGCTTCGCAGACCTTGCCCCATTGATAGTGTAGAGAATCATAGCTCACTCGCGTGGTGTTCCGCGAGCGAAACAGCGGCGAGGTCGCCGGCACGTCGCCCAGGCTGCGCAGGTGTGCCCGTAGGCCACGCAAACTGCGGCGCTGCACATCGGGATGCAGCACCACGTCGCGGTCGCGGTTCGCTTTGGTGCCGCGCAGCCGCAGCGGACGCGCTAGTAAGCCCATCGAGATCGCTGAGAAACGAGTCGCGCTTGCCGACGATGGTCGGGTGCTCGACGGCGCGGGCCGGCAGTTTGTCTTCATCACCCCCGCTTCCGCTGCCCGGCATACGCCGCCCTCACGTCTTCCACCGGCTTCCCACCCGCTGCGCCCGGCAGCATCGTGCTACAATCAGCATAACTTCTGGTGCTGCTGGAGCAAACCGGAAGGCCGGTCCGGGCCGGCTCGTTGCTGGAATGGGTTCGTCGGCGAGATTGTGTACGCCGGCGGATACGTCCGGTGGGGAGCGGAGCGGTCTGGCTCAAGGTTCCCAACCGCAGTACCTGGAGAGTCCGTTTCTCAATCCGCAAGATCTCTGTTCTTCCCGTCCGGGGGCCGTCAATTGCGCCCGGATGGGCGTAGCTGGCGGTCGCTTTTTTTCATTATGTGCAAAGGAGTCTACTGTCATGTCTACGCTCTTGAACGAAACGATCTTCCATCCCATGTTTGTAGTGACTGTCCTGCTGAACCTGGAGGCAATGGTTCTTTTTGCGACGTCGATTGCGTGTATCCACGACGAGCTGAAAGACAAAGGGAACATGACCGTTTGGGATTACATGTTCGAGGTGCCTCTGGCTCCGCTGACGATGGTTTGCTATTTACTGAAGATGGCTCGCGCGCTCGAAGCTCGCCGGCAAGCACGCGACGAGCGCAAGCGCAAACAGGCCGAGATGGACGCGAAGGTTAAGAATTATATGGCCACCGGCCGGTTCTGATCAGCCGTTCATCGCATTGAGAACCGTCTCTCAGAAGGGCAACGCCCGCAGTCTGCAATGGCTGCGGGCGTTGATTCTGGGTTTCGGTTGTCGGCGCTTAACTTCTTGCAAGGAGACGTCAACCAAAGCCGGCCCATAATTGCGCTTGCCCCGGTTCCGTTGCCGCCGGAGATACGCTATAATACGCAGCGTACTTGCATATAAAAAATGCGGCCCGGCAAATATTACTATGGCGGCCGGGTGCGCCGGGGTATGTGCGCATGCCCAATTCATTGCCCATTCTGATTGTCGGTGGCTTCGGCGTAAGCTGGCAGTTCTACCGGCCCTTCAAACAGGTGCTGACGACGGTCAGTGGCCGGCCGACGTTTATTGCGCCGCTGGCTCTGATCGATTGGCTGGGGGTGGTCGGCAGCGGCGAGTATAGTGCGTTGCTGCGCCGTCTCGATCGGTCGGTCGACGAGGTGCTGGCGGTTACCGGTCGCTCGCAAGTATTGATGATCGGGCATAGCGCCGGCGGCATTCTGGCGCGCATCTTTCTCGGCGATCAGCCCTATGGCCGCAATCGGCTGGTGTTCAATGGCTTTCAGCGTGTGGCTACGCTGGTGACTCTGGGTACGCCGCATAATGCTGCTCATGGTGGGCGCATTGGTGGGCGCGACCAGATCATGTTTGCACAGCAGACCTATCCGGGCGCCTACTGGCGCTTTCTGCGCTATGTGACGGTCATGGGGCGGGCGATCCGGGGTGCCGGCAAGGGTACGCTCCGCCAACGCAATGCCTACCAGAGCTATGCGATGATCGCCGGGCGCGGCGATCTCTGGGGCGACGGCGTTGTGCCGCTCGATTATGGCTTGCTTGAAGGCGCTGAACAGGTCATTCTGGAAGGTATTTACCACGATGCCCGGCCGGAACAACGCTGGTACGGCCAGGATGAAGATGCGATCCTGTCATGGTGGCAGGTTGTGGAAACCGTCGAACGTGAGCCGGCTCGGAGTATGCGCCGCGCATGATGCGGCAAGGCTGCAGCTGCTTGGGTTCAAAGCAACACGCCCGGAGCGTGGAACAGGTGGAGCGTATGCGTATTCTCTTCTATACCGGCAAAGGTGGTGTCGGCAAGACCAGTGTGGCGGCCAGTACCGCGCTTCGCTGCGCCCGGCTTGGTTATCGCACGATTATTCTGAGTACTGATGCCGCGCATTCCCTCGGTGACTCGCTCGGCGTTGAGTTGCGCGCCGAGCCGATCCAGGTTCAGCCCAATCTCTGGGCTCAGGAGATCAATGCGCTGCACGAGCTCGAAGCGAGTTGGGGCAATGTTCAGCAGTATCTGGCGGCCTTGATGTCCTGGCAGGGTGCTGAAACGATTGCTCAGGGCGAGCTTTCGGTTATCCCCGGTACCGAAGAGTTGTTTAGTCTGCTTCAGATCAAGCGCCATCACGATGAAGGCTTCTATGATGTGCTGGTCGTTGATGCCGCTCCCACCGGCGAAACGTTGCGCCTGCTCTCGCTGCCCGATATCATGCGCTGGTGGATCTGCCGGCTCTTCCCGGTTGCTCGCACTCTGCTCAAGGTCGTGCGCCCGGTCGCCCGCCGCGTTACCGATATGCCTATCGCCGAAGATGATGTGCTCGCCTCGGCTCAGGAAGCTATCGATGCCCTGGTCGATGTGCGCCATATTCTGACGAACCAGGAAGTTTGTAGCGCCCGCGTGGTGATGAATCTCGAGAAAATGGTTATTCGTGAGGCTCAGCGTAGCCTGACGTATTTGAACCTCTTCGGTTATGGTGTCGATGCGGTGGTCGTCAATCGTATCTTGCCTGCCGATGTTGAGGGCCACTTCGGTGCCTGGCGTGCGATGCAGCAAGATTATATGCCTATGGTCGAAGAAACGTTCCAGCCCTTGCCGATCCTCAAGGCACCGCACTATCCGCGCGAGATCGTTGGCCCGGTGATGCTCTCGCACCTGGCCGAGGTGCTCTACGGCGACCAGGATCCGGCGGAGTTTCTCTATCGCGGGCCGAGCCAGCGCGTTGAAAAAACCGCCGACGGCTTCGATCTGCTCGTCCCATTGCCTTTTGTCTCCGAAGATGAAGTTCACCTGGCGCAGACCAACGACGAGTTGCTGATCTCGGTCGGCTGGCATCGCCATCGCATTGCGCTGCCGCAGTCGCTGGCGCGCTTGCATGCCTGCGATGCCTTCTTCGAGAATGATACGCTGCGGGTGGTGTTTACTCGCAAGGTGCAGCAGCAGGTGGCGAATTAAAGCAGCGGATTTTCAAGCTTGTGAACCGAATGAACCACAGGCGCGCGCCGAACTTTTCGGCGCGCGCCTGTGTTATACTGACTTTATGACTGTCATTGCTACCCATAAGACTTTGACCATCATGCGGCTCGGGCGGCTTGAGTATCAGGCAGCCTGGGATTGGCAGCAGCGCCTGGCGGCTGAACGCTCCGCTGGAACGCGTGGCGATACGCTGCTGTTGCTCGAGCATCCCGAAACGATTACGCTGGGCCGCAAGGCCCGCCGCGAACATGTGTTGCTGGCCGATGCGGAACTCGCTCGCCAGGGTGTGGCTCTGGTCGCCTGCGACCGCGGCGGTGACGTTACCTACCACGCGCCCGGCCAGATCGTTGGGTACCCCATTCTCAAGCTCTCGCGCCACGGCGGCGACCTCGGGCGCTATCTGCGCAACCTGGAAGAAGTGATCATCCGTACCCTGGCCGATTACGGCCTGACCGGCGAACGCTCCGCCGGTCTCACCGGGGTCTGGGTGGCGCATGCTGCCGGCCCGCTGAAGGTCTGTGCCATTGGCGTCAAACTTAGTGCTGGCGGAATTACGTCGCACGGCTTTGCGCTGAATGTCGATCCGCTGATGGCCGGGTTTCGCCGGATTGTGCCCTGTGGCATCAGTGACCGTGGGGTGACTTCGCTCGAACAGTTGCTGGGTAGCGCGCCCGCCCGCGCCGCAGTCGAGGCGCGGGTGCTGGCTCATTTCGCTGAGGTTTTTGATGTTGAGACGGTGTGGGAAGCCCCGGTTTCGCATACCCGGAAAGAGATACACTATGGCTGAGCTGATTCCGCTGCAGCCGGCCGCACCGCCGGCCGCAGCTTCCAATGAAATGAAGCCGGCTCGCCCCCGCCGCCCCGAGTGGCTCAAGGCGCGTGCGCCGGCCGGTGAAAATTATCAGGATGTCCATCGGCTGATGCGTGAAAAAGGCCTCAATACGGTCTGTGAAGAGGCGCGCTGCCCCAATATCGGTGAGTGCTGGAACCATCGCACGGCGACGTTTTTGCTGCTCGGTGATACCTGTACCCGCGGCTGCCGCTATTGTGCTATCGGCAAGGGCAAGCCGCAACCCATCGATGAACAGGAACCCGAACGCGTCGCCGATTCGGTGGCCCACCTGCGCCTCAAGCACGCCGTGCTGACTTCGGTCAACCGCGATGATGCGCCCGACGGCGGTGCGCATATTTTTGCCCGCAGCATTGCGCGCATCCGCCAACGGGTTCCCGATTGCCGGATTGAGGTGCTCATTCCCGATTTTGACGGCAATTGGGATGCGTTGCAGATGGTGCTTGAAGCCGGCCCCGATGTGCTCAATCATAATATTGAGTCGATCCCGCGCCTCTTCCGCCGCTTCCGTCCCCGCGCCGGTTTCGACCAGAGCATCGAACTGCTGGCTCGCGCCCGCGCTTTCGATGCCGATCTGATCACCAAGAGCGGTATGATGGTCGGCGCCGGCGAGACCAATGCGGAAGTGCTGCAGGTGATGGATGCCCTGCGCAGCGCCGATGTCAACGTTATGACTATCGGCCAGTATCTGGCGCCCGACAGTAGCTACTGGCCGGTTGATCGCTACGTCACGCCGGCTGAGTTCGCTCTGTTCCGCGAGGAAGGCCTCAAGCGCGGCTTCCGCCATATCGAAAGCGGCCCGCTCGTGCGCAGTTCCTACCGCGCTCACGAGCACATCGGCCATTAGGCAGCGATGCAGCGATGCATCGCTGCATCGCTTTTAAGATGCGCCATCTCTATATTCATATTCCCTTTTGCCATCGTCGCTGTTCCTACTGCGATTTTAATACCTACGCCAATATGGAAGATCGCATCGCGGCCTATGTGGCTGCGCTCTGCGACGAGTTGGCTATGCTCGCCGACCGGGTCGATCTCGATGGGCTGTATTCGCCGCTGACGACGCCGACCATCTTTCTGGGCGGCGGTACGCCGACGATGCTCACGCCGGCTCAAATGCAGCAGGTGCTTTGCGCCGCCGCCCAACTCGTCCCACTCGACGGTGCCGAAATCACGACCGAGGCCAACCCTGGTACGGTGCTGGGCCGCGATTACTTGCGCGACCTGCGGAGCCTCGGCATCAATCGCATCAGCATGGGCGTGCAGAGCCTGCACGATCCGACGCTGCGCGTGCTCGGGCGCATTCACACGGCCGCCGAAGCTCGCCGGAGTTATAGTGATGCCCGCGCTGCCGGCTTCGCCAATATCAATCTCGATTTCATCTTTGGCCTGCCCGGCCAGGATCTCGCTCAGTGGCAACAGACGCTGGCCGAGATTACGTGCTGGGAGGTCGATCATTTTTCGCTCTATTCGCTGATCCTGGAAGAACGTACCCCGCTCTTTGCCCAGGTTACCAGTGGCCACGTCTGTGTGCCCGACGACGACGCCACTGCGGCGATGTACGAGGCCGCTATGACCGGCTTCGCGGCTGCCGGCTACCAGCATTACGAGATCTCGAACTGGACCCGCGATGATTTGCGCTGCCGGCATAACCTGGCCTACTGGTATAACGCCGACTACCTGGCTGCCGGCGCCGGCGCCCACGGTCATCTCTATCCGCGGCGCTACGCCAATATTCTCGGCGTCGACGAATACATCAACCGGGTGCGCGCCGGGCATTTGCCGGTCGCCGACAACACGGAGCTCAGCCCGGCTGATGTGCAGGCCGAAACCATGTTCATGGGCCTGCGCCTGAGCGAAGGCGTTAGTCGGCAGCGCTTCGCCGCCCGCTGCGGCCGCCCGCTCGACCAGGTCTACGGCGGCATCCTGCGCGAACTCGCTGCCCAGAACTTGCTCGCCGACGACGGCGAGTGCGTCCGGCTGACGCCGCAGGGGCGCATGCTCGGCAATCGCGTCTTTGAAGCCTTTGTGTAACCTTCGCGCTCAGCGTTTGATTCATAGTGTGCGTGATGTTCGATTTGAGAGCAATTGATGGAAACAACGATCAGGAGCAAGACGGACACAGCGCGTCAGCGCCCTTCCTATGGCAAGCTTCTGCGTATCTGGCTGGGGCTGGGCTTGCAGTCCTTCGGTGGTGGGGCGGCAACCCTGTATCTCATTCGGCGTGCAGTGGTAGAAGAACAGGACTGGTTGACGCCCGAGGAATTCACCCGCGACTGGGCCATCTGCCAGATTGCGCCGGGCATCAATTTGCTGGGCATCACCATCTTGATCGGCCGGCGCACCGGCGGCGCCCTCGGCATTCTGCTGGCGCTGCTCGGCCTGCTGCTGCCCAGCGTCAGTGTCACGATTGCGCTGACGGCACTCTATGCCGGTGTGCAGCAATTTGCGGGAGTACAGGCCGCCTTGCGCGCCGTGATACCGGCGACCGTCGGGCTGGGTTTTTTGCTGGCCTGGCAGACCGGGCGGCCGATTGTGCAGGAAAGCCGCCGCGAGGGCCGCGCCATCCTCTGGTTCGGCCTGGCGACGATTCCGCTCAGTGCCCTGGTGTTTGCGCTCTGGAATGTGCCGGTCATCTGGATCTTGATTGGTGGTGGTTTGCTGGGGGCGCTCGGCGGCCTGCTCTGGGAACGCCGCCCGCTTGCAACTGATGAGGAATCAGCCGCGTGAACCTGTTCATTCTGTTGCTCTTGATGCTCAAAGCGTCATTTTTCTCGACCAGCGGGCTGGGCAATTTGCCGATCCTCTACGATGACCTGATCGAGCGCGGCTGGGCCACTGAACAACAGTTCGCCGAATCCGTCGCGGTCGGCCAGGTCAGTCCGGGGCCGTCCGGTCTCTGGGTGATCAGCCTGGGCTATTTGATGGCCGGCCTGCCGGGTGCGCTGATCGCCACTGTCGCGATCTGCCTGCCGCCGCTGGGTGTACTGCTGGTCGACCGGCTGCACAATCATATCGGCGATCATCCGGCAACGCGCGGTTTTGTGCGCGGGCTGGGCTTAACCGTGGTGGGAATTTTCCTGGTGGTGCTGTCACGCTTGATGATCGACAATGGCATCGACGCCTATGCGCTGCTGATTGCCGCCGGCAGCCTGGCGCTGGCCCTGATGCGCCGCTTGCCGGTGATCGCCATTCTGCTGATCGCCGGACTGGCCGGCCTGGTGATTTATTAGCGGACTTACGCGGTTGCTCCTCGATTATGCCGGTATTGCCTGCGGCAGGGCGGAGGCAACCATTTCATTCATTCGTGCCGCCGGCACGAATGAATGAAAAAGAAGGTTCTTTCCTCGCTGTCGCAGGCGGAAAAACGCTATTTCTCGCCGTATTCCTGGCGATAATATTCGCGGTTGCCCAGTGTACGCGTCTCGTAGGGCGGCGAGTCGTAGCCGGTGTTCTCCGCGCCGCCGCCGGTACTGAACGAGGAATGTGGCGCCTCGCTGACCTGGCGCTCGAGAGTGACACCCTGCTCAAGCATTGCCAGCAGCGCCGCGTTGAAGGCCGGCAAATCAGCCGGGCGGCGGCTGCTGATCAGGTTGCCGTCTTCCACGACTTCGTGATCGATCCAGTGTGCCCCGGCATTGTGCAGGTCGCGCCGTAGTGAGGGATAGGACGTAAGCGTGCGGCCTCGCACCACTCCGGCATCGATCAGCGTCCAGGCGCCGTGACAGATTGCCGCCACCGGCTTGTGCTGGTCGAAAAAGGCCCGCACAAAGGCCAGCGCCTGCGGATTTATGCGCAGTTTGTCCGGGTTCATCACGCCGCCCGGCAATATCAGCGCGTCGTAATGATCGGGATCAGCGTCGCCGACCGGCACATCGACGGTAAAGGTGTCGCCCCAATCGGTGTGCTCCCAGGCTCGCACATGCTCGGTTTGCGGCGACACAATCCGGGTATGGGCCCCCTGTTGTTCCAGCGCGTCCCGCGGTGAAGCCAGTTCGATTTGCTCAAAGCCGTTGTCGACGAGAATCGCCACGAGCTTGCCATTGAGTTTCTGATCCGTCATCGTCGTAACTCCTATTCCTCATTTCCCATGGGCGTGCTTATCCATAAAGTCGTCGATGCGCCGGTCGGCTTCTTCTTTTTCCCAGCCGTAGCGTTCCTGCAACACGCCCGCGAGCTTATCACGCTTGCCGGCAATCTGATCCCATTCGTCGTCGGAGATTTTGCCCCACTGCATTCGGGCATCCGCTTTGAGTTGTTTCCACTTACCCTGAATAATGTCCCAGTTAAGAGCCATGATGAACCTCCTTAGTTGCGGGCTTACTCAATTGAAGCCGGCATAAGCTTACATTTGCAACATATTGCAAGGACTGTGCCAGCTTTCCAGCTTGCACCGATCGCTGGAGGCAGGGGTTGGCACAGTCCTTGCAATCAGCATATGCCAAGAATGTGCATCGCATTCATGGCAATTTCACCCAACAGGTGAATTGGGTGAATACAGTAACAAGAGGAGGTACACCATGCTTCGATTAGCATTGGCATTTCTGGTAGTCGCAATTATCGCAGCCGTCCTCGGCTTCGGCGGCATTGCCGGCACATCAGCCTGGATCGCTCAGGTGCTGTTCCTGGTCTTCCTGGTACTGGCGCTGGCCTCGTTCATTTTCGGTCGCCGCGGCAGCGTATAAGCGTACTTGATCGGGTAAATTATAAGGAGGTACCAACCGTATGACAGCCAGAGCAAAGAACGAAACCCTCGTCAAATACGTCAGTGACCTGATTGCGCTCGACAAGCATATTCTCGAAGCAGTCAATGGGCAGCTTGCCGATAAAAGCATGCAAGCGTACCCTGAAGCCGCCCGCACGCTCTCGAAGATCCAGGGTACCTTGCAGAGCGATGTCGTCGCGCTGGAACAGAACCTGGAACGACTCGGCGGCGACAACGGCTCGCCGGTGAAAAAGGCCGCCACCGCGATTGCCGGCGCCGCCGCCAGTGTCATCGACAAGGTTCGCGCCGACGATAATGTCTCCAAGATGCTGCGCGATACCTATACCGCACTCAGTCTCAATGCGATAAGCAGCACCATGTTGCATACCACTGCCCTTGCCATGGACGAAGAGTCAACGGCGACCGTCGCGCTTGCTCACCTCAAATCGGTGACCCCGCTGATTATCGAGATCAGCAAAGCGATGCCGCACGTGGTCGAGCACGAACTGGCTTTGAGCAATCCCGAAATCCAGCGCGAAGGAGTTGCTGCGGAATCGCTGCGCCAGACGCAGACTGCCTGGTAAAGCAATAGCGCAGACATGGCCCGCGGGCCGGCACGTGCCGGCCTGCGGGCCATGTCTGCAATGGGGAGTGGATATGCCATGGCCGGCAATGCAAACTGGGCTCAGGTGATTTCTGATCTGGTGCATATCAGTGCGGCGTTTCTGCTGGCACTGCCCATCGCCTTCGAACGCGAATACACCAGCGGCCGCATGGGGCTGCGCACGTTTCCGCTTGTCGCGGTGGCCAGTTGCAGCTATGTGCTGATCGCTATTTCGGCCCTGGGCAACGATCCCGTCGCTCAGTCACGCATTATTCAGGGTTTGATGACGGGCGTGGGTTTCATTGGAGGGGGCGCAATTTTGAAAACCGGCAACGACGTCAAAGGTACGGCAACCGCCGCCAGTATCTGGAGTACCGGCGCCCTCGGCGCCGCAGTCGCCTATAATCGCTATGAGATTGCCATCATTCTCAGCATCATCAACCTGCTGGCGCTGCGCCTGCTGCGGCCATTGCGGGCGACACTGCGTAGGCATGGGGAATAGATGATGGCCTGGTGCTGCTGAGGTTTCATTGCCATGATTTTTCAGCCACCGGCAAACTCACCGTAAAAGTACTGCCCGCGTTTTCTATGCTGTCCACATCGATATGGCCGCCGTGCAATTGCACAATTTCGCGTACCACAAACAGGCCGATGCCGACCCCGCCGATGTTTTTAGTCGCCACATTGCCGGCACGAAAAAAGCGACTGAACAGACTCGACAGATCTGCTGCCGGGATCCCAATGCCCTCGTCGCGGATGCTCACGACGGCATGCCTGTCGTGCCGGCCCAGGTGTACCTCGATGTTGCCGCCGGCCGGACTATACTTGATCGCATTCTGGATCAAGTTCTGGAAGACCTGTTCCAGGCGCAGTTCGTCGCCGGGAATAATGACCGGATCATCCGGCACATGCAGGTTCAGCGTGTGTTGCATCAGATCTAAGCGGAAGACTTCCACAAGCTGCTGGAGCAGTGCCCGCAGGTCGAGCGATGTAACGTCAAGCTGCAGCTGGTCTCTCTCCAGGCGTGACACATCCAGCAATGCGC
Organism: Chloroflexaceae bacterium; assembly: GCA_034437175.1. Classification (GTDB taxonomy): domain Bacteria; phylum Chloroflexota; class Chloroflexia; order Chloroflexales; family Chloroflexaceae; genus DAOTUJ01. The sequence continues at coordinate 133,685 of DAOTUJ010000169.1, read as the reverse complement.
TGATCAGTTTATTGAGGCGCCCGGCCTGGTTCACCACTGTTGTGATCGAACGATCATTGCGTGGATCGAGGTGCTGGCTGGCGCGCAAGCGCCGTTCAAGCAACTGGATCTGCCCCATCAGAATTGTCAGCGGAGTGCGCAACTCGTGCGAGGCGATTGAGAGAAAGGCATCGCGCATGCGCACCGCCTCCTGCGCCTCACGGTAGAGCCGGGCATTTTCGAGTGACAGCGCGGCCCGGTCGGCCAGTTCCTGCGCCAGATCTACGTCGTGCTCGTTGTAGATCCGCTCACTCACGGTTACCCCGAAGAAGATGGCGCCGATCACATGCTCACGGGCAATTAGCGGTACGACGATTTGTGAGCAGGGCACCAGCGCCAATGGTTGCGCCATGTCGAACTCGGGCGACCGGGTTTCGTCGATGATCTCCGGTGAAAGCGGGGGATACAGCAGTGGGCGCCGCTCACGCATGGTCTGGGCCGCCAGATGCGGCCCATGCGGATCGATGCTGTCGGACTGATGCAACTCGCGCAGGCGCTGCTCTATCGCCGGATCGACATGGGCTGTCGCCGCTCGCTCGATACGGCCATCCGTGCGTGTCAGGAAAATCACGCAGAGATCGGCAAAATCCGGCAAGACGATCCGCACCAGATGATCCAGCGTCTGTTCCAGGTCGAGCGAAACTGCCAGCAATTTGCTGACGGCGCTCAAGAACCGCTGGCGCTCTTGCAGCATCTTCTGTGCCGAAATATCGATGGCGGTGCCGATCAGGCGATCCGGCTGACCATGTTCATCATTGACCACAATCGCCCGATCCCAGACGTGAATGTAGTGCCCCAGCTTATGGCGCACCCGGTACTCGAGCGAGTGTCCCTGATGTTCTCGCCATTCGCGATCAGCCGTCTGCCTGACCTTATCGCGATCAGCCGGGTGGATCAAGTTGATCCACCAGTCGCTGCGATTCTGAATATCATCGGCGGTATAGCCCAGAATCCGGACGATGCCGTCGCCTCGCTCGGTGTCGCCCGTCTTGAGCGATTGCTCATAGATATACCCATTCAGCGCGGCCACCGCCAGATTGAGCCGCTCGTTGTTCCGTTCCAACCTTGTACGTCCTTCAACCTGCTCAGTCACATCAATGGCTGTGCAAACGATACCGTCGATCAAATCATGATGATTGCGGCTGGGCGTGCAAATAATGTCGTAACAGCGTCGTTGTTCGCGTATCTTGACCGTTATTTCGATCCGTTGCCGGGTGCCGGTCGTCAGCGTACAGCGTTTGACGTATTCCAACCGGCGAACCTCTTCGGCACAATCGAAGATGTCTCGATCCTGTTTGCCGATAATGTCATTTATAGTCAGGCCGGTCGTCGGATTATGAATCCAGGTGTATCGCAAATCCAGATCCTGGGCAAACACGATCACGGGCGTACCGAGCAAGGCATGCAGCAGTTTTGCTGTTGTTTCGGCATTCGGATTGTTGCTCTGCAGGCCGGCAAGATGCTCATCAATCACATGAGGATCATGCCACGGATTAAAAGCATTGTAGTCGCGGTTTGGCCTATGCATATACCCGATCCTTCCCAGCATGTGCGCGAGAGGATAAACCGTTCAGAAAATACCGATGTTGCACAATTGAAATTCGTTTTTGATGCAGACGCTACACCAGGCGAAGAGATGAACATGCGCAACCTGCAAGCGGTGTAGGAAATAAACAGCGAGGAGCTACAGCGGACTCTGGATATCCCACCATATTATAGCGATAGATCGCTCCGGAAGTCAAATTCGCTCCTGGCACGTAGTTTGCAACGGCCGGTGCGAAAGGAGGCTTACTATGACCAATTCAGAACAACCGGATATTGATCTACGGCGCAAAGGCGGTACCGTCGAAGAGCATCTTATCAAAACAGCGGATGACCGTTATTATGTTGCCGAAGAACATTCTCGACGCGATATCGCGTCGGCGCCGGAACGCCATCAGCGCCACATCCGCCGCACGCAGCGCATCATTTTCTTCGTCACCAATGTGATAGCCATCTTTACCTTTATCCGCCTGTTGCTGGAACTGGCCAATGCCGATCCGAACAATGGCTTTTTCATCTTCATCAGTCTGATCACGACCCCTTTTCTGGCACCATTCCGCGGTTTGTTCGGCTCCAGCCAGGTCGGCTATGAGATTTCCGTTGGGGCACTGGTTTTTGCAATCCTGATTTACTACCTGTTTGCCTGGATCATCAGCCGGATCGTCAAGTTTGCCATGCAGCGTTCGGCACAGCGCCCGCGTTACTAGCAGCGCTGTACCGCCCGGTCAGGTCATCACGCTTTCGCCGGTAGTCTCCCCATCGGCGAGCAGCAACCGTGCCGATGGCGAACGTCGGCACGGTTGCTTGCAAAAATCCTTGCAAAAAGCCTCAACAAATTTGCCGGCATAGAGTACACTATGGTGTAACTGGATCTGCTATGATATTTGTGCCGAATTGCACACGTGTCCGGCGTTTTCCGGATGTATCCGCGCGACGGTCACTGCCGTTGCCTACCAGCACAAAGAGCATGAATCTGCCAACCAGACTCGCTGAAGAGATCGCCGCCCTGGCGGCCCGCTACGGTACGCCTCGTTCGGTCGTTGCTGACCTGCCTGATGGTGCGTTTTCGCCACTGACGAAAACGGATCGGATCGGTGAAGTGTGCATGGTGATCCGCCGGCCTGGTGGTCGCCTGATTACCGCCCGCAAGAATTATTACCCGCCGGGAACCTTTCGCCTGTTGACCGGTGGCATCAAGCCGGGCGAAATGATTGAAGCGGCTTTGCTGCGTGAGACCGCGGAAGAAACCGGCCTGGAATTCGCTGTGCGCCGCTTTCTAGCCATGATCGCCTACCGCGTGCCCGGTCGCCCCGCCGAAGCCCCGGCATTTTACACGTTTGCCTTTTTAATCGATGAACAGGGTGGAGTGCTGGCTTCGCAGGATCCCGACGAGCAAGTAGAAGCTTTCCGCGAAGTCGAACTGATCGAGTTGCCGGCAATGGCCGAACGCCTGAGTTATACGCCTGATGGCTACCATCCCGAAATCTCCGGAAGCTGGCGCAGCTGGGGCATGTTCCGCGCCGTCGCTCACCACGCAGTCATCGATGCAATGCGCCCGCGCTGCTAAGCCGGCGCCCGGTGCCGGCGGTACAGCCTGGCTTTCGGCAATTCGCGGGAACTTGTGGCATTGAAGTACGGGCAACCGACCGCTGGCCGGCCCGGATTCTGTACGGATGGCAAGCAACGATGGGGGACAAAAGAACTTCATGAATAGAGAGAGCCTCCCGCCTAAAAAGACCAAAATTGTCTGCACTATCGGCCCGGCTTCGCAATCTCTCGCTATGCTCGAACAGTTAGTTGATGCCGGTATGAATGTGGTGCGGATCAATTTTGCTCACGGCGATCTCGCCGGCCATCGCGAGGTCATTGCCAATGTGCGCGCCGCCGCCCGCGGGCGCGTGGTGGCGATTATGGGCGACCTGCCCGGTCCCAAGATGCGCATCGGTACCATCGATCCGGAACCGGTTTACCTCGAACGCGACGCTTCCTTTGTGCTGCGCAATACCGCCGTTACTGGTGATGCCGGCCAGGCGACGCATAGTTTTCCGAAATTGCCCGAAGTGGTTCGTTCCGGCGATTCGATCTTTCTGAATGACGGCTACATTCAGCTTCAGGTCGACTATGTCCGCGACGGCGATGTGCATTGCCGGGTGATCGTCGGCGGCCGGCTGAGTTCCAACAAAGGAATGAATTTGCCCGGCATCGACCTGGGGATCGCCACTTTTACCAGGCGCGATTACGAACTGCTGGTCTTCGCCGCCGAACAACAACTCGACGCCGTCAGCCAGTCTTTTGTGCAGTCAGCCAGCGATATTCAGCAGTTGCGCGATGCTGCGGCTGCGCTCGACTACGCGCCTTTTGTGATTGCGAAAATCGAACGCGCCAGCGCCCTCGACCGCATGGACGAGATCCTGGCGGCAACCGACGGGATTATGGTTGCCCGCGGCGACCTGGGCGTCGAAATACCGATCGAAGCAGTCGCCCGTACCCAGAAACGCCTGATTGCTATGGCCAATCGCGCCGGCAAACCGGTGATTACGGCAACCCATATGCTCGAGTCGATGATCAGCAATAGCCGGCCTACGCGCGCCGAAGCTACCGATGTGGCCAATGCCATTCTCGACGGCACCGATTGCGTGATGCTTTCGGGCGAAACTGCCGTCGGCGATCATCCGGTGCTCGCGGTGCAGACTATGGCCCGGATTGCTGCCGTTACCGAAACCGATAATGATGATCGTTTCCTGGCGCGTCGCCTGCACGAAGAACGTGAACGCGGCACCCTCAGCCTCGATGACCTGGTCTCGCTCAATACGTTTCATAGCACCCGGACGCTGAACCCCGCCCTGATTTTCGCGCCTACCCGCAGCGGCTCCACGCCGCGCCTGATCACGCGCTTCCGCCTGCCAATCTGGGTAATTGCCTTCTGTACGACTCCCGAAGTCTGTGCGCAACTCCAATTTTCATACGGTGTTTATCCAGTACAGGTAGCCGAACCGGAAGGCGCCTGGCTCGACTACGTCTGCGGCTGGAGTTCCAACTACCAGCTGGCCGGCAAGACCGCACTGCTGGTCGAAGGCACCGGTACGCTGAGTACCAGCGGTACCATGCGCATCGATGTGGTAGAGTTGCCATGATCGAGCCCCAAAATGCAATGCGGTGTGCTATAATAGAACCCCTTAGATGATGAATGGTCATCTACGGCGATGAGATAGCATACAACCCTTCATAGCAGACAAGAGAAGCCAATGTTCGATCAGGAACTGTGGCGCACGCGAATCGCCGAAAAAATGAGTGTTTTTGCCCGCAATCCCCGCCAGGAGATCCAGATAACCGGTGTTTCGACTGTGCTTGCTTATCTGGCGATTCGAACGATTGAACCCTTTCTTGATGCATTTCAAACCGAACCGGTCGCCAGTGTGGTTACGCTGGCGGAGATTAACCGTGGCCCCGGCGCCGACCAGATCGTGCTTCGGGCAACGCAGTTTCGCTACCAGATGCACCAGATCGTCGAGCGTGAGTTGCGCAATAGTGCCGAAGTGCGCCTGTCTATCGAGCAATTGCTGATTGGCCTCGATGTGATTCATCTGGCACGCCAGCGGCTCAACAGTAGCCGCGATGACTGGTTGCGCCAGGCGCTGCTCAACGAAATCGGCGCCTACCCGGCTCACGAATTTAGTCAGTTACGCCGGTTACTCCAGGATCCCGACTGGCAGTCGCGCTATGATGCGATCCGCAATCTGCGCCAGCGCAATGGCCGTTATACGGCCTCCGATCTGGTGCTGCTACACGATGGCTTGAGCGATAGTGCCTCCCATGTGCGGGCCGCCGCCGCTCGCATTCTTGGCCAGTTCGCCGATTCGCCGCCGCAACCATTGATCGATACGCTGACCCGCGTTGCCCTCTATGATTGCGACCTGGAAACTCGGTATGCCGCTGCCCGCGCCCTCGGATCGCTGCGCGACCGGATTGCCTCGCCGCAACTGATCGATCATCTTGCCGAATGCCTCCTGAATGACGATGGTTTTGTGCGCTCCGCTGCCGCCCTGATCCTGAGCCAGCTCGGTGATGTGGCCAGTACTCCGGCTATGGTTCAACGCCTGACCCACTTGCTCCGCGATCAAGATCCCTATGCCCGCGAGGCAGCGGCCCGTGCGCTCGGCCGGCTTGGGCCTTCGGCTGCGGTTGGTGAGGTGCTCGGCGCATTGACGGAGTCGATGCACGATAGTGATGCCAATGTGCATGAAGCAGCCCTTGATGCGCTGACCCGGCTGCGCAAGTTGCGCTCAACGCTGCCGATCAGTCAGCCACCTCATCCCTCCGAGTTGACGGTCTGAGCGGTCGACCGGCCATTGAGCCATGCGGTTTTCGACGCAGTGCCGCCGGCAGGCCGCATCCGGCCGGGAGCTGACTCTACCGTGATGGCGCTATAGCAATGCTCTTTGATGCGTAAAGTCCATCCGGTTCTGCAATGCAGCGTTTCCTGGTGCTTCAGGACTCTGTTCATGGCTCTCGTAGGATTGCTCGATGTTTCCTGTGCGCCAATGGTGCTGTATGGCAATATGGCAATAGACAGCTTTGCAGCGCCGTACTATCATGCTATAATGGCACTCAGGTCATTTTTTGCCCCGGCAACCTTCATTCACCATGCGCAAAATGTGTATTGTTCAGCCAGGGCAACCTGCACAATCCTATAGTCCCGACACCAATCTGTAAGGATAGAATGGAGCATAGAAGCGGTGAAGGTAACGACCGAAAAACTCCCGCACAGCCTGATGGCATTGGATATAGAACTTGACAAGAGTCAAGTTGAGCGCGGGCTTGATCGTGCCGCCAGGCGCCTTTCACAGAAGTATACGGTGCCCGGCTTTCGCAAAGGTAAGGCTCCGCGGTTTATTATTGAAAATTACTTTGGGCGCGATGCATTGATCGAAGAGGCTTCCGAGGATTTGATTAATAAATCTTTCCGTGAAGCTCTCGACCAGGCGAATATTGTGCCGGTTGGGCCGGCTGATCTGGTGGGCATTGAATCGGCTGATCCCTTTCGCTTTCGGGTAATGGTGCCGGTGGAACCTTCTGCCGCTCTGCCGGATTATCGGGCGATTCGCGAAGATTTGATGATTGAGCCGGTCACTGATGAGATGCTCAGTCGCTCAATGGAAGCCTTGCGCGATAAGCATGTGGTGCTGCAAGAACTCGATGAACTGCGCCCGGCCCGCCAGGGCGATCAGTTGACGGTACAGCTTGAAAGCCTGGTTGAAGATGAGCCGCTCGAAGAACGACCTGAGGATAGCGAGATCCCTGAGAGTACGCTCGTGCTCGAACCCGATCGCCTGGTCGATGAGCTCTACCAGGGTTTGCTGGGGGCCGATGTCGGCGAAGACTACGAAATTGTCGCCCAGATGCCCGATGACCATGCCAATGAACAGGTGCGCGGCAAACAGGTGACGTTCAAGGTGCATGTTGTCAGTATTCAGGAACGCTTGCTGCCGGATTGGCAAGAATTGCCGACGCTTGAAGAGTTTGAGGGTGACTTCGAGGCGCTGCGCGAGCAGACGCGGAATGATCTCGCAGAATCGGCTCGCCTGGCGGCTGAACGGCAGGTGCTGGATACCTATATCGAAAAGTTGCTTGCACAAACCGAGTTTGATATTCCGGAAGTACTCATCCGCGAACAGGCCGAGATGATGCTGCGCCAGCAGGGCCAGCAGTTTGAGCGCTATGGCATTACGCTCGAACAAATGCTGCAGTATCGCGGCAAAACTCACGATGAAGCGGTCGAAGAGCTTATGCCCGATGCCAAACGCCAGGTGCAGACCTCGCTGGCTATCCAGCAAGTCGTGGCCGCCGAGGGTATCGATGCCGGCGATGATGAAATCGATGCCGAGATTCAAACGATGCTCAATGATTATCCCGTAGAGCAGCACATCGGTGTCGAACAGGTGCTGTCCGGCCAGTTGCGCCCGACGGTCGCCAGTGCCGTGATCGACCGCAAATTGCGGGAGCGCCTGATCGAAATTGCTACCGGCAATGCCCCGGCGCTTGCAACAGGCAGCGCAACCCCTGAACCCGCTGAAACTGCTGCGACTGATGCAACTCCGGCCGGCGTGGAAACCGGTACTACGGCGGCGGATGCCGGTGCGGTCGGCCGTGAAGCGGAAACCGCTGGTGATGATGCGCAGTCTGTTGCCGGGGCGAAAGAGTAACTCGGACACTCAATAATCAAATCAGGAGAGACATATATATGAATTGGGAGCAGTGGGAACATCAGCAGGGCATCGATTGGCGCTCTCCCCAGCCGCAATCGCTTATTCCCTATGTTGTGGAAAGTACTTCGCGCGGCGAACGCGGGATGGATATCTATTCGCGGTTGCTGAAAGAACATATTATCATTCTGGGTACGCCCATCGAGGATCAGATTGCCAACCTGATTGTGGCACAGATGCTCTATCTTGATAGCGAAGACCCGGATCGCGACATCTGGTTGTATATCAATAGTCCCGGCGGTTCGGTAACGGCCGGCCTGGCTATTTATGATACGATGCGCCACGTGCGCGCTGATGTGGCGACGGTCTGTGTCGGTATGGCCGGGAGTATGGCCACGCCGATTCTGGCCGGGGGAACGCCCGGCAAACGCTATAGCTTGCCGCACTCGACGGTGCATATGCATCCGGCCGGTGGCGGCGCTCGCGGCTATGCACCCGATGTTGAAATTATGGCCAGAGAATTATTGCGCGAACAGCAGCTCGTGCGCGAATTGCTCGCCCGCGATACCGGCCAACCCATCGAGCGGATTGCCAAAGATTTTGATCGCGATCTGTTCATGACGCCGGAAGAGGCCAGGGAATACGGTATCATCGATGAGATTTTGTATCGCGAAGAACCGTCGCCGGATAAGCAGTAACGCGATCGTTAATCGGCAGGTGCCGTGCCTGGTATCGCGGCGCCTGCCGATTAGCGGTTGATTGGAGTTCGTAATGACCCGCTCCCGCAATAGTGGCCGCGGTGCCTATATTTGCTCGTTCTGTGGCCGAGGGCAGGATGAAGTACAACGCTTGATTGCCGGCCCGGGGACGGTTTTTATCTGTGATGAGTGTGTTGCACTCTGTAGTGCAATTATTGCAGAGGAGGCCGAACAGCAACTGGCGACACCACGTCGCAGTACTCCCCAGGGGCCAACCCGCTTGCCGGTGCCACGCCGCATCCGGGAACGCCTCGATCAATATGTGATCGGTCAGGATCGGGCCAAGGTTGTGCTGTCGGTTGCGGTATACAATCACTATAAACGTATCCGCGCCGGTATGAAAGTTGATGATATCGAACTGGGCAAAAGCAATATTTTGCTGATTGGCCCGACCGGTAGCGGCAAGACTTTGCTGGCGCAAACGCTGGCTCGCATCCTGGATGTGCCCTTCGCCATTGCCGATGCAACGGCGCTCACGGAAGCCGGCTATGTTGGCGAGGATGTCGAAAATATTCTGCTGCGCCTGATACAGGCGGCCGACGGCGATATCGAACGGGCGCAGAGTGGGATTATCTATATCGACGAAATCGATAAGATTGCCCGCAAATCCGATAATCCCTCGATTACGCGCGATGTCTCCGGTGAAGGTGTGCAGCAGGCGCTGCTTAAAATTCTTGAAGGCGGTGTGGCCCATGTGCCGCCGCTGCCCGGGCGCAAACATCCGCAGCAGGAGTATATTGCCTTCGATACGACCCATGTGCTGTTCATTTGCGGTGGTGCCTTCGAAGGAATTGCTGAGTTGATTGCGCAACGTACCGGCAATAAGCACGCCATCGGCTTTGCGCAGCGCGCTGAAGAGTCGCTGAGCCCCGCGGCCGGCGATCCCGGCTTGCTGGCCCAGGTCAATCCCGATGATTTGCTGCGTTATGGCTTCATCCCCGAATTCATCGGGCGCCTGCCGGCTCTCGTGGCTCTCGATCCGCTCGATAAGGCCTCGATGTTGCGTATCCTGACGGAGCCGCGCAATGCGGTGATCAAGCAGTACCAGAAAATGCTTGAACTCGACCACGTCGATCTGGAGTTTACGCCCGATGGCCTGGAGGCGATTGTGGAACAGGCGATGGAATTGAAAACCGGCGCCCGTGCTCTGCGTACGACGGTCGAACGTGTGCTGCTGGATATTATGTACGAAATTCCTTCCCAGGAGCATATTGGTCGCTGTATTATCAATGCCGAGGTCGTTGGTGGGCGCGGCCACCCGATCCTGGTGCCGCGTGCCGAACGCCCCGAATTTCGCCGGCGGTTAGATGAAGCCGTCTGAGCCTTGTTCTGGAAGGTGTGCCTATGCGGATGGTCAGACGGACTGGTGAACGTATGGCCGATGAAGCTGCGACGCCCCGTCGTATCTTGATCGCCGATGATGATCCCTCAATTGCTACGCTGATCCAGGTTACGCTCAAGGATCCGCGTTATGAGATTGTCGCGGTTGAAAATGGCTTTGAGGCACTCAAGGCTTTCGACAACCAGCATTTTGATGTGGTCATCCTCGATGTGATGATGCCCTACGTCAGTGGTTTTGAGGCCTGTGAACGCATTCGTGGCACCAGTGATGTGCCGATTGTGATTCTGACCAGTCGCGACGGCACCGATGATATTATTCAGGGTTTTGAACTCGGCGCCGATGATTATATTACCAAGCCGTTCAAAATCGCCGAGTTGATCGCCCGCGTCGAGGCCATTTTGCGGCGCGTCGAGGGGTATAAAAATCGCCGTGCGCCGCCCATCGTACGGGTCGGCGAACTCGAAATCGATGAGCCGCGCCACCGGGTGACGATTCGGGGTCAGGATATCAATTTGACGCCGATGGAGTTCGAGTTGCTCTATTTCCTGGCCGCCAATGCCGGCCAGGTTTTCGATCGCGAGACGCTGTTTCGCGAAGTCTGGGGCTATGAGTACGTCGGTGAAACCAATCTGGTTGATGTCTGTGTGCGTCGCCTGCGCGAAAAAGTTGAATTGCAGCCCTCGCGCCCCAAAATTATTATGACGGTTCGCGGTGTGGGTTATAAGATGGCCGATTCTTAGAGGCAAGCAACAGTATTATGTCCGATCATGTGTACGTCTCACAGCATCCGCTGGTGCTGCATAAACTTGTCCTGCTTCGCAGCAAGATCACGGAACCGAAAAAATTTCGCGAACTGGTGCGCGAAATTTCGCAGTTGCTGTTCTACGAAGCTACCCTGGATCTTTCGCTGGCTCCGTTGACCGTCGAAACTCCGCTTGGCTGTAGCTCAGGCTACGAAATCGCTGAAGAGATCGGTTTGATGCCGATCCTGCGGGCCGGTCTCGGGATGGCTGAGGCGGTGCTGGAGATTATTCCGACCGCTCACGTCTGGCATCTCGGCCTCTATCGTGACCACGAGACGCTCAAGCCGGTAACCTATTATAACAAATTGCCCGCTGAACCTGATATCGATCTCTCGATTATTCTCGATCCTATGCTGGCCACCGGTGGCTCGGCCATCGCGGCCGTTGATATTCTCAAGGCCTGGGGGGCCAATCGCATCAAGTTGCTTGGTTTGATTGCGGCGCCTGAGGGTGTGCGCGCTCTGAGCAGCGCCCATCCTGATGTGCCGATCCACCTGGCGGCAATCGATAGCCATTTGAACGACATCGGCTATATTGTGCCCGGCCTCGGTGATGCCGGCGACCGCCAGTTTGGGACTGGCTGATTTTTTATGGTACTGCCGGCTCTGGTGATCACTTTTGGTATCGCAATGGCTACAACGCTGTTGCTTACGCCGCCGGTGATCCGGCTCTGCGAGCGCCGGGGCTGGCTGGCCCATCCCGGCCCGCGCAGCATTCATCATTGGCCTACCCCGACGGTCGGCGGGATTGCGATTGTGGTCGGTTTCATGGTCGCGCTGCTGGCCAGTTTTCTTTTTGCCCCCTTTGTGCCCCAGTTGCAACGTTCGGCGTTTGAAACGCTGCGCATCGGCCTGCTCCTGGCCGGTATGTCCATTATTGCCGGGATCAGTTTTCTCGACGATCTGCGCGATCTGGCGGCGAGCCGGCGGCTGCTGGTACACTTCCTGGCAGCATTGCTGGTGGTTGGACCCTATCTCTGGGATCAGACGCTTTACGCCGATGCGTTCGGCCGACCAACCGAGGCGCGCGGCATTATTTTGACGGCCTTTAACTTCCCGTTCATTGAGCAGGTGCATCTGCACAACCTGAGTCCCTGGCTGGCGATTGCGGCCACTTTGCTCTGGATTGTCGGTATTCAGAACATGGTGAACTGGGCTGACGGCCTCGATGGGCTGGCTGCCGGCATTACGTTAATTGCGGCACTGGTGCTGGCATTGCATACGTTGCGGCTCGGCCAGTGGACGGTGGCGCTGCTGCCGCTGGCGCTTGCCGGGGTCTGTGCCGGGTTTTTGCCGTATAATTTTCACCCGGCGCGCATCTTTATGGGCGATGTCGGTGCTATGACGCTGGGATATGTGCTGGCGGTGAGTGCCATCATCGGCGGCGCCAAACTGGCGACGGCGCTGCTGGTACTTGGTGTGCCACTGATAGACATGGCCTGGTTGATTGCCTGGCGCGTGTTGCATGGGCGCTCGGCGGCAACCGCCGGGCGCGATCATCTGCATCATCGCCTGATCGACCTGGGCTTCAGCCAGCGCCAGGTCGTCGCATGGTACTATGCCCTCAGCATTGCCTTCGGCAGCATTGCCCTGCTCGATGTGATGACGCCGACCTATAAACTGCTGGCGCTGCTGATCCTGGGCGGCATTGTGCTGATGGTGTTGATTTATGCGACGCTGCACCGGCCGCAGGGTCTGCCGAAAACCAGAGAACCGGGAAATCAGTGATGCGCCGCCCTTTCCCGCTGCCCGCGATCCGCCTGTGGTGATACCGATCCGACGCGAATCCGATTATATCATAACGCTGCCCGGATCCGGGGTGGCGGCGGATGGCACATGGCGGCCGGCGGCCACAATGACCCCGCGGTATTGCAATATGCTCTGGTCGAGCAAACCGGTGGTGGCGGCAACCGGCTGATATTCCGGGAACCGACCCGCCAGCAAGCGCGCATCGGCACCAACCCGGGCCCGATTGTCGAGCCAGCTGTACTCAATCCGGCTGCCGGCGGCTAGCTGGACACCGGCCCCAATCACCGAGCGAGTCACCTGGCTGCCTGCCGCTATTGCTGCGCCGTCTTCCAGTACCGCGTTATCGACCAGGCAATCTTCGCCGATCACGACGTCATCGCCGATGTGGGTCGGCCCGATGATGCGGGTGCCGGCACCAATGCGAGCCCGCCCGATCTGTACTGCGCCGCTGATTTCGATGCCGGGCGGAATGCCGGCACCGATGGCGATGGTGGCAGGCCGGGTGGCCCGCCGTTGCAGCAGAAAGAGTCCGGCTGCCAGGGCTTCCCAGGGATTGCCGACCGGGATCCAGAAGCCGGCGCAGGCCCGATAGCCAACCGGGTGCCGTCTGGCCAACAATTCGATCAGATCGGTGAGCTCATACTCGCCGCGCGGCGAAGGCTGGATCTCTGTGAGTAGCGGAAACACGGCCTGGTCGAAGTGATACATGCCGGGATTGGCCAGCGCACCCGGCGGCGGATCGGCCGGTTTTTCAAGGATCCGGCGCACATGCGCCCCGTCGGTATCGAGCACACCAAAGGCTCGTGGATCGCTGACCGGCAGCCCGGCCAGGCAGTAGCGTTCGGCACAGATCTGCTCGAGATCGACGTGACTGACCAGGTTATCGCCGTAGAGCAAGAAGAAGGGCGCAGCGATGCTGCCGGCGACGGCTTTGAGGGCGCCGGCGGTACCATTGACTTCCTGTTGCACGGTGTAGTTCAGCGCAATGCCATTGTATTCCGCGCCGAACACCTGACGAATATCGTCGGCGCGATAGCCGACCACCAGCGTCACCCGGTCGACCAGACCCTGCATTTCATCGAGGATATGCGAGAGCAAGGGGCGACCGAGCAGGGGAATGAGTGGCTTCGGGCGATGCAGAGTAAGCGGGCGGGTTCGTTTCGAATCGCCGGCCGCCAGGATGACGGCGTGGCGAGTGGCGCAGGGCTGGTTATGATTTATGATAGGCATAGCCTATTTATACCACAGAACGCAAGCATAGCAACGGCACAGGGTATGACGAAACGTTGTAAGACAGGCCGGCGTGCGGGTGGCTCGCCCGCACGCCGAACACCGTCCCATGTGCAGAACGGAACGCCACACCCGACAGTACCGGTGTCCTGTGCTGTCGGGTGCGGCGTTACGTCGAAAGTTGCTGGGCGAGCAGAAGCGCCTGGGCGACTTCTTTCATCGACTTGCGGCTATTCATGGCCAGTTGCTGGATCTTGCGGAAGGCTTCCGCCTCGCCGAGACCCTGGCTATCCATCAAGTAGCCTTTGGCGCGCTCGATGATCTTGCGCGTCTCGATCTGGTCGCGCAGATGGGCGAGTTCCTGGCGCCGATTGGTCTGCTCCGACCAGCGTGCGCGAGTCACCTCGATGATTGGCATGAGATCGGTTTCGCGGATTGGCTTGACCAGGTACCCCTGCACACCGACTTCGCGGGCCTGTGAAACCAGATCCTGATCACTGTAGGCGGTAACCAGCAGAACCGGGGCAAGCCCTTCTTCACATATGATCCGGGAAGCCTCAAGACCATCCATCGTCGGCATTTTCACATCAAGCAAAACCAGATCGGGGCGGAACTGGCGCGTGAGGTGAACGGCACTTAACCCATCGCCGGCCTCGGCAACAATAATATACCCGAGTTCAGTCAGCATCTCGCGCAGATTCATACGGATAATGGCTTCATCATCCGCAATCAGGATGCGCGTTTCCATATGGCATCTCCCGACAAACCAGCACAGACGTGGCGCCGATTCTGTAGAGCAAAATAAGCGCAAGGCTCACACCGGAAACCCGCGAGAGCATTGTGTATTATTTTATATACGTCAACAGGTAAGTATATGGGCAAAGTATAACTTCTTTCTGAAAACAATTACAAGAGCCAATCTGTACAAATTTCGCCAGTTGTACTTGTGCAGCCCAACCGCCGGGCCGGGCGCTTGAGTTGCACAAGGCTCTGGCGGCTGCGGCAGGATGCGCCGGAGTCAGACCGGGCGCGGGCTAACGCCATGGCCGGCCTGGATGTGGTCGAGGCTGAGCCGGCCGCCCTGTTGCCGAAAGCCGCCTTCAAAGGGATTTTCGGCCAGGAACATAGGTGTATCGAGATCGACGAAGCGGAAGCCGCCCTGTCCGGCGGCGAAACAGGCTGATGTCGTCATTGCCAGGATCGACTCGACCATGCCGCCGATCATCAGGCTGAGCCCGGCACTGCGGGCGATGGCCGCGATGGCGAGTGCTTCAACAATGCCGCATTTCATCAGTTTGATGTTGGCCACCTGAGCCGCCCGCTCGCAAAGCAGGCGCAGCATATCGCTGCTATCGCCAAGGCTTTCGTCGGCGGCGACGGGCACACCGCCCCACTGGGCGACCTGGCGCATACCGGCCCAATCGTCGCGCGGCACCGGCTGTTCCATCAAGGCCGGGCGCAGGCCATGATTGTGCAGCACCGCCAGTAACTCGAGAGTCTGGTCGGCCGTGTAACCGGCGTTGCCGTCGAGGAGCAACTGGGCAGCGGGCGCCGCACTGTGTACGGCCAGCACTCGCTCGATGTCGCGGGGCAAATCATCACCGCCGACTTTGATTTTGATGCTGCTGATGCCGCGTTGCAAAATATCGGCGGCGGCAGCGGCGGCCTGCTCGACGCTGCCGGTGGTGATGGTCATATCGGTTTCGAGTTGCCCACTCGCGCCGCCGAAGAAGACCCAGAGCGGCATCTGCTTCCGGCGGGTGAGCGCATCGAGCAGGGCGGTTTCGACGGCGCAGCGTGCCGAGGCCGCGCCGGCAACGGCGGGATCGAGTGCGTGCGAAATGCGGCGCCACTCACGGGCGTCGGCGCCGAGCACAATGTCGCGGGCCGCCGTGAGCGCGGCGCGGGCCGCCGGGCGAGTCTCGCCATTGAAGGCCGGAAAGGGCGCTGCTTCGCCGTAGCCTCGAGTGCCGTCGGCCAGTTCGATGGTTACCAGCAGATTCTCGACCATGGCCAGGGCGCCGCCGGAGATGCCGAAGGGCTCGTGCAGGGGAATATCGAGATCGGCGAAGGCCAGTTCGCGGATGGTGCTGGAAAGCATACTTGTTCCTTTCAATGCCAGGGTTGGGGCGCGTTGGCGTGTTGGCGCGTTGGGAGCCGTCACGAGAGTTGCCCATCCGGGTAATTGGCCAGCTTCTCGCCGATCGAGGAACCCTGCGGGTCGTTGTCGATTTTGACCAGGGTGAAGACACGGCTGGCACCGGCGGCCAGCACGGCGGCCTGCGCCTGTTTGATGACGTCCATGACGGCATCGTATTCGCCTTCGAGGCTGGTTTCCATCGGGCCGACGCGGTAGGGCAGGCCGCTGGCGGCTACCACGCCAATCGCCGCATCGACGGCGCGATAGACGGCGGCTTTGTCGGCCAGGCCGCCGGGCAGCACTTCGAAGCTGACAGTAATGGTTGGCATTTTTTCCTCCGAAAAAATGTTGGCATTGCTTTCCCGCGGCACCGCCGGAAAGCAATGCCAACATTATTGTCTTTTACTCGCGACGTGTTCATAGACCTGTATCGTCATTCTAGCAGTTTCCTGCCAGGAGAGGCTGCGGGCGCGGATGCGGCCGGCGACGCGCAGCCGACCGCGCAGTTGCTCGTCGTGCAGCAGGCGGCGCAGGCCGGCGGCGATGGAGGCGGGATCGTAGGGATCGACCAGGAGCGCCGCTTCGCCGACGACTTCGGGCAAGCTGCTGCTGCCGGCACAGACGACCGGGGTGCCGCAGGCCATCGCTTCGAGCGGCGGCAGGCCAAAGCCTTCGTAGAGCGAAGGGAATACGAAGATTTCGGCGCCACTGTAGAGGACAGGCAGGTCGGCTTCGGCCGGGTTGGGCAGGAACAGCAGGGTTTCCATCAGTTCAGGCGGGATGGCTGCTTGCAATCCGGCGGCGTAGCGCGGATCGTGGTGCCCGGCGATGACCAGCCGGCAGCTATCGGCAGCGACGGTGCCCGCAGTGAGCAGCAGTTGCCAGGCTTGCAGCAGGCGCAGCAGATTTTTGTGCGGCTTATTGGCGCCCAGGTAAAGCAGGTAGCGTTCCGACAGACCGTAGCGTGCGCGCAGGGCAGCGCACTCGGCGTGGCTGCGCGGCGCAAAGCGGCGATCGACGGCCAGCGGCGTGACGGTGATGCAGCGTGGATCGGCGCAGTACGCAGCGATCAGGTCGCGCCGGGTATGCTGCGAAGCCGTGATGATGCTGCTGGAACTGCGAATGGCCAGGGCCATCAGCAGCTCGAAGAGCAAACGGCTGCGGCGCGGGATCGCACCGGGAACCCGCCGGCCAATGATGTCGAAGATAGTGACCAGGGTGGGGCAGGGCATGCCGGCGTAGGGCTTGAGGTAGTAGGGTGAGTGTAGCAGATCGAGCTGCAGGCGGCGAGCGAGTAGCGGCAGGCGCCACTGCGTAGCCGGGTGGAAGGGCGCCAGTGGACACGGTACCGGTTCGCAGCCGGGCCGCTGGAGTTCACGAAAATCAAAGCGCCGGCCAAATTGTTCCGGATGATACAGCAGCACCAGGGTGTGCCGATGATCGAGTTCGGCAAAGCCCTGCAGCAAGCCGGCGACGTAGCGCCCGATGCCGGGAAAATGATCATGGAGATAGCGTGCGTCGATGCCAATACGCATAGACAAACAAATCCTGGTATACTTTTTACGACTTACATAGTCGGCGTCGTTGCTCACACCACAATGGCTTTTCCACCCTGCCGGAAAAGAATCTTACTTGTTCGTTTGATTTTGCGGCGAAGCCGCAAAATCAAACGAACTAAATACCAGCAACAGCCTGCTGCTGCAAAGCATGATACCACCAGGGATACGATATGGCAGATGCAACCACAGGTGATGCGATTTTGGTTCAGCCGGGTGCGCTGCTGGTCAGTGCGCCGGCCGGCACCGGCATCGAGGCGCTCAATGCCCGGCTGTCCGATCTGGGCCTGGGTCTGCCGATTGAGCCGCTGCCGGCTGATCTGAGCCTGGCGACCTTGATCCGCTGGAATGCCGGTGGACGCCGCCGCATGCGGCACGGCACGATCGTGCGCTACCTGCGCGCCGCCCAGGTTGAGCTCGCCGGACCGACCGGCCGGCGCTGCCTGGAACTGGGCGGGCCGACGCTCAAGCGCGCCACCGGCTACGGGCTCAACCGCAGCCTGGTCGCCGATGGGCCGCTGGCGCAGGCCCACATTCAGGCGGTGACACTGAATCTGCGACCACTGCCGGAACTTCGGCGCTTGCTGCGCTTCGAGTGTGCCGGCTTGTCTGCGGCGCACCAGCTGGTCGCCGGCCTGTTGCAGATTGGCTCGGCCCTGAGTGCATTGCCCTTTGTGTTGCATGAAAGCGGTCATGTCACACTGCTGGCCGAGTTCGAAGGCCGGCCGGCGGTCGTCGAGCGGCAGGCTCGCTATGCGCTGGAGCTGGCCGGCGCACCGGCAGCGTCTGCCGTGGTGGAACCGCAAGCCTGGATCGAATTCGAGGAACTGGCGGCAGCCCACATGGCGGTCGGCGACCTCGGGCTGGATCTGAGCCTGCCGCGTACCGGGCTGACCTGTTTTGTGGAACATCTGCAACGTTTGCAGCAGCGTTACCGTGTTACGCCGCAAATCTGGGGCGACTTCGGCGCTACAACCTTGCATGTACACCTGGCGGAAACCGGCAATCGTGCAACGGGCGAGCTAGGGCAGGCGCTGGCAATTTTGCAGGATCTGGCGCGGCGGATCGGCGGCAGTCCGGTGACTGAATTTGGTATGCGCGACAGGAACGGTACAGCCGAATTTGCGAGAAATGATGATGCATCGGGGGGGCATCGTCCTGATCCTCAGAAAATCCCGGCCGGGAACTCTCACGGCCTTCTCAAGAAACGTCCAGCCGGGATCCCGCGGGATGACAAACTGACTGGTGTGTCCCGTCATTCCGAACGTAGTGAAGAATCCCGGCCTCGAATGCGAGACGACCTCTGCGTTTCTGACGGTATCACTGGCTCAGGATCATCAGGTACTCGGCAAGAGTTGCTGACCGAATTGACCCGTGTGGTCGGCGTGCCCTATGTGCTCTGCCGCCCCGACGACTTGGCCTGCTACCTGCGGGACGCTTCGATTGCCCAGGCCGCAGGCCTCCCGCTGGCCGTGGCGTTGCCCGGCAGCACGGCCGAAGTGGCTGAAACTGTGCGGCTGGCGCATGCGTACCATGTACCGGTGGTGACTCGCGGCGCCGGGAGCGGACTGGCCGGCGGTTCGACGCCCAGTGCCGGTGCGCTGGTGCTGGGGATCGGCCGGATGGAAGGATTGCGTATTGATGCCGAACAAATGCGTGCTGAAGTCGAGGCCGGCGTGGTTACAATCGACCTGCAACAGGCGGCAGAGGCCCAGGGGCTGTACTACCCACCCGATCCTTCGAGCTTGAAGGTTTCGACGATTGGCGGCAATATTGCCTGCAATGCCGGCGGGCCGCGCTGCCTGAAATATGGTGTCACCGGCGACTATGTGCTGGCGCTGACGGCAGTGCTGGCTGATGGCAGCATCGTGCGTTGGGGCGACGGCTTGAGCGGCCAGAGCCCGGATGCCGGCTGGTTGCAGTTGCTGATCGGCTCGGAGGGAACGCTGGCCGTGATCACTGAGGCCACGCTGCGCCTCGAGCGACTGCCGGCGACTCGTCGGACGACGATGGCCATCTTCGAGCGACTGGAAGACGCCTGTGTGACCGTCGAGCACATTATGGCCGGCGGGATTATACCGGCCGGACTGGAAATTATGGACGACAGCACCATCGCCGTGGTCGACGAATACCTGCACCTCGGTTTGCCGCACGATGCCGGCGCGTTGTTGCTGCTGCTGGCCGATGGCGAGCCTGAAGCGGTGGCCGGCGACAGCGAGCGGCTGGCGGAACTGGCGCGACGCGGCGGTGCTCGCAGTGTGCAAACGGCCCGGAGCGCCGCCGAGGAAGCCGAGCTCTGGCAGGCGCGCCGGGCGATTGCGCCGGCCCTGGCCCGCCTGCGGCCCAATCGGCTGGGTGAAGACATTTCGGTGCCCCTGCCACAGATCGCACACTGTGTCGCCAGGATCAAAGAAGTTGAGGCCCGCTATAAGCAACCGATTGTAGTCTTCGGCCATGCCGGCGACGGCAACTTGCACCCGAATATTCTCTTCGATGCCCGCGATCCCCGGCAGGTTGAACGAGTCTGGCGGGCCGCCGAAGAAGTCTTCCGGATTGCGCTGGAAGTCGGCGGCACGCTGTCGGGCGAGCACGGCATCGGCACCCTGAAACGATCATTTATGGAACAGGCGCTGGGCGCCGAACAGGTGGCGCTACAGCGCCGGATCAAAGCCCAATTCGACCCGGCGGGATTGCTCAATCCGGGGAAAGTGTTGCCATAAATTGCCCGACCTACCCGGTCAGCGAAGGAAGTACCTTCTATTTCGTTTGATGTTGTAGCGAAGCTGCAACATCAAACGAATTGAAATGGATTTCCCCTCAGTTCGGCATCACCGCTTCGATTGCGCTCAGGGCAGACTTCGGCAAGCCGGAAGAAACCCTGGATTTCCATTGGGCTGGCGGCAAAGCCGCCAGCCCAATGGAACAAGATAGTCATTTCCTTGTTGCAGCAGGCGAAAAAGCCCTGGTGTAGCCAGTATCCAACGCCGCCTGCGCAAGTCGCACGAACGAAGGGAGGAATTATGACGGTCATTGTTGGCATTGTGTTCGGGTTTGTGGCCTGGTTCCTGATGCGGTATCTGGTTGCCGGCATTTATACAGTTGATCAGAACGAGCGGGCGGTGAAGACGGTTTTCGGGCGGGCCGAGCGCATCGGCAAGTCGACGCTCGATGATCCTTTTGCCGAGTTTCTCAACCCAGCGGAGCGCGAGCGCTACAACTACCCGCAGTTGCGGGTGATTCAACCCGGCGGCCCCTATTTCAAATGGCCCTGGGAACGCATTTACAAAGTCTCGATTGCCACCCAGACGATGAACATGGCGCACGACCCGGAGACGCCGACGGCGAACAATAATGGCACTATTCTCGATGCCGTTACCAAAGATCAGCTCGATGTCGGCCTGAACGGCCAGATTCGCTACCGGGTGTCGGAACGCAATCTGTACGCCTACCTGTTCGGCGTGAAAAAGCCGATTGTGCATGTGATGGGTTATTTCATCTCGATTCTGCGTGAGCGGATCGCCAATTTCGAGGCGCCCGCCGCGCGCCAGGCTCATTCGCTCGATGATGCCACGCCGCCAACTGAACTGGCCCAGGGCACCGATGTCGCCGCCGCAGTGGCCGGCGTTTCGATCAACGATTTGCGCAAGAATCTGCGCGACCTGAACGAGCACATGGATCGCGAGTGCCTCTCGTCGGCGGCGCGCTACGGTGTGGTGCTCGATGCCTCACTGATCACGGAGATCGACCCGCCGCGCGAGGTCGAGTCGGCGCTGGCGGCCATCAATACCGCCCACAACCAGGTGTCGTCGGACATCAGCCTGGCCCAGGCGGGGGCGGATCAGAAGATGGTGCAATCGAAGCGGGCGGTCGAGATCGAGACGCTGCGAGCGCAGGCCGAAGTCGAGCCGCTGCTGGCACTGGCCGAGCAGTTGCAAGACCTGAAGCAGAGCGGCAACGGTGTGCTGCAAACCTATATGCGCAGCGTGCGGCTGAAACTCTACGAGAAGGCCAGCCGGATTATTGCGGAGGTGAAATGATGGATATGCTGATCACCTTTTTTGTGGCAGCCTTTATGAGCTTCTTCTTCTTTCTGATCGCTGTGCCGATGTTGCTGGCCTTTGTGCGGGCGGTGGGCCTGTATGCGGTTGTGCAGGAAGGCACCTGCCACGTCTATGTGCTCTTCGGGCGCGTGCTGGCAGTGATCGATGAGCCGGGACTGGTGATTTTGCCGCTGAAACTGGGCCTGTCCGCCTTCATCGTGAACTGGCTGGGCCGGCGCCACGTGCTGGACATGCGGCTCGACCAGGTATACCTGCGCAGCCAGCCGGTGAACTCGGAGGAGGGAGCGCCGATGGGCGTGGGCGTCTGGTATGAATATTATGTCAGCGACCCGGTGGCATTCCTGTTCAAGAATGCCGATCCGAAGGGCTCGCTGGCGGCCAATGTGAGCAGCGCGGCGATTCGCACGCTCAGCAATATGCCGCTGGACGATATGCTGGTGGATCGGCACCCGATGAGTCGGGCGGTACGCGAAGAAGTCTCGCCGAAATCACACGAATGGGGCTACCAGCTTGGCTCGATCTACATTCGCAAAGTACATTTCCGCGACCGCAATATGATCCATCAGATCGAAGAGAAAGTGGTCAATCGGCTACGCCAGGTGACCTCGGCGATCATGCAGGACGGGGCGAATCAGGTGAGCATTATTACGAGCACGGCTGAGCGCAAAGCGGCGGTGGAGTTTGCCAAAGCCGAAGCGATGCGCCCGAACATCGTCGGTACGGCGCTGAAAAAAATCTCAACCGATCCTGAGATCGCCGAATCGCTCTACGAGATCCTGGAGTACGAAGAAGTCATCAAGAGTGATGCCAGCCTGACCCTGATGCCGGCCGGCAGTGCCACACTGACCAAACTGCTCGGCGCGGCGCCACCGAATGACGTGGCACGCCCGGTGGCAAAGCGGTAGGGGCAGGAGTCAGAAGTCAGGGGTTGGGTGGGTAGCAGTATTGCACCGTTGTTCTATGTCCTGGTTGCGAAAGTCAACATTATGGGAGCATTACGAACAATTCTGCCGCTGGCAGTCACTGCCGGCATTAATCTGTACCTGACCGTACTGATGGTCGGGCTAAGCATTCGCTTCGGCTGGGTCGACGAGTACCCGGCTGGTCTGCAGGCCCTGGCGACCCTGCCGATGCTAATCGGCGCCGGGGTGCTCTACATTGTCGAGTTTCTGGCCGATAAAATTGCCTTCGTCGACAACATCTGGGACGTGATCCACACGTTTCTTCGGCCGGTCGGTGCGGCGTTGATCGCCAGTGCCAGCCTGGCCGGCCTGGATCCCGACCTGGTCGACGCAGCGGCCGGGCTGACCGGCGTAAGCGCGGAGACCGGCTTTTTCGCAGTGTTCACGGCAGGCGCGGTGGCGCTGATCAGCCACGGCGGCAAAGCCAGCACGCGGGCGGCGGTGAATGTTTCGAGTCCGGTCGAGAGTTTTTCGAACATCCTGATCAGTCTGGCCGAGGATGTGCTGGTAGCGATTGTGGCCTTCCTGGCGCTGCAATTTCCGGTGATTGCCAATATCCTGTCGCTGGCGATTCTGGGCCTGATCATCGTGTTTGTGCCGGTGTTGCTGCGCTGGCTCTGGTTCATCTTCGGCGCGATGTTTGCCTGGCTGCGCTCGTTTGTGCGCCCCATCCGGCGTTCCGAGCAGTTGCCGAAAGACCAGGCCGCATTGTTGAACGAAGCGGCGCCCGAACTAACGGTGCACTGCCAGGCGCAGAACCTGGCCGGTGCTCGCGGGCGTTACGGTTATCTCAACCTGCTGCGCGAAGAGCTGATCTTTACCTACCGGGCCTGGTTTCGCCCGCAGCGTCACGAACTGTTGCTTGAACATATCGATGCGCCGCGCAGCCGCAACAAGCTGTTCATGCGCGTGCTCGAATTCGATTACACTGGTGCCGAAAAGCCGCTGGTGCTGAGGTTTGTATCGCCGCGTGATCGGTATCAGCTGATTGAGGAGATGATTGCACGGCTGCAGCGATCCACCGATGTGCAAAAATAAAGAGAAAAGTTCTGGGTATTGGCCGCATTGCCGCCAATACCCAGAACTTTTCTCTTTATCGATTTGATAGATTACCATGATCTCCAGTCCGAATAATCCGCAGATCAAACAGATTCGGGCGCTGCGTCAGCGCAAGGAGCGCGAGCAGTGCGGCCACTGCTTCATCGAGGGCATCCGACTGGTGGGCGAGGCAGTGCAACTGGGCGCCGATATCGAGCAACTCATTGTAGCGCCCGAGATCCTGCTGAGCGAATTTGCCCTGGAACTGGTCGAAGGCCAGCGCCGGGCCGGCGTCGAGGTGCTTGAGGTGTCGCGGCGAGTCTTTGCCGGTCTCTCGCAGAAGGACGGCCCACAGGGCCTGGGCGCAGTCGTGCGTATGCGCTGGCAACAGCTGGACGATGCGCAACCCGCTGCCGGGCCGGGCTGGGTGGCGCTCGATGCGGTGCAGGATCCCGGCAATCTGGGCAGCATTCTGCGCACGGCTGATGCGGTCGGCTGCGGCGGCGTGATCCTGCTCGGCAACAGCAGCGACCCCTACGATCCGGCGGCGCTGCGCGGCAGCATGGGCGCAGTGTTCAACCAGCGCCTGGTGCGCGCCGATTTCAGCGAACTGGTCGCCTGGGCCCGGCAACAGGGCTACCCGCTGGTCGGCGCGACGGCCGCGGCGGAACAGGAGTACCGGGCGGCGACATACCGAACGCCGCTGGTGCTGCTGATGGGCAGCGAACGCGAGGGGCTGGCGCCGGAGCAACTGGCGCAATGCGACCTGACCGTGCGCATTCCCATGGTCGGGCGCAGCGACTCGTTGAACCTGGCAGTGGCGACAGGCGTCATCCTCTATGAGATCTTCGCACAGCAGCATAACAGCTAATAGTCAGCCGAAAAGGGTGTTGCTTGCGATGTCTGGCTTCAATGCCGTCAGACATCGCAAGCAACCCCTTTTTGTTCAAGGTTTGCTGTGAATCCGGAGGGAATCTATGAAGCATTATTTCTATCGTATAGTAATAATCAGTAGCTTGCTGATCCTGGCAGCCTGTAGCAACGTAGCGCCGACGCCGGAACATGCAGCACTAACCCAGATCGACGGGCAGACAAGCTTGCTCGGCACGCGCCAGACCGATGGTGAGGCAGTGCTTGTGCTCTACCAGAACCTAATTTCACCTGAGGATTCTACCGGCGGGCGCGTACGCAACTGGTTTGGTGCTGCGCTGGTGCAGCCCTCCGGCACAGGCTGGGAGTTCATTTTCAGTGCAGCCGGCCCATATGGAATGGCCATGGGGCAAGGTTATATTTCCCACGTTTCCGGCGAAACCAGCAGCAGCCAGACCGGCAACTATGCCTTCGTCGCCGGCCAGGTCTTCTCGCCGGATGTAGTGAGTGTGCGTGCCGAATTCGCCAATGGCCGGGTCGTCAGCGAAAACGTGCGCGACAATGTTTATGGTCTGGTTGGCGCAGACCTCGGTTCGGTCTGCGCCGTAGAGGCACTGGATGCCGACGGTACCGTGCTGCGGCGCATCGGCTTCCCCACACCCGACTGTTAATTTATGCCTGCGGCAGGCTAATAACATAACTATTTACTCGAATCTGGTATAAATTCGTTTGATTGTGCGGCGAAGCCGTACAATCAAACGAAAAAGATAGTCCTTTCCTTGCTGCCGCAGGCCAAACACGCGATTGCGGCATGCGCAAATCCGCCGACCGCGCAGGTCGCAATTATTGACACGCTGCACACTGCATGCTACAGTAGCGCCATCCAAACCCGGCTTACATTAAGGAGAGAGACCGTGTCCCAGACCCTAGGAACCGCCGCTCGGCCGCTGCGGATCGCCATCGTTGGCGCGGGGCCTGCCGGCTTTTATGCGGCTGAGGCATTGCTGAAGCAAAAAGATCTGGTTTGCTCGATTGACTTCTTTAATCGCTTTCCGACGCCCTTTGGTCTGGTGCGCGAGGGTGTCGCGCCCGATCACCCCTCCATCAAGGCGGTAACGCGGATCTATGATAAGATCGCACGCAACGAGAATGTGCGCTATTTCGGCAACGTCAACATCGGCAGCGATATTGCGCATCCCGAGTTGATGGAATTCTACGACCAGGTGGTCTATGCCGTCGGCGCCCAGTCTGATCGGCGCATGGGCATTCCGGGCGAAGATCTGGTCGGCAGTGTCCCGGCGACGGCCTTTGTCGGCTGGTACAATGGCCGCCCCGATTATCGCGATATGGAGTTCGACCTGTCTTGCGAACGGGTGGTTGTGGTCGGCAACGGCAATGTGGCGATGGACGTGACCCGCATTCTGGTCAAGTCGCCGGACGAACTGGCCGAGACCGATATTTGCGATTATGCGCTGGAGGCGCTGCGCAACAGCAAGGTGCGCGAGGTCGTCATGCTGGGCCGCCGCGGCCCGGCCCAGGCCGCGTTCACCAACCCCGAGCTCAAGGAGTTTGGTGAGCTCGCAGGCGTTGATGTGATTGTCGACCCGGCGGATCTGGAACTCGACCCGCAGAGCGAGGAGTCGCTGGCCGGCAACAAAACCGCGCAGAAGAATGTCGATATGCTGCGTGAGTTCGCTGCCCGCAGCACCGGCAATGCGCCGCGCCGGATCGTGATGCGCTTCCTGGTTTCGCCGGTCGAGATCATCGGCCGGGACGGCAAGGTTTCGGCGGTGCGCATCGAGCGCAACAAACTGGCGCCCGACGATAAGGGCGTGATGCGCCCAAAGGGTACCGGCGAATTCGAGACTTTTGCGGCCGGTATGATCCTGCGTTCGGTCGGCTATAAGGGCATCCCGGTCGAAGGTGTGCCCTTCAATCAGCGTAGCGCGACGATCAATAATGAGGGTGGGCGTGTCTGCGATACCGAGAGCGGCCAGGTTGTGCCGGGCGTCTATGTGGTCGGCTGGGCCAAGCGCGGGCCTTCAGGCGTAATTGGGACGAATAAGCCCGACGCGGTGGCTACAGTCAAGGCTATGATTGAAGATGTCGCCAATCTGCCGGGCGTTGCCGATGAGAAACGCGACCCGGCATTGATAATCGGCCTGCTCCAGGAGCGCACGTCCGATTATACGACATACAACGATTGGGATTTGCTCGACAAGTACGAGGTCGCGAGTGGCGGCGCCCAGGGCCGCCCGCGCATCAAGGTGACGCGGGTGCTGGAAATGCTTGATGTGATCAAGAAAGGTCGCCTGGGCTGAGTACCATGCGCCCGCTTACCGTCGCGATGATTGCCCCCTTCGGCATTCGGCCGAAGGGCACCCTGGCGGCGCGCATGCTGCCGCTGGCGCAGGCGCTTAGCCGGCGCGGCCACTGCATCAGCATTGTGGCGCCGCCGCTGCTGAATCCGCAGGACGCCGGGAGCAGCCGGGTTTATGATGGGGTGACGGTGACGCACAGCCGGCTGCCGCGGCTGGCGGGGCCGGCGGCGGTGCTGGAACAGGCGGCACTGCTGCGGCAGGGCGCACTCAAGATTGGGCCCGATGTGCTGTATTTGTTCAAGCCCAAGGGTTATGGTGGCCTGGCGGTGCTGGCCGCGCATCGTCTGCCGCTGGTGGTCGATAGCGATGATTGGGAGGGGCGCGGCGGTTGGAATGAGTTGTTGCCCTACCCGCCGCCGGCAAAGGCGCTGTTCATCTGGCAGGAGTTCGACCTGCCGCGGCGCGCCGCCGCTGTGACGGTGGCCAGTCGCACGCTGGAAACTCAGGTCTGGGGCGCGGGTGTTACGCCGCAGCGGGTATTTTATCTGCCGAACGGGATCCGTGAATTGCCGTCGCTAGTTGCCCGGCCGCCGCGCCCGGCGCGCACGCTGTTGCTCTATACGCGCTTCTGGGAATTTGCAGTTGCCGATGTGGTGGCGGCGCTGGCCGGGATCGTGGCCGCCTTCCCCACAGTACGGCTGCTGCTGGTCGGGCGCGGCGAGCGTAACGAGCAGGCGCGGTTGCTGGCGCTGGCCGGGCGAGCCGGCCTGGCGGCGTACATCGATTATCGCGGCTGGGTCGAGCCGGCGCAGTTGCCGGAATTGTTCGCCCTGGCCGATATCGCGCTGGTGCCCATGAACGATACGCTGATCAACCGGGCGCGCGGCCTGGCCAAGTTGCTGGAGCTTATGGCCGCCGGTTTGCCCATCGTGGCCGGCAAGGTCGGTCAGGTCGGCGAATACCTGGCGCATGGCGAGAGCGGCTGGCTGGTAGAACCTGGTGATGCCGGTGCGCTGGCGCAGGGAGTGTTGGGCCTGCTGCACGACGCTGAGTTGCGCGAGCGCCTGGCGGCGGGCGCCCGCCGGGCCGCCGCCGCCCACTGCTGGGATCGGCTGGCACCACGGGCCGAAGCGGCACTGATGCTGGCTCTGGCTCTCAAAGGATCGCGGTAATCATACTACCGCCAACAGAAAGCGCACTGATGGGACGGATCGCTGAAACTTTTGCTCGCCTGCGCGCCGAACAGCGCATCGTGCTGATGCCCTATTTGACGATTGGCTTTCCGCAGCGCGAGAGTGCCCTGGAACTGGTGCCGGCTATGGAAGCGGCCGGGGCGGCGCTGTTTGAGCTGGGCATGCCTTTTTCCGACCCGCTGGCCGACGGTGCGACTATTCAGCGCGCTACTCAGCGCGCCCTCGAAAACGGCGTCAACCTGGCGTACTGCCTGGAAACTGTGGCCGAGTTGCGGCGGCGCGGTGTGCAGGCGCCGCTGCTGCTGATGGGCTACTACAACCCGCTGCTGCGCTATGGCCTCGTCCGGGCCTGTAGCGAACTGGCTGCGGCCGGCGGCGACGGCTGGATTATTCCCGACCTGCCGCCCGAAGAAGCCGGCGAACTACGGGTCGCGGCGATGGCCCAGGCGCTCGACCTGATTATGTTTGTGGCGCCGACCAGTAGCGATGAGCGCATTGCCCGGATTGCGGCGATGGCCAGTGGCTTCATTTATTGCGTGGCGTTCACCGGCGTCACCGGGGCGCGCCGGGATCTGGCCGGCGACCTGGGCGATTTCCTGGTTCGCATTCGGCGCCACAGCGATTTGCCGCTGGTTGTCGGCTTCGGCATCAGCCGGCCTGAGCATGTGCAACAGGTTGCGCAGATGGCGGACGGCGCCATCGTCGGCAGTGCGCTCATTCAGCACCTGGAGAGCCTGGCGCCCGCTGAATGCCGCGATGCTGCCGCTGCCTTCGTGCGCCGGATGATTGGCGGGTAAGGCTGTGATATACTGTACAATGTTGTGCAGGGTAGTATCAAATGCTGCCGGTTTCTACAAGGAGGTGGGCCGATGCATGCGAAAGCATACGTCTTGATTGAGGCTGAATCGGGCAAAGTCGCGGACGTTATCAACACGCTGAAAGCAGTGGAAGGCATCACGGCAACCGATGCCGTTACCGGTCCTTACGACATTATCGCCGTCATTGAAACGCCCGATCCTCGCGATGTCGGGCGGCTGGTGATCCACGAAATCCACCCGGTCGATGGGGTCAAGCGTACGGTAACCTGCCTGACCATCGGCTAACCCCGGCGCTGGAACAACGTTGCCGTGGTACAGGCTCAGTCGCCGGGAATACGTGGGACGTCGAACCAGCGAGTGGCGGGCGGCTTCATGACACGGGGAGAAACTATGGCCACGGAAACCACAGACGGAGCAACGACCAGCAAGGGGCTCGAGGGGATTGTCGCTGCGCAAACGGCTATCAGCTACATCGACGGGCAGAACGGCCGGCTCTACTATCGTGGGATCGACATTAATGCGCTCGCTGAACACTCGACCTTCGAAGAAACTACGGCGCTGCTCTGGTATGGGCGCCTGCCGAAAAAAAGTCAGCTCGATACCTTCATTGACAAGTTTCGAACGAACCGACTGGTGCCCAACGAAGTTATTGCGATGATGCTGATGTTGCCGCGCCAGACTTCGCCGATGGGGGTGTTGCGCACAACCGTGTCGGCGCTCGCTAGCTTTGATCCCGATACCGGCGATAATTCGCTGGAAGCTAATGTCAACAAGTCTATTCGTTTGACGGCCTCGCTGCCTACGATTATTGCGGCCTGGGATCGCATTCGCAACGGCAAGTGGCCGGTTACCCCCAGCAATACGCTCAGTCACGCCGCCAATTTTCTCTATATGCTCACCGGCAAAGAACCGGATCCGCGGGTGGCCGGTGTGCTGGACAACGCCCTGATCTTGCATGCCGACCACGGTTTGAATGCCAGTACTTTCGCTGCCCGGATCACTGCCAGTACACTCTCGAATTTGCATAGCGCGATTGTCTCGGCTATCGGCACACTCAAAGGGCCGCTGCACGGCGGTGCCAACGAGCAGGTGATGCGCATGTTGCTCGAAATTGGTGATATCGACCGGGTCGATCAGTATATGCGCGGCGCTTTTGCGTCGAAGCGCAAGATTATGGGTTTTGGCCATCGTGTCTACAAAGCCGACGATCCGCGGGCGATGTGGTTGCAAAAGCTCTCGCGTGAACTTGGTGACGCTACCGGCGACCGGCGCTGGTTCGAGATGAGTGAGCGTATTCGGGCTACTGTCCAGGAAAATCGGGCACTGCCGGTCAACGTCGATTTTTATTCGTCATCGGTGTACTATACAATGGGCATTCCCATCGACCTGTTTACGCCGATTTTTGCCATCAGCCGGGTCTCCGGCTGGACGGCCCACGTCTACGAGCAGTACAGCGACAACCGGCTGATTCGCCCTGAATCCGAGTATATCGGCCCGGTTGATGTGCCTTATGAAATGCTTGATACCAGAAGTTGATGTGTATGTTCGGTCACTGTGGCCGCAATGCGGCCACAGTGACCGAAAGCCGTCGTGTCCCTCGCGTTCCGCCTTACGTTGACCTATCTGCTGGTGACGCTGGCCGGCCTGCTGCTGTTGGGCGGCAGCTTCATTGCGCTGGTCAATTCGGCGCTGAGCCGCCAGAATCAACAGGAACTCGCTGCGCAAACCGCCATTTTCGCCGGGCTGGTGGCTGAACTTGCCGCCGGCCCGGCTGAAGTGCAGGCGCTGGCTCCCGGCCTGGCTGACAGTGCTGCGGTGCCGCCCGGCGTCACCGCCCGAATTTTTGCCGCCAATGGCACACTGCTGAACAGTGCGGCCGGGCTTGGCCCCTTCCCCAGCCGCCCGGTGCGCGCATTGCTCGACACCCCTTTGCCGCTGCCTGTCTCACAGGCCGCCGACCGGCGCTATGCCGCTCAATCGGTGCCCGGCGCGCAAGGCTCCCTGGCAGTAGTTGAATTCTCGCGATCTACCGCTGCTGAAACTGCATTGCTGGCCGATCTGCGGCGGTTTCTGATCCAGGCAACATTGCTGGCCGGCCTGCTGGTGCTGCTGGTCAGTGTCTGGCTGGGGCGCTCGCTGGCCCGCCCACTGGTGCGGCTCACCGGCTATGCCGCAACGATTGCCGACGGCACGACGGCGGCGGCCGCACCGGACTCGGGCATCAACGAGGTGCGTCGGTTGAGCCAGAGCCTGGCGCGCATGGCCGGGCAACTCCAGAACCGGCTGAGTGCTGTGCGGCGTGAACGAGCACGGCTGGAACTGGTGCTGGCCAGTATTTCCGAGGGCGTCATCGCGGTGAACGGCCGGCAGCAAATCGTGTTTGCCAATCAAGCGGCGCACATGTTGCTTGGAGTGACACAAAGCGCCGAACTGGCACCGATCATGGACGCCTGGCAACTGGCAGTACCACCGCCGCAGAGCCTGGATCTGGAGATCGAACAGGCCGGCCGCAGCATAGCACTGCGGATCAATCCGGTGTTGCCGGATGCAACGGCGGCGGATGATCGTGCGGAGGATCCGGTGGCGGTGCTGGTGCTGCGCGACATTAGCCGGCTCAAGGAGCTGGAGCAGGCGCGTAGTCGCTTTTTTCGCAGTGTGTCACATGATCTGCGTACGCCGCTGACGGCCATTCGCGGCACGATCGAGAACCTGCTCGACAGCGCGCCGGAGCACGAACAGCCGGCGCTGGCGACGCTGGAGGCCGAGGCGCTGCGGCTCAGCCGACTGGTGGAAGAACTGTTGAACCCGCCCGAGAGTGGTTTGCTGGTGACGCAGGAACGTAGTCGGATCGACCTGGCGGCGCTGCTGCAAGAAATGGCGCTGCTGCAGCAGGGGCGAGCGCGCCGTGCCGGCATTAGCCTCGATCATCACATTGCGCACGGAGCCGCAACGGTCGGCGACCGCGATCGGCTCAAACAGGCGTTGCTGAATTTGCTCGATAATGCGTTGAAAGTCACGCCGCCGGGTGGCCACATTTGGCTGAGCCTGGAACGATTGCCGGCAACCACCGCGGGTGCTGCACGAGCCAGGCTGATTGTGGCCGACAGTGGGCCGGGCGTACCGCCCGAAGCCTGCGAGCGGATCTGGGAGCGCGGTGTGCGCAGCGCCGAATACGGCGGCAGCGGGCTGGGCCTGGCCATCGTGCGCGAGATCGCTGCGGCCCACGCCGGGCGCGCCTACGTTGAAGCCAACCAGCCGACCGGCGCTCGCTTTGTGCTTGAATTGCCTGTTCTTTAAGAAAAAGCGATCATGAACGCGCTCTCACGCTGCTTTCCTGGCTGTTGGCAGGCCGTTAGAAACGAATGTAAGTTCGTTTTTTGGCGGCATATGTTATAATATGCACAAAGTTCGAACACATTTTATCGTACTTATGTGAAGGAAATCGCCATGGCGAAAGACAGTTTGACCATTACCGACAATCGCACCGGCCGGACATACGAAGTTCCGATTGCAAATAATACAATTCGGGCGATTGATCTACGCCAGATCAAAACATCGAAAGAAGACTTTGGTCTGATGACCTATGATCCGGCGTATATGAACACTGCCGAATGCAAGAGCACTATCACTTTTATCGATGGTGAAAAGGGCATACTCGAATACCGCGGCTACCCGATTGAGCAACTGGCCGAGCAGAGTACGTACCTGGAAGTTGCCTATCTGCTGTTGTATGGCGATTTGCCTTCACCGGCGCGCCTGGAGTGGTGGAAATACCGGATTAGCCGGCACCTGTTTTTGCACAACAGTCTGGTCGAACAGATCCAGGCCTTCCGCTACGATGCGCATCCAATGGGGATTCTCGTCAGCGCGGTCGCGTCGATGTCGACGCTCTACCCCGAAGCCAAGCACATTCAGGATCCGGTGGTGCGCGAGAAGCAAATCTGGCGCATCATCGGCCAGATCCCGACTATCGCAGCTTTTGCCTACCGCCATCGCATCGGGCGGCCCTTCAATCTGCCCGATAATTCGCTGAGCTATACCGCCAATCTGCTCTACATGATGGATTATATGAACCAGCGCGACTATGAAGTCAACCCGGTGCTAGCCAAAGCGCTCGATGTGCTGTTCATTCTTCACGCCGATCACGAGCAGAATTGTTCGACGGCAACTATGCGTGGTGTCGGTTCGAGCCATACCGATCCCTACTGCGCGCTTTCAGCAGCGGCGGCGGCGCTCTACGGCCCGCTGCATGGCGGCGCCAACGAAGCCGTGCTGCGCATGCTCATGCAAATCGGCGATGTCAAGCATATTCCCGGCTTCATCGAGAAGGTCAAGCAGGGCGAGCAGCGGCTGATGGGCTTCGGTCACCGGGTGTACAAGAATTACGACCCGCGCGCCAAGATCATTCGCAAAATCGCCTACGAGGTCTTCGAGGCTACCGAGGCCAACCCGCTGCTGGAAATTGCCGTTGCGCTCGAGCAGATCGCGCTGCAAGACGATTATTTCATCGAGCGCAAGCTCTACCCGAATGTCGATTTCTACAGTGGCCTGATCTATCAGGCGCTGCGCTTCCCCATCGAGTATTTTCCCTTCCTGTTTGCTATTCCGCGGGCATGCGGCTGGCTGGCCCAGTGGCAGGAAATGCTCGAAGACGATGAGCAGAAGATTATGCGCCCGCGCCAGGTTTACCTGGGTGCCGCCCGCCGCGATTATATGCCGGTCGACCAGCGCTGACGGTAGCGCAGTCGTCTCCGGCAGGGCGGAAGATCGTTGCCATGGTGTCCGGATTTTGCGGCAATGCCGCAAAATCCGGACACCATGGCAACGCGTTGAAGGTTCATGCATATCGCATTCATTACGGTCGGCGACCTGCGCCGATTGACGGGCGGCTACCTCTACCACGCCCGCCTCTTTGCCGGCCTGCGCGCCCAGGGTGTCCGGGTTAGTGAGATTGTGGCCGCGCCGGCCGATCCGGCGGCGCAACGTGCGGCGGCCGCTGCTTTCGGCGCCGGCTTCGACCCGGCAGCCTATGATGTGATTGTTGTTGATGCGCTGGCACGGATCGTTTGCGGCTCCTGGCCGGCCAACTGGCAGAAGCAGCGCCCGCTGCTGGCCATGATCCACGAGTTGCCCAGTATTGCCACATTCGGCGCGCAATCCGCTGCCGATGAGTCCACGCTGCTGCAGGCCGACCGGTTGATTACCGTCAGCGGCCACGGGCGGGCGATTCTGCTGGAACGGGGTGTGCCCGCCGAACGCATTGCCATTGTGTCGCCGGGGTTCGACCGCATTGCGCCGCCGCCGGAAGTGCCGGCAAAAGATCCGACTGCGCCGCTGCATGCGCTCTGTGTTGCCCAGTGGATCCCGCGCAAAAATATCACGACTCTGTTGCGCGCCTGGCGGCAACGGCGCCATCGCCCCAGCCGGCTGGAACTGGTCGGTGAAACGGATGCCGATCCAACCTATGCTGCCAAAGTCCGTACATTGCATGCTGCGCAACCCGGCGATGTGCGAATACACGGCGCCTGTTCCGACGAGGAACTGGCGGTGGCCTATGCACGCGCCGATCTGTTTGTGCTGCCGACGCGCTACGAGGGTTACGGTATGGTCTTTGCCGAAGCCCTCGCGCATGGCCTGCCGGTCATCGCCGGAAATGCCGGCCCGGTGCCGGCGATTGTCGGCGAAGCCGGCCTGCTGGTGCCGCCGGACGACATCGGGGCACTGGCGGCTGCACTCGATCAGCTACTGCTCGACCAGGCATTGCGGGCGCGGATGGCCGCAGCCGCCCGTCGGCAGATCGCCCGACTCCCCGCCTGGGACGATACTGTGCATAGATTTCTCGGCATCCTGCAACGATCGCTGCGCTCGTTTTCGTAGCAAATCGTGAAAGCTAACGGACATGCATGCCTGGTATCGGGTTCGATTTGCTATGAGTTCTCATTCCAGCGGATCCCCCGGCGGCTCGAACATATGCCCCATGCGCGCCTGTTTGGTGCGCAGGTACTGCGAGTTGATTTCGTTCGCCGGCATTTGCAAGGGCATGCGCCGGACAACCTGGATGCCGTGCTGTTCCAGGCCCAGGATCTTGGCCGGATTGTTCGTCAGCAATTCGACCTGCTGAATGCCGAGCGCACGCAGGATTGCCGCCGCACCGCGATAGTCGCGCATATCGTCGGGCAAGCCCAGCGCCCGGTTGGCGTCGACGGTATCGAGGCCCTGATCTTGCAGGGCGTAAGCGCGCACCTTGTTGGTCAGGCCGATCCCGCGGCCCTCCTGCCGCAAGTAGAGCAGCACGCCATGGCCGTGTTGTTGAAGCAGCTTGAGGCTGTAATCGAGTTGCTCGCCGCAGTCGCAGCGTGCCGAACCAAACACATCGCCGGTCAGACATTCCGAGTGCAGACGCACCAGCACCGGGCCACCCGGATCGGGCGTACCGCAGATCATAGCGACATGTTCGATCCCATTGCCGTCCTGGTAGACATGCATGGCAAAGGTACCATAGCGAGTCGGCAGACTGGTGCTTGCCACGTGTTGAATACTATGCATAATTTTCCTCTGCACTGAGCAAAAAACCATCGAGTTACCCGCCGGTACTGCCGGTGCGGCGACTGATTGGTAAATCACGTATCGCCACAATCAGGGCAATACCGGCAAAGAGCGCGCCCAGCACATAGGGCGCCGCGATCCCGAGATAATCGAAGGCCAATCCGGCGCTGATTGGCCCGAAGATCATCGTCAGACTCAAGACCGCCTGCGTCCCGCTCAAAATCGTGCCCTGCTCATATTCGGCGCCTTGCCCGGAAATCAGGCTGGTCAGCGCGGGAATGGCCAGGCCAATGCCAACGGCCAGCAGCGCCACGAGTGGGTAGAGCATCCAGGGCCGGGGCACCACGGCAGTCAGGAGCAGGCTGAGGCCGGCTCCGGCCAGGCCGAAGATGATCAGGCGGGCCTCACCGAACCAGGGTTGCAACCTGCCGAGCAGCCAGCCTTGCGTGATTACGGCGCAGATGCCGACAAAGGCAAAAAAATAGCCGTTGTCGGCGGCATCCCAGCCGAAGCGGGTGCTGCTGAAGAGCGGGAAATTGTTCTGTAGTCCGGCAAAGGCCATATTCAGTAAAAAAACCATCAGGATCAGGCTGCGAATGCCGGCGATGGCAAAGAGCGCGCCAAGTTGCCGGACCGGATTGAAACTGATAACGATTTTTCGCCGGTGTTCGGGCGCCAGTGATTCGGGCAGGGCAAAGAAGCCGAACACGACGTTGCCGAAGGCAATTCCGGCGGCGACAAAAGCCGGCACGCTAAGCCCATACCGGCTCAAAAACCCGCCGAAAGCCGGCCCGAGCATAAACCCCAATCCAAATGCCGCTCCCACCAGGCCGAGCGCCCCGGTTCGCTTCTCGGGCGGCGTGCGGTCGACGATATAGGCCTGGGCCGTGGCCAGATTGCCGCCGGTGATCCCGTCGAGCAACACAGCCAGCAGCAGCAGCCAGAGCGTATCGGCGCTGCCGAGCAGCAGGTAAGCACCACCCGTCCCGGCAATGCTGCCAAGCAAGACCGGACGCCGGCCATAGCGATCCGAGATTCCCCCCAGCACCGGGCCGGCCAGAAACTGGGCCATCGCATAGAGCGCCCCGACCAGGCCGACCAATGTGCCGCCGCCGTTCTGTGCTTGCACATAGAAGGGCAACAGCGGCAAAATCATGCCATAGCCCAGCAGATCGACGAACACGGCAATGAAAATGAACAACAGCGAGCCGCGCCGGATCCGTCCAGGCCAGTTATGCATAGTAGCTGTGTTTCTGGGCGCGCGCAATCAAGCGCGAAGCTTCAGCCATGGTTTGTTCGCGCATGCGTACCCCATCGGCTTCGCTGGTGCCTGCACCGCGGATCGGGCGGCCAAATTCGATCTGCATATCAACCGGGTAGCGGGCCGGATTGGTCACCTGGAGCACCGCCGCCAGTCGGTGCCGGCTGTCCTGGCTGCGCCGCAAACGCACCAGCGGATGCCGCATAGCTGCCGGTGTCAGCACCTGGCTGACAATCGCCGGCACAATCGTCAGATCCGGGGCCAGGCGTGCCAGCAACTCCAGGCTGCTCGACCAGCTCGCCAGCGCCGCCTGCGCCCCGCAAAGCAAGGCCGGGTCGGGCTCGATGGTACCGGCCGGGAAGGTCAGCACGGCGCCACCATGTCGCAGGTGGCGGGCCACGTTGCGCAGCAAGCTCAGCCGCTCGCGGGCCTGCTCCGGCACATAGAACAGGTGCTGCGAAACATGCACCAGTGCCTGCAGAAAAGGGCGTTCGGCGGCGATGACTCGCAAATCCGGGCGCGGAATACCGGCAAACAGGCCGATGGTATCGTAGAGGCCGGGATGATTGGCCAGAATGAGCAATGGCCCTTCCGCCGGCAGGTGTTCGACGTGGTAGATGCGCATGCGGCGGATATAGAAACTCAGACATGTTGCGCCGCCAATGCGCAGCCCTGCACTGCCTACCGTATCGTCGAATTCCAGCATTTGCTCGGCAAACCGGCGGGCCGCCGGTTGCAGGGCCGGCCGCAGCAAGCGTCGGATCACCTGCGGGCCTGCGAGCCCCAGTGCGTCCAGCATGTCGTCGGTATTGATGGCAATCAGGTCGTGCAAGCGTTGTCGACGTTCATTGTGAATGCGCCCGAGAGCCTGGACAAAGGATTGAGAAGAATTGCTTTGCATAGATTTTCTGCCATAGTGCTTATTTCGCGCTTTCAATGCGCTGCAAATCAGGTGATGCCTCATATGTATATTACTTCAGGTTTGCGCTTTGCGGCTGACTCTTTTCTGGGTATAGCAAGAAACGGGCATCGCCACTGCATTGCAATGGCGATGCCCGTTGATGCTCAGCTACCGCAAGGGGTAGAGTCAGGCGGAATGTGGCATATCA
The DNA here is from genome assembly GCA_034437175.1 of Chloroflexaceae bacterium. Classification (GTDB taxonomy): domain Bacteria; phylum Chloroflexota; class Chloroflexia; order Chloroflexales; family Chloroflexaceae; genus DAOTUJ01. The sequence goes on along the minus strand of DAOTUJ010000169.1, from coordinate 96,145 downwards.
AAATATTCCTGAGCCACGCGATTGGCTCAATCTAGCAACCCTGTTTGAGTCGTACAGTCCATCCGGTTCTGCAATGCAGCTTTCCCTGGTTTTTCGGTTCTCTAGTTCACGGTTCCCACAGAGTTGCTCTGATTTTCCCGGCGCACTTAAGGGTTCGACCGGATCACAAAAACAGACCGAGGACGGTCAACAGTGCGCCGAGGCCGCCGCAGGCACCGGCGGCGATCAGCATGTTGCGCGCCGTGCCGCTCGCCGATTGCAGCAACTCGCGTTCGCTGCGCAGGCTAATGATGAACTTCTCGTCGTGCCTGTGCGGGTGCTTCGTAATCACAACTTCGCCGCCGCGATCAATCGCGCAACCGTGAATGAAGACCTGGGTGCCGACCGGCAGCGCCCGTTCGACCGAGCGAATACCGGTGATGCGCCGTTTGCCGCGCGGTTGCTCTGCAGGTTGCGTCAGGCTATTGTGCGTGTCGACCAGTTCGATGTCGGCGTCGACCGGATCGATGCGCACGCGCCCGCCGGCATCACGTACATAAAAATCGATCTGCTCTTTATGCGATTCGATCTGCTCACTGCCGCTTTCGGTAACGGTCTCGAGTTTCCCTTCATCATTGCGGCGGCTGACCTGTTCTTTGTATTCGTGGGTTACGGTGGCACGATACCAGACTACGGCTTTGCCGGAGTGTTTGCCCTGCAAAGGTTGTTCCGCTTCGACGATCCCGGAGATTTCGCACTGTTCGGCCAGCGCATCGGCGCCGAGACTGCCGGCAATGCGTTCGTGCAGCGCATGCAGTGTCGCCGCATCATAGGTATCGGTACCGGCCAGTTTGCCGGCTTTTGCTTTTTGTCCACGGGCAATGAAGAAGAAAAGACCGGCCAGGATGAGCAGAACGATTCCGAAGAAAAGCATAGTGCGCTCCGTAAATGCATTACAATGCAACGAACGAGAATTCCGAGAAAACTTGATGAACCAGCCGGCTAATGTGCCTGGCAAGCCGAAGTGCGCTTAGTCTAGCACAGTGGCATTACCCGGCTATGTCAAATCACAATTTAGGAGAACCCGATGCAAAGCCAGAAATTGACGCAGTTACAGGTGATTGGCGTGCGCTACCGCGGCAGCCGGCCGGCGCAGGGCGATGAGCGCGCGCTCGATGCCTATACCGCTGCCGATGTCTATGCCCGTGCCAATGTGCCGGTGACCCTGGTGGAACCGGCCTTTCCCGAAGATCGGCGTGAAGCCGATGAGCCCGGCAACCTGGGCTGGATGAATGGCGCCGTTGCCGAGGCCGTCGCCGCTGCTCGCCGCGCCGGTGCGGCGGTTTTGCTCAGCGGCGGCGATTGCACGCATTGCACCGGCGTCCTCGGTGGCCTGCAGCAGGCCCACGGCCCGACCGCTCGCATCGGCATGGTCTGGTTCGATGCCCACGGCGACTATAACACGCCGAAGACGACGCTGTCGGGCATGCTCGGCGGCATGCCGGTGGCCGTCTGCGCCGGGCTGGCCTACCCGCACTGGCGCGAGCGAGCCGGCATTCTGGCGCCACTGCCGACCGAGCGCATCCTGCTGGTCGATGTGCGCAACCTGGATGCCCCCGAGGAGCAACTCATTCGCGCCACCGAAACCGTGATTGCCGGCGTCACGCCCGAGCGACCGGGCGCAGACCTGGGGGCTGCGGTGGATCGGCTGGCCGCGCAGTGCGATCTGCTCTACCTGCATATCGACTCCGACATTCTCGACGATCGCTATGTGCCGAACCATGGTACCCGTGAGCCCGACGGCCCATCGATGGCAGAGGTGCAGGCTGCCATCGAACGCGTCATGGCCGGCGGCAAAGTCGCCGCCGTAGCCGTCGTATCGATCTATGGCGAGGGTGAGGGCAGCGCCACCAGTGTGGCTTCGGGCATCGAACTGATCGGCGGGAGCCTGGCGGCCTGGCAGCGCCATGGAACAATCTGACGAAATATATTAAAAGAAGGATGCTATGTTGCGCTTCATACCACATCCGGTTATTCTGCCAATCCTTGTCGGCATCCTGCTGCTGAGCGCCTGCATAAGCCCGCCCGCCCAGCCGGTGCCAACCGCAGAGCTGGTCACCGTCGCCGTGCCGACCGTGTCACCGCCGACCGCGACGACGGAACCGGCGCAGCCCACGATCCCGTTGCCGCCAACGGCTGCACCGACCGCGACACCGTCTGCCGAACTGGACGCGGCAACCGAGCAGGCCTTGCTCGCTGCCATCTGGGCCGACCTGAAGCCGCAGTACCCGGAAATTGCCCTGCTGGTAGGCTTGACCGGGCGCACGGGCGATTATGCCTCCGCCGAGGCTTCCCCGGCAGATGCGCGACCATTGTTTGTGTACCTCCAGCAGCTTGTCGATGGAAGCTGGCAGGTCGTGCAGGCCACATCGACACCTTCGGCAGTGGTGCTGGAGGAACTGGGCGTGCCCGAGGAATTGACCCTGGAAACTGCCCAAACAGCAGTGCAGGACGCGGCGGCAAGTTATGTCCGCGAAACCTTCGGCATGATCGACGGCTACCTGAGCTATCCGCAGGTCGTCGCGGATCATGCCAGGCTCTGGCTGGTGCCGACGGCCGATGCCAATCTCGAGATCGCCTTGATGTTTTTTGAGCGCGAAGGCCCGACCTGGCAATACCTGACATCGGGCAGCGCCTTTGCGCCGGAAGATTTGCAGGCATTGGGCATCCCCGAGGCGCTGTGGCAGGCCGGCGAGCCGCCGCAGTCACCATAAGCGTCAGGCTTCAGGGCTCAAAAAGCGTTTCCCGATCCCTGAGCTCCGATCCCTGACCCATGCCCCTTGCAGAATTGCCTGAGCGTACTATACTGCAAGCAAGCCGATATGCCGGTACCATAAGCAGAGGAGATTGATCATGACTACTGCTCCTGAAAACGAAAAAGACCGCACGCACGAACGGCGGACGAGCGATATGGTTGTTGATACGGCCAGAACCGTTGGTGATAGCCTGGCTCGCATCGGCGTCGCCGCCGTCGATGGGCCGCTGCGCCTGGCTCCGGAAGATCTGCGCCACAACGTGCATGATGCCGCCAGCAACATGTTTTCAGCCATATCGCGGCTGCACCTGCGGCTGGTTGAGAGCACGGTCGACGCAGTGAGTCGGGTTGCCGCACCGGAGGAGCCGCCCAGCCGGGCTACCACCGGTACAGCAACCGGCAGCAAAGCGGGAAAGCCTGAATGACCGAGGGAACGGTTGGATCCCGAACGCTGACCGGCGCACAGCCGCGATCAGCTACAGCCGGTCAGCGACTCTGGGAAATCGATATGCTGCGCGGCGTTACCGTCGTCGCCATGATCTATTTCCACCTGATGTGGGATCTGTCGTTCTACGGGCTGAGCGATACGGCAATCTATTCCCTGCCCTGGCAGATCTTCGCACGCGGCATTGGTAGCACTTTCACCTTTTTGCTCGGGCTCTCACTGGTGCTGACGGCAGCCCGGCTGCCGGGGCCGGCCTTCGGGCGTCGGGTGCTCAAGCGCGGCGCAATCTTGCTCGGCCTGGGCATGATCATCACTGTTGCAACTTTTGTGATGTTCCCCGATAGCTATGTGCGCTTTGGGATTCTGCATTTGCTGGGCAGTGCGCTGTGGATCACGGCGGCGTTTGTGCGCGCACCGATCCGGCTCAGCCTGGTTGGCGGCCTGGCAATGCTGGCAGGCGGGTTTTACCTGAACGCACAGGTGACCGATGTGGCCTGGCTGGTCTGGCTGGGGCTGGCCCCGGTAGGTATGGCCATGGTCGATTACTACCCGATTTTGCCCTGGGTGGGCTGGGCGTTGCTGGGGGTGGCACTGGGCCGCATGCTCTATCGCGACGGGCAGCGCCGCTTCAGGCTACCCGATTTTTCGGCACCGGCGCCGATCCGCGGCCTACGCTGGCTGGGTCGCAACTCGCTGATCATCTATCTGGCGCACCAGCCGATCTTGATTGGCATTATCGCCGGCCTCGCCTGGCTGCGCGCCGGATAGTTATGAAAGAACAATGCGTATCTCGTATGTCGGGCGGCATAGCCGTCCGACATACGAGATACGCATTGTTTCTAACCGATTGTTGCTAGAAGGCTGTTTCAGCCCGGCGATCATCGTCGGGCAGGAACATTGAGAGCAAAAATGAAACGATACTCACGACGATTGAGCCAAACAGAGCCGGCCAGAAGCCGCGCACCTCAAATCCGGCATTGAACCAGGTAACGGCGATCCAGGATGAGAACGAGAAGGTGATGGCATTGATCACCAGCAAGAACAGGCCCAGCGTTAGCAGCACCAGCGGACAGGTCAGTAGTTGCAGCAGCGGGCGCAAAAAGGCATTCGCCAGGCCGAGCACCGCTGCCATTACCAGGACGGCCACCCAGCCATTGTTGTCGGTGATCGCGATGCCCGGTACCAGCCAGGCCGCGACGACCAGCGCAATGGCGGTGATCAACCAGCGCAGCAGGAGGCGCATAGATTACGCTCCTTCGCTCGATTGTGCCCGACGCCGGCGTAGTTGTTGGCGTACCACGTGCAATCCGACGAGCAACAGAGCCGTGCCGCCAAGCCAGGGCGCCGTCTTGCGCATCAAGTAGCCGGCACCACGCCCGATTTCGACGATTCCCTCGCGGCGCAGGGCCGAACCCTGATGCTCGACGTTCGCGGCCAGTTCTTCCAGTTCTTTCGCCAGTTTCGCGATCCGGTCGGCCTGGCGGCGGGTGCTGCCGGCCCGCTCATGAACCTGGGCACCGGTCAGTTCCATGCGCTCGCCGAGTTTGCGCACTTCCTGGTCGGCCCAGGTCGCCGGTCCGGGCCGCCGATGATTGTTTTGCAGGGCGACTGCAACTTTCGGGGTTGGCGATTCCGCCTTTTTCCTGTTTCGCTTGAACATGGCATTTACCTCCTGGGGAGGGTGTATCAGGCGTGGCACAAGCCACGCCCGATATGTACTGACTACACAACTATGCCAGTATGATGCGCCGATGTATGCATGTTCATTATAGCATGGGCGGCGAAACGCTAACGTTTCGCCGCCCATGCTGGCAGGGCATGCGCAAAGGCTCCGTGTTATCGCACAGTCAGCGGTAATTTGTACTGGCCATATGTGGCGGTGGTAGATTTGTCATTTACACAACTTACGCGGTGGCGACCGCAACCGCTGTTGTGCGCCTCCGGCAGGAAAGAAGGCACCTTAGCAGCCTGGCAAATACTTTATGCTTTGATTGTTGGTGGCTTCGCCACCAACAATCAAAGCATAAGCAGGGTTTCGCAACTCATAAATGTACATTTGGGGGCTTAAGACCCACCTCCGGCTCTCAGCTTCTTCTCAGCAAAAAGCGGGAACTCCGGCAGCGGCCGGAACGTTAGCTTTCTGACAACACAAATGCACATGCCGGCCAGCCTGGCCGGGTCAGAAAGGAAACATAACCATGAAAAAATACATCACCGCCGGATTGCTCGTCGCTGCAGTTGTGGCACTGGGTTTCGCGCTGTTCAACCTTTTTGCCGGCAGCGCCGATGCCGGCAATGCCCAGCCGCCGCTGGCCGGCAGCGACTGGCAACTTGAATCCATCGATGGCCAGCCGCTCGCGCCCGGCAGCAGCATCGATGCCAGCTTCACCGAAGACCAGGTCGCCGGCAGTGCCGGCTGCAACCGCTACTTCGGCGGATATGTCATCACCGGCGGCAACATCGAATTCGGCGCCATCGGCAGCACACGCATGCTCTGCGGCGACGAAGCCGTAAACCAGCAGGAAATGGCCTTCTTGCAGGCGCTGAGCGAAGCCGAGCGCTACAAAGTCAGCGGTGACCGTCTCGAAATCAGCTATGCCGACGGTAAAACCCTCATCTTCACCGCGCAATAAAAAACAGGTGCTTGCCGGGGGCTGCAGCCCCCGGCAAGCACCTGTTTTTGCTGCGTAAGAAGCTAGCGGGCGCGCGCTACGGCATTGGCCAGCGCCCGTCGCGTGTAGACTTTGATCATGGCCTTGCGATACTCTTCGCCGGCGTGGATGTCGCCGAGTACATCCATAGCGGCGCCGGCTTTCTCGGCGGCGGCGGCGATGGCCTCGCTGCTGCCGTCGCTGCCGAGCATGGCCTGCTCGGCCTCTTGCTGGCGTTCGGCTTTAGGGCCGGCCCCGGTGATACCGATGCGGCAGGCATTGATTTTGCCGCCTTCCATTTTGACATAGGCCGCCGCGCCAACAATGGCGTAGCGGCTGGCCGGGTGCGGGAATTTGACGTAGGATGCCCCTTCGCCGGCAACGAGCTTATTCAGCGTAATGCTGGTGATGATCTCCTCGGGCTCCAGCGCCGTCGTCAGCATATCGACGAAGAAATCGCCCGCGCCGATGCTGCGTGCGCCATTCGGCCCCTCGACACGGATCTGCGCGTCGAGCGCCAGCATCACTGCCGGCGGATCGGCCGCCGGGTCGGCGTGGGCCAGTGAGCCGCCGATGGTGCCGCGATTGCGCACCTGAATGTCGCCGATCAGCGCGACGCTCTCGGGCAGGATCGGGCAGGCCTGCTTCAGATCCGCCGAAGTCTCGATACTATGATAAGTCGTCAGCGCACCGATATTAATATTGCCGTTGACGACGACTCCGCTCAACTCCTTGATCTTGCCGATGTCGATGATCACGCCCGGCGCGGCCAGCCGTAGCTTCATCGCCGGCAGCAGCGAATGGCCGCCGGCCAGCAACTTTGCCTCGTCGCCATGCTCCTGGAGCAGCGCAATCGCCTCGGCTACCGTTGTGGGCGCAAAATATGCAAATGCACTTGGAATCACGCATTTCCTCCCAGAGTTTCCTAGAAACACCCTGATTCAGGTGGCCCGCATAGCGGGCCACCTGAATAGGGCGTTTATTTCTTATTGATGGCCTGCCAGACATTCTGCGGCGTTGCCGGCATCTGCAGATGCTTGACGCCCAGCGGCGACAGCGCATCGATGACGGCGTTCATCACCGCCTGGGCGCTGGCAATCGTGCCGGCCTCACCGGCACCTTTGACGCCCAGCGGATTGACCGGGCTCGGCGTTACGGTGCTGTCGGTCTCGATATGCGGCACCATCGCCGCCGTCGGTAGCGCATAATCCATCAGTGTGCCGCTCATCAACTGGCCATTCTCATCGTAGACGGCCTGCTCGTAGAGCGCCTGGGCCAGGCCCTGGGCAATGCCGCCGTGGATCTGGCCCTCGACGATCAGCGGGTTGATCTGCGGCCCGCAGTCATCGACGGCGATATAGCGCTTCAACTCGATCTTCCCGGTATCCGGATCGACTTCGACAATGCAGATATGCGTACCGAAAGGAAACGTGCAGTTGGGCGGATCGTAGTAGGTCGTCTCGTCGAGGAAAGGCTCCTCGCCGGTGGGCAGGCTGGCGCCGACAGCGGCAGCGGCGGCAATTTCGGGCAGCGTTCTGGCGCGATCCGGCGAACCCTTCACGAAGGCCTTGCCGTCGGCAAAGTCCATATCGGCCGGGTTGGCCTCCAGCATATGTGCGGCAATGCGTTTGGCCTTCTCCTTGATCTTGTCGACACTCTTCTTCATCGCCACGCCGCCGACGGCCAGCGAGCGACTGCCGTAGGTGCCATAGCCGAAGGGCGTATTCGCCGTGTCGCCATACTCGATATCGACATCCTCGTAGGCCACGCCCAGTTCATCGGCCACAATCTGCGCGAAGGTCGTCTCGACGCCCTGGCCATGCGGCATCGAACCGGTGAAGACGGTGACTTTGCCGGTGAGTTGCACCCGCACATTCGCGCTCTCCCAGAGCCCGGCGCCCCAGCCCTCGCTCATAATCCAGGCGGTCGGCGCAATCCCACAGATCTCGACGTACGACGAAATGCCCAGGCCCAGATAGCGGCCCTGCTTGCGGGCTGCGGCCTGCTCGGTGCGGAAATCGGCATAGCCGGCCATCTTCAGCGCCTTATCCAGCGCCGGCTCATAGTTGCCGCTGTCGTAGGGCAACAGACCAAAGGCATTGTGGTAGGGGAACTGCTCGGGCTTGATGAAATTGAGCCGCCGGATCTCGGCCGGATCCATATGCAACTCGACCGCCACTCGATCCATCATGCGCTCGATCAAGTAACTCGCCTCGGGCCGCCCGGCGCCGCGGTAGGCATCGACCATCGCCGTATTGGTGTAGATACCCTTGACGTTGGCATAGCCGGCTTCGATGTCATAGACTCCATTCAGAATGCGGGCATAGAGCGTAGTAGGAATGCCGGGGGCAACCGTTGAAAGGTAGCCGCCCAGGTTGGCGTAGGTATTGACCTTGAGCGCAACAACTTTGCCGTTTTTCATCACCCCAATTGCAACATCCGTGATGTGGTCACGCCCGTGATTAGTCTGCTGATAATTCTCACTGCGGTCTTCGATATACTTCACCGGGCGCCCGATCTGCTTCGCGAGCCAGAGCACCAGCGGATAATCCGCATACATAAAGATCTTCGCACCAAAAGCTCCACCGACGTTGGGTGCGATCACACGCAGCTTATGCTCGGGCATCCCCATCACGAAGGCCGAGAGCAGCAACTTATGCACATGCGGTGCTTGCGAAGTCAACCAGAGCGTATACGCTTCGGTTCCCGGATCGTAGCGCCCGATGCAGCCGCGGGTTTCCATCGGCGTCGGGATGAGCCGCTGGTTGACGATCCGTTCTTTGACGATCAGATCGGCCTTTGCCATAGCGGCATCGGTTTTTGCCTTATCGCCGGCTTCCCAATCGAAGGCAATATTATGCGGTGCATTCTCGTGCAACTGCGGCATACCGGGCTGCGTCGCCTTTTCGGCATCGACCACCGCATCGAGCATCTCATAGTCGACATCGATCAGGTCGAGCGCATCGCGGGCAATATAGCGATCTTCGGCGACCACGACAGCAACCCCTTCGCCGACAAAGTGAACTTCATCGACCGCCAGCACCCGCGGGGTATTGACATTGTTGGCAACGCCGGCCGCCTGCCAGGCGCAGGGCAGCGGGTTAATATCCAGCATATCTTTGCCGGTATACACCGCAAGCACGCCGGGCAACTGGGTGGCGGCGCTGGCATCGATGCCGGTAATTCTGGCGTGCGCGTAAGGGCTGCGTTTGATGGCCACGTGCGCCAGGCCGGGCAATTTGATATCATCAATATAATTGCCGCGCCCGGTAATTAGTTGCGGGTCTTCGCGGCGCTTGAGCGCTCGCCCGACCATACGTGGTTTCATCTCGGTTTCTGCCGTCATCAGTGACTCCTACCTGTTCCAGGCTGCATCGCCCTGAAGAGGTTTGCAGCATTCGAATGCGAATACCCGTACCTGTGCGAACTCTTTCGGCCTTTGGCGCTAAGGTGCCATCTTGTCGGCGGCGTAGCGGATCGCCCGCACGATGTTCTCGTAGCCGGTACAGCGGCAGAGATTGCCCTCGATGCCGTGGCGAATTTCTTCGTCGCTGGGATTGGGATTATCGGCCAGCAGATCGGTGGCCGCCATAATCACACCGGGCGTGCAGTAGCCGCACTGCAAGCCGTGTTTTTCCCAGAAGCCTTCCTGAAGCGGATGCAGGGTGCCATTCTGTGCCAGCCCCTCGATGGTCGTAATCGTCCCACCGTCGGCCTGTATCGCCAGCACCGTACATGATTTGACGCTCTCACCGTTGAGATGCACCACACAGGCACCGCACTGGCTGGTATCGCAGCCGATGTGGGTGCCTGTCAGGTTCAGATGCTCCCGCAGATAATGCACCAGCAGCGTACGTGGTTCCACCTCGCCGCGGTGCGGCTTGCCGTTTACCGTCACATTAATCGTTGCCACGAAACCAGCCTCCTTGTCGGCACTACTTCCTGCGACCCAGAATATACCCGAACAAAAACGCAACGATCACCCAGGGGAGCCAGGGGCGTTCGGCGATAAAATCATCCCATGCGCCTTTCGCAACCGCTTCTTCGCTCAGCCGTTCGTGCGGCGGCACTTCAATGCGCCGGCGCGGAAAATCGGCGGCGGACGCCGGTGCCGGGTCGGCGATTGGCGGCGGCGGCGTTTGCTCGACAATTGCGCTGGTATCGGCGGGAAGCGGGCCGGGGTGGACGGCTGCCGGGGTTGTTACCGCCGCAGGCGTGCCATTGCGCCGCGCTTCAATCTGGGCCGCCAGCGCCTTGAGGCTCTGGTTGATCAGGGTTCTGGCCGCCCCATCGAGCAGGCGCTGACCGACACTGGCAATGGTGCCGCCCACCTGCGCCTCGCCGCCATAATCGAGAATCGTGTTCACGCCGTCTTCGCGCAGGCTGATCGTGCCCTGCCCTTTGAGAAAGCCGTTGTTGCCTTTGCCGTCGACCGCAATATGGTAGCTGAGCGGCGGCTGCGGATCTTCGATCTTCACGCGCCCGTGGTAGGTACCGCGCACTGCTTGCAGGCCGACTTTGAGCGTACTCTCGAACTCGGCTTCACCGACCTGTTCGAGCCGTTGACATCCGGGTATAGTGCGCGCCAGGACGTCCGGGTCGTTCAAGGCTTCCCAGACTTCCGTGCGCGTGGCTTCAAACGTGTAGTTTCCTGCGATCCTCAAGCCACTGTCCTTTCCGCACGCGCCATGTGCTCTGGCGGCGGCTCCCCATGCAACAGGGTGAAATAAACATAGACCCATGCGCAAAACACGCACTGGGCCAGAAAACGCCACCGGAAGCAATGGTGTGTACAACCACACTGGTCTATGAATTTTTCGTATAACTGGAATGAATAGGTTTCATTACTCTATCATTGATGCTACCTGATCGCCTTTTTTTTGTCAAGCCTTTGAACCGTTTCACCGTTTCAATCATTTCCCAGGGCCACGTCAAATATCGCTGGATCCCGGTATGGCACCGCAACAACCCGGCATAAAAAACCCCCCGTTTGCAAACGTGGCAAACGGGGGCAAACAGCGCAGAGCTCGGCGGCATCATGGCCGGGCACAGTCAGGGTGCCAATGTTGATCGAGCGTTATGCAGCCTGCGCTTGCAGTTTTTCGCGAATTGCCAGGATCTCACTGCGCAGCCGGTTATCGGCATTGATATCTTCGGCAACTTTTTCGCACCCATGCATCACCGTCGTATGATCACGCTTGCCGAGCAACGCCCCGATTTCCATCAGGCTCAGGTCGGTTTCTTCGCGCAACAGATACATGGCGATCTGGCGCGGCACCACCACGTTGCGGCTGCGCTGCCGTCCCTCGATCGAACGCATATCGATACCGTAAAAATCACAGACTGCCTTCAAGATCGCTTCCGGCGTGATGCGCTGGCGCCGATGGTTGTCGAGCAATTCGGCCAGAGCCGCCATTGCCAGTTCGACGGTAATCGGCGAGTTGTGCAGGGTCGCAAATGCAGCAACCCGGTTCAAGTGGCCCTCCAATTCGCGAATATTGCTCTGGATTTTGTGTGCCAGAAAATCAAACACATCCTGGGCAATCGGCAGACTCAATTGCTCGCCCTTGGCCCGCAGAATCGCCGTGCGCGTCTCCAGATCCGGCGGCTGCACATCGACAATCAGCCCCCACTCGAAGCGCGAACGCAGCCGTTCTTCCAGCGTCAATATCGCCTTCGGTGTCCGGTCTGAACTGATCACAATTTGCTTGGCTGCCGAGTGCAGGGTATTGAATGTATGAAAAAATTCTTCCTGGGTGGCATCTTTGCCGGCAATAAATTGAATATCATCGATCAACAGAATGTCGATGTTGCGGTAACGAATGCGAAACTCGTCGGTCTGCTGCCGCCGAATGGCATTGATCAGGTCGTTGGTGAATTTTTCCGAGGACACATACAGTACATTGATTTCCGGGTCATAGTCCAGCACATGATTGCCGATGGCATGCAGCAAATGCGTTTTGCCCAGGCCCACGCCGCCGTAGAGAAACAGCGGATTATAGGCCCGCGCCGGGCGCTCGGCGACGGCCGCGCAGGCCGCGTGGGCCAGCCGATTGCTCGAACCGACGATGAAGCGCGAAAAGGTATAGTTCGGGTTCAGCATGCCGCGCATCGCGCTGCTAAAATCCAGCTGCACCAGGTCGCGATTGCCGGCTTTGCTCTTGCTGTTCCAGGCCGCATCATCGCCCGGCGGAATCCGACGCCGGCTCTGCGGTTGCTCTGCTTCGAACGACGCCTCTAGCGTGCCCACCGATGCATTCACCGCCGGTCGGCCCGGCATATCCGTGCCTGCCGGCGCATCCGTGCCTGCCGGCGCATCCGTGCCTGCCGGCTGGTCGTGCTGGTCGTTCCGCACAACTGCGCGAGGCGGATACGCTTTGCCATTCCCATTCTTCACCGGCAAGCGGCTCGGCGCAATCACAAAACGCACTTGCACCGGGTAGCCCAGAATATCAGTCAGCGACTGGCGAACCGGTTTGAGAAAGCGGTTTTCCAGCCCTTCCTTGAGAATAGGCGTAGCTGCACCAACGGTCGCCATCCCGCTATCGAGTGCCAGCAGCGACGTCCCTTTCAACCAGGCATCAAAATCCTGCCGCGATGTTTGCATCTGTATTGTGCCCAGCGCTGCATCCCAGATCTGGGTCAGGTTCACAGAGGCCTCCATTTCCTGACAATACAAAATCATGGCGGCTCATAACCCCGATGGGCCACCATAAAGGCTGTCGTGCATATTGCTGCGCGGACAGTATTCAATCGTGTTACGCAAGTGTGGGTGATGTCTTACGTGGGGCAAATCATACCTGATCCCCGGCCGCTTTTCAAGCAACATAACACGCGATTTCCATTACATTTCCTTATTGACATCGTGGTTACGGTATAGCCGCTACCTTTGATCGTAGGCTCACTTATGTTGAATTGCGTATCCCCAACATGTGGATAACCGGCCAATTGTCATGGGTTTTCAACTCCCGTCATGGCGTACAGATCAGAGGCATACCGGTTCATGTTGGAGCAAATGCTTCTCGGACTTATCCACATTTTTGTGGATAAGTCGTGGATGTTGTGGAGAACTTCCGGATTTCTTATGTTGAGCTTTATGGGTTTATGAGAATATTTCATTGCCAGAAAGTATGAGAATTGCGCTCGAATAAGGTTTTTGCATCTTTGACATGGCAAACCTTTGTTCGGAACCGTTTAGCTTTCTGCCGGCGGATCAGGCATCTCGAGCGCCGGCAGATCCGCCAGGCTGCTCAGTCCGAACTGGCGCAGAAATTCCGACGTGGTCCGGTAGAGGATGGGCCGCCCGACTGTTTCCAGGCGCCCGCTCTCGCTGATCAGATCGCGGGCCAGCAGTGCCCGTACCACCCCGCTGCTGTCGACGCCGCGAATCGCTTCGATCTGTGCCCGCGTCAGCGGCTGGCGATAGGCAATGATCGCCAGCACTTCCAGTGCCGCCGTCGAAAGCCGCGCCGAGGCCTGCACGCCCAGAAAGCGCGCCAGTACCGGCGCCGCCTCCGGCGCGCTTACCAGTTGCAAGCGATCCGCGCTACGCTGCAAACGGATCCCCCGCCCCTGCAAGCTCGTCGCCAGATCTTCCAGTGCCAGCTCCAGGCTATCCGCCGGCAGCTCCAGGATCTGTGCCAGTTGGGTGATGCTTACCGCTTCGCCCGCCACAAACAGCAGGCTCTCGATCAGCGGGGCAGTGCCCGGCAGTGCCCGCGGCGGCGGCAGATTCGGCAATGGCTGCTGCTGATTTTCGTTTTCTTCACCCATTTTACTCATGGTGTTTGCTCTTCTCTGTTGCGGAAGAACGGTTTTTGCTGCTGCCGGCGAACACGACCCGTGCGCCGCGAGCAGCAACTGCCAAGCCCAAGACGCCGCTTGCCGCCACAGTGTGCCGGCGAACACGACCCGTGCGCCGCGAGCACCAACCCCGCCTGCGCACGGCTTCTAACATTCTTCCAACATGTTGTTAATTGCAGGTATGCGCGGATTGATGTACAATGCGCTATGGTAGCACATAGATAAAATGCCAATTCAGGAGGTTTTGAAGGCCATGCCAACTTATGTCTATGCCTGCGATGCGTGCGGCAAACAGTTCGAAAAGTTCCAGAGCTTCAAAGATGACCCCTTGAAAACATGTTCTTGTGACCAGCAAGCGCCTCTGCGACGCGTATTTCAACCGGCCGGCATCGTCTTCAAAGGTTCCGGCTGGTATATTACCGACAGCCGCAAGAGCGGCGATAGCACGCCGAGCAGCGATACCGGTAGCAAAGAAACCAGTGCTTCCAATGCTTCGCCATCCACGGATTAAGCATTCGCCCATCCGCTCCCGCCTTTCGGACCTGCGGATCTGCATGCAGATCCGCAGGCCTGGCTTGATCTGCGCTCCCCCGCTCCTTCCCATCCCGGCTCGCAACCGGTCTACAATTGCCAGCACCAGCTGTCGCCAGGGGTGTTGCCTTTCTCGGTGACGCCCCGTTGCAGTTGTTTATCCGGCCTCGATTTACAGGCTCGGCTCTTCAGGCCTGCTTCGTGCTCAAAAGATCGTCCCCCGGCATTGCACCTTGCGCCTCAGCCTGAGTGAAGCAGACCCTGGTTCTTCGGTTTTTGCGCTCGTTTTTGCTCTCAGGGAAGGTCTGGTTATGTCTCTCGCAACTGTTTTGCGTACTCTGCGCGATGATGTGCGGGCGATTATGCGCAATGATCCGGCCGCGTGCAATCTGGCCGAAGTGTTGCTCTACCCCGGCTTGCACGCAATCCTGTTTCATCGCCTGGCCCACGCACTCTATCGTGCGCACATGCCGTTTTTGCCCCGCTTGATTTCTCAATTGTCGCGCTTCCTTACCGGCATCGAAATCCATCCCGGTGCCCGCATCGGCGCCGGCTTCTTCATCGATCACGGCATGGGGGTGGTCATCGGCGAAACTGCCGAAATCGGCGACTGGGTGATGCTCTACCAGGGCGTCACCCTCGGTGGTACCGGCAAACAGAAAGGCAAACGCCACCCCACCGTTCACGATCACGCCGTCATCGGTGTCGGTGCCAGTGTGCTCGGCGCCATCACCGTCGGCCAGGGCGCCCGCATCGGCGGCGGTGCCGTCGTTGTGCGTGATGTGCCGCCTTTCGCTACGGCGGTTGGTGTGCCCGCCCGCGTGGTCGCTACCCGCGATCCGGTGACCGGCGAATCACGCCGGGTTGAATATTTGCCTGACCCCGAGGGTGTCATGCTCCGCAATTTGCATGATAAAATGCGGGAGTTAGAAAGTCGCCTGCTCGAAGTTGAGGTTATTTGCAACAACCCGCACCAGGAACCCGGCGCCGATGCGCTGCCGGATAGCCTCTGGGCAATCCTGGAAGAAGTCGAAGATGTGCGGCTGAATAACGGCGATGGTTTTGAACAGGGCGCCGGTATCTGAAAGGCATACACTATGACTATTCAACTCTATAATTCGCTCTCTCGGCGGGTTGAGCCGCTGCAAACCATCGAACCCGGCATCGTGCGCATGTATGTCTGTGGGGTGACGGTCTACGACCGCGCACATATCGGCCACGCTATGTCGGCGCTGGTCTTCGATGTGGTGCGCCGCTACCTCGAATGGCGCGGCTACAGCGTGATGCACGTCGTCAATTTTACCGATGTCGACGATAAGATTATCGCACGTGCTGCCGATCTCGGGCGCGACCCGGTAGAACTGGCTGAGCATTATATTCAGGAGTTTCTCGGGCAACTCCAGGCGCTCAATGTGCTGCCGGCTACCGTCTATCCACGCGCCACCGACACGATGGCCGAGATTATCGCGTTCATTCAGGGGCTGATTGATGCCGATTTCGCCTATCCCGCCGATGGCGATGTCTATTTCCGGGTCTCCCGCGATGCGGATTATGGCCGGCTCTCCGGTCGCTCGCTGAACGATATGCTCAGCGGAACGCGCTTCGAGGTCGATCCCCGCAAGGAGTCGCCGGCCGATTTTGCGCTCTGGAAAGCGGCCAAAGCCGGCGAGCCGGCCTGGCCCAGCCCCTGGGGCGCAGGCCGCCCCGGCTGGCATATCGAGTGCAGTGCCATGGCCATGAAACACCTCGGTTCGCAGATCGACATCCACGGCGGCGGTAGCGACCTGGTGTTCCCGCATCACGAAAATGAAATCGCTCAGAGCGAAAGCCTCAATAATGCGACATTTTCGCGCTTCTGGATGCACAACGGTATGCTCCAGTACGTCAACCCGCAGACGCGCCAGGTCGAGAAGATGTCGAAGTCGCTCGGCAATGTCGTCACCATCGACGATTTTCTGGCTCGCTACGAGGCCGATGTGCTGCGCTTGATTGTGCTGGGCAGCAATTATCGCAGCCCGTTGACATACAACGACGAAATTGCCGCCGACCATGTGCGCAAACTCGAGCGCCTGCGCGGTGCGCTGCGGCCGGCCGTCGGCGATCTCAGTGCCGGCCCGGCGGTTACCGAGTTGCAGCATTTCTGCGAGCATGCCGCCGCCCACTTCGTTGCCGGCATGGATGACGACTTGAACACGGCCGGCGCGCTGGCGGCGCTGTTCGAGCTCGTCCGGGCCATCAATACGGCGCGCGATGCCCAGGTCGGCAATGCGGCTCTTGACGCCGCGCAGACCACGCTGCGCGAACTGGCCGGTGTGCTCGGCCTGCGCCTGGCCCCGCGTGAGAAGCGTTCGCTGGAGATCGCTCCTTTCATCGATTTGCTGATCGATGTGCGTGCCGATTTGCGCAAGGCGCGCCAGTTTGATCTTGCCGACAATATCCGTACCCGGCTGGCCGATCTCGGCGTGATGCTCGAAGACGGCCCGCAGGGTACGGCCTGGAAAACGGAGTAGTCTGGCTATGCCCTGGCTCGAACTCAGTGTTGCCGCCGATTATGAGGCGGCAGAAGCAATCGCCGAAATCTTTGCTCGCTATGGCTACGGCAGCGGCGTGGTTGTCGAACCGGCATGGCAATCCGGCGACGACGGCCCCGAGTTTCGCTATGATCCCAGCCGTCCGGTGATGTTGCGCACCTATATTCCCGGCGACAGCAATGCCACCGAGACTCGCCAGCATCTCGAGGCGGCGCTCTGGTACCTCGGCCACCTGCGGCCTATCGGTGAGCTTCAGATCCGTTCGCTTGAAGAAGAAGACTGGGCCAATACCTGGAAACAGCATTACCGGGTTCAGCGCGTCGGTCGCCGTACCGTGATTGTGCCTTCCTGGCTGGAGCATCCAGTCAGGCCGGATGATATCGTCTTGCACCTGGATCCGGGCATGGCCTTTGGTACCGGCCTGCATCCCACGACCCGGCTCTGCCTGGAGTTGCTCGAAGCCATCGTCAAACCGGAACAGTGCGTACTCGATCTCGGCACCGGCAGCGGGATTCTGGCGATTGCCGCCGCCCGCCTCGGCGCCCGCCGGGTGCATGCCGTCGACAATGACCCGCTGGCGGTTGAGGTGGCCGGCCAGAATATCGCACGCAATCAGGTTGCCGGGCAGGTGCAGGCGGCGGTGGCCAGCCTGGGGGCCGGGCGGCGCATGGGCCACTGGCTGGCCGGTGAGGGCAATGGCGCCGGCGTAGTCGCCGATGTCGGCGAGCTGGCCGATGCTTACGATGTGATCGTCGCCAATCTGATTGCACGCGCCCTGCTGATTATGGTTGACGACATCGTCGCGGTGCTGCGGCCCGGTGGTCTGCTCATCAGCAGCGGCATTATTCTGGATCGCGAGGCGGAAGTGGCGGCTGCCTTTGCCGGAGCCGGCCTGCGCCAACAGGAGCGCCGGCAGGAAGGCGAATGGCTGGCACTGGTTCACCAGTATGAAGGGTAACTGTATGGCAAGCGTTGAATTGTACCCACTGCAATGCAATGCCCGGAGTGTCGAGCCCATCTGGGGCGGGCGACGATTGGCGCCCTGGCTGGGTTGGCCCGAGCCGCATCCCGAGCGGCTGGGCGAAGTCTGGATCGCTTATGACCAGAATCAGGTGCTGAATGGGGCGCTGGCCGGGCAGAGCCTGGCCGAACTGGCGGCAGCCTATGGCGCCGACTTCGTCGGTACGCGCAGTTTTGCGCGCTACGGCGCCGATTTTCCGCTGCTGGCCAAATTCCTCGACGCCGCCGATCACCTCTCGATCCAGGTGCATCCCGCTGATGCGTATGCGCATCAGTTTGAGGCGCATACCGGCTTCCACGGCAAAACCGAGGCCTGGTATATTCTCGAGACCGAAAGCGGCGCCGAAGTTATCCACGGTATGCTGCGGGCCAGCCGGCGCACTGAGTTTGCCGCTGCCGTCGAAGCCGGCCAGGTCGAAGCCTTGCTCCGCCGGCTACCCGTCCAGCCCGGCGATGTGGTCTTCGTGCCGGCCGGTACCGTCCACGCCATCAATGCCGGGGTGATGCTCTTCGAGATTCAGCAGAAATCCGACCTGACCTACCGGGTCTATGATTATCAACGACGCGACGCGAAAACCGGGCAGTTGCGCGAACTGCACCTGGCCAGAGCTCTCGATGTGATGGATTATGCCGCCGCCCGGCAGGGCATCGCCCGCCCGCTTCGCCGTAGCAACATTGCCGAAGTCGTGGTGGCCTGTCCCTATTTTGCGCTGGAACACTGGATCATCGATGGCAGCCTGGTAGCCGCTACCAATCCGGCCAGTTTTGAGATCCTGATCTGCATTGCCGGTAGCGCCCGCCTTGAACACGCCCCTACCAGCATCACGCTGGCGACCGGCAGCAGCGTGGTGCTCCCGGCAGTCACCGGCAACTACCAGCTCCATGCCATCGATGGCCCCTGCCGACTGCTGCGGGTCTTCGTGCCCGACCTGGCCACCGATGTGCTGGCGCCATTGCGTGCCGCCGGCCACAGTGATGCCGCTATCGGCACGGTTGTCTTTGACCGCTAAGCGCCTGGTGCTTCGAATTTGTAACCAACGCCCCAGACGGTCAGTAGAAATTGCGGCGCCGTCGGATCCTGTTCGATTTTCTCACGCAGTCGCCGGATATGCACCGTAACCGTGCTGGCATCGCTGGCGAAAGCGAAGCCCCAGACCTGATCGAGCAGTTGTTCGCGAGTGAACACCTGGCCGGGATGACGCGTCATAAAGATCAGCAGATCGAACTCGCGTGCGGTCAGGTTGAGCTCGCGACCGGCGAGGGTGACTTTGCGGGAAGCCGGGTCGATGCGCAACGGGCCGGCACTGATGGCATCGTTGCCGCTCCGGCTGCTCTGGTCGCTTGCCTGTGCTCGGCGCAGCACCGCTTTGACGCGCGCAACCAGTTCGCGTGGCGAAAACGGCTTGGTAACATAATCGTCGGCACCGAGCTCAAGGCCGACAACCCGGTCGGTTTCTTCGCCCCGCGCCGTCAACATAATGATCGGCAAGGTGCCGCTGCTGCGTACCCGGCGAATGATCTCCAGGCCATCGACCTGGGGCAACATCAAATCGAGCACGATGAGATCGGGCCGGCGGCGAGCGACGGACTCCAGGGCGGCCTGGCCATCGGTAGCGATGGCGACTGCAAAGCCTTCGCGCTGCAAGTACAATTGCACAACTTCGACAATTGTTGGTTCATCGTCGACGATCAAGATATATTTTCCGTGCATAATCGTCTATCCTGGGAGCAATCGTATGCCACTCAATGAGTCACAGCGGGCATTTCTGGCGGAAGTGCATTATGCAGTCATCGGCACACTCAATGCCAATGGTTCGATCCAGCAAACCGTGATCTGGTACCTGCTGGAAGGCGACGAAATGCGCTTTTCTATGGGCGCCGGGAGCGTCAAGGCGCGGAACATACACCGTACACCGACCGCGACAATAACCGTTGCGGATGGTGTGCGCTACCTCAGTGTCAGCGGTGATGCGCTGGTAGAACCTGCCGACAACGAGTTGCGCCTGCGCCTGGCTCGCCGCTACCTGGGCGCCGAGAAAGCCGAAGCCTGGCTCAGTCGCCCCTCGACGGTTGAACGGGCCAGCGGGCGCCTGCGCATCCGGCGGGCCTATGGCCAGAAAGTCTGACGACTTCTCGTGCCGATATTACAGTATAATTACCGAATTGTATGCTAATTTGAATCTTGACATCGTCTTTATTGTAAAACATAAGGCTGAAGCGGGCCGGGAAACGCCGTGAGCAATACGATACACGACAACCCAGATACCACCATCGACGATGTCCACCTGGCAACTATCGAAGACGCACGCCGCCAGGCATTGGCGCTCATCCGGGCACGGCAGGGCCACAGTGAACTGCGCCACCAGATGCTCCAGATTTACGGTGGTCGCTGTGCCGTCACCGGCACCGACGTGATCGAAACGCTCGACGTCGCCCTGATTGTACCTTCCACCAGCGAACAGGCGCATCACCCCCGAAATGCCCTCTTGCTGCGCACCGATCTGCATACCCTGTTCGTCAAACACTTGATTGCCGTAGACAGCGCCACGATGAGTATCGTGCTTTCGCCGCTCTTGTGCCACAGTAGCTACGCCGAATTAGCAGGGCGCTCGCTGCGCCGGCCGGTACACGCGAGTGACTGCCCCGACCGGCAGGCACTGGATCTGCATCGAAGCTGGCTGCAAACCGAAGCGATTGTCCAGCCATACCGGCCGAAAGCGGTCGATTACAGCCCGGTGAAACTGTCGACCTTGCCAAGCCTACGTTCGCATGATCCGAGCTTCCTGGGCGCACCAGCCGGGCTGGCTAGCCGCATCACCTTGCTGCCGCTCAGCGGCATGACGCTGAATAACAAAAGCTGTGTCAACAGCATCTGTTTTCACCCTCGCGGCGATGATATTGCCGTGGCGTGCTGGGACGGGCTGATCCGGATCTGGCGGATCAATGATGCATTTCTGGTCAATACGTTAAATGGCGAGATCGGCGAAGTCAACAGTGTTTGCTTTAGCCCGGATGGGCAATACATTGCCAGTGGCGGCCGCAATCCCAATGTACAAATCTGGCACTACGCCGACGGCAAACTGATCCATTCACTGGCCGGTCACGAGGGCGCCGTTTTCAGTGTTGCCTACAGCCCACACAGCAGACTACTGGCCAGCGGCAGCTGGGATCGCACCGTGCGGATCTGGGACAGCGACGATGGCAGCTCGGTGCAGATTTTGAACGACCATCGCGGCGCCGTCAACAGTGTCGCCTTTTCACCGGCTGGCACAAGCGTCGCCAGTGCCAGCCACGACCGCAATGTGCGCATCTGGGATGCCCGTGATGGCCGGCTCATGCATCTGTTGCAGGGCCACAGCGATGCGGTTTTCAGCATTGCCTATAGCCCCGACGGGCGGGTACTGGCCAGTGCCGGCTGTGATCGTGCCATACACCTCTGGGATACCGTTACCGGCGCATGCATCCGGGTGCTTGAGGGGCACAGCGGCGCAATTTTCACCCTGGCCTACAGCCCCAACGGCAAAACGCTGATCAGCGGCGATTACGACCGCAACCTGCGGCTCTGGCGCGCCGGCGATGGGATCCTTCTCCACGAAGGCCACCAGCACTTCGAGGGCATCACGACCCTGAACTATGCCCCCGACGCCTCCCACATCATCAGCGGCAGCTTTGATGCAACCGTGCGCTTCTGGCGCCTGAGTGCCGAATAGCCTGATGGATGCATCGGGCGCATTTACGCCCAGGTTTGTTTCAGCACCCGCAACCAGTTCTCGTGCGCCAGTTTGCGTAGCGCAGCATCGTCGTAGCCACGTTCGCGCAGTGCATCCATGAGCCGGGGCAAGCCCCGTACATCGCCGATGGGCGCCGGAATGCGCGCACCGTCGAAGTCTGAACCAAAGCCGACCCGCTCGATGCCGATACGTTCCACCAGGTACTCGATGTGGCGCAGCATCACCTCGATGGGCGTATCGGTCTCGTTGCGTCCGTCTGCGCGGAGAAAGCCGACGGCAAAATTCAGGCCGACCATGCCGTCGCTCTCGCGGATCGCATCGAGTTGCTTATCGGTAAGGTTGCGACTGGAAGCACAGAGCGTGTGAACATTCGAATGGGTGGCCACCAGCGGCGCATCCGAGAGTTTTGCCACATCCCAGAAGCCGGCCTCATTAAGGTGCGAGAGGTCGATCATGATGCCCAGGCGATTGCAGGCGCGTACCAGTTCCTTGCCGGCATCAGTCAGGCCGGGGCCGATGTCGGGGCTGCGCGGAAACGCGAAGGGCACGCCGGTCGCAAAAGCATTGGCGCGGCTCCAGACCAGGCCCAGCGAGCGCAACCCGGCGCGGTAGAATACCTCCAGCGCATTCAGATCGGTGTCGATGGTTTCCGCCCCCTCGAAGTGCAGGATTGCCGCCATCGTGCCTTTTTCCAGACATTCGGCCAGATCGGCGGCGCGGCGCACGACGCGCAATTTGCCCGCTGACTCAGCTTCCAGGCGGAACAACAGACCACTCATGGCCATGGTGTGGCGCAGGGCATATGTGTAGTCGAGCGGCTCGGGCAGCGGCAGTTCAAACGACTCGCTGCTCGGCAAGCCACGATTCGGATCGCGCCGCTCATTCGGCGTGAAGACGGCAAAAAAACCGCCGCCGAACCCCCCCTCCAGTGCGCGTGGATAATCGATGTGGCCGTGGGCGCTCTGCGCGAAAAAACTGCGCGCCTCGCCTTCACGGGGTTGGTAGATACTCAACAAAGTGTCGTTGTGCCCATCAAAAATCATCAAAGAGCCATTGCCGGCCATATACGGCCCTCGCTTTCCGCTATAAAACGATTTCGGAGAAGACAGTCGCTGCATTGTACATGATTTTGCCTGCGGAAGAAACCCATGGTTTCTTCCTTGCTGCCGCAGCCTGCCCTGAGCGCAGTCGAATGGGGCGAAAAAGCTCATGCATGGTGCGGCCGGCACCAACGCCGACTGCGCACGCGTGCTACTGTCGGTTGAGTGCCGGGCGCTGCCGGGCGTGCCAGCGGCGTTGCTGGAGGCTACGGCGCACCGGCGGCAGCCGGATAACGAACAGCAAGATTGCGATCGCCGCATAGATCAGCGGCTCGCTGATGTCGGCTTTTTGCACCAGGGCATAGTGCCAGATCACCAGCAGCATTGTCGGGTAGACCAGCCAGTGCAACTGTTTCCAGGCCTTGCCCAGCCGCCGCTGCCAGCCCCGCGTCGAGGTGATCGCTAGTGGCAACAACAACAGAAATGCCGCCAGGCCAACCAGCAAATACCATTTCTCGCTGATTTCGCGCACAATCATGGCTGCATCCAGCCCGAAATCGAGCACAACGAAGATCAGCAGATGCAGCAAGGCATAACCGAAAGCATAGAGCCCCAGCGGTTTGCGTAGCCGCATGACGCCCTTGAAGCCGGTAATGATATTGATGGGCGTACAACTCAGTGAGAGCAGCAGCAAGATCATGCCGATCTTGCCGCTCGCGAAGGTCACCGCCTGAATGGGATTGACATCGTTGAGCAATTCCCAGCCCAGGTACAACAGCGGTGCCAGCGCCCCGATATGCACGGCCAGGCTGAGGCCGCCTGTCTGAAGCCGACGTTTCATCAGTAGTTCACCCGCAGATCCATGCCGGCATAGAGCTCGGCAACTTCTTCCGCATAGCCATTGAACAGCAACGTATCGCGGCGGCCCAGTTCGCCGATGCGCCGCTCGGTAGCCTGCGACCAGCGCGGATGCGACACGTTCGGGTTGACATTGGCATAAAAACCGTATTCGTGCGGCGCGGCAGCCATCCACAACGAGGTCGGCTGTTCGGCCACCAGGTCGATGCGCACAATGGATTTGATGCTCTTGAAACCGTATTTCCAGGGTACCACCAGCCGGATCGGTGCGCCGTTCTGCGGCAACAACGGTTTGCCATAGAGCCCGGTGCTGAGAATCGTCAGATCGTGCATGGCTTCGTCCAGTCGCAGGCCTTCGACGTAGGGCCACTGGTAGGGGCCGCCGCGCTGGCCGGGCAGTTGCTCGGGATCATACAGCGTCTCGAAGCGCACATATCTGGCTTCAGCCTGCGGTTCGGCTTTATCCAGCAATTTGTGCAGCGGAAAGCCCAACCAGGGAATGATCATCGACCAGCCCTCGACGCAACGCAGCCGGTAGATGCGTTCCTCTTCGTCAAATAGCGCCCGCAAATCTTCGACCGCGAATGTCTGGGGATTGTTGACCAACCCACCGACTTCGAGCGACCAGGGCGCAGTCTGGAACCCCTGCGCCAGCCGGGCTACGCCCTCCTTGCTGGTCGTAAACTCATAAAAATTGTTGTAGCTAATCACATCGCGATACGGCGTGAGCACATCGCCGAGTTCGTCGCTGGTGGCGCCGGACGCCAGAGTCGGCGCGGGCGGCAGGTCGCCGCCGGGTTGCACCGCACTCTGGCGACCACAGGCGGCCAGCGCGGTTCCACCGAGCAGCAGCGCACCGACACCGCGCATAAACCGGCGTCGCGAACGATACATATGTTCAGGGGTGATCTCCGCAGAGGGGATCTTTTTCATGAGCTTCTCTCCTTCAAAATGTACTGCGACATACGCGGTGGCAGCCGCGACCGCCTTTTTTCGCCCCTTCGACTGCGCTCAGGGTAGGCTCCGGTAGGGCGCAAAAACCGCTTCAATTCGTTTGATTGTGCAGCTTTGCCGCACAATCAAACGAAAAAGACCGTCAATTCCTTGCTGCCGCAGGCGAAAAAAAACCGTTGCAGCTTGAAAAGCAACGCCGACTGCGTACGTCTTATAAATTAAGTATAAACTGAAGTTCTTACATAAGGCTAACGCAGAGCTTAACAATGCAGAAGGTGCCGCGCCCGGCGCAGTGCTGTTCGCAGCCAGTCGGGGCGCAGGCGGCGCAGCACGATCCGGCAGTGATCGGCGCGGTTGGGGAAGCAGCAGGCTCGCTGCCGGCGCAGGTCGCGCAGGGCGGCGCGGACGACCTGCTCAGAGGTTTGCCAGGCCCGTTCCGGCACTGCCGAGTTATCGTAACCGCCGGCACAACTCGCCCGTCAGCGCAGCCAGGCGCTGCCCGTCGCGGGCGGTCAAAATCAGGTCGAAGCCGTCGCAGGCCAGTCGCCGGGCAAAGGCCGCCCCAATGCCGCTGGACGCATCGTCACCAGAGCCTGCGAACGGGGTTTCAGGTTTCCGTGCCGCGCTGCTCCGCGACCTGCTGCCAGGCGCGTGCAACCTGGGCCTCGGTTTCTGCCAGGGTGCCGCTGTTATCGATAACGACATCGGCATGCGGCATGCGGCTGGCCTGTGGCGGCTGGGCCGCGATACGCCGGAGAGCATCTTCCTCGCTCATACCGCGATGCTCGCGCAGCCGTGCGATCTGCTGGTCTTCGCGGCAGGTCACGACCCAGACGCTATTGCAGAGCTCGGTATAGCCGCCTTCGATCAGCCGGATGGCGTCGATGACGGCGACCGGGCGCGGACCGGGTTGATCGGCGGATCCTGCGGCGACGGCAGCCAGCCAGTTACGGATGCTCGTACGCACCGCCGGATGCACGATGCGCTCAAGCCGCTGCAGGGCCGCCGGGTCGCTGAAGACAATGCTGCCGAGCCGCGGGCGGTCAATCGGGCCATCGGGCGCAGTGAGAATACCGGTGCCAAATTCAGCGACAATCGCAGCATAGACCGGCATACCCGGCTGTTGCAATTCGTGGACGACCCGGTCGGCATCGAGGACGCCGGCGCCGTGCGCTTGCAGCACCTTCAGCACCGTGCTCTTGCCGCAGGCAATGCCGCCGGTCAGCCCGATCAGGTAGAGATGCGGATTTTTCATGCCATTTCCACGTATTCTTGCTTCAACAGCTGCGCCTCGCTCACCCCGGTAATTGCCAGCAATTCACCGATCAGGCGCACCCGCTCATCGGCGTCGCGGCGGCTCCAGGTGCGGCACTTGATCTCCAGGTACGGCCCGCGTTGTGCCGGGCTCACCAGCGTATCGAGGTTGATGGCGAACTCTTCGCCCTGGTAGGTGATACGCCAGCGCCGGCGCCGTTTTTCGATCTCGACGACCCGGTCGGGCTGAAAGTACTCGCGATAGAAGCGCAGCGAGCGGTCAGCGGGAGCGGTATAGCGCGCCCGCGACAGCAGAATCGCCGAGGGATAGACGCCGCGCTCGTCTTCAGCCACCAGCGTAATCGTATACTTCGGATCGGCGCGGGCGCCGGGATCAGTACGGTGATCCTCGCGGATGCGGATACGCCCGCGCGAGCCGTCGGTAAACAGAAAATACGTATCGTACTGAGTGCGCTCGCTGGGCTTGGTGATGTTGACATCGGCATGGCCGAGCAGCCGTTCGAGCATCGCGTCACCCTGCTCACCGGCAAAAGCTTTGACCTGCACTTCGAAGATCTCGGCCTGGCGCACCCCACCGATGGCCAGGATCTTATCGAGCAAATTCTGCTCGCGGCCGGCCAGGAAGTCATTGATGCGCTCGGCAATGCCCTGGGCGCGGGCCAGAATACTTGCGGCATCGAGCGTACAGAGTTGCTGATCGCGCAACAGAAAGCGCCCATCGACCATCGTATCGCGCACATCGCAGGAATGGGCGCTGTAGACCAGGTGCGAATAAACCGCATCGGGGCTGTAGGTATAGCGGGGCGCACTATGCAGGCGACCCAGACTCACCACCGTAATGTCGGCGCGTTTGCCGGCCTCAAGCGAGCCAATCAGCGCATCGAGATGGATGGCGCGTGCGCCGCTACAGGTGGCCAGCGCCAGCGCCTCGCGCGCCGGCACTGCCGTCGGATCACCGCTGATCCCTTTGGGCAGCAGCGCAGCCAGGTGAATCTCGGCAAACATATCCTGATCGTCGTTGCTGGCCGGCCCATCGGTGCCCAGGCCAAGCTTGACGCCGGCATCGATCATGCGTTTATAGGGCGCAATCCCGCTGGCCAGTTTGAGATTGCTGCTCGGGCAGGGCACCGCACCGACGCCGTGCTCTCGCAGCAGCAAAATATCGTCTTCGGTCACGTGGACACAGTGCGCGGCGATGCAATGCACATCAAAGGCGCCGACCTGTGCGGCATAGGTAATAGGCGTGGCCTCGTGTTCCTGGCGGCTCTCCTGCACCTCGCGGGCAGTCTCGGCCAGGTGGGTCACCAGCGGTACCCCGAAGCGCCGGCAGAGCGCAGCCGCCTCGCGATAGATTTCATCGGTGCAGGTATAGGGCGCATGCGGCGCAATCGTCGGGATGATCCGCTCGTGGTTGTGCCAGGTTTCGATGAAACGGCGGGCACGTTCAAGACCCTCATCGTAAGAAGCGGCATCGGGCGAAGGCAAACGCAGCACTGTCTGGCCGCAAATCGCCCGCATCCCGGTCTCATCGGCCGCCCGCGCAACCTCGTGCTCGAAATAATACATATCGACAAAGGTGGTAACACCGCCGCGCAGCATCTCGGCGCAGGAAAGTTGCGCACCGACATAGCTGAATTCTTCATCGACAAACTGGTTCTCGACGGGGAACATATAGCCGAACAGCCAGACATCGAGTTGCTGGTCGGCAACCAGGCCGCGTAGCAGGCTCATCGGCACATGGGCGTGGCCATTGATCAGGCCGGGAATGACTGCACAGCCGCCGCAATCGCGTACCTCGCCGGCTGTAAAGCGTGCGCGAACGTCGGCCGACGTCCCGACGGCGACGATATCGCGCCCCCGAATCGCCACTCCACCATCAGCAAATATTCGACGCTCGGCATCCATCGTCACTACGGTGCCGCCGAGCAGCAACACATCGACCGATTCGGACATAGCATACTCCTTCCTGCTCGCCCGCCGCCGTCACATTGTACAAAGCAAAAACCGGCCTTGCCTAACCTGTGCCACGCACATACACATTCGGCCAGGGCTGAAAGATGGTGGGGAAGACATCGCGGCTACGCACGACGCCGTCTTCGTAGATGGTGCGGTAGAGCTCCATTTCGAGGCCGCCGCGGGCGTAGTCGGTGCGCTTGAAGGTACCGCGCGGCAACTCGGGATCGTCCACCGTCACCGATGTTGTGGGTTTCGGCAGGTGCTTGAGGATGCGATAATCCATAGTGACTTCGCGGGCCGAGGGTGCGCCGTAGAGCGTGATGTAGAGCTGCTGGCGATTGGTATCGGCCCAGGCCTGGATCAGGATCCAGCCGCCGGTATCGTTGCGAAAGCGCAGATCGCTCCAGGGCGTGAAGATTGCCGCGTCGAAACCGGGTGGCTCGCCGAGTTCTTCGTACCAGCCGATGCGGAAGGCATGCGCGTGGCGCTCGGTGATCGGCAGGCCGGCCCAGAACGCTGCCCGGAACATCGTGGTCGAGACCTGGCAGAGCCCGCCGCCCCATTCTTTCTGGGTGCGATTGTCGACAATCGCCGAACCCTGCACGAAGCCATTGCTGGCATCGATAGCGCCCAGATTGTCGTTGAAGGAGAACTCGCTACCGGGCGGCACCAGAATACCATGCATCCGGCGGGTGCCGGCACGAATATTCGTAATCCGGTAGGCCTGTGAGCGACTGAAGGAACTGACGCCGGTGGCAATCGGCTCGACAATGCCCAGGCTGGCCAGGTTGCTCTGAATGACCGGCGGATCGGTCGGCATGATGTGCAGCGCGATTTCGCGTTCAGCGCCCTGAAGCGCGGCATTCACACTGGCGAAGGCTGCATTGACATTCAGACCCTGACCGGGCTGGCCGGGCGCAATGATCTGGAGATTACCGTCGTTCCAGTCGACCCGCGGCAGCGTGCCTTCACGGCGCAGTTCGGCGGCGATGGGCGCCAGCGCCCGGCGAATAGCGGCTGTGTCGATGTCCAGTGCATACTCGGGCAGACCGTCGGCGCTACGGGTTTTGCGCAGCGTCAACCATGCCGCGATTTCTTCAAGCTCCCACTGCCATGTCTGCTCATCCGTTGTCAGCACAATCGGCCCGGCCAGCGTCCGGCGGATCTCGGCGATAGTCGGCTCGAGATCGGCAGCGACCAGGCGCGGCGCCAGTTCGCGGGTGCGCAGACTAACCGACTGCGGTGCGAGGCTCTGGAGCGCAGCCGTCATCTCGGCCAGCGTCTCATCGACGAGCAACTGCGTGCCGGTAGCATCGGGCAGCAGCGTCAACTCGGTGCCGGTGAGGTGCAACTCGGCATTGCGTGGCGCCCGTTCGATCTCGCGAGCCAGGCTGAGCACATAGCGCTGCATGACCGTTTGATCGATGCGCAGGCTCAACGGTAGCTCTATGCCGTGTTCCCAGGTTGCGGCGACGGTACGCAGATTATCGGCGCGAGTGTCGGTGCGCCCGATCACATAGGCCTGTTCCAGGGCAGCCGCAAAATCCAGTTCCGCCCCGAGTTGCTCGAGCGTTGGCTGCCAGACACGGTCGCCGTAGTGCAATGCAAGCGGGTGGCTGAGGAAATCGGCATAATGCTGTTCGAGGCGACGTTCGGCGGATCCCAGAGTTTGAGTACCGAGGGCCACCCCGCGCACACTGACGTTGGGATAAATGCGATGGCTAAAATCACGCTCACCGTAGAGCAGCAGCATACCGGCGGCGGCAGCCAGCGTCGCCAGCAAGGCCAGCAAGAGTAGCAGCCATTCGCCGAAGGTACGGAACGGCGAGCGGCGGCGGCGGGGCGATGTTTTTCTGGCCGGCGTGGATGAGTTGGATGCAGGCGGCAGTGGTTGTGAGTGCAAGGTCTCGCTCACGGGCGAAATCCTTTTACAAAGATAGGGCCTGAAGCCCATAAGCTTCAGCTGTGGCATAGAAGCTCTTCGCAATTGTATGCAGAGTGTACACCCGTGCCGGGCATACTGTCAAGATTTAAGCATTATCGGGGTATGCCGAACAGTGCTGCCGGTGCGCCAGAACCAGCTTCCGGGAAGCTGCTTCTGACGAGCAGATTGCTGGCGCTGCGGGTGCTGCGCGTCCGATGCGACTGGCAGCCGCGCGGCCAGCTTCCCGGCAGCGGTCACCTTTCAATAGCGTTTGTTAAACCTGGTTTGAACCAGTGCAAACCTGGCAGCGGCAGGTTGTTACACCAGGAGGTGGCGATTTTCTGCCACTGGGCGCAGTGGTTCAGAAACCCTCTAACCAACAGAATCCTTATAGATTGGGAGTTGTCACGGTTCCGGTTCCATGCATGGTACGATCACCGGCAGCACTGAGCGGCGCACACGCACTTCGAGCGGTGTTTCACCGATGATCTCGCCATCGGCCTGGATGGGCAAGGGCTTGCTGGCGGCGACGGAAATCGTTTCGTGGGCCTGGTAATAATAGGCGCGCCGGCTGCGTCGATGGCGGCCGCGCAACATGTACCAGGCCAGCACCAGCAGATCGGCCAGGTTGCGCGATTGGAGCATTGCCACATCGATCCGGCCATCGCTGGGATCGATGTCGGGCCCCCAGCGAAAGGGCGGCTGGCCCATCACGCCGCCATTGGCAATCACGACATGCAGGGCGTGGCGGCGATAGCGTTTGCCGTCGACATGGACAGTGAAGACTCGTGGCTCATAACCGACCAGCCGGGTCAGACCGGTGCCGAGATAGGCAGCCCGGCCGAGCAATTTTTTGGCGCGCGTGCTGGTGTCGCGGATCATAAGCGAACCCAGGCCGATGCCGATTTGCAAAATGGCCAGCCGGTCGGCACATTCCATGGCATCAAGCCGGCGCAATGCGTGCCGGCCCAGGATCAATTTGCAAGCGGCGTTGAGTTCAAGTGGGATATTGAGTTCGCGGGCCAGCACATTGGCCGTACCGATGGGAAGAATTGCCAGCGGTACATCGTGATCGAGCAGGGCATTGGCTACCGCCGAGATAGTACCGTCTCCACCGGCAGCTACAATGCAATTGTAGCCTTCCGCCAGGGCGGTTGCCAGTAGTTGCTTCAGATCATGTTCGGGTTCCAGCTCGTGGATGGCAAAGCACTGGTCGGCACCGGTACAATGCCGGGCCAGGATTTGCGCCAGCAGCGCCGGATCGGCGCGCCCGGCTGCCGGATTCATCACCACAAACAATCGTTGTTGCCGGGCTGCCACCGGCTGCTCTGCCGGAGCCGGTAAATTGCGTAAGTCTGCCATGACAACGTTCTCCATGCAATGCCGGCACACCGCCATGTCGTCGGCACACAATTTGCGTATACCTCGTTAAGCAATTACAATCACATCGGATGAGAAAGCGGGAATGAGGTATGGCGACGGTTTTAATAGTTGACGACGAAATAGCAATTACTGAGTTTCTGAGTGAAACGTTGCAAGATGAAGGCCACTCAGTATTTGTTTGCTACAATGGCGCGCAAGCATTGCAACGCATCCACAACCAGCTACCGGATCTGGTGTTACTTGATATTAACATGCCGGTAATGGATGGCGCTCAAGTATTGCAAGAGTTACGGGCGAATGCGCAAAGCACTTTGCCAATCATTGTGCTTAGCGCCCAACATCATATCGAACAATACCTGGATATGGGGGCAACCGCAGTGATTGCCAAGCCGTTTGCGATCAGTGCCTTGCTGGAAACGGTCGACCAGGTTATCGCATAACCTGGCATCGCTGGTGTCTGTTTTGGCGGCTTTGCCGCCAAAACAGACACCAGCGATGCCAGGCTGATGCAGGCGCAACAGGACATTGCGGTTTGCGCAAATACGCGGATGGCGGATGCGCCGGTCAAGTCATTCCGATCGCTGCATGATCCAGTCGGTCGCCGCCGCGATGATGGTTCCGCTGAGCGCACCACTGAGCACATCCCCCGGATAATGTACTCCTAGATAGACCCGCGAAAAGCCAATCAGGCCGGCAATGCTGTACCAGATACCGGCCGGCTGCGGGTAGTGTCGGCACAGCAGGTAGGCGCCGGCAAAGGCCGCCGCCGAGTGACCCGAGGGAAATGAGAAGGTGCCCGGTTTGCGCCCGACCGAAATTGCCTGCACTACGTTGATGAAGGGCCGGCGACGCCGAAAATAATGCTTGATTGGGTATTCCACGGCCATGGTGGCCAGCCAGAGCGGCGGCAACGAGTCGCGCAGGGCGCGCCGACCGCGCTGCGAGTCGAACAGTGCCGCCAGGATCAGCAGGCCAATCCAGCCGCTCCCGCCGTTCATTAACGAGGTGATATGTACCATGGCCCGGTTTGTCAGCCGATTGTGCGGCAAATTGTTGATGGCCAGAAATGCGCGTGTGTCGAGTTTCTGGATCGGCCCCATGCGCTTGATGACCGAGCGCAGGAGCCAGTCGCGTGGTTGGGCTGTCGTACGTTGTTCCACGCCGCGCTGCTCCGGGTTGATTGCTTCCTGTACCGCTTCCTCAAGTGCGGCGCGGGTCTCGCCTTCACCACGTGCGATCTGCCGGGCGGCTTCAATCAAGGTCGCCTCCAGTTTTTGCAGGTGTGAGTCGTGGCGCGCCAGCTTGATTGACGCGGCCGCTTCTTCCTGCGATACCTCGCCCGCGGCTTCGCGTACCTTCTCAACTTCGATGTTTGCAATTGAGCGCAGCACCTGGTCGACGATCCGGTCGGCCTGTTCCGGACTGTTGATGCTGCGCAAGGCATCTTCGAGTGCCTGACGCACTTCGGCAACCGTCTGGCGGCCCTGTGGAGACAACGCAGGCTCGGGGGACTCGGCGGCGCGCCGGTTCACATCGGGGCCGGGCGCGGCTCGCCCGCTGCGCTCCTCCATGTGAGGGCGTTCGTTATCTTGCATCGGGGTGTTCCTTTCCATATTTCGCCGGAAGGACTGTTCACCTCCGGCAGGGCAAAAACGTGCTGGTTGCTCCATGTCATGCCCACGGCTTTGCGCTCCACCACGTTACGCTCCATCACTTTGCAAGTCTCATGCCGATGAAAACAGGCGTGATGCCGGCGATCCTATCGTCTGCCACTTCACCCTAGCGCCAATTGCGCACCCAGCGAGGCCAGGTAGATCAAAATGATGAAGGCGCTTTCGAAGCCGATATTGGCGAAGCCATGGCGCTCGCGGCGGATCATGCCGATGAGCAGTGTAATAGTCAGCAACATGCCCATGGCAATGAAAAAGATCTGGCGATCGCCGATGGCGTGATAGATCGAACCTTCACGGTAAGCAATGTCCGAAATGGCAATGAATAGTGTATCGAACGTATTGCCGCCGATAATGCCGCCGACCGCCAGGGTCAGTGCGCCGCGCCGCACGGCGGCGATCGACGTTACCAGTTCCGGCAGCGAAGTCGAGAAGGCCGTCAGGAAGCCGCCGATCAGGGTCTGCGAGAAGCTGCTTTGCTCGCTTATTGCCGTGCCGCTGCGTGCGACGACCCAGCCGGCAATGCCGACAATAGCGACAAAAAGCAGCATATGCCGGATCAGGCTGCCCAGCCGATCCGCAGCGGCCTGCTGTTCATCAGGCTCGTCCTGCTGCGTGACGCTGGTTTGCTCGGCCTGCCACATAGGATCTTTGCGCACCTCGCGGCCGATCCAGAGGCCGTAGAAGTACAACGCAACCATGATCAGGGTTGCCGGGTGAATGGCGGCAACGCTCCAGGCGGGCAGCGACATGGCCAGCAGCGGGATGGTGAGCAAGGCGATCAGCAGCGAACCCTGGATGAGATTTTCCATCGAAGCCGCCGCATGTTCGAGATTGGCATCGCGGTACACCAGGTCGGCCACTGCCAGAAATACGGTCTGGACAGCAATGCCGCCGAGCGCATTGCTCAGCGCCAACTCGGCATAGCCGCCGGCCGCCGCCGTCGCTGAAGTCACAATGCCCGGCAACGAGGTGGTTGCGCCGAGCAACAGGGCGCCGACCAGCGCCTCGCCAAGACCGGTCTTGTCGGCCAGGCGATCTGCCACGCCCGATAGTCGCGAGCCAATGAGGGCGATCACGACCGCTGAAACTGCAAAGATCACCAGGTTGATCGCGATGGGCCAGTTGTTGAAAGCAAGCATACGTGCAGAATCAGCAAGAAATATGCCGGCGTACTTTTGGCGCGCCGGCATATTTCTTGCTACGAGATAATCGCCATGGCTTGGCCATAAGGAGAATGGTGATGACTGAAAAACACGAAGCAAATAACGAACTCGAGCATTTCGAGAGCCCGAAACAGCGCGAACTGGCAGGCTCCCGCCCGCGCGATGAGCAGAGTGCGGTCTTCGAGCCAGAGCAGGTCGAGCAATTCGGCGCGGCCGGCGATGTGGCCCGATACGAGGGGTTGAGCGAACAGCGCAGCGAAGCCGTCGAAAATCTCGATCTGCTGACCGAAGCCGACGACCGTGCGGAAGAGACCAGCGATCCCTTTCAGGCCACTGAAGAGGGTCAGACCTACATTCCGCCGATTGATCCACCGATAGTGCCCGACGAAAGCATTCACGATGCGGCGATTGCCAGTGGCCCCACCGGCGAAGCTTTTGACACGCCCTTCGACCAGGATCATCGCGCCGCGACGCTGGCCGGCGCCGACGAGTTGCGCAGTCGGGTGCGCCATGCGCTGCGCGCCGATGCGCGCACCAGTTACCTGATCGATCAGGTAGCCGTCGAAATAGCCGACAACGACGCCGTTGTGCTGCGTGGCCTGGTCAGCGATCTCGATGAGAGCGATATGCTGATCCGCGTGGCACGCGATGTTGCCGGCTATGAGCGGGTGGTTGATCGATTGGACATCGGCTCCGCCCGCGGCTGAGATTGCCGGCGACCCGACCGGGGCCGACGCTGTGATTATGCACGGCAATTTCGATAAGCCGAGTGTCGGCGTATGGAGTGTCGGCGTGTGATGGTTGCGCGATTGGGCATTTTGCGGGCATCGTCCGCAAAATGCCCAATCGTGTTACGTAGTTCTATGTGCAAAGGAGTTGCGGCCGGGAACGCGGGCGAGCCGTCCCTGTTCCCGGCAAGGTGGTGCGAACTTCCGATAGGCGGCACGATCTAGTGGTCTGACCAGGCGCACACGAAGGGTTGCGTTCGGTCTGACCTGACCGGTGGGCGCCGGGAAGTTCGCTCATGCTCCGGTGATCGCTCGTGCGCCCACCGGTCGGTCGGGGCCGGCGGTCACAATCATCTGGTCAGACCACTAGGCCGGGTAGCGAAAGATCGCGGCAATCAGGCTGTGATTCGGCATATCGGCGGACGCCAGCTCGTACACTGTACCGCTGTTGAGCAGGGTTTGCGCGACAGCGGCATCGAGCAGGTCGGTATCACCGGGTTGCGCCGTCTCGTGCAGGGTGACGCTGCCGTCGGCAGGGTTGAATTGGCCCCATTGCTCTGCCCGGTCGGCGACGAAGAGCGTATCGACGCGGCCATAGTGGGCGGCGGGTACAATCGCCCGTAGATCGTCAGAGACCAGGTCGCTACTCAGGCCGTTGCCGTAACGCTCCAGCGCTGCCTGGCGGGCGTTTTCAAAATAGTCGCTGACGATCTGCCAGGCCTGCGGCTGCAACTCGTCCGGCCGCAAGGTCTCCGGGTTGCCGGTTACGCCTGTTTCGAGCAGGTTGGGGTAATTGTTGCGATCATGGTACAGTGGCAGCAAATAATCGACGCCGGCCAGTACCAGGGGGGCGCTTTCGCCATGCAAGACCTGCGTGATACCGCGATCAACTTCTAGAAAATAGCGCAGCAGATTCACCCGATTATCGGCATCGGCCTGGCCGTGGTATACCGGCGCGGCCAGGCTGGTACCCTCACCGGTATGATACTGTAAGGACTTTTCCGGATCGTCGTATTGAGTTACTGCTTCCATACTGGTCGGCATGTCTGCAGGCAAGGCCAGTTCAACCAGGCTGCTGCGGCTACCGCAAAACAGGCGCAGATTGTTCTGGCTGAGCGCCAGCACGTAAAAGCGGCCATTGCTGGTAAACATCGGCAGGAGCGGCTTGATATGAAAGCGATGGTTGATGATTACGGCCTCGTCAAAATCGAGCGGAACCCGATAGAAGGCAAAGAAGTCGGCGGAACGAAAAATGGCCAGACCCTCATTTTGCTGCTGCAAAAAGGGCGCATCTGCGATGTCGTTATGGATCGGTTCGAGCAAGCCGGCGATCGCATCCTCGGTCAGGCCCTGTTCGGCGAGTTGTTCTGTGGTCCGGCGCAACAGATTCTTTATGCGAATCGAATTCTGGCGCGTCTCTTTGCCGGCCCGCTGCATCGGCGCATAGAGGCTGATACAGGGCTCCGCCCGATGCTCCAGTAATGCCTGCACATCGTTCATCGTTACATTATCGACTGCAACCAGATTCATAAGTGTTACTCCTTGAGCTTGGTGAAAACCCTGAAGTGCTTTTTCGCAAGATGCGTGCCGCCCACCCGATACAGCGAGTTTGCGCAAGCAATGTCGGGCATTGGCACGGGGTTTTTCGGCTGCCCGCAGTTCTCAAAATATCCCCGGAAAATATTGTATAATAGCGAATATGACACAGAATTTACTCACAGGAAGTACCATTCTGGTTGCCGACGATGAGGCTGAATTGCGCCAATTGTTTGAAGACATGCTCGTCGATAGCGGCGCAAAACTGGTTCTGGCCGGCACCGGAGAAGAAGCGCTGGCCGCCGTCGAAGCGCATGAGCTCGACCTGGCGATCCTTGATGTGCGCATGCCAGAGCCGGGTGGCCTGGCGGTGCTTCAGCGCCTGCGTGAGAAAGATAGCAGTATTCCGGTATTGATTGTCACGGCTTATACTTCTTCATCGCTCGCCATTGAGTCTTCCAATCTCGGCGCTTTCGACTATCTGACCAAGCCCTTCGATGTCGACAGTGCCCTGGCAACGATCCAGCGTGCGCTCGAACATCGCCGGATTGGACAGAATGCTCAGCCGCGTCGTGCCGAAAAAACCGATCCGCGCGATACGATTATCGGCCAGAGCACGGTGATGCAGGAAGTTTATAAGCTGATCGGGCGCGTTGCCGCCAGCGATGCCACGATCCTGATTACCGGCGAGTCGGGAACCGGCAAAGAACTGGTTGCTCGCACCCTGCACGAAACCTCGCCCCGCCGCAGTATGCCCTTCGTTACGGTCAATTGTGCCGCGCTTACCGAAACGCTGCTCGAAACCGAGTTGTTCGGTCACGAAAAAGGCGCCTTTACCGGAGCGACTGCACGCCGCAAAGGCCACTTCGAAAATGCCAACCAGGGCACGATTTTCCTCGATGAGATCGGTGAAATTAGCCCGACGCTCCAGAAAAAGCTCTTGCGGGTCTTGCAGGAAAAAAGTTTTGAACGGGTCGGTGGCAATGTCAGCATTAAAGTTGATGTGCGGATTCTGGCCGCGACGAATCGCGATCTGCACCAGGAAATGCTGGCCGGGCATTTCCGTGAAGATCTTTACTACCGCCTGAATGTGATCAATTTGAAGATGCCGGCCCTCCGCGATCGCCCGGAAGATATTCCGCTGCTGGCCGAGCATTTTCTCGCTCGCTTTCAAGAAAAACATTCGCTGAACCGCATTCGGTTGACCCATAAGGCGATGACGGCGCTGCAAAAGTATCACTGGCCGGGCAATGTGCGTCAGTTGGAAAATAGCATCGAACGTGCCGCAATTCTGGCCCATGACAGCTTGATTACTGCGGAGGATCTGTTGCTGGATGATGAGCACAGCCAGTCGTCGCCACTGGAAACGGCGCTGGCGCTCTTGTTGCGCGAGGGGCTTGGCCTCGATCAGATCCTGGCCAGAACCCGGCAGGCGACGCTGCGGATCGCGATTGCACAGCACCACGGCAACCTCCAGGCTGCTGCGCAGGCTTTGCATATCGATGAAGCGGAACTGGATACGAAGGCGCAAGGTGTATGAAACTGTTCCTGGCACCGCAACTTGAAACGCGCATAACTCCCGCTTTGCTGACCCTGACTCATATGCTGGCGCTGCCGGTGATGGAGTTGCAGCAACTGGTGCAGCAGGAATTGAGTGAGAACCCGGCTCTTGAAGAACTTGAAGCCGACGAGGGCAGTGATCTCGACGATGAGACTCTGCTGCGTTTGCTCGAACAGCAGCAGTACAGCACTGAAATTGGTAACAGCGCCGGTGGCGACGACGAGGCGCATGATCCGCTGCTGTTTGTGGCTGCACCGCAGAACCTGGAAGAGTATTTGCTTTCCGAGTTGCATACCAGCCTGCCGGCCGAAGATTACCCGATCGCCGGCCTGCTGATGGCCTCGCTCGATGACAATGGCTTCCTCGAAGAAAATCCGGTCGACCTGGCCCATACGCTCGGGGTTAACACTGCCCGCGTTCGGGCGGTGATCGACCAGCTTCAGCAAATCGGGCCGCCCGGCATTGCCAGCCGCGATCTGCGTGAGTGCCTGCTGCTCCAGATTGCGCCTTTTGAGCAGGAAGGCACGCTGCCGCCGCATACCCGCACCATCATTGCCGGCTACCTCGACGAACTAGGGGCCCATCGCGATCGCTATGTCGCGCAGCAACTCGGTATCGATAGCAGCGATGTTGCTGCCGTGCGCGAGTTTGTTCGCCGGCATTGTCACCCCTACCCGGCGCAGCTTGCACCGCTACCCGCCGGCAACCGACCGCGCTATAGCCAGCCCGATGTGCTGATTAGCCTCGATGATGAGGATCGCTTTCAGGTTGAAGTGCTTCGGTCGCCGCGGCGTATGCTGCGGCTCAATCCGCTCTATCGCGAAATGGTGCGGCGCGGCAGCGAATTGAACGAAGACGAGCGTGAACATGTGCAGGAATATCTGGCACGCGCCCGTACGTTCCTGGCCAACCTGCGCCAGCGTGAATCGACGCTCAAGCTGATCAGTGAGGCGATTGTGCAGCACCAGGAAGCGTTTCTCCGGCACGGCGTGCGCCATCTCCAACCATTGACGCGGGCCACCATCGCCGCTGAAGTCGGTGTCCACGAGTCGACGGTGAGCCGCACGACGGCCGGCAAAACTGCACTTTTACCTGACCGGCACCTGCTGCCGTTCAGCGAATTTTTTGTCGCCGCCCGCCCGGTGCAGGATGTGCTGCGCGAGATTATCAATAATGAAACGGTGCCGCTTAGCGATAGTGAGCTCGCTCGCATTCTCAACCAGCGCGGCTACCCGGTCGCCCGGCGTACCGTGGCCAAATATCGCGACCAGATGCAGATTCTGCCGTCGACGTTGCGCATACGCCGGTAATAAAAATACAGGGGGTTGATGCTGGTTTCTGGCGGCTACGCCGCCAGAAACCAGCATCAACCCCCTGTATTTTTCAAGATATGTCAAGATATGATGAACCCTACCGAAGACCCCACCGGCGATCTGCCGGTGGTCACGATTACAACCGACGGCGCGACACGCGGCAATCCGGGGCCGGGTGGCTGGGCCGCCTTGCTCGAATATGGCGAGCGCGAACGCCTGCTGGCCGGTGAAGAGCCTGCTGTGACAACCAACAATGTTATGGAGATGGTCGCTGCCGCTGCCGCTTTGGAAGCGCTCAAACGCCCTTGCCATGTCATTTTGCGCTGCGACTCAACCTATGTGCTGAAAGGGCTGCAGAGCTTGCTGGCCGGCGGTACATTGCCGAAAAAGAACCGCCAGGTCTGGCAGCGGCTGCAGGCGGCGGCAACACCGCATCATCTGGAGTTTGCCTGGGTGAAGGGCCACGCCGGTGATGCGCGCAACGAACGGGTCGATGCCGCCGCCAACGCTGCCGCCAACCGCGCTTATGCGACGGCCGCGCCCCCGCAGGCGCCCGCGCCCAACACGGCTTCCGCCGAAACATGGGTGCTGGCCCTGCGCTCGGCTGCCGGCGGGCGGCGGGCCGGCTGGGCACTCCACAGCCCCGCCGGCATCCAGCACGGCCTGATCGGCACCGCCGGCCAGACCCGGCCCGCCGACATGTTCCACGCCCTGATTGCCGGTTTGCAGGCGGCGCAGGATCTGCCGGGCGCTGCCGCAGCCACCCTGCATATAATCAGCAACTGGGAGCTGATCATCAAGCAGCAACGCGGCGAATGGGCCGTCAAGAAAAGCGAGCACCGGCCCCTGCACATGGAAGCCCTGGCCCTACGGGCGGCCTTCGCCGAAGTCGCCTTCGAATTCCAGCCCACTGAGGACATCCTGGCCTATTTCCCCCAGGATACATGAAGAACATGGGTCGTGCTGTTTTCGGCAAAGCCGAAAACAGCACGACCCATGTTTCCCTTCCTTGCCGCCGCAGGCGACAGATCGAAACGCCTCCGGCAGCGCGCCTGTTTCAATTCGTTTGATGTTGCGGCGAAGCCGCAACATCAAACGAATTGAAACAGGCGCGCTGCCACCCGCAGCCAGGCATCGTCGGCGTCTTCGTCGTTGCGCCAGGGCGGTTCGTCGAAGGCCTGGTTGCGGCGGGCAAAGGGGCGCAGCGGAATGTTGTGGGTGAACTGCCACTGGATTGCCGTATCATCGCCGACGCGCGTGTCCAGCACCAGCAGCGAGCGGCCTGCCTTTCCCCCTGTTCCGCTGCTCCAATTGCCAGAAGCTCCCGGCTTTCGTATAATGCACCTGTTAGCTATCAATACGCATACATGCTCGACCAGACGCAGCACCATATGAACCAGCGCATCTCTGGCAAACTCCAACCGTCCGAGCCCGTAGCAGTGCCGGTCGGCGCTGCCATCACTCCGGTACCATCCAACCATATCAGTACCCTCTATTTATTCCAGCAACAACTGGCGCTGGCACACGCTGCCGTCGCGCCCGGCCAGGCGCTGCTCGATACTGCCCGTAAGCTCAGCGCCGCGCCTGCTGCCGCCTTGCTGTTGCACCATGGCAACGATCGCTTCCAGGTGGTTGTCGGCTATGCTCTGCCGCCCACCGTCTAC
This sequence comes from Chloroflexaceae bacterium, assembly GCA_034437175.1. Classification (GTDB taxonomy): domain Bacteria; phylum Chloroflexota; class Chloroflexia; order Chloroflexales; family Chloroflexaceae; genus DAOTUJ01. The sequence goes on along the minus strand of DAOTUJ010000169.1, from coordinate 55,611 downwards.
GGCCGCGAACTCTCTCCGCTGACCGACCCGACCCTGGCGGCGGTGCTCTCACCGGAGGCCTCCTATCAACTGGTCAATAGTACGGAACAGGATGGGCCGGAGGCGATTTTCTCCGAGCATGGCCCACGGCTCTGGCTGCCGCTACGGACGCCCACCGATTGCATCGGCATTCTGATCCTGGCTCTGCACTCCGATCAGGTCTTTGCAGACGACATCCTGCCGGCGTTACAGATCTGTGCCGGTATGGCTGCGCTGGCACTGGCTAACCAATCGTTTGCCGGCAAACTCCAGGCTGCCCATCTCCGCCAGGGCTCGCTGGCCAGGCTCAATGCCTCGCTGCGCAACGACCATCAGCGCAGTCAGGAACTGGCCGGTTCGCTGGCCGAGCTCGCCGCCGCCAGCAGCCGGATCGACGATGAGCAGGAATTGCTGGCCTTCGTCCTCGAAAATTTTCGCCGCTTCGTCGATTATGACTCGGCCAGTATCTGGCTCCAGCGCAACGAATATCATGGCGTCCTGGTGGCCGGCAATGGCTTCACCCGCGATATTCGCGGCTCGGTACTCTACGTCGGGCCGGGCACGATTGGCTACCGGGTGGCCAGTAGTCGGCGCGTTTGCCTGATTGACGATGTGCAGCAAGAAGCCGGCTGGCAACACGTTCCCGGCAGCAACATTGTACGTTCCTGGATCGGTGTGCCGCTGATCAGCAACCGGCAATTTTTCGGTATCATGGCCATCGATAAATGGCAGCCCGGCTTTTTTCACCGTCGCGATGCCGATATCGCCCAGGCCTTTGCCGAACACGTGGCGCTGGCATTGCATTACAAGCAGGTGCAGATCCGCGCTGCTACGCGCGCTATGCGCCTGCAGTTGCTCCATCGCATTGCTTTGCGCCTGGCGACGATTGAGCAGATTCCCGCCCTGTTTCACGAGCTGGCTCGCGAATTGCACGAAACCTTCGGTTATTACCAGGTCATGATTGCCCGCATCGAAGATGCTATGATTGTACCGCAGGTCAACTATGGCCAGATCCTGACCGCGAGCGGCGAACAATCGTATCGCCGGCTTCCCTTCAATCACGGGTTGATGGGCTGGGCCGTGCGCCACGCCAGGACGGTGCTCTGCAATGATGTGTCCCTGGATCAACGCTATTATGCCCGCTCACCGGATTCGCCGACCCGCTCGGAGCTGGTGGTTCCGATCAAAAGTACGGCCGGGGTGCTTGGCCTGATCGACATTGAGGCAACCCATATCGGTGCCTTCGACCAGGACGATGTGTACCTGGCTGAAGCACTCGCCGGCCAGGCGGCGGTGGCAATGGAACATCTTATGCGCTACAACGAATTGTGTACCGCCCAGGAGCGCCTGCTGCGCACCAGCCGTATGCAGGCACTCGGTGAACTGGCCAGTGGTGTCGCTCACGATTTCAACAATCTGCTCACCGGCATCGTCGGCCATACTCAGTTGCTGTTGCACCAGGAATACGACGAATATGCCGCCCGCGAGAGCCTGCGCATCATCGAGCGCATTGCCTTCGCCGGCGCCGACACGGTGCGCCGGCTGCGCGATTTCGCCCAGACCAACCAGACGCAACCGCAGCAATTAGTCAACATTCACGACTTGATCGAGGAGAGCCTGTCGATTACTCGCCCACGTTGGCGCGATACCGCTCAGAGCAAAGGCCAGCATATCGATGTGCAACGTGAATTTGCCTTGCTGCCGCCGGTTCAAGGCGATCCGCCTGCGCTGCGCGACTTGCTGACAAACCTGATTTTGAATGCCATCGATGCCATGCCCGAGGGCGGTACCCTGCGTATTCGGACGGCGCTCGATGAGACTCAATCCTCGGGATTGCCCGCCGCCGGCGCCAGGTATATGCTCGCCATCAGCGTGATCGATACCGGTACCGGCATCCCGCAGGAATTGCACGACCAGGTGTTTAATCCGTTTTTTACGACCAAAGGCCAGCGCGGCACCGGTATGGGGCTGGCTCTGGCCCATAGCATCGTGCAACGCCATAACGGAGATATTGTATTGCAAAGCGCTCCCGGTGCGGGCAGCACTTTCACTGTCCGCCTGCCCTTGCAAAAACCGGACGTCTCTGTCGATGCTACTGCCCGTGAAACGCTCACACCGAGCCGGCGCTCGCTCCGCATTCTTATCGTCGATGACGAAGAAATGATCCGCCAGGTGTTGTATGAAATGCTCCGTCGCCAGGGTCACCAGGTGGTGAGCGCCGCCGGCGGCCGGGAAGCGCTCGATTATCTCCATCGGCAATCCTTTGAACTGGTATGCAGCGATCTGGGTATGCCCGATCTCTCGGGTTGGGACGTGCTTCGAGCCGCCCGAAAGATCGATCCGGCTATTCGAACGATGCTGATTACCGGCTGGGGAGATCAGATCGGTGAGCAGGAAGCCCGTGCCAACCATGTTGACTATGTGCTGCCCAAACCCTTTGACGTGCATGAGTTGCGCCGGCTGATTTCGACTCTGGCCGCTGGTATTACGCACGGTTGACCCGACTTTCGCAGAAGGAAAACGTATGCAACTGCCCTTGCTCTGGCGCAGCAGCTTGCTCCGGTTGCTGCGCGCAACACTGGTTATCGGCCTGATGCTGCTCGGTGGGCTGATCCTGGTCTGCGGGCTGGTCTTTGTGCAGGGCCAGCGCGACGAGGTACGCCGCAGCGATGCCTTGTTGCTTGCTGCCGACCGCCCTCCGGAAACGGCGCTGATTGAGCATACGCTGGCGCTGTATCGCCAGGGCTACGCCGGGCACATTATTCTGGCGCATCCCGATGCACTCGATTTGAAAGCCGAACTGACCGGCGACCAGTGGCGCCTGCCTGAAAATGCGCTGATTGCCGTCGAGGATGCCGAAACCCGGGTGCAATATCTACGGCTGGCGGCAGGTCAGGCCCGTAGCCGGGGTATTCAGAGCGTCGTCATCACCAGCGACCCCGCCGATATTCTGCTCGAACTAAAGATGGCCCAGGATCTTGGCTTCAATGCCTATGGTTCGCCGCCCCCCGGTTCGCCCCTTGCCGCCGGCCGGGTGCTCGCCGCCGGCCTGCATTACTGGCAATACGTGCTAATCGGACGCTAGCAAGCCAGCGCCTGATCAGCATAACATACGCCTTGTTATTATCCGGATCAGAAGGCTTCGATGCCATACTCCGATAATTCGTCGGCAAAACGCTCCAGGTCACGCTGCTGGCGCAGGCGCTCGATCCGGCTGAGCAACTGGTTGCGATTGGCATCGTGAGCGATCACGGCCCGCTCGAGGTACTGGCGCAGATACAGCTTGATCAACTCCATCTGGGCCGGCTGAATTGCCTCACCGTTCATGTAAGCTTCCACCGCCTCGGCCAGCGCACCGGTCTGCTCTTCCATCCAGAAACGCGGTGGCTCCGGGACATCGAAGGGGTAGGGGTAATCGGGGTTGGGGACGAAAACGAGCGGGCCGATCTGTTCCGCTTCTTCGCTCATAAGCTCAGTCCTATCAGGTCATACAGGCGCTCGAAATCGAGATGCGTTTCCAGCAACGCACTGAATCGCTCGATTTTGATGCCGCGTTGCAAACGGCTCTGCCCAAACAGAGCTTCGGCGCGCTCCAGTGAAATGCCCGTCTCGTCGGGCAGCACAATGATGGGAACCCGGCACTCTTCGGCTTTGTCGATTACCTGCATCGGCGGCTGCACATTGCCGGTCAGGATTAGCAGGCTGGTACTGGTTTCCAGCGCCGCCAGTTGCAGATCCACCCGATCACCGCCGGTAATAACGGCCTTGCGTTCACGACGCTGAAAAAAGGATCGCCCGGCTTCCGCACTCATCGCGCCTACCATCAACGACTCGACCATGGTTTCATACCAGTCGCGACTGCCGATCAGCCGGCCGCCCAGGTGATCGTGCAACTCACGCACCGTGACGCCGCCGAGGATCTGATCGTACGGGATCACACCCAGTACCGGGATGTCGCGTGATTCGAGAAAAGGCAGCACTCGCTGCTGCACAAAATCCAGTTGCGGTTCGGCCACCTGGTTTAGCAACACTCCGCTCAAGCGCTCGCCGAGGTAACGCTGTACCGCCAGGATCGTATCGATGGCCAGCGTCGAATGATAACGGCTAACGAGCAGGCCGGGCGCTTCCAGCAATTCCATGACCTGATCGGCGGCGAGATCGGCCAGCGCGCCTTCCGACCAGGAATTGCTGCCTTCGAGCAACAGCATATCGCCGTCACGCGACAGCGCAAAAAAAGCTTCTTGCAAACGGCGGAGGAAAGCCGGGCGCTGGCCGCGCAGAACGGCATCGATGACGCCGGGCGTGAGCAAAACCGGCGCGAGTTGTTCCAGTGGTGCCGCCAGCCCCATGGTCGCTGCGACCAGCGCCGCATCTGCATCCAGTGCCGCCTCAGTGCGAGGCGCCAGCGAGGCGCTGACCGGTTTCATATAGCCGGCCCGAAAGCCATCCCGTTGCATCCGGCGCATCAGTCCCAGACATACCGCAGTCTTGCCGACGAAGGTTTCAGTCGATGCAACATAGAGCGTTGCCATAGCCACCTCCGAAAAGGCGCCCGATCCTGTGGCAGCTTATTCCGAGAGCTGGCCGGGCGCGATCGCGGCTCGCTGCTGCGGAACAGCTTTTTTCAGACCGACCGGCACCGGCACCGCCAGCATCACATGCTCTAGAAAACCCAGGGTGGTCAGTGATGCCAGCAACGCGATACCGATAGCCAGGCCCGTACCGGCCAGCAAGCCGGCTGTTCCCCAGAGAAACAGCGCCAGAAAACCGGAACCGACCAGCGAGCACAGGAAAAAGCCGCCCGGTGTCCGCCGCCGCCAGAAACTCCCCAGATAGCGCAGATGATCCGGCAGCCACGAGACCGTCAGGCTTCGCACGCCTAGAAAGACATTCAGTTTGGCACTGTGCAGCATTGCCCAGAGCAACACAAACACCAGCGGCCCGATTACATTCATTGAACCACGATGCAGATGCCAGAGCAAGAGAATTTCACCGGCAATTGCCAGTTCATGATACACATGGGTCGACAGGGCGTATTCAAAGCGTTTCCAGCCGGAAATACCACTCGGGCAAGGCCGGCGCCAGGTACCGGTAATGACGCCGCTATAAAATGCCAGCTCATGCCAGGCCCAGATCAGCATTGCGGCAACGAATGCCTGGTAGCAAGCCGGCGCACTGAGATCGTCGCGCACCAGCCAGAGCTGGTAATGCGCCAGTCCGATCAGTGGCAAGCTCAACCACAGTGCTCGCCGCGCCGCCCGCAGGCCGCGCCGGTTCAACCAGATCACCAGTCCAGTCAGCCCGACCCAGAGCAGAATCACAGCGAGGAGTGGGTAGAGATATAGCTCAGTCCAGGGCGCAGGTGAGGAGATCATGGGCGCCGCCAATCTAGTAAACAAAGCTTTTGCATAAATACAAAAAGATGGTAACACGGCGATAAGACCCTGTCAACGCATCATTGGGATTGGTGCCGGCTGCACCAGAGGCTTTTCGCCCTCTATCAGTAATTTTCGCCCTCTATCAGTAATAAGGTAGCATGCATATTGCTTGTGCGGTATCACATCTGCGTCGGCATAAGCATCGACTGGTACACTGCGTGGTAGCGTTGCGCCAGCGCCGCCTGTGTATAGCCGGCCAGCACGCGCGCCCGCCCGCGCCGCCCATATTCGGCCCGCAAATGCGCATCATCGACCAGGCTTTGCAGGGCGGCGCGCAGGGCGGCCGGGTTCGCCTGCGGCACCACCATGCCGGCATCGCCCAGTACATTCGGGATCTCGCCGCTGTCGCTGCCCACGACCGCCAGGCCGCAACTCATCGCTTCAATCAGCACCCGCCCGAACTGCTCCTTCCAACTGGCCACCGAACGCGATGGCAGTACCAGCACATCGAGCTCACGCAGCGCGGCGGGCACGGCGCTTCCCGGCAGCGCCGGCAGCAACTCGGCGCGCCCCGCCAGCGGTGCTTTCGCCAGCCGCCGCCGGATCTCGTCGCGCAATACGCCGTCGCCGATAATCCGCAGCCGGCAATCACCACATAGTTCGGCAAAGGCGTCCAGCAGATCAGCCAGGCCTTTTTCCGGCACCAGCCGCCCCAGGTAACCAATCAGCGGCGGGCCGGCCCGAGGTGGCGCCGGCACGAAAATATCCGGGTCGACACCGACCTGCGGCAGGATGCTCAACGGGCCGGCGTACCCGTGCCGCCGCATAATGTCGGCGGCTTCCTGATTGCCGGCGATGGCATGGCCGGCGTAACGAAAAACGTAGCGTTCGAAGAGATTGAAGGGCGGTGGATAATAGCGATCGATATTGGCCCAGTTGAAGAAGCAGCAGCGCGCCCGCAGCGCCAGGCCGGCCCGCAGCGCCAGAAAGGTTGCCGAATTGAAGGCTTCCTCATCGATGTGGAGCACATCCGGGGCAAACCGCCGCAGCCGCCGGCCCAGGTCGGGGTAGAAATGCAGGTGGTGTCGCCCGTTCAGCAGAATCGGCAGCGTTTCCAGCCGGTAGCCGGCGATGAAATGCGGCTCCAGGCGCTGGCGGCCCACCCGTGGCTCCAGCCAGGAAGGTGGCGCCAGCGCCAGCAACTCGACATCCGGTAGCGCGGCTAGTACCTGCATCTGGCGCTGGTGCAGCGGTGCCACCAGCGCCTTGGAGACAACAGCGATCCTCACGAGGCGCTCTGATCGCCTTCTGTCGCCGGCGGGAAGGGATGCTCGAATCGCTGCACTTCCAGCCGGTAGCCGTCCGGATCACGGGCAAAGAAGTGGTAAATTCGGTACTGCTCATTCATGCGCGGCGCGCCGTCGGTCTTTACGCCCTGGTTCACCAGCCGGCGATGCCAGTCGTCCACATCATCGCAGACAAAGGTCATGATCAGCCGTTGATCGGGCTCAACCGGATCGTCGTGCTGGCAAAAGCCCAGAAAGCTTCCGGCGGCCACCTGATAAATCCGGCAGCGCCCCTGGTCGACCACCAGCGGCAGCAGCAGAATCGTCTCGTAAAAATCGGCACAGGCATGTAAATCTGCCGTCGGCACAAACGTGATGCCGGCAGAAAAATTCAGTGTAGACATAGGAAAAACCCTGTTTTTCAATCATTGCGACTTGCGCAGTCGGCGGTATTGCTCGCAACGCAACGTGCGTGCTTTGCCTGCGGCAGCGTGAAAAAACGATTCCATACATCTTTTGCTTGCGGCAGGCAACGTGAAAAGATAGCGGTTTCTCCGGGTTGGGTCCGGGTTGGGCCGCTAACGGCCTGACCCGGAGAAATAAAACGTCACTGTTCACGCTGCCGCAGGCGAAAAAGCTGCTGGTGAAACCAGAATCCAACGTCGACTGTGTCAGTCACCAACAATTAACCGTTCTTGCGGGCAAATTCGGCCATAAACGCAGCGAGCGTATCGCAGGATTCCGGTTCGAGGGCATTGTAGAGCGAGGCGCGTACACCACCCACCGAGCGATGGCCGTTCAGTCCGACCATACCGGCGGCCTTAGATTCGGCAACAAATTGTTTCTCGAGCGCCTCATCGGGGAGCCGGAAGGTCACGTTCATCTGTGAGCGCGCTGCGGGATCGGCGTGACCACGGTAGAAGCCGCCGCTCGCGTCGATGGCGGCATACACGGTGGCCGCCTTGCGCCGGTTGCGCTCGGCCATCGCCGGTAGCCCGCCCAACTCTTCGATCCAGCCCAGCACCAGGTTGACCAGATAGACCGCAAAGGTTGGCGGCGTATTGTAGAGCGAGTCGTTTCCGGCATAATTGGCGTAACTCAGCATGGGCGGCGTATCGGCAGCCGCCTCCAGCCAGCTCTGGCGCACAATCACCAGCGTCACCCCCGCCGGGCCGACGTTCTTCTGTGCACCGGCATAGATCAGTGCGAACTTTGTCGCATCAAAGGGCCGCGAGAAAATATCGCTGCTCATATCGGCTGCCAGCGGCACATTGGCAAAAGCCGGCAACTCGGCCCACTGCGTGCCGTAAATCGTATTGTTCGAGGTGATATGCACATAGGCCGGCTGTTCGCTGAGCCGGATCTCGGCCGGGCCGGGAATGCGCCGATATTTTTCTTCTTTCGTGCTGGCCGCCACATGGGCCTGGCCGAACCGGCGCGCTTCGGCCAGAGCCTTGTCCGACCAGCTTCCGGTCAGAATATAATCGGCGGTGCCATTGGCCGGCAGAAAATTCATTGGCAACATGGCGAATTGCAGGCTGGCGCCGCCCTGCACAAACAGCACCCGGTAATCGTCGCCGAGGCCCAGGAGCGTCTTTGCCCGCTTTTCTGCTTCGGCATTGATGGCGGCATACTCGCTGGAACGGTGGCTCATCTCCATAATCGACATGCCCCGCCCCTGATAGTCGCTCAGTTCCGCCCGAGCCTGTTCGAGTACTGCCAGCGGCAGCACCGCCGGCCCGGCGCTGAAATTGTGTATTCGAGTCAATGCTGGATCTCCTTTGCATTCCATATTGCAGTTCCAGTGTGCCGGCTCCAGTATACCGCATCGAGCGCAACCACGCGCCGGCCCCAATGGTATAATCCTCATGACTTGCGCAGTCGGCGTGTTTGCGCAAGCCGCAATGGCTGTTTTCGCCTGCGGCAGCAAGAAAAAACCGTCCTTGTCTTCTTCCGCCCTGCCGTAGGCGAAAAAAGAGGTTCCAATCAGCGCCGGCGGGTGGTCGTGGCACAGCCACGACCACCCGTCGGCAAAAAAGCGATGCATATTCTCATTGTTGGCGGCGGTGTTGCCGGGCTCTGTTGCGCCCGCGAGTTGCGCCGCCGGGGCCATACGGTCACGCTGCTCGAAGCTGCCGGCGCGGTCGGCGGGCGCGTGCGCTCCGATGAGCGCGCGGGCTTCATTCTCGATCACGGCTTCCAGGTGCTGTTTGATGCCTACCCGGCCGCCCGCCGCCAGCTCGATCTGGCCGCACTCGATGTGCAGTATTTCGACCCCGGTGCAATTATCTGCCGCGACGGCTGGCGCCAGGTGCTGAGCGATCCGCTGCGCGACCCGGCCGGTGCCCCGGCTGCCATACTGTCGACGGTTGTCTCGCCCTCTGATAAAATCCTGACGCTAGCGCTGGCCTTTGAGATGCGGGCCAAAACGATTGACCAGGTACTGGCCGGCGATGATCAGGCAACGATAGCATTTCTCCGGGCGCGTGGTTTCAGTCGGGCTGCCCTCGACAATTTCTTTCGCCCTTTTTATGGCGGCATTTTTCTGGATCGCTCGCTCGAGACCAGCGCCAAATGCTTCAAATTCGATTTCAAGATGCTCAGTGATGGCGGTACCTGTGTGCCGGCCCACGGCATGGGCCGGATCAGTGCGCAACTGGCCGCCGATTTGCAGACTGCCGGCTGCATTCGCACCGGCTGCCGGGTCGTCGCGCTGCTCAGCGCGGGAAACCGGGTGAATGGGCTGCGCCTGGCCGACGGCACGGAACTGCACGGCGATGCGGTAGTGCTGGCGACGCCGGCTCCCGAAGCGGCCCGACTGAGCGGCCTGCCGCTGCCGCTCGATCATCGCCGGACGGTGACGGTCTACTTCAGCGGCGACGCGCCGGTGTACCGGGGGCGCAAAATTCTGCTGAATGCCGAGCCGGATGCCTTCGTCAATAATGCCCAGTTGTTGAGCAATGTGGCACCGACCTATGCGCCTGCCGGCAAACACCTGCTCAGCGCCACGATCCTGGGCTTGCCGCCGCTCGACGACGAGGAATTCTTTGCGCGGGCGCTGGCTGATCTGCGGCGCATGTTTGCCGGTGATCAACGTGCCCTGCGCGCCCTGGCAGGCTATCAGCCACTGGCGATCTACCGAATTGCCTACGCCCAGTTCGCCCAGCCGCCCGGCCTGCATCCCAACCTACCCGCCAACCAGAGTCGCCGTCCGGGCCTCTATTTTGCCGCCGAATTCACTGAGGCCAGCAGCATCAATGCCGCCATGATCAGCGGCGAAAAATGTGCCGCCGCCCTGGCCGGATAAAGGAGAAAGGGTGTTTTAAGATTGGATATCATAGGGATCGCGTGACTGGATTTCGCGCTGGGTGGGGTAGGCAAAATGAATGCCGGGCTGAGCGGCAAAGGCGTCGAGCAACTCTTCCCAGATGGCATGTTCGGTTTCGCGACGTTCGTGCGGTTCGCAGAGGTAGCGCATAGTGAGCTCGATGCCGCTCTCACGAACAGCGGTGTACACCACCGGCACCAGCCGTGCGGCTGGAACCATATAGCGATCGGAGTTTTCGCGCATGCGCTGCCGGGCAATTGCACTCAAATGATCGGAATGGCGACTGATGGCCTTGCGCAAGATCGTCTTGGCCGTCTTCCAGTCACTCTCACGCGTCAGCAACACCGGGATTTCGTGCCAGACATATTTGAACACCTGGCCGAAATTGGCCTGCGGCTCGCGAAAAATGAGCCCGTTCGGCACGTGAATCACCCGCCCGGTCGGCTCATCGGCCGCAACCCAGTTGCCGACTTCCATAATCGAGAACTGGAATATCCGAATATCGATCACATCACCCGTGTATTCACCAATCTGTATGCGGTCGCCCAGGTTGAAGGGCCGCCGCCAGAGAATGAACAGCCAGCCCACAAAACTGACCAGTACTTCCTGTAAGGCAATCGCTATCCCCGCCGACACCAGGCCGATAATCGTTGCCAGCGATTCGAACCCCTCAAACCAGACCCGCCCGATGAGCAGCACGCCAACTGCGAACAGTATGTAGCCGGTCGCCTTCTGCCAGCGGTAACGCATCGCCAGGTCGACTGTCCGGCGCCGCAGGGTCACCGTCACGATGCGCTGTACCAGCCAGAGCAGCAGCAACATCAGCAAAGATGCGGCGAGCCGGCTCTGCAACTCCGGCGTCAATCCGATAACGTTTTCCAGCCAGTTTTGCAACGTCTTCATGGGGTTCCGGTTGCAGTTGCTGCGGGCACTGCTTCAACAGTTTCAGTCGGCGGCGGTTCTGCCGGCGGCGGTTCTGCCGGCGGCAGGTCGGCCCCGGCCGTCGGCGTTGCAACCTCCGGCGGCAGGTCGGCTCCGGCCGTCGGCGTTGCAACCTCCGGTGGCGGCGTAGGATCAGGTAGTGGGGTCGGTGTCGGCGGCAGGCGCAAAAACAGCGTAACCGCTGGGATCTCGGCCACCGGGTTTACGCCGGGCGGCAACGTCAGTTGTGGTGTGCGCAAATGGATGCCGGCACTCAGGCCGGTCGCATCGACAATCGCGGTCAGCGTGCCATCCTCGATCTGGGCCAGCGCCTCGGGCGTGCCGCTGAGTGTCACCTGCAAGATACTCGGATCGACACCGACAGTCAGTATAGTTGGCGCACCGACAACCTGCACCGCTACCGGCAATTGCACCTGAACGGGGAATGCCAGCGGCGCAATCTCGATGATGACGGTAGCGCTGCTGCTTTCACCCTGCTGCGCCGCCGTACCGGGCGGCAATTGCAACGTCGCGGTAATCATTGCATCCCGGTTCAAGCCGGAAATATCAATCGGCGCAGTCGAGACTTGCCTGATCGATTCCAGGACATTGGAACTGCCGGTAATATTGATCAACTGCGGATCGCTGCGAATATTCGTCACCACAAACCCGGTTGCCGGATTGCCGACAATTTGCGGCAAGACCGGCACCAGTTTCAAGCCCACGATTGGCGTAATCGGAATGCGCACCGTCACATTTGCCGGCGTCACCGTCACGCCCTCCACCGGTTTTTGTTCGGCGCTAATGGCCTGGAGTTGTTGCAAAGAAACATAATTCGCACTGAGTTGATCAACGTTCGCGACGGCCAGCGCCACCGCCACTCGTTCGACCCGGCTCTGTGGGCCACTGATCTCGGCCTGCGCGATGATCTGGTTATTCGAGCGTACCTCGGGTTCGCCCAGGGCAAAGCTAAACGGCACATTGCCCTGAATACTGATCGAAATCGGCACCGTACGCGTCACCAGCGTTTCCAGCCGGATGGGAACTGCCTCCGGCGACAGGCCTTCCGGCGCAACACTGAAACTAATCCCCGGCCGGGTACGATCCACGTTCACCGGCACCACCCGGTCACCGGCGGAAACATCGCTCAGATCCACGTAGGGTTGAATATCGACCTGCCGCAACTCACCACGCGTGGCCCGATCCGTTTCGATCACGACATCAACCGTCGGCAGGGTTGCTTTCGGCAGGCCGTTCTGATCGACAATCACCAGGTTCGGATCCTTGCCGCGCACCTCAATATTCAGATCATTGAACGGCACCCGTTCTTCGGGGTTGACACTCAACGACACAAAAGCCCAGAGCGCAAAACTCAATCCCACCGCCAGCGCGATCTGCAGGCTGGTGGCGCGTAGCGAATTCATGTTCAATCTTCTCCCGGCGTTACCTTCAGCAGGCCCGCCAGCATACTTCGCAGGCGCGTTTCATTCAAATAGCTGACCATGCGCCCATCATTGACCAGCGAAATCGCGCCGGTTTCCTCCGAGACCACAATCGCAATGGCGTCGGTCTGCTCACTGATGCCTTTGGCCGCCCGGTGGCGCGTCCCGTAGCGACGCTGACCGATCACATCTTCGCTCAGCGGGAGCACCACATTGGCCGCCAGAATGCGATTGTTGCGCACAATCACGGCCATATCGTGCAGCGGCGAATTGGGGTAGAAAATATTCAGCAGCAGCGGCACGGCCAGGCGCGCATCGAGAATGACGCCGCGATCGGCATATTCCTGCAAATAGGTTTCGCGTTCGAGCACAATCAGCGCACCGACACCCTGCTGCGACAACTGCGTGGCTGCCCGGCTGATACTGGTAATCGTCTCAACGGTTCCCGAGCGATTGCTCCCGAAGGAGCGGTTGAACAATTCGCCGGTACGCCCGAGCGTTTCCAGCGCCCGCCGCAATTCCGGCTGGAAGAGCACCGGGATTGCCACAACCAGCGCCGGCTGCAAGACATTGCGCAGCAGCCAGCTCAGCGTCGTTAACTCTTCAACTGTAGTTCCCAGCAAAAACGTGATCGCGAGCACAATCCCGATGCCTCGCAGCAAGTGCACCGCACGGGTTCCCCGAATAACTCCGAGCAACCAGAAGAACAGCAGGGCAACGAAGGCAATATCAAGCAGCGCATAAGAAGACGTGAAGGGGTTGAGACGTTCAGCAATGCGGCTAAACTCTGGCATAATAATGGCGTTTATTCCGAAAGCGTCGGCGGCTTCAGCCAGGCCGGCACATCTTCGCCCGAACGCGCAGAAGAGACATCTCTCAGGTAGGGCTTTGCTGCTGCGCCAGCATACGATTGGCCGCGGCAATCAGCGCTTCAACCCGTTCGGTTTCAACGCCTTCCATCGACAGCAGGCGACTGTAGATCCGCACGGCCTGATTGTACTCTTCGCGGCGCATCAACATATCACCCAGCATAAAGAATGCTTCCTGATCCGTCTGGCTCAACCCGATAATCTGGTGCAACTCGGCAATCGCGCTCTCATAGTCACGTTGTTGCAAAAAGATGCGGGCAATCTGCTTTTTCTCCAGGATGGCATCGCCGGTTCGCCCGGCCAGCGTATACATCAGCGCCAGCCACTGACGCGCCTCAATGTCGTTGGGCGCGATATGCACAATCCGGTCATAAAGCTGACGTGCTTTTTCATGATCGCTCAGCATCCAGTACACCTGGGCCGCCTCTTGCAGGCTGGCCACGGCATCTTTGAGCTGGCCGGCCTTGCGCTGCATTTCCGCTGTTCGCACCAGGCCTTCGATGCCTTCGTTGAGATAGCCGCGCCGTAGTTGCATGCGGGCCAGCCGGCTCCCCAGCGCAATGCTGCTCGGCGCCAGTTTCAAGCCATAGTCCAGCATTTCAATGGCCCGATCCAGTTCCTGACGCGTCTCATAGTGCGTAGCCAGGTCGTCGAGTTGAGTAATCGCATCGGCCAGCCGACCCTGGCGAAAATACACATCGGCCAGCTTGGTATACACCGTGCGATCATAGGGCAGATGCCGGCGCGCCTCCAGCAGCGCCTGTTCCGCGCCGGCCAGGTCATCGCTGGCGGCATAGGCCTCCGCCATACGCCGGGCCAAGTCGCCTTTGCTGAGCGGCACCGCAAAGAAATGCTTGACACCTGCATCACTGGTATTGCGCCCGGCCACGGCCTGCCCGCGCCGCAACTGATCCAGCGCGTCTTCGGCCTGGCCCAGCGCAATATAGCTGTCGGCCATGGCCTGGTGCACCAGCACCGGCGGCAACAGCAGGTCGATTTCGGTATCCAGGGTTGCCATCGTCTGTTCGAATTCGAGCAGTGCCGCACTGTGCTGGCCGGCGTGCTGCAACAGAATGCCGAAAATGTAATGCAAAATCGGCGCATCGGTATACACCAGGACGCTACGATACTCGCTATGCACGGCGCTGGCCTGTTGAGGCTGTTCTTTCAACTGTTCGATCACCGCTGCCAGCGAATCCCAGACGGCCGCCGGCTGATCGGCCATAAGTGCCAGCGTCATGTTCATGCGCGCAATGCCGACCGGATTGTGGGTGCCGCTCAACTCGAGCGCCTTGCGGAATTCGCCGAGCGCGGCTTCGAAGCGTTCGAGTTTCAGCAGCATCAGGCCATACTGCGCATGCGCATCAGTGCTTTTCGGTGCCCACTGCAACAGGCGCCGATACTCCTCGAGGGCGCGATTCGTCTGGCCAAGCCGAAAATAGTTCGCTGCAACCTGAGCCAGTTGCTCGGCGGCCTCATCGGTTCGCCCGGCATTGCGCAGCAACTCGGCGAGTTTCGCACGTGCATTGCCGGTATCCGGCGAGAGTTCAATCAGGCGATAATACACCGGGATAGCCTGCTCAGCTTCGCCGCACAGATTGAGCGTATCGATCAGCAACTGGTACTTGGTGAGCGCATCCTCGTTGCGTTCCTGGCGCTCATAGATCTCGCCCATCCGCAAGTGAATCAGCACATACTCGACGTCCAGACGAATGACTTCGTGGCAGGCATCGAGGGCCGCTTCCAGCAGGCCTTGCTCAATATACTTTGCGCTGGCCAGCACCCAGCGTTCGACGGTCTCGTCGAGACCTGCGGTCGACAGCGGCGTAATCGGCGCAAAACTGGGCATTTCGGCGGCGGGCAGGGCCGCAATCAAATCGAGCGGATCCGTACCGGTCACCTCACTGAGCGCGATACCGGGCGTCGATTCATGGCCGTCGCTGACCCGGTCGGCGCGCAGAAAATCGGTAATCGAGCGAATTTTGCCCCAGGTTTCGGGCATCGCTTCACTTTCCGGCTCCGGTTCCACGGCGGAAATCTCTGCTGCCGGCGCCAGCGCACCGGTGCCAAGCGTGCGCAGCTTGGCAAACATGTTGCGTTCAGTCAATTCTTTAGCGCGCTGATTGAACTCTTGAGCCCGCTCACGGCCCCAGCGTTTGCTGCCAAGAAACGCCGCCAGAGTCTTATACAGCTCGGCCGCCCGAGCGATGTCGCCAATCTGCTCATAAATACCGGCGGCATTTTCATACATCTGGATCAGATCTTCGGACTCGTTGCGCCCGATAGTTTCCAGATCGACCAGCCGGATGGTCTGTTCAAATTCCTGGGCGGCCTGGGGCAACTGGTTCAGTTCGCGATAGGAAGCACCGAGCGCAAAATGCGAAGAGAGCGCATATTCCGGATCGCCGGTAGATCGGTTCAGTGCCTGCACCGCCGCCCGATGATCGCCCAGTTCCTGATGCAACAGGCCCAGGCTATAGAACACATCGGCGCGATCCATACCTGCGGCAATTGCCTGCTCATAATGCTCGATAGCCGCTTGCAGGTCGCCGGCTTCCTGCTGTTCCTGCGCCATTGCCACCAGGCGTTCAGCGGCAATATGCTGCGACCGCAGCGAACCGGTCATGCCGCCGCGACCGGGCATGCGTGCGTTATCGGCCGCCTCAACCGGCGCGGACTGGCGGGCATTCGGGTCGAAGGCCTGGGACATAGCCTCACGCAACTCGACCAGCAATTCTTTTGCCTCGTGGTTTTGCGGATCGATGCGCAGAACCTGTTCGGCCCGTTCAGCCGCCTCATCGAGGCGTTGCTGGGCATAATAGCGCCGGGCCAGTTTCAAATACTCGCCGGCCGCCTCAGTGCCGGCATTCGTGTCAAACAGCAGTTGCGCCAGTTGTTCCCGCTCGGCGTCCAGGTCGTCGCGCAACTGCAGCAACTCACGCAAGGTCATAATAATGCGCGCACTGCTGCGTTGCTGGCGATGCAATTCGATCAAATGCCGATACGTATCGATGGCGGCGACATCACCCTGTTCGGCCTGGCAGCGTGCAATATACCCCAGGTAGAGCACATTGTCCGGATCAGCGGCGCGCAACTCTGCCAGAATCTGCAAGGCCTGATTGTAGCGCCCGGTATTGACCAGCGCCAATGCCGCGGCCACCCGCGCATCCACGTCCTGTGGAAACTCTTGCAATGCACGCACTGCCGTTTTCAGCGCATCGTCCCAGCGGCTCTGGCGCGCGGCCTCGCGGCTCTGTTCCAGGGCTCGATCAAAAATGGCACGGTTACCTGGCATAATTCCGCTTGCCTCATCAACCGGACGCTGTCGCCGGGCGCGCTCCAGTAGCTCACCCGGCGGCACTGCCCGCCTACATCCCGAGAAGGGTCAGAATCAACGCTTTTTGAACATGTAACCGGTTCTCGGCCTGGTCGAACACCACGGCCTGCGGGCCATCGATCACCTCGGCACTAATTTCTTCGCCGCGATGCACCGGCAAACAGTGCATCACCAGTGCCGTCGGTGGCGCCTGCTGCATCAACTCGCGATTCACCTGGTAGGGTTGAAACACCGGGCGCCGGCGGGCCGCCTCGTGTTCCTGGCCCATCGAAGCCCAGACATCGGTATACACGGCATCGGCGCCGGCCACAGCCTCCGTTGGTGCCGCAGTCACCATGATCGTCGCATCGCTCTCAGCGGCCCGTTGCGCGGCCAGTTCGACAAATTCCGGGTCGGGCCGATAATCCGGCGGGCAGGCCATGCTCACGTTCACCCCCAGCGTCGCACCCAGCAACATCAGCGAATGGCAGACATTGTTGCCGTCGCCCACAAAAGCCAGCCGGGCGCCGGCCAGCCGTCCCCGCCGTTCGAGCAAAGTCAGCATATCGGCCAGCGCCTGACAGGGATGCTCCCGATCCGAGAGCGCATTGATCACCGGCACCGCAGCGTGGCGGGCAAGCGTTTCCAGCGTCGTATGCTTGAACACACGCGCCGCGATGGCCTGTACCCAGCGGCTGAGATTGCGGGCCACATCGGGCACACTCTCGCGCCCACCCATATCGATGTCGTTAGCCGAGAGATAGCTGCCGTGACCGCCGAGTTGCGTCATTCCGGCCTCGAAAGCCACTCGCGTACGCAGCGAGGGTTTCTCAAAAACCAGCGCCAGCGTTTTGCCGGCCAGCGGTGCTGCGGGATGGCCGCCATTGTGCCATTCGGCCTTGAGTGCCAGGGCCCGTTGCAACAGCGATTCAGCTTCGGCCCGGCTCAAATCGCCGGCGGAAAGATAATGTTTGAGCATACTTAACCCTGACTACGCCGACGCCGACCGAAACGCTGCTCGACCGTCAAGCGGCGATAGTCGCCGGCTTCAAGGATGATCCGTTCCGGGCAGAGCACCGCATCCGACATGCGCGAAAGAATGCGGGGTTCAATATCTTCAGGACGGCGATTGCTGGTAATCACCGTCGGCAGACTATAATTATATCGATGGTTGATAATCTGGTAAAGCTTTTCGCGCGCCCAGGGCGTCGTATTTTCCGTACCAAGATCATCGAGCACCAGCAAGCGTACATCGCGCACCATCTCGAATCGCTCATCATACTCAACTTCGCTATTCGGCGCGAACGTGCGCCGCAGGTGATCGAGCAAATCGGGCACGACGGCGAAGAGCACCTGGTAATGCTGGCGCAGCGCCTCGTTGGCGATAGCGGCAGCCAGGTGGGTTTTGCCGCTGCCATAGTTGCCGAAGAGGATCAGCCAGCCCTGTGGGCGGCGGGCATACTCGCGGGCGCGCACAAAAGCCCGCCGCACGCCGGCAATATCGGGATCGAAATTCTCGAAGGTTTTATCGCCGAATGGATCGAGATTGCTGATTCGGCGCAATTCTTCGGCGGCCCGCAATTCTTTTTCGCGTTGCTTGCATTCACAGGTAATCAGCACACCGAAATTCGGGTCGTCCACCCGCACATCCAGCGTATAATAGCCCGCCCCGCGACAGCGCGAGCACAACTCAGAGGTCGCTGTCGTCGCCGCCGCGCCGGAATAGGCCGCCGAAGCGTCCGTCGTCGCCGGTATATTTCTCAACATCGATAGGTCGCTCGGATCGATCCGGCGCATCCTGTCGTCCATGCGTTGCCCACCTCTCCAACACTTTGCGAATATAGCGCCAGGATCGCGCATTGGCCCGCACGGCTTCCCGCATCGCATCTTCGATCCAACCGGCCGGGTAACGCTCCTCGGCTTCCTGTAACTCATCGACCAGCATCGGCGTGATCAGGCCGATATTTTGCTCATAGAGCGCCAGAATCGAAGGCCGCTGCGCTTCGAGGAGTGGGCGCGCCAGGGCCAGTACCGCCGGTTCGACCTGTGCGATCCAGGCCCGGTTCGCCGCCGTATTGACCAGGTACCAGTTGACCGTACGCCCATTGCCCGGCAGCGCCAGATGCAGCAAACTGCGCCGCCCTACCGCCGCCGCCAACCCTTCCTCCAGCAACTCTTCGACCGGGCGGAGCTTTGCCAATGCCTGCAAACCTCGCCGCAAAACCGCATCTGCAGCCAGCATATCCCAACTGACCCGGCGCGGCGTTTCGCGCTGCCGGCTCACCAGGTAAAACACATGCAACGTGACTTTGAGTTCGCCTGGCAGAGAAATTGCAGGGACGACCTCGCTGAACAATTCGGGCGGTAGGCTGATCAGGCTATCGGTTGAGAATCCGCTAAATGCCATCAGTGAAGCCCTCCGAGCCCTGATCATTTGCAGCAGAATGCCGGGTCGCCGGTTCTTACGCCGCCATGTTACCACAAGATCCGCTCCCTGTGACGGAGTCATCGTACATCCAATCACAACGCTTTTGCGTATAGACGTATGCACCCTGGGAAGAACTGAAGAACTGAAGAACTGAAGAACTGAAGAACTGAAGAACTAAGGGAGGGGGACATCATAAAGAGGTCGGGGAATGAAGAGCCTGAAAACCTGAGAAACCCTGGGAATCAGATCGAAATACCAGACTCTCAACGCATTCGGCATACTCGACGCAAACTGCGGTTCATTAGTTCACCGGTTCATTAGTTCACCGGTTCATTAGTTCACTGGTTCATTAGTTCACTGGTTCATTAGTTCACTGGTTCATTAGTTCACCGGTTCATTAGTTCACCGGTTCATTAGTTCACCGGTTCATTAGTTCACCGGTTCATTAGTTCACTGGTTCATTAGTCACTCACGACAAAGCTCCACGTGCGAGCTACTACAAGGAGGAAGCATGAACTTTGTCCGCAATTCGCTACTCATGGCCCTCACGCTGGTCATGACACTGGGCCTGATCCTGATGCCCGCGACGCCAACGGTAGCCCAGTCACCGGCTCAGACTGATGCCATGGTTCGCATCATTCACGCCTCGCCCGATGCTCCCGAAGTCGATGTCTACGTCAATGGCGGCGATACTCCGCTGGCCACCGAACTCTCCTTCTTTGAGTCGACCGGCTATGTCAATGTTGCCCCGCTCACCATCACCAGTGTCGAGTTTCGCGCTGCCGGTGATCCGGCTACCGGGGCGCCGCTGGTCACTATCACGCCGACCGAAGCGATCGAAGTTATGGCCGATATGGCTTACACCGTCGCCGCCGTCGGCCTGGTCGGTGGCAGTGGAGATCAGGCCTTCGATGTTCAGGTATTCGCCGATGATCTGTCCGCGCCGGCTGCCGGTCAGAGCAATGTGCGCGTCTACCACCTCTCGCCCAATGCGCCTGCCGTCAATGTACAGGCCGTCAATGACGGCACCGCTGACCTGGCCACTGGCCTGGAATACCGTGAAACGGTGAGTTCGCCGGTTGCGGTTGCTGCCGGAACCTACACCATCAACGTCCTGGCGCCTTCGGTTGATCCCTTGTCGCCGGTGCTCAGTGTGGAAAATGTGCGCCTGCAAAGCGGCAAGATCTACGATTTCTTTGCCGTCGGTCTGGTGAGCGGCGATCCGGCGCTGCGCGTCGAGTCGGAAGTCAACGAAGCCAATGCCCGCGTGCGCGTGGCCCACGCTTCGCCGAACACGCCGAATGTTGATATCTACCTCGACAATGCCACCGAACCCGCGCTGACGAATGTGCCCTTCTTCACCCTCACCGATTACCTCGACCTGCCGGCCGGCACCGACAGCGTCCAGGTGCGCGTTGCCGGCTCGGAACCGAACAGCACGCCTGCCCTCAGTGAGACCGTCAGCCTGATGCCGGGCGCGGCTTACACTGTCGGCGCGATTGGCTTGCTCGCAGACAGCACCAATCCGCTGGCTCTGGCTGCCTACGCCGATGATCTGTCCGCGCCGGCGGCAGGCCAGGCGAAAGTTCGGGTCTTTCACTGGAACCCCGGGGTGCCGCCGGTCGGTGTGCGAGTCGCTGATGGGTCGGAGTTGATCCCCTCGCTTTCGTTTGGCAGTGCCAGCGACTACCTTGCCGTCGATGCCGGCAGTTACAATCTCGAGATCTTCGCCGTTGCTGCGCCCGGCACGCCGGCCGTCACCTTGCAAAACATCGACTTCAAAGCCGGCCTGATCTACGATGTCTTCGCCACCGGCACCGGCCTGGCTGACCTGGTTCTGCAGTCGCAGATCACCGCCGGCAATGCGCAGCTGCGCGTTGCCCATGCCTCGCCCGATGCTCCGGCTGTCGATGTCTATCTCGATGGCGGCGAGACGCCGGTCGCCGCAAACGTGCCCTACTACACCTTGAGCGACTACCTGGCCATCCCGGCCGGCAGTCGCAGTGTCCAGATCCGCGCAGCCGGCACTGCGGCGACCGAGGATCCGCTGTTGCAAACCAGCTTCATCGCCGCCGCCGATAAGTCCTACACCCTGATTGCGCGCGGCCTGCTCGATGGCGAACCGGCCATCGGCCTGAGCCTCTACGCAGACGACCTGAGCGCGCCGATGACGGGCCAGTCGAACGTGCGCGTCTTCCACCTGTCGCCCGATGCACCTGCCGTCGACGTGCGCCTGCCCGATGGCAGCGTTTTGATCGATGGCCTGGCATTCACTGAGAGTACGGCTATCTCCGTGCCGGCCGGGGTCTACAACCTGGTGGTAACCACTGATGACGGCGCGACGGAAGTCACCACGGTTTCGGGCATCGAATTCCGTCCCGGCCAGATCACCGAAGTCTTCGCCATCGGCCTGGCTACCCCGGGTAGCACCCCGGCGTTCGCACTGGCGCCGAACGTGCTCGACACCGCCGCACGGGTCAAATTCGTTCACGCTGCCCTGAACGTCGGCGCCGTTGATGTGTACGTCAACGGTGCGCCACTGGTGCTGGGTGCCGACTTCTTCAGCCGCAGCGGCTTCCTCTGGCTGCCGCCGGGAATCGGCTTCGTTCAGGTCTTCGCAGCCGGCGCCGATACCAGCAGTACGGCACCGCTGCTGAGTGCCGGCTTCACCCTGCTGCCCGGCGCAGCCTACACCATCGCCGCCCAGGGCGACCTGAATGCCGCCGCCCTGGCCCAGAACGCGCCGGCCCTGGCCATCTATGATGCCACCCTGGACAGCCCGGCGCCTGGCCAGGCCACCGTCACCGTCTCCCATCTCTCGCCCGATGCGCCGCTGGTCGACGTGCGCGTGCAGAATGGCCCGACCCTGGTCGACGATCTGGCGTTTGGCCAGTCATTCACCTTCCCGGTCGACGCCGGCACCTATACGCTGGAGATCACCACCGCCGACGGCAATACGGTTGTCACCACGCTCACCGACGTCGTACTGAGCGCCGGCCTGCTCTACAACATCTACGCCACCGGGACGCTGGCGGAATTGACGATCCAGAGCAGCGTTCAGTTCCCCGAGGACATCCCGCTCACGCGGGTGCGGATGCCGTTTGTCGCGGCGAATGCGCCGCAGTTCTAATCGGCAGGAGTTACGCGGGCACCCCGCGATGGTGCCGGAATCGCCTGCGGCAGAGTGGAAATGCCGATTCCATGCGTTTGATTTTGCGGCGAAGCCGCAAAATCAAACGCAACAGATCGTCACATCTTTGCTGCCGCAGGCGAAAAAAGGCGGTCGCGGTCACCACCGCATTAGTCGGATCATTGGCCATAGCGCGTGGACTGGTGCAAACCAGCGACACGCGCTATGCTCAGCCATCGGGCTCTGGCGCCAACCGGCGTCAGAGCCCGATCCCGGTTTCCCAGGCTCGCACGGCTACCCCGGCCAGCAGCAAGCTGACCAGCGCCGATATCAGGGCATTCATCCGCCCCGAGCGGTGGCGGGTATACAGCAGCAAAGCCGGAATTGCCGTCACTGCGACCATCCCATAGACCAGGTGCATCGCCAGGCCGGGTGGGCGCAAACCGCCGAACAGCAGCAGCACCCCCAGCAGCACCTCTGCGCCAATCAACAGCGCCGCCACCGTCAGTGCCGCCCGGTAGCCATTGCCGCCGGCCTTGCCGCGCAGAAACAGCATCAATCCCCAGGCGGCCAGCACCAGCAACACCAGCGTAATCGTCACCTGGAGTTGATTATGCAGCAGCATCAGACGGAGCATTTTCTTCCCTTCTAAAGGGCGATTGCCCTTTGCAATCCGTATTCCGATCCAGTAACCTGATGTATGCGGTCAACATTGAATGCCGGCCGCTTCAAGGCTTTTGTGCCCCATTCGACAGACTCAGGGCCGGCGGCTTTCGGCTAAAAAACCATTGCGGCTTTTCGCCATAGGCATCGCGTGCAAGTGGTTAAAAAAACGATACCACAGCCTGTCGGTACTCATGGGCGGTTGCCGAGCCTTGCAATCAACACTATAATAATGCACATCGTGCCGTGAAGCGCATGCATGATGGGGAGCGCATGCCCATCTCTCGCGTTGCCGGCAGAGGCATCGGATGAGCAGTTGAAAGAAAAGGGTGACAGAGGTAAGCCTATGGGATTGATCAAAAAAGTCGGCACAAAATCGATAGGCTTGCCATCTTCCGATCAAGACCAGGAGCAGGATACCACGCGGCTGAGTGGCAGCCAGCTTCAACCGCCGGCCGCCCCCGGAACAGCGGCTCCCGGTACTCGCATGGGAATTGGCTCGATGCATAGCCTGGCACCGGGAACTGTGCTGCAACAACGCTACACCATCGAAGATACCATCGGCATCGGCGGTATGAGCATTGTTTACCGTGGTCGCGATCTTCGCTTCAAAGATGTTGTTCGGCCGGTGGCCGTCAAGGAAATGACCCAGAGTTCGCCGGAGTCGCATACTCGCCTGCTCAATCTGAAAAACTTCGAACGCGAAGCCGGCCTGCTGGCGACGTTGCATCATCCTGCTATTCCCAAAATCTTTGATTTTTTTGAAGAAAATACCCGGCTCTATGTAATCATGGAACTGGTCAAGGGGCAGGATCTGGAGAGTATCCTGGAAAATACCAGTGGCTTTCTCGATGAAGGCCAGGTCGGTGTCTGGGCTGTCCAGATCTGCGATGTCCTGACCTATCTGCATAGCCACACGCCCGAACCGATTGTCTTTCGCGATATGAAACCCTCCAACGTGATGGTCACTGCCGAAAATCAGATCGTCCTGATCGATTTCGGCATCGCTCGCAATCTCAATCGGGAGCAAAAAGGCACCATGATCGGGACGGAAGGCTATTCGCCACCGGAACAGTATCGCGGTACCGCCGAACCTCAGGGCGATGTTTACGCGCTTGGGGCGACCATCCACCATTTGTTGACGCGGAACGACCCGCGGCTGGAAACGCCGTTTACCTTCAATGAGCGACCATTGCGCAAATTGAACCCCGGCATCTCACTGGAAATGGAAGCGGTGCTGAACAAGGCGCTGGAATATGATCTGACGGCTCGCTGGGCAAGCGCCGGCGAATTCAAGCAGGCGCTGCTCAAAATCCCTTCGGTGGCCGCCCTGGTTGGAACAACACCCGGCATTGCACCTGCGGCGCGGGCCGGTGCCAGTGTGCAACGCAGCACCCTCAGCCCGCAGGCCGAACTGGTCTGGCGCTTCAAATGCGAAGATGAAGTGCGCTCATCGCCCTGCGTTGCCAATGGCATGCTTTTCATCGGCTGCTACGACACCAACCTCTATGCGCTGGATACCGCACGGGGTGAGTTTCGCTGGAAATACGCCACTGAAGGCGGCATTAGCTCTTCGCCGGCGGTCTGGAACGACATCGTCATCATCGGCTCCGAAGACGGGGTTGTCTATGGTATTGAACTGCGGCGCGGCAAAGCACGCTGGTCTTTTCGCACCAGCAAAGCAGTACGCTCCTCACCTATGGTCGTCGAACGAGCGATTTATGTCGGCTCCGACGATCAGCATGTGTATGCTATCGACGGCATGACCGGGCGCGAGATCTGGAAACATCGTACCTGGATGCCGATTCGCTCGTCGGCCTGCATCCGGGAAGACGGTATCTACATCGGCGGCAACGACGGCAACGTCTATTGTCTGGATCCGCGCAGTGGTGGGCTGAAATGGAAACAACGCACCCAGCAAGAAGTTATTTCGACGCCGGTCTATGCCAATGGCCTGATTATTGTCGGCTCGATGGACAACAATCTGTACGCGCTCGATGCCGAAGGCGGCTTTCCGGCCTGGAAGATGCGTGCCGGCTCGTATATCAACTCATCGCCCTGTGTGGAAGGCAAACGGGTGTTTGTCGGCTGCGGTGACGGAAACCTGTACGCCGTCGATATTCGGCGCGGTCGCGTCGAATGGAAGTATGATACCGGCAGCAAAATTGTGTCCTCGCCCTGCGCCGAAAGCGGCCGGGTCTACTTTGGTGCGGTCGACGGTGCCGTCTATGCGGTGGATGCGGGTACCGGCACGCTGGTCTGGAAATACCAGACTGACGCCGCCATCGTTTCGTCGCCCACGGTTGTCGATGGGGTTGTCTATATTGGCTCTATGGATCAGCATGTCTATGCGTTGAAAGCTTGAAAGCGCGTACAGGTATGCGTCGCTCCCTATCGCGCTATAGGTACGCAAGAAGAATGGACACATCACAAAACCCGGCTAATCAGCAGCAAAAGATCGACCCGGATCAGCACCCGACGGCCCCGCTGTCGCAGTTAGCTGACCAACCGGATCCGCCGCCGGCCAACGATCCACCGGACACGGCGGCGACCAGTGCTCACGATGATGCGCCACCGCCGGCAGACGGCGAGGCCGCTCCGGCAGCCGGATCCACTGCTGCGACGCCCAGCGACTCGGAGTGTGAGCCGGAAATGCCTGGCGAGCCCTGGTGGGCCGAGGCGAGTTCGCCCGAAGCGGACAACCCGGCGCCGGAGGCGCCGGCAGATCCAGCAGATCCGGCAGTGCCCGAACCGGACAGCGCCATAGTTGATACATCACCGGCCGAACCAGCCTACGAAGGCACTCGCCAGCTTTCGGCAGACCAGGTACCGGCCGAGGCTCCACATAGCAGCAGCCGTGGGCTGGCATTCAGTGCCCTGCGCGACATTGGCCAGACCCGCAAGATCAATCAGGACAGTGTCTACGCCATGTTGACCACCCTGCCCCGCGAAGACGGCGATCAAATGATGGGGCTGTTCATCGTCGCCGACGGCATGGGCGGCCACGAGGGGGGAGAAATTGCCAGCCGCCTGGCAATCCGAACCGTCGCCCAGCAAATCCTGGCGAACCTGGTGTTGCCCAGTTTCGACAATCAAGAGCTCGAGTCTTTGCAGGAAGTGATGATCGGTGCAGTCGAAGAAGCCAACCGGGTTATCTGGGAGCAAGCCCGACTGAACCAGACCGATATGGGAACCACCTGCACGGCAGTATTGATGCTGGGCAAGGCGCTGTTTGCCGCGCATGTTGGCGACAGCCGGGCCTATACGTTAGAATATGGGCATCTGGAACAGATAACCAGTGATCATTCGGCGGTCGGCCGGCTGATTGAACTCGGGCAACTGGCGCCATCCGAAGCCCACGAGCACCCATTGCGCAACCAGTTGTACCGTACCATTGGTCAGCAAGCCGAGGTTGAAGTTGATTTTACCTACCAGAAAGTCGGCGACGCAACCCACCTGTTGTTATGCAGCGATGGACTGTGGGGCATGTTGCGCGACGAGGCCATGTGTCGTACGATCATTGACAGTTCCTGGCCGCAGGAAGCCTGCCGCGAATTGATTGCGCAGGCCAATCTAGCCGGTGGCGATGACAATATTTCGGCAATTGTTGTACTCTTACCGTCGGCAGAAAGGCGAAAGCCATGAGCCCGGGCATCCAGTTACGCACTACCCTGAGCCGTGCACGCCTGCCAGAAAGCGATGAATCGCAGCTGGTCTACGTTCTGGTAGAAGCCCTGGCGCAGGGTATGCCAACCAGCTTGCCCACTTTGCCCTTAAACCTCTGCCTGGTACTGGATCGCAGTTCGTCGATGCGGGGCGAACGGCTCTCGCAAGTCAAAGAAGCGGCGCAACGGATTGTCGATCAACTTGGTACGAACGACTATTTATCCCTGATTACCTTCAATGATCGAGCCGAAACCATCATTTCAGCCCAGCGGGTACGCAACAAAGCCGATTTGAAACGGCTGATTGGCAGCATCGAAGCATCAGGCGGCACCGAGATGGCCAGCGGCATGGCGCTGGCACTCCAGGAACTTCAGCGCCCCATGCTCAGCCGGGGCATTAGCCGGCTAATGTTGCTGACGGACGGGCGCACCTACGGCGATGAAGGTCGCTGCGTCGAGATTGCACGACGAGCGCAGGGGAGGAGTATCGGCCTGACTGCACTCGGGATCGGTGATGAATGGAACGAAGATCTGCTGGAAACTATGGCGGCACGGGAAAACAGCCGCACGCAATATATTACCTCGGCAAGCGAAATAGCCCGGATTTTCAACGAAGAAGTTCGGCGGTTACAATCAGTCTTTGCCCAGGCCGTGCAACTCCAGATCGAACTACGCCCGGGCGCTACCTTGCGTTCCCTTGATCGCGTTTTGCCCCATATCGCGCCGATCACCGTCAGTGAAGAAAAAGAGCAAACTTGGCTCAGCAAACTGGGCGACTGGCCAGGCAGCGATCCGCAACTTTTTCTCTGCGAAATTATCGTACCGGCATTGCAAAGCGGCGATCATCCCCTATCGCGGCTCACCTTGCGCTACGATTTGCCGGGAGTCGGCCTGATGAACCAGGACGTAACTTCAGTATTGCGCATCAGCATTTGTGAGCCGGCTAGCGTGGGCCACGAAGTCGACACAACCGTCCGGCACTGGTTGGAGCGCCTGGTCGCCTATCGTTTGCAGGCCAGTGCCTGGCAAGATATCGATGCCGGGCGGATTGAAGAGGCCACCCGGCGGTTACAGATGGCCGGTACCCGCTTATTTGAAGCCGGCGAAATCGACCTGGCCCGCACCGTTCAAGACGAAGCGACACGCCTGTTGAACTCCGGAAACACCAGTGCCGAAGGCCGCAAGCGGATCAAATACGGCACCCGCGGGCTGATGGGGCTGAGTGCGGATGGGCGCGAACGGGAAGCGGGATAATCAAGGGCAGGGCGTGGTGAAAAGCGCAACCAGCAGCACATATGCTGATAGGCAGATACAGGTGAACCATGCAGAGATGTAGTCACTGCAATACGGAGCAGATCGACGGCGCAATCTTCTGTATGGAATGCGGTGCCAGCTTGCTCGAGCGCGGCCCACGGAACGAAACAACCACCTCGCTCGGCTATTCTTCCGAGCAAGACATGGACTTTGCCCTGCAATCGGCGGTAGCACCGGAATCGGTACGCACTAACCCGGCTTACAGTCACCTCAGCCTGATCGTCATCACCAGTGGGCGGCGGATGGCCTTTGACATCCGGGATGAACTGTTGATTGGGCGCAAAGACAATGCTCGCGGTATTTACCCGGACATTGATCTGGGGCTCGACGGTGGCTATGACGCCGGTGTATCGCGGCGGCATGCCCTTATCACCATGCAAGAGAGCGCCTGCGTCCTGGAAGATCTCGATAGTGCCAACGGCACCTACATTAACGGGCAGCGACTACCGTCGCGGCGGGCCGTGCCAATCAGTGATGGTGACGAGCTACGATTTGGAACGCTGGCATTGCGAGTCGAGTTACGCTAGCGGATGAAAAGGGGGAATATATGGCCAAGACAGTCGTTCTCCACATTATGGGCGAAGATCCGGTACTTGCCGATCTGGATCAAGATCCAAACCCGAACGATCAGTTCATCCGGGTAACAAACATGCGCAAGCGCGACGGCAAAGACGTACCCTACCTGGCGGCGGGGGTGCAATCGGTCATCTTCCCCTGGCACCGAATTACATTTGTCGAAATGATGCCCAGCGAAGAAGAGCGCGGCGAAGTTGTTGATTTCTTCCGGCTCTAAGCAACCGGAAAACATCAGACGCGCCGGAGGCTGCGAGCCCCGGCGCGTTTTGCATGCTCATTTGACGCAAGAGTACAGGCACCGTACAATCAAGCACGAGAGCGGATGTGGCCCGGTGGCTGTCCTGGTCTTCAAAACCAGTGGGCGGGGTGACGAGCCTCGCCGGTGGGTTCGACTCCCACGCGCTCTCGAACTGTACAAATTCACTGACTTCCAGCAGGTCTTCGGGGGCCGGTAACCAGATTTTCACCTGGTATCGGCCCTCTGCCTGCCGCACAACTTCGATACGGCGCACAATCAGTTTTAAAGCACGCTGCAAGGCTTTGAACACGCCCGGTTCTTGCCAGCGCTCCGGATCGACATCCGGATGTGCAACGACATTGTGAGCTTTGCGCGCCTGTTTGTCAAGATCCTGGATCCCCAGTTCCAGCACTTTGCGCTGGCGCGCCAGATCGTCGAGTTGCTTGATCAGGTCTTCGGCCCGATCGGAGAGCGCCTGGCGGATCGTGGCTGAGCTCTGCCGATCGCGGATGAAGGCATCCAGTGCCTCATCGCGCAACTGCTCCAGATCGCGCCGCTGGCGATCCAGTTCCTCAATCGCCAGTTGCAAATCCCGGCGGCGCTTCACGACGGCTGCTGCGAACGCATCGCGCAGTTTATCCGGCGCCCAGCGGGCAGTATCGGCAAAAACGGCCTCGACCACCACCTGTTCGAGGCGTTCCGCATCCAGAATGGTCATCGTGCAAGAGCCGGCTTTATTGGTGCGACCGGCACAGCGGTATTTGCGGTATTTGTAGCAGACCTTCTGCTTCTGAACTTGCTTGTATTTGCTGGTAGTATATCCGTGCATCGACTGGCCACAGAGACCGCAGTCTACAAGATGGCTCAAGAGGTAGGTGTTCTTGGCAGTGGTGGCGGTTACTTCGCCGGTTCCTTCCATCGTCTTCACTGCCCGCAGACGCTGCACAAGTTCCTCGGGAATGAGCGGTCTGCCCGTATCGCGCGACACCGGTTCTTTGGGCCGTCCTTCTGAGTCTTCCTTAAACCGCCGCGGACTCTGACCCCAATTGAGAATGCCGGCATAGACACCATCGATTGCCTGCCGGCAGATATTCCAGACCGTCTGAGTCTGCCAGCGTCCATCAGGCGCTTTCTTGGGAATGCGAATCGTCGCACCAGTCTCCAGATCCTGTTTCGTCGTATAGGGCCGCCGGCGATGGTTCAGAAGCCCGGGCGTAAGCGGGATGGCAGGGTCTTCACCGTGAAGCGAAATCCCGGCATTCAAGAGACAGGCAATTTTGTAATACCCCAGACCTTCGGCGCGCCGCTCCAGGATCCAGAGCAGCACCGGGTACGTCTCCGGATCGGGCTTGAACCAGCCTTCACCATCGGATTGCAAGCCATAGGGTACATAGCCGCCACGCCAGCGTCCTTCTTTGGCCCGAAAGAGATGTCGCTTGTAGGTGCGCTGACTGGCTTCATCAGACTCAAGTTCAGCCAGCAAACCAAGCAACCCGCGATGAAATTTGCGGTGCTGCGGCGCCTGCTGCTGAGGTTCACCACTATACACAATCCTGACATCGAGATGCTGTGCTACCGCTTCGAAGGCGCGCCGATCGCTATCATTGCGATGGCCCCGGTCGACACTCTCCATACGAACAACATCAATCAGGCCGTTTTGCATATCCAGGACGAGACGCTGATATTCTTCACGCGCGGCAACATTATTGCCACTGCGTGCCTGATCAATGTAAATGCCGACAATGGTTTCCCCAGCCCCGAGAGCCTCGCCCTGCAGACGCTTCAGCTGATCAGATAGGCTTGCCCCGCTATCAGCTTGCACCTGGCTGGAAACCCGAATATAAATGGCCGTGCGGGTCGTCATATGAGCCTCGTATATCTTGTGATGCTATGCCGGTTATGAATATGCCTGCGAATCGTCAGCGTCTGGAGCGGCCTGGCGACGAACATTGCGGATCTGAGACTGATAATTCAGATTTTCGGCAAGAACAATGGCTTTGTCAAGCACCTTGCCAGTCGACAACCGCAACAGGGCATCTCCAAGTTCGGCATAGTCAATCGGCTTATCAGGCTCATAGTGGACAATTATGGCATCGAGTTGTTCGCGGGAAGGCCTGGATTGCGGTCTTCTGCGGTGTTTTGGGCGCGTTTTCGCTCGAAAGCGTTTTTCGCGAGTCATGGTGGTACTCCTGGAATTACGATGAGGATGCGCTCATTGAGGATGCCAGATAGGAAACATCCGTAGGTGGTATCCAAAATACGATGGCTGGCGGCTCGCGGTTGGTACCGACACAAAGGAACTGATGTCAGCACTAATCACAGATGGTACAATAGGCACAAGGTTGCACTGCGCACTCGTCTTTTGTGCAAGTGACGAGCAGGAAGCAATGCGAGTAGCTTTGCAGTCTGACTGCTGCTCATAGTAAACAGCCGATCTGCACAGATAACTTGACTATGGACAAGCACATATCGAGAAAATGATAAGCTCAGAAAACCAGGATAATGCTTATCACGAAGAACAAAAAGAAAAACGACCGATATTTACCTCTTTATTCATCATTGACATGTTTTGTTCAACGTGACATGCAAATTATACACAGGTGATTCCTGCTTGTCAAGAGTACGGCTATGCTTATTTTGCAGGATTATCATTGGTCAGGATTTATGTTTATTATGAAGGCGTAATCGATTGAGTTATTAGGATTGACTTGTTTGGTTTACGATGTGATTGATACAAACACTACAATGATTTAGACGTAATCCAATAATTGTCAGAACCATTTTTGCTCTTTGCGTATACCGATAAGCATATCAAAAGCCCTGGTTCCGACTAATTGATGAAAGCTTATGAACAACAAATCGCTTCGATTGAAACTGGACAATAAAACACTTGGGGAATGGCTGCGCGACCGACGTACCGACGAGGGGTGGACTGTTGCCAGGCTTGCTCAAGCCAGTGGGACCGACATCGGCACTATCAGCAGGATTGAGAACAATATTACGCAGCCGACCGTGCTGACCATGTGCCGGTTAGGAAAGTGCCTGGCTTTTTCCTGGCACGATCTGCGATCTATAGCGCATTTTGAAGACGCTCACGGCAACGTGATCGAATACACAGCCGCGCCTGATGGAGGGAAGACAATATCCCCGCCAGGGGCATTGTCGGAGACCAGCAGTTTTTCAAAGGCGGATTCGGACCTGCTTACTGAAAAAGAGGTGCTTGAATTTACAGCACAATTCTTTAAGAACCCCCTGGCGGCCGGCACTATCCTTAATGACTGTATGCGGGTCGTACTCACCGTTGAGCGGTTTCCCTTATACCTGGTACTCAATACTGAACCGCAACGATCTGCCGATTTAACCTGGTTCTGGTTGCCAAGCGAAGTCTTTCAGATGGTCATCTCATATCCAAAACAATACGAGGCAGCCCGCATATTGGAAGACTATCTCCAGGGAGGAGTCATCAATGCCGATGATGTAGCGCACCTGGCGCGAGAATATCTGCCAACCTCAGACCTTGCAGAGCAATCGGAGCATCTGCTCCGACGGCTTGCCGAAACAGCCCTGGAACGCGTCAAATTCGTTGACATCCTGGAGCTCGAGTACGCAAATAGACACATTCTCTCATGGTCGCCGCTGCAACTGTACTGGCAGGCAACGACCTTATTCCTGAAATACGCCACGCTGGCTGCCAACACGAAGAACAGCTATCAGGGTCTGATAACAGCGGAGGGTGCGACACAAATAGGCACCGTTCTGATTCGGCTCTTTCGCTGGATGCAGTGCCTCGATATCGCAAAAACTGAAGGGCTGCCGCAACTACAGAAATTTCTCAATAGACCTTTGTACTGAGGGAAAGCTCGTCACGATGAATAAGAAACAGCGCCCGACTGCCGAGATAGCGCCTGGTATTACTCCGGGTTCCGAGGACAGGTCAGCATTCCGGGATCTGACCAATGGCGAGGCGGAAATGGCAGCGCTGGCGGCCAAAGTGGGCGTGCCCGCCGCCATTGCCGGCAACGGCAACAGAGCGAACAACGCGACCGATGCGATGCTACAACGCTGGTTCGGTGGCCGCATGAGCGAGGCCGAGGCCATCGAACTGGCGATGGCTGAAGATATTCACGAGTGGAATCTGGACTACTAACGGTTGCCGACCGCTGATTGCGTTTTCTCGTCCTCACTATAGTTGATCGCTCCTCAGTTAGTCACTCATCATATTCTCCTCATACCATTACCTATCGAACCTATGTGCAATTTATGCTGACAAGACGATCCTGCATGACATATTTGCCTCTCATTCCATGTGCAAACCTGACATGTGGTGTAATGCAGCGGTGCTGGCCGTGTGTTATAGTGGTGTTCAACGTGTTCAACACGTTTGGTATGGGTGTTTGTCGTGAACATTTGTGGCAGACAAGAATCCTCCTATGCTTACACCTGGCACGCTTCTCCAACAGCGCTATGAAATCCTCCAGTTACTCGGCAAAGGCGGCTTTGGAGCGGTCTATTGCGCTCGCCATCGGTTTCTGAATCGTGAAGTTGCGATCAAGGAAACTGATTATCAGGCCGACCATCGCTATCTGACCCGATTTGCGCAAGAAGCTGAGTTGCTGGCTGGATTGCGCCATCAGGCACTGCCTCAGGTAACCGACTATTTCACGGAAGACCAGTGCGCCTACCTGGTCATGGAGTATGTTCCCGGCGAAAACCTGGGCGAGTATCTGGCACGCCAGCCTGATCATTGCGTCGATGTCGCAACTGCGCTCCGCTTGCTCGAACCGCTGCTCGATGCGCTGGCCTATTTGCATAGCCAGAGCCCGCCGGTCATCCACCGCGATATCAAGCACGCAAATATCCGGATCTGTCCCGATGATCAGGTCTATCTGGTGGATTTTGGTATTGCCAAAGCCGCCGATCCGTCATTGCCAACCGCGACGATGTCGCGGGCAGTCACCGCCGGATTCTCGCCGGTCGAACAGTACAGCGATGAAATGTCGACCGACCAGCGCTCCGATATTTATGCACTCGGTGCGACCCTGTACTATATGCTGAGCGGTGTGATTCCCGATGATGCGCTCATGCGGCTCCGGGTTGATGCGCTGGTGCCGCTGGCTGACCTCAATGATGAGGTTCCAGCATACCTCGATACGATTGTGCGCCGTATGCTGGCGTTGTGGCCTGATGAGCGATACCAGGATGTGTCCACCCTGCGCCGAGCACTGGCCGAGCAGGATGCTGCGGTTTCATCTGACCGCCTGCCAATCGATGAGCCGCTGCCTGTGCCGCCAGAAACCACTCCTACGCCTTCCGTTCCGGCAGCGACACCAGTCGCGCCCGCTGGAGTTGGATCAACCTCGTCAGGCCCGGTTTTGTCGGAGTTAGCTATGAGCGATATTCTTGCCCTTTTGCAGCCGGAAACGATTATTCGTGGGCCGCTGTTTCCTGGTCCAGTGCGGATTGTGGCAGTGCAACCTGTCGGGCAATCAGTGAAGGTGATGGCGGTGGAACTGGATCGCCCCAATTTCCACGAGCCGGTTCTCTCTCCCGACCAGCTGGCGCTGCTGGACATTGTGCCGCGCACGCTGCCATTTGATGGTGATGCCGCCCGCTTCCGGCTGGGCATTGAGGCGATGCGCCTGGGACTGGCCTATGAATATGATCGCTATTTCTCGCTCTCGATTGCCCGGATCAATCCGCTGCCGCACCAGATTGAAGCGGTCTATGAGCATTTTCTGAAGTTGCCGCGGATTCGTTTTTTGCTGGCCGACGATCCGGGCGCCGGCAAAACGATTATGGCCGGACTGTTGCTGAAGGAGTTGAAGATCCGTGGCCTGGCGCAGCGTGTGCTGATTGTTGCGCCGGCCAATCTGACCTTCCAGTGGCAGCGGGAGATGAAAGACAAGTTCCGCGAGACCTTTGATGTGGTACGTAGCGATGTGTTGCGCACGACCTATGGCAACAATCCGTTCCAGGAGAAAAACCAGGTGATCACGTCGATCTCCTGGGTCTCGCGGATTGAGGATGCGCGCGATAGCCTCTTGCGCAGCCGCTGGGATCTGGTCATCGTGGACGAGGCCCACAAGATGAGCGCCTATAGCGAAGACAAGAAAACGCTGGCCTATCAGCTGGGTGAGGCGCTTTCCGAAATGACTGATCATTATCTGCTGATGACGGCGACACCGCATAAAGGTGATCCGGAAAACTTTTATCTCTTTTTGAAGCTGCTCGATGCCGATGTTTATGGCGATGTCAGTAGTCTCGAACAGGCCATCAAACAACGTTCGGCACCATTCTATTTGCGGCGGGTGAAAGAGGCACTGGTAACATTTCCATCGCCGGAAGACGGCAGGGTCAAGACGCTGTTCACCAGGCGAAATGTGCGGACGATTGAATTTGATCTGGATGCCGATGAGTGGGATTTCTATGATGCTCTCTCCAGCTATGTTGATGATCAGTCGGAAAAAGCGGCCAGTGATGCATCGGCGCGCGGGCGGGCCATGGGTTTCACCATGGCGATGTTGCAGCGCCGCTTTGCCTCCAGCATCTATGCCGCCCGCCGCAGCCTGGAGCGCATGCGCGACCGGCGCGAGAAAATTCTGGCCGACCCGGAGAGCTACCGCCAGCAGCAGATTCAGCGCAAGATGCCGGAAGATTTCGATGAGATGCCGGCGGAAGAACAGCAGGAATTGCTGGATTATCTGGAAACAGTCGTTGCTTCTATCGATCCACAGGAATTGCGCCAGGAGATCGCGCAGCTCGGGCGGCTGATTGATCAGGCAAAGGGTCTTGAGGCACGCGAAATTGAAACCAAGTTGAGCCGGCTCAAAGAGGTGATGACCAGTGAAGGGGTGTTTGCCGACCCCAAAATGAAACTGCTGATCTTCACTGAGCATAAAGATACGCTGGACTACCTGGTTGACCGGCTGCGCGACTGGAATCTGTCGGTGACGCAGATTCACGGCGGCATGAAGATCGGCGGCCGTGATGAGCCGGGTACGCGGCTGCATGCGGAACGCGATTTTCGCGAAGAATGCCAGGTGCTGATCGCGACGGAGGCAGCCGGCGAGGGTATCAACCTGCAATTCTGCTGGTTCATGATCAACTATGACATTCCCTGGAATCCGATGCGGCTGGAACAGCGCATGGGTCGTATTCATCGTTACGGCCAGGAAAAAGACTGTCTGATCCTCAATTTTGTCTCGCTGAAGACGCGCGAGGGGCGCGTCCTTGAAAAGCTGTTCGAACGCATCCGGCTGATTGAAGAAAATCTCGACCCGGAACGAACCGGCAAAGTCTTCAATGTGTTGGGCGATGTGCTGCCCTCGAATCAACTTGAGCGCATGGTGCGCGATATGTATGCACGCAATCTGACGGAAGAAGTCATTCTGGATCGGATTGTTGAGCAAGTTGATACGGAACGCTTCAACAAGATTACTTCGTCGGCGCTGGAAGGGCTGGCCAGGCGCGAGCTCAATCTTTCGGCAATCCTGAACAAAGCGGCAGAAGCTCGCGAGCGACGTCTGGTGCCGGAAGTGATCCGCGATTTCTTCCTGGAAGCCGCGCCGCTCGCCAGCATTGCGCCGAAACCCGTGGCACGTGGACAGACCGTTTTTCGGCTGGGCCGGGTTTCGCGCCAGTTGCTGACGATTGCCGACGACCTGGAGCCACGCTTCGGCAGACTGGGCCGCGAATACAAGCAGATCGTCTTTGATCAGCAGGCGTTACAGGACGATCCGACGCTCGAATGGGTGACGCCTGGTCATCCACTCTTTGAGTGTGTGCGTGAGCATACCTTCCGTACAGCGCAACACGACCTGCAGCGCGGGGCGGTGTTCTTCGAGTTGCAGCGTAAAGCCCCGGTACGCCTGGATATTTTCTCGGCGGCGTTTCAGGATGGGCGCGGCAATGTGCTGCATCGCCGCCTGTTTGTGCTGGAAACTGCGCTCGACGGCACGATAACGGTGCGCCAGCCGACGATTTTTCTCGACCTGGTTGCCGCGCCGGCTGATACTGAGGTGCCCGATGCCACTCATTTGCCGGCACGGGCGGAGCTTGAGCATGCGCTTATGGAGCAGGAACTGAACCGCCTGCTCAGCGAAACCGCCGCCGAGCGCGAGAAAGAAATTGCAACGATTGCCGAGCATATGCGCATCAGTCTCCACGCGCTGATCAACCGCCAGAATATGCGCATGGGCGACCTGTGGGAGAAACAACGCCAGGGCGATGAGAGTCCACTGCTGGCAGCGAACATTAAATTGACCGAAGACCGCCTGGATGAGCTGAATAATCGTCTGGAACGGCGCACCGCCGAGATTCAGCAGGAACGCCACTGCACCATTGGCAGCATTCAGCATCATGGGCAGGCCTGGGTTCTGCCGCACCCCCGGCGCACGGAGCCGCATATTGCGCCAATGGTGCGTGACGACGACATCGAGCGGATCGCCGTGGAGACAGTCACAGCGGCCTTGCAGTCCGAGGGTTGGCAGGTCGAGAGTGTCGAGCGTGAAAATCGCGGCTTTGATTTGCTGGCCCGGCGGCCCCGACCGGACGAAACGAATGCCAGCGACGAACTGCGCTTCATCGAGGTCAAGGGCCGGGCGAGCATCGGGGAAGTCGCTTTGTCGAGCAACGAATACAAGACGGCGCAGCGACTGGGGGCAGACTACTGGCTGTATGTGGTCTATAACTGCGCCAGTACGCCACAAATTCACGCCGTGCAGGATCCGGCCCGCCTGGGCTGGGAACCGGTGCGGATCGTCGAGCATTATCGGGTCGAGGCGCAAGCTATTCTCAAGGCACAATCATCATAACTCATAGGTGTGATATGTCACTCATCGCAGATAATGTGGCCGCTTTCAGGACATTTATCGCATCGGAACAACTCTCGATCTACGAAGAGAAAGAGATCGGCCATGGCTACCAGATCGTTGTGACCAATGGCAGCGATCGGGTGCCGGTAAACTTCTTCAGCACCGGGCGGATGAATGTGCAAGGCAAAGCATCAGCCCTGCAGGTAGCTCTGAAAGCCTGGATCGACCGGGATCAGGATGCAGCGCCCGTCGAGCCAAAAGTCAGTCTGACCGAGCGCTACGTGGTTAATGAACAATATGCCGCCATCATCCGAAGCCGGATCCTCGATGGCCAGGCTGCCAGCATTCAGGTGCATTATGCGCAGCCCAATCCAGCCGAGGCGTATCGGGCTACGCTCAGGCAAGGTGCGGAACGGGTTTCGGTCACCTATTATCAGAGTGGCACCTTGCTGGTACAGGGCCGCGATAGCACGCTGTTCCAGGAACTCTGCCGCAGCATTCGCGAAATCCTGAATATTCCCGAAGAAGAACTCGAACCAGACTCAGCAGAGTCGGCCGAGCAACCGCTCGCTGCGATCGGTTTGCTCGCACCGGGAAGCCTCCTCCGTGAGTATGAAATCGAAGAGATACTGGGTCGGGGCGGCTTTGGAATTGTCTACAAGGCTCTGCACACGCATATTTTCTGGCATCGAGCCATCAAGCAAACCCTGTTTGCTCATGATCAGGCCTCAGTAGAGCAATTCAAGACCGAAGCCCAGATGCTGGTCAAACTGCAACACCCAGCACTGCCCCGCGTCCACGATTTTTTCCATGAGCAGGCCAGCGTTTACCTGGTGATGGAGTTCATTCCTGGGCAGACCTTGAGTGAGTATGTGCTGGCAAACGATGAGGCCGACATGACTCCTCAGGAAGCGCTCCGCTTGATTGAACCGGTTATTGATGCCCTGGACTACATGCATCAGCAGAGTCCGCCGATCATCCATCGTGATATCAAGCCGGCGAATATTCGGATCACCCCTGAGCAGAAAACGTACCTGGTCGATTTTGGGATTGCCAAAGCAATCATTCAAAACAAATCGACGATGTCGGCCAAGCAGGCTGTTTCCCCAGGCTACTCGCCGGTCGAACAACATATGCGTACATCAACCAGCGAGCGCACCGATGTGTACGCTCTGGGTGGCACATTGTATTACATGCTTTCTGGAGTCACCCCACTCGATGCACATGAACGTCAGAAGTTACAGGGCAAGTTGGAACCACTTGCACCACTGACGAGCCTGAATAGCAATGTCACCGAGGCGCTACAGGCAGTGATTGCGCGTATGATGGCAGTTGCCCCTGAAGACCGGTATCAGTCGATGGCTGAGGTGCGCACGGCGCTGCGTGTGGCCATTCATGGCGCAGAGGCTGCCGAGGCGCTGCCATCGGCGGCTGCGCTCCTCAATGGTCAGGCTGCCATTGAACCGCTGCCTGCAACCGAGGGTGAGACCAACGGTCACGTCGGCTCCGCTCCAGGCCCTGTTGTCCCGGTAACAACAGAAGACGATGACGAACTGTTTCCTGAAGCGCCGGCAACGGCTGCTTCGACAACCAGAGACGACGATGATGAACTGTTTCCCGATCCTGCGCCGGCGGCCATTGATCAGTCTGTTGCAGTAGCTGAACTGCCGGCTGCCACGACAACGGGCTGGATTGGCAGCGATGAGTCGGGCAAGGGCGATGTGTTTGGCCCACTGGTGGTTGCCGCGGTGTATGTTGCCGACGAAACCCGGGCCAGGGAGTTGCAGCGCCTGGGAGTGCG
The DNA here is from genome assembly GCA_034437175.1 of Chloroflexaceae bacterium. Lineage (GTDB taxonomy): Bacteria > Chloroflexota > Chloroflexia > Chloroflexales > Chloroflexaceae > DAOTUJ01. The sequence goes on along the minus strand of DAOTUJ010000169.1, from coordinate 16,425 downwards.
CGACTCCAAGCTCCTCAAGCCGCTTGATATTCTCGCCCTTAAGAAAAGGATAGCCAGAATTTGCCCCGACTATGAAGTTTTGGTGCTGGATCCGGCAACATACAATCTGGAGTACCGGAAATGCAACAATCTGAACCGTTTGCTGGCTAACCAGCACGCCAGCGCAATTAGAAAGCTGCGCGAAAGCACATTTGCCCCGCGCGCGATTGTCGACAAGTTTGCGGATGAGCAGGTGCTGCTCGATGCACTTGCGACACAGGCGTGTACCATTGCTGTCGAACAGCGCACCAGGGCCGAAGATGATATTGCCGTAGCAGCCGCTTCAATCATGGCCCGAGCAGCCTTTCTCAACTGGATGATTGAGAGCAAAAAACACCTGGGCTTTTTGCTGCCCTTTGGCGCCAATCCGCACACAATTGGTGCCGGCCAACAAATCGTGGAGAAATTCGGCCAGACAGCGCTGACCGACTATGCGAAGATGCATTTCCGAACCGTGAATGACATGCTCTGTTCCTGACAGGAGAGCCCTACAATGACCAACTACAACCAGGCCGAAGAATTGCGCAAAAACAGGAACTATGCCGAAGCTGAACCGCTGTTTGCTACCATCTGGGAAGCCTCTGATTTTCAAGACACCAATGCCGGCTGGCGCTATGTCTTCTGTCTGCGCAAGCAAGGCAAGCTTGCCGAAGCACTGAAGATTGCCCGCCAGGCCCGCGAGCACGGCCCCGACGACCGGATGCTGCGCTCGGAACTGGTCTGGACGCTCTATGATGCCCAGATCAAACCGGCGCAGAAAGCCGAAGATCTGTCGGAGTTGCTCACGGCGGCCAGTGAGGCTATCGATGCCGGCGCCGAAGACCTGGCGCTGATGCGGATTGCCTTTGCGGTTGCCGCAGTGGCCAAAGCCAAAGGCAAGTGGCAGCTTGTAGCCGAGTGGTGCGACAAACTCGACTACCGCAGTTTGAAGACTGATGTGGGTTCGGACAAATCCGGCCAGTCTGAAGCCCGCATGTCGGATCGGGAGCAATGGTTTTACAAACGTATTAAAGCTGCAATCGAACTCGGAGACTGGGACACAACGGAACAGCTCGCAGCCGATGCAGTCGAGACTTTTCCGCGGAATCGGCATTTTCGGCGCTGGCATGCTACGGCTCAGGCCGAATGCGGCAATCTGACGGCAGCGGTCGCCGAGCTAGCGGCGCTCTGCCAAAGCGGCAGGCCCGACTGGTTTGAATGGCACGACCTGGCCCGCTATGAGGCACGTTCGGGAATTTATGATGATGCGCTGGTTCACGCGGCACAGGGAGCACTCATCAAAGGCGAGGACAAAGTCAAGGTCAATCTCTACCAGTTGATGGGGCACATCTGGATGACGACCGGCGAACTGGTGAACGCAGCCCGCATGCTCAGCCTGTACCGCCAGGTGTATGAGCACAATGGCTGGCGGGTCAACGAGAAGCAAGAGAAACTCGAAGCAATTATGGCCCGCAAGATTGACGAAGCCGGTCAGGCCTGGCTGGATATCCCGCACGATACGCGCCAGCTGGTGCGCGAACTGCGCCCGGTATGGCAAGATCTGGCCGACAGCAAGCTGGATTTTCGCACCGGCACGGTCAAAATGGTCAATGACGAGCGTAAATTCGGCTTCATCCAGCCGGACGATGGCTCGCCGGATGTGCATTTCAAGTTCAATGATGCGCCGCGCAACATCGCCCGTGACCAGCGAGTGCGCTTCGTGGTGACGGAACGTATTGACCCGAAGGACCAGCAGGTGAAGCCCAGCGCGATCAATATTCGGGTGGAGCATTGAGTCGCTATGAGTAGTTCCACCCCATCTCCATCTGACCGCGACGGCGAGGGAGCGGCGCTGGGGGTGGCGGAGGAGCCGGCGCCGCTCGCTGACGGGCGCGGTGAGGAGGAGCCGGGCGCGGCGGGGGAGCCGGCGCCGCTCCCTGGCGGTCGCGGTCAGATGGAGATGGGCGCGGCGGGGGAGCCGGCGCCGCTCCCGCACGGTCGCGGTCAGGGGGAGTCGAGTGCGCTGGCGTACTTTATTACCTTCTCGTGTTATGGGGCCTCTTTGTACCGGCGGGTTCCGGAGTCTGATGATGATGCGGAGTTGCGCCAATATAGGCGTGGACTGATGCGCCAGGCGCCCTATTATCTCGATGCGCTGCGGCGTGGCCTGGTGCTGGAGGCGATCCAGGAGGTCTGTGCGTACCGGGGATGGATGCTGCTGGCTGCGCATGTGCGTACGAACCATGTGCATGTGGTGGTGCAGGCCAGCGGGGCGGCGCCGGAGAAGGTGATGAATGATTTTAAGGCCTATGCCAGCCGTCGTTTGAATCAGGCCGGCTGCGATGCGCCGGGTCGCAAGCGCTGGACGCGCCACGGGAGTACTCGCTATCTGTTCTATGCCGATGAGCTCCTGGCGGTGATGCGCTATGTTGTGGAGCGCCAGGGTAGGCCGATGGTGGTCTTTTCGGCGCCAGGGCCCGTTGACCAGGCAATGTGACGCTCTGGGCAATGCCATTTGCATGACTGACATTGGAGCGTATATTATGACGTTGAACAAAAAAGATGCTGCGTGCGGTGCTGAGGATTCGGCAGAAGGAACGCCGCCAGCAGATCGGTATCCAGCAACGTCTCCTGCCTATCGTACTGCGTTGGGTTGCAGGCTTGCGATGATCAGGCAAAGGATCGTTGATTCTGGTGAGCCAATGTTGAACTGGGATGAGCTTGACCGGGAAGTTGCTGTTCGACGTGGAGCGCAATGAGTAGCTTGCGCATAATGGTCTCCGCCCACTGAATGAAAGTCATGCTGAGCAATGACGCTTGCCTATCCCCCGCGATTGATTGAAGTTGACTTGCCCATCAAGCGGATTTCGGCGCACGCCCGCCGCGAGAAGAGTATTCGCCACGGGCATATTTCGACGCTGCATATCTGGTGGGCGCGCCGGCCGCTGGCGGCCTGCCGGGCGGTGATCTGTGCCGCGCTCTGGCCCGACCCGGCCGATGATCAGTGTCCGCCGGCTTTTCGTGAGGCGGTGGCCCTGGCGCTGCCGGCTTTTGCCGAGCAGGTGCGCAATGACCAGGCTCTGGCTGAGCTCTGTGCCGAGAGCTGGCAGCGCTGGAAGCGTACCACTGTGCAGAGCCTGCGGGCGGAGGATCCGGCTTGCTGGCCGGATATGCGCTATGCCCTGCTCGATTTCATTGCCGATTTTGCGAATTGGGATGCGTCGACGGTGCCGGCCTTTCTGAAGACGGCCCGCCAGTTGACGCAGGCCGCGCACGAGGCGCTCGGCGGCCTGCCCGGCAGTCGCCCGCTGGTGGTCGATCCCTTCGCCGGTGGCGGCGCTATTCCGCTGGAGGCGCTGCGGGTGGGCGCCGATGCTTTTGCCAGCGACCTGAACCCGGTCGCGGTGCTGCTGAACAAAGTTGTGCTCGAATATATTCCGCGCTATGGCCAGCAACTGGCCGATGAAGTGCGGCGCTGGGGCCAGTGGGTGAAGGAGCAGGCCGAGGCCGAACTGGCCGCGTTCTATCCTGCCGATCCCGATGGGGCGACGCCGATTGCCTACCTCTGGGCGCGCACGATCATTTCCGAGGCGCCCGGCCAGGGCGATGTGCCGGTTGAGGTTCCGCTGATGCGCTCGCTCTGGCTGGCCAAAAAGTCCGGGCGCAACCGGGCCCTGCGCTGGCAGCGCGATGCCAACGGTCAGGTGTTGACCGAGACCTTGACCGTGCGCTATGCCGATGGCAGTAGCCGCATGGTGCGCCGCCCGCTGCTCGAGATTTTCGAGCCGCGCAAGGCCGCCGAGGTGGAAGATGGCACCGTCGCCCGCGGCTCGGCCACCTGCCCGCTGACCGGCTACACCACCCCGGTTGAGTCCGTCCGGCGCCAGCTCAAAGCCCGCCGCGGCGGCGCCGATGATGCGCGGCTGTTCTGCGTGGTGACGACGCGGCCCAATGAGCAGGGCCGCCACTATCGCCTGCCGGCACAGCGCGACCTGGATGCAGTGCAGGCGGCGGCAGCGGAACTGGAACGACGCATTGCTGCGCACGAGGGTGAACTGAGCCTGGTGCCGGATGAAGAAATTTCGCTGAATGAAATTCGTCGGATTAGCGTACCCATTTACGGTATGACCAACTGGGGTGATTTATTCAGCCCGAGGCAATTGCTAGCTTTGACGATACTTGTTGCCATGATCCCTAAAGTCAAAGTTCAATTCAGCGAATATTCCGGAATTCTATCGGGAGTGGAAATCTGCCTAGCCCTAGCTGTAAGCAGACAGAGTGACTATACCAGTTCACTTTGCAGTTGGCATTACACGGGTGAGAAAGTTAATCATACATTCAGTCGTCAAGCTCTGCCAATGGTTTGGGATTATACAGAGGTGTTTCCCTTTTCGGGAAGTTCTGGAGACTTTGAGGGTGCATTAGAATGGGTTGTGCGCGTATGCGAAGCAAACGGCGTAATAAAGAATCCGGGACAGGTGACCCAGGCAACGGCTTCTGAACATCCTCTTCCAGATAAATCTGTAGATGGTTTCATTACTGACCCTCCCTATTATGATGCTGTTCCTTATGCATATCTTTCTGATTATTTTTACGTATGGTTGAGGCGTAGTTTGGGAAACAGTCAAGTAATGCTGTTAAATTCAAATCACGTTCCTAAAGATGAGGAAATTGTTGTAGATCGTCCTCATGAATTAAGCGAATCAACTAAAGACATAATATTTTACGAGCATGAATTGACGAGAGCCTTTGCAGATGGATGCCGTTTGTTACGTTCTGAAGGTATTGGCACAATCGTTTTTGCGAGCAAGACTACGTCCAGTTGGGAAGCGATCCTAAAATCGGTCATAGATGCGGGTTGGACAATTACCGGTTCCTGGCCTATAGATACCGAAATGGAAACGAGAGTTGCTGCGCAGGGCCAGGCTCGCCTCGCCTCCTCCGTCCACCTGGTCTGCCGGCCGCGCCAGGGCCATGCGATTGGCGACTGGCGCGATGTCTTGCACGAGTTGCCGCAGCGCATCGGTGAGTGGATGCCGCGACTGGTCGCCGAAGGCGTGGTTGGCGCCGATGCCATCTTTGCCTGCCTGGGGCCGGCGCTGGAGATCTTCTCGCGCTACGAGCAGGTAGAGAAGGCCAGCGGCGAGCGGATCTCGCTGAAGGAATACCTGGAGTACGTCTGGGCCGCCGTCTCGCGCGAGGCCTTGAGCACCATCTTCAGCGGCGCCGACACGCTGGGCTTCGAAGAGGATGCCCGGCTCACGGTGATGTGGCTGTGGACGCTCAGTGCCGGCACGGGCAGCAGCGCCGACGAGGACGAGGACGAGCCGGAGGAACTGCCGGCCCGCCCGAGCCAGCCGGCCAGCTTTGCGCTGGAATACGATACGGCGCGCAAAATCGCCCAGGGTCTCGGCGCCGACCTGGCGAAGATCGACAGCGTGGTCGAGATCCGCGGCGACAAGGCCCGGCTGCTGGCGGTGGGCGAACGGGCGCGCGCGCTCTTCGGCAAGGACGGCGTGCAGACGCCGGCGCCGCGCGGGCGCAAGGCCGGGCCGCAGCAACTGGGCCTCTTCGACGCCGCCCGGGTCATCGACGAGGTCAGCGAGAGTCCGGGCGATCTGAGCGGCCTGGCGGCGGGCGCCACGGTGCTCGACCGGCTGCACCAGGCCATGCTGCTCTTCGGCGCCGGGCGCGGCGATGCCCTGCGGCGCTTCCTGGTCGACGACGGCATCGGCGCCGACCAGCGCCTCTGGCGGCTGGCGCAGGCCCTCTCGGCGCTCTACCCCATCCAGAGCCAGGAAAAGCGCTGGGTCGATGGGGTGCTGGCACGAAAGAAGGGACTCGGGTTATAAGCGATGCCAAAGCAAGACAAAACCTTGAACCGCGTCCTGCGCGGCACCTCCGATGCGAATATTGCCTTCACCGATTTATGCCAGCTTTTGGAGCGACTGGGCTTTGTTGAACGCATCCGGGGTAGCCATCGCATCTTCACGAAGGATGGCATCGACGAGATTCTCAACCTGCAACCGAAGGGAAGCAATGCAAAACCCTACCAGGTCAAGCAGGTGCGCAACGTTATTCTGAAATACAAGCTGGGGGGTGACGATGACGACACAGATTAAATACGAGATTATTCTGTACTGGAGTAATGAGGATCAGGCATTTATTGCTGAAGTGCCTGAATTGCCAGGCTGCATGGCCGATGGTGAGACCTATCAAGAAGCACTCGCCAATGCCGAAGTAATCATCGCAGAGTGGATCGAGACTGCTCAGGAACTCGGCCGGCCAGTTCCGCAACCAAAGGGCCGCCTGATGTATGCGTAGGAGGCGGCGTTATGGCACTGAAACCCTGGTACAACGTGGTGGTGCCGCGTGAAGATTTGCGCGAAGGCAGGCCACTCGATGCCTCTGAATTTGCCGTCCATCTGGATCAGGTGCGCGATGGTCGGGCACCCGGTGTGTATCAGAATCCGCGCCAGTTTTTTGAGCGCACCTACCTCACGCGCAGTCTCACTGGCCTGGCTGCTGAAACCGTCCGCCGGCTCTCGGGTATCCAGACCGAAACTTCAGCCGTGTTCAATTTTGTGACCCAGTTCGGCGGCGGCAAAACCCACGCGCTGACTCTGCTCTACCATCTGGCGCGCAATGGCGATGCCGCCATGCAGTGGCCCGGCGTGCAGGCGATTCTGGCCCAGGCCGGCGTCAGCAGTATCCCGCAGGCCGCGGCTGCGGTGTTTGTCGGTACCGAATTCGACTCACTTACTGGTCGCGGTGGTCACGATGGCAGCCCGCTGCGGAAAACGCCCTGGGGCGAAATTGCCTTCCAGCTCGGCGGCACTGCCGGCTTTCAGATCGTGGCCGAACACGACCAGCAGTTGACGGCGCCGGCAGGCGATGTCATCCGCCGCATGCTCCCGGATGATCGCCCCTGCCTGATTCTGATGGACGAGTTGCTGAACTATGCCAGCCGCAATCGGCGCAGTGGTCTGTCGAACCAGCTCTATTCCTTCCTGCATAATCTCTCCGAGACCGTACGCGGCATGCCCAACGCCGTGCTGGCGGTTTCCATCCCCAAATCATTGATGGAAATGACCGCCGACGACGAAGCCGATTATAATCGGCTCGAAAAGCTGCTCGACCGGCTGGGCAAGGCGATTATGCTGTCTGCCGAAACCGAGACCTCCGAGATCATTCGGCGGCGCCTGTTCGAATGGGATCTGCAGGCGCTCGGACAGGGCGGCCAGGTGCCGCTCACCCGCGAGGCGCGCCAGGCCTGCAACGAGTATGCGAACTGGGTGCAGGAGAACCGCCAGGTATTGCCGAGCTGGTTCCCGGTGGACAGTGCGCGCGAAGCTTTTGCGGCGACCTATCCCTTCCACCCGGTGGTGCTCTCAGTCTTCGAACGCAAATGGCAGGCACTGCCGCGCTTTCAGCGCACGCGTGGCGTCTTGCGGCTGCTGGCCCTCTGGATCGCGCGGGCCTATCAAGAGGGCTTCAAAGGCGCCCACCGCGATCCGTTGATCGAACTCGGCAGCGCACCGCTGGATGATCCGGCCTTCCGGGCAGCCGTCTTTGAGCAACTGGGTGAAAATCGGCTGGAAGCCGCCGTCACCACCGACATCAGCGGACGCAAGGAAGCGCATGCCCTCCGGCTGGATAGCGAGGCAGCTGCCGATATCAAAAAGGCGCGGCTACACCGCAAAGTTGCCACCACCATTTTCTTCGAGTCGAATGGCGGCCAGGCCCAGGGCCATGCCACCCTGCCCGAGATCCGCATGGCCGTGGCCGCGCCGGATCTGGACATCGTGAATATCGAAACCGTGCTGGAGGCGCTGGTGCCGCCCGATGGCGCCTGTTACTACCTGGATGCAGCGCGCAACCGCTACTGGTTCAGCGTGCGGCCCAATCTCAACAAATTGCTGGCCGATCGCAAAGCCAGTGTGCATGCCCAGAGCATTCAGGAGCAGATCGACAGCGAGATCCAGAAAGTGTTCAGCGCCGGAACGGGTATGGAGCGGGTGTATTTTCCGGAAAAAAGTGGCCAGATCCCCGACCGAGCCGCATTGAGCCTGGTGATTGTGGCACCGCAGCACAGCCCCGAGGATTCGGCCACCCTGAACTGGATCGAGCAGATGACCCGCGAAAGCGGCTCGGCCGGGCGCACCTTCAAAAGCGCCCTGATCTGGGCGCTGGCCGATGGCGACGCGGCCCTGAAAGAAGAGGCGCGCAAACTGCTGGCCTGGCAGGCGATTCAGGACGAAGCCGGCGATCTGCGCCTGGACGAAACCCAGCAACGCCAGCTCGCCGACAACATCAAAAAGGCAGCCGAGAGTCTGCGCGAGACGGTCTGGCGCAGCTACAAATACATCGTGCTCCTCGACAAGCAGAATAACTTGCGGATCGTCGACCTGGGCCTGGTACACTCCAGTGCGGCCCGCTCGCCCATGCAGCTCATCCTCAATCGCCTGCGGATCGACGGCGACATTGAAGAGAGCATCAGCCCGAACTTTCTGGTGCGCAACTGGTCGCCGGTGTTCCCCGAGTGGAGCACCCGCGCAGTGCGCGACGCCTTTTTTGCCTCACCGGTCTTTCCGCGCCTGCTGAATGGCGACGCCGTACGCGACACGATTGCCCGCGGCGTCAGCAACGGCTTTCTGGCCTACGTCGGCAAAACCGCCGATGGGCAGTACGAACCCTTCCAGTTCAATCAGCCCATCAGCGCCGGCGACATCGAAATCTCGAATGATATGTTCATTATCACCCGCGAGACGGCTGAGGCCTACCTGGCGAAGCAACCCCGATTGACCAGCCTGGTCGTCAGTCCGGCGCAGATCGTGCTCAAGCCGGGTGACCAGCAGCAGTTCAGGGTTGCGGGCCAGGATCAGTATGGCCAGCCCTTCGCGATCGGCCACATCACCTGGCGCAGCGATGCCGGCAGCATCAGTCAGGACGGCATATTCCGGGCCGGTAGCGAACCTGGCGAGGCCAGCGTGACGGCAACCAACGGCCAGATTGCCGGCAGCGCAAGCGTCGTGATTGCGAAAAAAGTCGGTGATGGCAACCAGTCGTACGACTCAGCGCAGCTCACGACAGCAGACGACGATGCGCAGGTCGCAATTGTCGACGACGACCCGAGCGGCACTTCAGCCCATAACGAGGCGCCAGTTGTGCAGGAACCCCGTGCGCTAAGCTGGTCGGGCGAAGTGCCCTGGCAGAAATGGCAAAACTTCTACATGAAAGTCGTCTCGAAATTTGTGGTCAACCAGAACGTTCAGCTCACTGTCAGGCTCGACGTGAAGCAGGACTCGGGATTATCGCCACAGCAAATCGAGGACATCAAACTGGCCCTACGCGAATTAGGATTGGACGACAGCGTGCGATTGGAGTAATACCTGTGGCACTACAACATATTTCCTGTGCCCCTGGCGCACACATCGGCGAACAAATCACCCGCCAGTTTTTGATGGCTGAAATGACAACCAGCCAGGGCATCCTGCTGACCAACTACCATCACCCGGCCGGCAACGGCACCGAAGAGCACGACCTGGTGCTGATCAACGAGCGCGGCGTCTGGGCCATCGAAGTCAAACACTGGTTCGGCCGGATCGATGCCGACGCGGTGTACTGGATGCATGCCGGCAATCGCCATCACAGCCCGGTCATCAGCGTCGAAAAGAAAGCCAAGAGCATTTACTCAGCCCTGGCCGACGCCGGATTCCACAATGTCAGTGTGGTTGGCCTGGTGGCACTGACCCGACACGAAGGGCGCTTTCGCAGCGAGCCACCGGAGGAACATCGGCGCAAAATATTCCGGCTGACACAACCACTGATTGATGCAGTCACCGGCACAGACTACCTCTTCAATCAGAATAGTCAGGCACTGACGCCAACCTTGATTGAGAAGATCGCGAATGTGCTGGTGCAACGCAAGGTTGACCCGGAACGCCTGATTATCGGCAGCTACCGCCTGGTACGCGAACTGGAACCGGGCGAAGGGTTTCGCGTCTATGAGGCCCAGCATCTGCGCTTCGAGAACCAGCGGGCGCGGGTGAAACGCTACCAGGTGAGCGGCTACAACTCAAAAGCCGAACTGGACGAAGCAGTCCGGCGCTTTGAGCGCGACATGCGAGCGCTGCTGCAACTCGAACACCCATCGATTGTGCGTGAGATCGATTTCCTGCCCGACAGCGACAGCGACGACACCTGCTGGATGCTGACCGAGTGGATCGAAGGCCAGGCGCTGGCCGACCGGCTCGACGATGCCAGACCCATCGCATTTGACGAGCAGATACGCATCCTGAAGGCCCTGTGTACGGCCCTGGAGAACTGCCACAGCAAAGGCATCTTGCACCGCAACATATCGCCGGCCAGCCTGTACCTGGCCGACGACGGCAGCGTCAAGCTGGGCGACTTCGACTTTGCCCGGCTGCCGGCAGCGGTTGGCAAAACCATCTCGGTGACCGGCGCGCCCCTGACGACCAACAAATACACTGCGCCCGAGCTCCGTGACAGTTTCCGCCAGGCCGATGTGCGCGCCGACCTGTACTCGCTAGGGGCAATCTGGTACGACCTGGCCCTGCGGCGCCCGGCCGACGAACCGGTGATCCTGGCACGCATAGCCGAAGCGCCGCTCAGCAAAGACGGCCAGGACCTCATGCGCATGCTGCTTGCACCGCAGCCAAAGAAGCGCCCGGCCAGCGCCGCCGACGTCGCCGAATGGCTGAGCCTGTTGGGATAGGGGATGCGCCTACCAGGTCATCCAGAGCTGTGCCTGTGTCGATGGCTGTCCGGCATGCATCCATTCTGGCTGGTGCTACCAGGAGAATCATTGTCTGAGCAAAGCCGCCACAACGGCACTCCTGGCGCGCCTCGTGAAGCCGTAGCAATGAGGTAAGGGTTATAACCTCACGTTTTGGAAGATGATCAACAAAGTCAGAGGCTATCCTGCTCCGCCATCCGTCGGCGCTGCCACGTCAGCTCGACGCCGATACGCCGATTCCACTGGCCGTTCCAGTTGACGCGTAGCCCCTGCTGTTCGAGTGCAGCGACAATGTCGCCGGCGATGCTTTCCGTTGAACAAAATGTTCAACATTCTATTGCATTGCCCTAACCTGCCGGGTACAATAGGGGCAGTGCGGACGGCAGCCGGCACGGAGTGTGGTGCTGTCCGCTGCAATTGCCGCAATTTCCTCTGAATGACAGGGCGTGATATATGGATCGCGATGAACTCGAACGCCAGTTGCAGCGGGGCATCGATATGGCCCGCGACCCGCGCAATGCCCATGTGCGCGATCCGCTGCATCCGCGGGTGACGACGCTGTATTCGTCCTGGTTGCTCCAGACATGTCTGCGCTGCCAGCATACCTTTCGTATTGATGACCGGGTGCTGCCGCATCCGAGCCGGCCAGAACGTATGCTGCACGAAGATCCTGAGACCGGCCTGGTTTGCTATAGCCGGCTGTCCGGTCGAACGCTGCCCCAACCGCAGGTGACACCGATCAATCCTGAGGTGCATGCAGCCTTTCTGCGTGGCCTGGAACAAAGCTGGCGACCGACGGGCAATGTGCAGTTGATTGTCGTTCCGCCGAAGTCGCTCTATATCGGGAGGAAGTGCCCGATCTGCCGCCATACGGTGCGCAAGGGCGATACGATTGTGCGCTGTCCCTGTGGCCGGCCCGAATGCAGTGGGGTGTTTCACCAGGATGTGCAGCGCCACCTGACCTGCTGGGATACCTGGAGTGTCGGGATGCGCCGCCAGCATTGTGCCTTCACCGGCGCGCCGATTACACCGCGTCTTACGGAGGAACGGTGATGGCCGGGGCCGCCGATGAGCGCTATGCTCGCCAGCGCCTGGCGCCGGGCTGGGCACAGGAGCGCCTGGCCGCAGCCACGATTCTGGTCGCCGGCGCCGGGGCGCTGGGCAATGAGGCGCTTAAGAACCTGGCTTTGCTGGGTGTCGGGCGGCTGCTGGTGGTGGATCTTGACCTGGTGGAGCGCTCGAACCTGAGCCGAACGCTGCTCTTCAGTGAGCAGGATGTGGGGATACCCAAGGCGCTGGCGGCTGCCCGGGCTTTGACACGCCTGAATCCGGAACTGCATGTGACGCCGCTGGTTGGCGATCTGCGTTTTGTGCTGGGCCTCGGCCGGCTGCACGCCTGCGACCTGGTGCTGGGTTGTCTCGATAATCAGGGGGCGCGGCTGTTTTTGAACCGGCTCTGCCGCCTGGCCGATGTGCCTTTGCTCGATGCGGCGATGTGGGCCTTTGGCGGCGAGGTGCGTGCGTTTCTGTCGGCGGAGGCGGCCTGTTTCAACTGTACGCTGGGCCGGCAGGAGCGCAGCGATCTCTGGTTGCGCTATTCCTGTAGTAGCGGGTTTCAGCCGCAGGACACGGCGCCGCCGCAGCCGACGACGATTACGACGACGGCGATTGTGGCTGGTCTGCTGGTGCAGGAGGCGCTGCAGTTTTTGCAGGGGCGCCCGCCGGCCAGCGGTACGGCGCTGGTCTATCAGGGTCAGGCCGGCCGGCTGCATCGCACGGCCTTCACCCGTGACCCGACCTGCCCGCAGCACCAGTCGCTCGATTGGGCGGCGGTCGAGACGCTGCCGCTTCGCACTGCCGAGATGCGGGCGACCGAGGTGCTGGCGCTGGCGCAAAACCGGCTGGCCGGCCCGCTGCGGCTGGAGCTGGGGCGCGATCTGCTGCTGGCCTTTGTCTGTCCAGAGTGCGGGCGCAGTGAAGCAGTTGAGCAGCCCCAGGGCTTGCTGCCCGCTTCGGCGGCGCGTTGCCCACACTGCGGCGCCGAGCGCCGGGCTCAGGTAACGGCGATGGTGCAGCCCGGCGACAGCTATGCCGACTGGTCGCTGGCGCGGTTGGGCGTGCAGGACGGTGATATGCTGAGTGTGTATGGCGCCGAGCAGGTATGCTATTTTCTGGCGCCGTTTGAGTGAACGTGAAGGGCGATAGGATGGACGAAACCGGGCCTGGGAATGCCTGGTTGAGCAGCAATGCAGGAGCAAGCAATGGCTGAAGCACAACCCGAACCGGGATCCGGTGCGGCAGGTGGGCAGAGCGGTTCTGTGCCACCCGATCATGTGCGGTTTTATGTTGAAAGTAACGATGGAAGCCAGTCCCGCGCTACATGTCCATACGATACCCTGGTAAGCGATCTGGCGCTGGATTTTTTCGATGAGCACCACTGGCCGACGCAAGACCCGTCCGGGCAACCGGTGCGGGCAGCCGTCGATCTGGTACCGCATGATAATCCAGAAGCAACATCCCGGCTGCACCCGGATCAGACCTTGCGCGATGCCGGGGTGCGCAATGATGACACGCTGCGGGTTTTTCCCGAATCAGTCGCCGGGGCAGTCGAGCCGCAGCAGCGCCTGCAGGCGCTGGTGGTCGACCAGCGCGAGGTGCTGGCGATCGCTGCCGGCGATCCTGAGCATATTCAGGTGAAGACCAATGCCGATTATGCGCCGACCCGCTATGAGTTGACGCTGCGCTACACCGGGGTGCGCATGGGTGACCGCGGGCCAGAGTTGACCAGTGAACACCGGCTTGAACTATATCTGCCCGCCGATTATCCGCTGAGTGCGCCGGTTGCGCTCTGGTTGACACCGATTTACCACCCGAATATCAGCAAGCGTGGCCATGTTTGCCTGGGCGTGCTGGCCGACCAGTATATGCCGGGTGTCGGGCTGGCCTATGTGGTGCGTATGCTGATCGATATTGCGCGCTACCGCAACTATGATCTGGAAGGTGTGTTCGACCTCGATGCTGCCGGCTGGGTCAAATCTCCTGAAGGGCAGGAGACCATCCAGCGCATCGGCGGCAAGCCGCTGGAGCAGCCATTGAAGGATCTGCTTGATCAGGCCCGCCGCGCACAGCGCCCGAACCGGATTCGCTTTGAGCCGGTGAACCGTTTCATCGAGGATGAATGATGATGCGTGCCATTCGCAGTTTTTTGCTTGATGTGCGGAACCGCGCCGGCGAAACGGTCGATACGTTTCTGGTGCCGATTGAGGGTGCGGCCTATTTCATCAATCCGCTGTTCTCGCTGTTGCCGGATGTGCGCAGCAGTGACCTGCGCGAGCCCTGGTATCGCCTGGCGCCGCGCAGTCTGAGCACCGGGCCGCTGCGCGAGCCGGCCTTCTACCCGCCGCGCCCACAGACCAATCCGCCGATTGAGATTCTGGCCGATCCGGGCGACCGGGTGCGAGCGATTACGGTGACGCTGTTCGACCTGGAGCGCGAGCTGTACCAGGCCGACTACAGTACGGTCGATGTGTTCGGGCCGCTGTTGAGCTATGTGATGTCGGTGCGGATCGCCGGCGGACGTTATAGTGCGGCTGATGGGCCGTTCTATCTCATGGTGACGCCGCAAGTGGAGCGAGGCGATATGCAGGTATTCGAGTTGTTGCCGGAAGATGCGCCGGTTGAGGGCGTGTTTCCGCTGCCCACGCCGCGGCGCCGCGAGCGGCGTACCCGCTTTGAACCAGTGACGCAGTACAGCTACGAGGAGCGCAGCCTGGACGATTTCGGCGCGCTGCGCCTGGAGAAGCTCGAACTCGGTGGGCGCCGGCAGTTGCTCTGGCGCCGTTCGGCCTACGCCGATCTGCTGGAGCAGCGCCGGTTGAGCGAGCAGGTGGAAGTCGGCGGTTTTCTGGTCGGCCAGGTCTATCGCGATCGTGACGATGCCGAGCGCTTGCTGGTCGATGTTCAGCAGGTGCTGGCGGCCGAGGCAACCAGTGCCAGCCTGGCGCTGCTGCGCTTTACCGCCGATAGCTGGAGCCGGCTGCGCCGGCGGATGACGTCCGACATGCCCGGCCTGCGACTGCTGGGCTGGTGGCATACCCATCTCTTTCCGGCCAGCGACAGTTTTGGCCTTTCCGGGCTCGACGAGACCCTGCACCGGCTCTATTTCACCAGTCCCTGGCATTTTGCCGCTCTGATCAATCTTAGCTACGAGCAGGGCCGGGTGTTGCGCTGCTACCAGGCCGATGAGCACGGCATTCTGCGCGAGTCGACTTATGCGATTATGGAGGAAACCTGATGGCTGATGAACTGCGCATCCGTTTTGTGCCCTATTTGCCCGATCTGATGGAACGCGAGGATTATGCTGCCGATGGCCAGGCGCCCGGCGAGCGGACGGTCAAGTTCCAGATCCGCATGACGCCCGAAGGGCTGAGCATTCTGGCCGATACGCAGCACCCGCTGGAACTGGAAGCCCTGCTGGCCCGACTGGGCCTGCGCGATATTGAGCAGATGCTCTGTGGTTGAGGCAGCATGAGCGAACGCGCACTGGCGACTTTTTTGCACAACCTGCTGGCGGGCCGCCACGAGACGATCGGCCCGGTCCGCGATGCGGCGACGCTGCAGCGACTACTGGAACAGCCGGCGCCGTTGTTTCACGACCTGTTGAGCGCCCATGTCGATGCGCTGCTGGCCGGGCTGCCCGGCGGCGCGGCTCTGCGCCCGGCAGCCTTGCCGACGACCACGCTCTGGCTGGCCGCAGTGCTGAATAACCTGGTCTGGGCCGGGCGGGTGGCCGATCCGCAATTGCTGAATGTGTCGCTGCGCCTGGCAGGCGCGCTGCCGCCGGCCCACGACTTGCCGGCAGCCCTGGCCGGCCATAGTCTCTTGCAGCATCTGGCCCGGATCACACTGCCGGCTGACTGGCGCCCGGTGCGTGGCGAACTGCTGGCGCGCTACCCGCTGACGGCGGCATGGCTGCTGCCGCGTTGCGGCGAACAGCCGGACTGGACGGCCCTGCAGGCACTGCTGGAGCCGCCGCCGCTGCAGGCGCTGCTGCGCGACCGCTGGCTGAGCCTGGCGCCCGGCAGCACCGATACCGGAATGCATGCCTGGGATCTGGCGCTGGCCAATGCCGAGATTGGCGCCTTGCTGGAAGGTCTGCTGGCTGCCGATGCGAGCTGGCTGGCATTTGTGCTGGAGTTTTATGAAGCCGACTGCGAACTGCAGCGCCGCGAGCGGGCCGGCCAGCTCGAGTGGCCGCTGCTGGCACAGCTGCGCAGTGCCCGCCACGACCGCGACTACATACAGCGGCGGCGCGCCCTGCGCAGCCTGGATCGTTACCGCCCGCTGGCCGGCCTGCTGCGCCGCGACTCCCGACTGCTGCGCCCCTACGCCCGGCTCGATCCGCGCTTCCTGGTACAGCTTGCCGAGCTGCTGCCCGAACCACGCCTGCACTGGGAGCACATGTCGCGTGGAGCCGATGTTTCGATGGGACAGGAGGAGTGATGAGTGATGAGTGATGAGTGATGAGTGATGAGTGATGAGTGATGAGTGATGAGTGATGAGTGATGAGTGATGAGTGATGAGTGATGAGTGAGGATGCAGCCGGGAATCGGGGAGGGTAACGAAACCCGAAACCCTGAACCCTGAAC
>DAOTUJ010000168.1:0-23196 GCA_034437175.1 Chloroflexaceae bacterium | reverse complement strand
TCGAGCAGGGCTTCGCTCAGGTCGAGCAGGTGATCAGGGCTGAGCGCCTGCACCTGTTGTGCAATGGCGTCTGGCAGTGGGCCGACTTTGCGCTGGAGCAGGCGCTCGATCAGTTGCCGGCGCTCTTCGAGCTTACCTTCGAGCTTACCTTCGAGCTTACCTTCGAGCTTACCTTCGAGCTTACCTTCGAGCTTACCTTCTATCCGGCCTTGCTGTTCCCATTCCGTGATCAGTTCCACGACTTGCTCCTTGGTATCGTCTTGCCAGGTGGCAATTTCGGCCTGGAAGCGCGCGTTGTCCTGTGCGTTGAGCGGCAGGTAGATACTGACAAAAGCCGCCAGCATCCGCCGCCGCACTGCCGAAAGCGGCAAGCCGGCAAGCAAACGCAAACAATTCGCCTTGACCCGCCAGCGTTCGCCGGGCGCAATTCGCATCCGCGCCATCAGCGCAGCTGCCAGTGGATTCTCGCTCTGCAAGTAGTCGCGCCAGGCCAATCGATTCAATTGTACCACCTGATACTGGAATTCCAGAACCCGCTTACGCTCAACGGCAAGCCGATGGCTCGACGGCGCCGGTCGGCGCGGTGACGGATAGGAGCAAAGAGCAATCGGATAAATCGGGCGATCATAGCGGTCATAGAAACGGGCAAAATAGCGAAACATACGCCGGTCAAGCGTATCATCACCCTGCGCCTGATGTTCGAGATGGATCAAGATGGAGGCCGGCTGCTGGTGCAACTGCGCTTGCACCAGCAAATCCGCACTGCGGCGATCTGGATCGAGCAAATCTACAAAGGATTCCGTCGCCAGAAAGGTGATGCTATCCTGATCCAGCGCCCGGAGCAGTTCCGGTGCAAAGAGTTCGAGAAACTCGCGGAAGAAGGCGCTGAGCAATTGTTTGAAAATGCTGTCGTGGTCGAGAGACATATATGTGATGAACATACGGCAGGGGCCGGCCCCTGCACCCCAGTTCAGCGCAGGGGATGCGATCCTCCTGGGGCTGCGCGCCCCAGGCCCGCACCAGGAGCCGGCCCCGGTAATCGGCGGATCGGTTCGGGCGATAGGATCCACCTGGGGCTGCGCGCCCCAGACCCGCGCCAGGGGCTCGCCCCTGGACCCCACCAGGGGGCGCTGCCCCCTTGGAACCCCCGAATGCCGCGACGGTGGGGGGCAGCACAAACGCTCGTGGTCATGCCTGGGGGTGGCGCTGATAGGTGACGGGCGATAGGCGATGGGCGGTGCCATCACTGCCCACGGTGCTGTAAGGGCGAAGCAACCGCCCAGCATCACCCCATCCCCCTGACTGGCAGCCCCCGTCCGGTTGCTTCGCCCCACTGCTGCCCAGGGCTATGCCCGGCAGCATCACCCCATCCCCCTGACTGGCAACCCCCGTCCGGTTGCTTCGCCCCACTGCTGCCCAGGACTATGCCCGGCGACGCCGGAAACAACATGATGTAGCAGAAATCGTGGTTCTATTCTGCCGATTAATTATTCTTGCCAATAAGAATATAATCGCGAAATTGGTTGGCAACAAAACTATCCGTCCGTACCAACCCATGAGTCGTGATGTTATATACTTCGTACAGGTCGAAAATTTCATGCATTTCATTAACGATGATACCCCAGCCGAAACGCGAAAAACTTGAGATACTCTGTCAAGACCAGCTGCCGTCGATCCTCATCGTGCCACCAGGCCGTTGCTTCCGGTTCGGCACTGACGATCGGGCGTACCACGATGCGTATGTCGCTGCCGGCAAAGACCGAGCGAAAGACAGCGCGTGCGCGGCGGGTGTGCGCCGGACTGGTGACCACAATAAGTGATTGCCATCGTTGTGCTTGAGCCAGTTCACGAACAGCCAGCGCCTCCTGGTAGGTCGAAGCCACCGGCGTATTGATCAGGCGCAACTGGTGCCAGAAGACCCCGTGGTCGAGGGCTTCACCGGCAATTTCCGGGCTAAACAACTGGCTTGCCTGACCCATCGCCGGACGTACATCAGTCACAACGAAGCGTGGCGCATAGCCTGCGCGAACAAGGGACGCTGCATAGCGGGCCCGGTCATAGCCGCCGGCCAGCGGCACGATCGCATCTGCGGGCTGGAGCGGATCCGCCACCACCAGCGCCGCGCCAAGCAGGGGTAACCAGAGGGCATGGCTGATGAGGAGCATAATCCCGCTGCTACCGGCGATGAGTAGAATGTAGGACCACACCTGTTTTTTTATGGCAACCTCACCTTTTGCAGGAGACAGCAGATATCGGGGATGGCAGCCCACTGGCACTTATGGCTCCGTCTCTTGAGATAAGGCGGAGTTGCCGAAGAGGTACACCGTGCTATGTTCGAAATCCTGCCGGTAATGATCCGGACACTTCTGCTCAAAGACTGTGCGCAGCATCTCGGGATCGCTGGTGGGAATATACCAGTACCCCTCGAAAACAATATATGCCCGCGAATGCGACGACTCGCAGGAAATCATATTGATATAGTCCGTTTGCCTGATCCAGGGATGTGCGCCGATGGTTGAAGGAAACATCGTGAACATCAGATGCTGGAATTCGCCGTTCGTAATGACCACCATGGGCGTATCCATCGATTGAATCCAGTCGGACAGTTCCGGATGATGGTGCAACAGGGTTCTGGTACGTGGCGGGTCGGGTCGCAAAATCGCCAGATAGCCGCGCTCACGATCCTGAAATGCATCACGTGTCTCGGAAACATCGTGGATGGCCGGCGGAAACACCGAGATCCATTCGGGAAAGCCGTAGATGGCCACCGGGCCAAAAGCAAATGCTGCATTGAGCGCAACATAGCCGCTCAGTACTCCATACGTCCACCATGTCGCCGGCAGCCAGGCCAGAATTGCCCCGAGCACCGGCAAAGAAAGACAGAGGATCACAGTCATATAGCGCATATCCATCGGGTGAAACGACAGAAATGGCTGGGCCAGCGTATACAGCAGAACATACAGCAGGATAAAGAGCACTATTGGGGTTCGCAGCGGCAGCAGCGCCGTTTGCTCATTCCGTGGGCGATAGCGCCAGACAATAAAACCAAGACTTGCGATCAAAGCCAGCAATAATATCAATGTGATTACTGTGCCGAAGTTTCGCTGCATAGACTCAAAATTGGTGGTTGGCATCAGCACTGAAACACTTTGATAGAACATCGCCGCAATTCCGCGCATAAAGGAATGGGTACTTTCGGCAAAGTGCACTCCCATTACTTCGTCGCTTTGCAGAGCATTGCGCACCGTCCACGCCAGAAACGGCAGCAGGGATCCTGATAGCAGCAAGCCGCCTTTGATCAGTTTGCCGGGCCGGCGGATATGCCACCATACCCACCAGAGACCAACCGCCGCCAGCACAAATACCCCAACATAGCGTGTCAGGATGAGCATTGCCAGCAGGATAGCGGCAATGCCGAGCCGCCAGTACCACCCCTGTTCTTGCCGGGGCAGATCGATCAAGACAATCATGAGCCAAACCAGCAGCGGCAGGAAGACGACTTCAGAATAGGACGATGTGAATATGTCAAAAAAACTCGGGGCCATCGCGGTCAGGATCAATACAACGGCAGTAGTGACAGCGGATCTGCCCAGGCGATAGGTGAGCATCCCAACCCCTGAGATAAAGGCAATCCAGCCTATGATCGAAATAATGGTTGGCACCTCATACCAACTGATCCCCACATACAGGCCCAGCGCATAGAGAAGCGGAAGAAATGGAGGAAAATGGGTAATGGGAACCAACCTGATCGTATCGGTGTCAGGTGCATAGATCGGCATTCGCATCCCCTGGCCATGCGCAAAGTTATATCCCGTTTCCAGATAGAAGGGCGCGTCCGGGTTAATACTGAC
The DNA here is from genome assembly GCA_034437175.1 of Chloroflexaceae bacterium. Lineage (GTDB taxonomy): Bacteria > Chloroflexota > Chloroflexia > Chloroflexales > Chloroflexaceae > DAOTUJ01. The sequence goes on along the minus strand of DAOTUJ010000168.1, from coordinate 19,345 downwards.
GCCATGAGGAATAGTTGCGAGACAGAGAACCAGGGTCGAAACAACAATAGCCAGCAAAGAAAGAACATGCGCGAAGAATTTTATGTATCTGGAAGGCTGTTGATAGAGCGGCATACTACCATTACCCCACAACTATATAAACAATCCCATTTCCCGATGCACCACCGGAACCCTGCACCATTCTACTGGTTCGTATCCTTCAAAAGCTCATCGAGGTGAATATCAACCAGCAGACGATACCAGAATGCCTGCAAGAAGTGAAAGATAAAGCCCTGTTTGCCATCGAGCAAACCAAGCAGAATGACATAGCGACCAAAAAAATACAGAAATGGTCGTACATACAGAGGCAGGGCATCCCAGCGCTGTTTCAGCCAGACGACCCGCTGATCCGGGTTGCCCAGCAGCGCCGCCCGCAGCGGCCAGGTATGCTGAGCACGCCGCCGTTTCAACTCCTCCTGGGCATGCAACACTGCATAGCGATTGTGTTTTTCGATCCAGAAAGCAATGCTGTGTTCTTTCTGATTATCTTCTACCAGGTCGTGGTGCAAGCGCAGGGTTTTACCGCGCACGTAAAAATGGTGATCCATCAAATCCTGCTCGTCGAGAAAGACCTGGTCGCGCCGAAATAGCTTGAGGAGATATTTCGGGTAATAGCCACCGTGGCGAATCCAGGCGCCACGAAAGATCTGCCGGCGTTTGATATAGATGCCGGCGATATCCGCCAGTTGCGCCGCTTGCTGCCCGAAGTATGTGCCAAGCTCAGCACGCAACGCGCCGGTCACCCGTTGATCGGCGTCCAGCCCGAGCACCCAGTCGTGGCGGATCGGCAGATGCTGCAAGGCCCAGGCCCACTGGCGAGCATGGGTTTCGAAGGAATGCTGGCTGATGTCGGCCCGGAAGTGCTGCGCGATTTCCAGGGTGCGATCGGTGCTGCCCGAGTCGACGATCAGGATCTGATCGATCCAGCCGTGCAGGCTGCGCAGGCAATCCGGCAGGTTTTGCTCCTCATTGTAGGTCAGAATAATCGCTGAAATCGGGATTCTGGCAGAACCAGGCAGCATATACAATTCATCCGACGATTTCCGGCGCCGGCTCCGGTGCCTTGATCTTCCGGCAGATCACCAGTTGCGATTTCCAGATTGGCCAGCTGCGCCCGACGCCCTGCCAGCGCTCAATCGCAAAACCGGCCCGTTCGAGGCAGCGCGAGAGCGAATTTCGGCTGAAGAAACGAATATGCGACAGATAGGGATTGTAATGCCGGTCGTAGCCTTTCACGACGATGATCAAGTTTTTGAGCAGCCCGTGGTATGGGGTCGTCACGATCAATGTGCCACCGGGCTGCAACACACGATTCAGCTCGGCAAGTGCGGCGTGTACATCGAAGACATGTTCGATCACCTCCGAAAACCAGACAGCCGCAAAGTGCTCGGCCGCAAAGGGCAGGCCGGTTTCCACAATCGCCACCTGAAATGGAATGGTCGGATACCGTTTACGCGCATGGGCGACCGCATTGTGCGAGATATCGATGCCGACCGCTGCATACCCGCTTTGCTGCAGACAATCCGTAAATACGCCCGCGCCACAGCCCGCATCAAGCACGGCTGCCCCGGGCGGCACATTTTTGAGGCCGGCTTTCAGCAACTGTTTGCGAGGTTCAATCGCCAGACCGCTTTCATCGCCCTCGATGGCCGTGGCACGCTGCCAGTATCGCTCATAAAACTGCGTCAGATTCACACGATGGCTCCCTGTCTCTGCGAATACAGCACATCGGCATACAGATCCAGCAACCGGCCAGTTATGGCAGGCGGCGAAAAGCGACTGCTCACCAGGGCGCTGCCCTGCGCCCCCATTGTGCCGCGGAGCGCTGGCTGCGAACAAAGTTGTGCCATCGCCGCAACCAGTTCATCGACGGTGCAGCCGATTACCACGCCGGCACCACTATCAGCCACTTCCTGATGGATGCCGACCTGATCGGAGATCACGACCGGAACAGCGCAATGCATGGCTTCGACAACCACATTGCCGAAGTTTTCCGAATACGAGGGCAGCACAAACAGGTCGGCATCGGTCAGGGCTGACTGTTTGGCTGCACCTTCCAGAAAGCCGGCCCAGACAATCTCCGCCGTAATGCCAAGGTTCGCCGCGCAGGCCTGCAGGCCGGCGACAAAAGCAGGCTCACCGGTCCCGGCAATGACCAGCGCCACCGGCAACTGCTGTGCACGCAGGCGCGCGAAGGCCGGCAGCAGCAGATCCAGGCCTTTCTTGGGATCGAGGCGGGACATGAATAGGATCACGAGCCGATCCGCCAGTTGCGGATACTGCCGGCGGAAGTGCCCGCGCCTATGCTTGCAATCCGCGGCCGGCAGATCGATCGGGTTCGGAATGATGACCGCCGGCCGCGTGATACCCAGCTCCAGGGCTTCGCTGCGTTCCTGCGCGCTGGTATAGTGGATCACGGCGGCATGCCGGAGCATATGGCGTTCCAGCAGGGTGAATGACAATTGCTTGAGCCAGGGTCGGCGCCGGTACATACCATAGCGATTCAGCGTACCAAGCGGGCGGATAATGTACGGCACCTTCCGCCGGGCGGCATACCAACTCGCCGGCAGGGCAGCATAGGAAAACAGCGCATGAATATGCACCAGGTCGTAGGACTGGATGTGGCGGGAGAGCCAGCGAGTGAGCGGCCACGATACCGTATAAAAGCGCGTCTGGCGCCGAAAATACCAGTAGGTGCCCCCGTCCTGCGCCAGCGGCTGCTCGAGATCGACAACCAGGTGCTGCCGCCCATCATCATCCGTCGTGGCCACATGCACATTGAGGCCCGCTCCGGCCAGTGCGCGGGTCATGGCCTTTATCGTAAAACTGGGGCCACCCCGCTGTGGGCCGACCGAGGGGATGACGTGGAGGATTTTCATAGCCGCCGTGCGTCCCATCCTGCTACAATTCTCGTGCTATCGCCGGAATAGGATACCTGGCATTGAACACAAATGCACCCGGCTTGAAGAAAATCGAAGTCGCCTGGGGCAATACGACCCCCGGAACATGCCCGAAGAAATCGACCCGACAAAATCCTGCCGCCTGAAACCCTTCATAGAAGCCATAGCCTTCGGCATTATCGCAGATAATTATGCCGTCTTCTGCGATATAATTGCGGGCAAATTCGATCATTTCAAAGCGATACAAACCATCAATAATAATCACGGCATACTGCACCAGGCTTTGCTGGCGTAAGGTAGCCTCAACAGCGCGCACATTCGTCGTGCTGTCGGCCATCGAGACATAATGCAAATCGACGTTATCCGGCATAGTGTGTTTCAGAGCCCGGAACCAGGCATAATCACCTTCCAGTGTAACCACGCGCCTGGCCCGTGCGGCCCACCAGAGCGTCGACTGGCCACCGCCGAATTCCAGAACATCCCGATTATAGTACGATCGATACTTGAGGAAGTCGATACAGGGAAAGGTGTACCAGGGCAGCGGCTCACCCTGCCGGGACACCGCACGCCGGGCCAAACTGCTCCGAAAATGGCCGGTTCGGTAACTGAAGAGCAGCGGCGTAAGGAATCCGGTGGCCGTGCTCCGTAGCGGATTCCACAAGCAGTCCGGCAGATAACGCTTGAATGGGGCAAAGGCTTTCTGGAGAAAGGTTTCCATAGATGATTCGGCTCAGAGACTCAATGCTCGGCGCAGGCGTTCCTGAAAATGCCGGGCCGTAAACCCGCTTTCATAGCGATGGCGGGCCTGCTGCGACCATTGTGCCCATTCCGGGCCGGCGCTCAATAAACGCCGCAACGCCGCAACGATGGCCGAACGATCAGCAGGATTGACCGCCAGGCCGGCCTCCGGCGGATTGACCACTTCGCGCGCCGCGTCACAATCGCTGACCAGGCATGGCCGCCCATGGCGCATTGCTTCCAGGTACACCAGGCCGAAGCCTTCGCCGCGGCTGGGCATGGCCAGACAGCGACAGCGCAGCAGGAGTTCCTGTTTTTGTGCTTCGGAGATGCTGCCGAAGAAGCGCACCTGATCGGCCAGGCCCAGCCGGGCGACCATGTGCTCCAGTACCGGGCGTAGGTCGCCGTCACCGGCAATCCAGAGCTGGGCATCCGGGAGATACGCGCGCAACTCGACCCAGGCAGCGATCAGTTCACGATGCCCTTTATAGTCTTCCGCTTGCAACAGCCTGCTGATTATGAGCGCAACCGGCGGGTGAGCCGGTTCCGTAGTAGCCTGGCCGGACGGACTATCGAGGCCCAGGTATAGTGTCCGGCGGGGTTTGCCCACCAGGTGCGGCTGGTAGGTGAGAAAACGTTGCCAGGTATAGTCGCTGATACTCAAGAAGGTATTGATCCGCGGCAGCAGCAGGCGCGTCAGCGGATCCTGGCGACGCCATGCCTCGATGCCGAGCAGCATCAGCACCACCCGGGCCGAACCGATCCGCAAGAATGGCAGCAGACGCAGGAGGCTCATATGCCAGATCACAACCAGATCGACCTTTTCGGCGAGATGCAACGCCCGCCAGATCGCCTCGAGCTGTGATGTAGCCACCGTTGCCTGCGGTATACCGGCATACTGCCGGACCACGAGTCCCGGTGCATAGCAGAACAGATGGGGGATCATCGGTGGCTGTTCCCGCGCCGCCTGCACAATCCCTTCCCAGGCCAGTCGCCCACTGAGCTGGATTCCACCCGGCGCATGCGGGCCCATCCAGGGAAACAATCCCAGGATTGCTGCCGGGCTATGCTTGCTAGGACACATGGCCCTGACGGCCCGGCACGCGCGGGGCATACCTGGAAGCCACTACCATATGCTGGCACCGGGCAAACTTCAACCCCCGATTGAGCAAGATAGCCACCGCGAAGCCAGCAACAACGTTGGGCACCATAACCCCGAGAGAATTGCCGGCCACAAGCAAACCGAGGCCGGGCAGAAACCAGAAAGTAAACCCTGCCAGATCGCCCCGATAGAGATAGCGGGCTGCCAGCAGATCAAAGCCGGCAATCAACATTCCCAGTATCATAAAACCAATGACGACACTGATTGTGCCGAAGTTAATATAAAATTCCAGTACCTGGCCCAGGCCAACGCTGGTACCGGAGGCAAACACCATGCCTGTATACGCCGTCACAATGGCCGTACCACCGGCAAAATTCGGTTTATCCGGCCACAAAATGCGCGGAACCACTGCCAGAAGCGCACCACGAAACGTCCTGCCCTGGGCAAACTGCTGGTACCCACTCGATATATACGCGACAGAACTGCCAACCAGAACATTCTGATTCAGGCGCTCGTCGATACGGCGCAGATGCTCTATGTTGCGTGGATCAAACCACTCGATATTCGTCGTGGTGTCGTATACCTGGGCCATCCGATTTGCGAGAGAGTTATTATTCCAGACAATCATGCGGATGGTACTGCGATCCCGCATATAACTGACATAGAATGATACTGAAAGATAGACAAACAGCAGGCCCAGCAGAATCACCAGCGGTCGCAAGCGCACAAAATGCGCGACAAATGCCAGCACACTGACCATAGCAAAGACGCCAAAGCCCAGAAAGCCCTGTATCGTAATCGTGAAGAAGGGCAGTGTCAGCGCGACAACCAGCCATCGGATGAAGGCAGCATAACGCTGCTTCTGCCAGGCCTGCCAGCAAGCCAGGCTCAAGCCCACCACAATCAACTGGCTGGTTGCAGCAACCAGGGCATTGATAGTCGCGATTCGGCCAATGGTTTGCGCCAGCACTAGCGTACTGAACAGGCCCAGGGTAATGTAGAACAGCGGCAACCTCATATCAAGGCCGCGATCAATGCGCTGCTGCGGTGGGTTGGCCGCAGTGCTGACGGACGCGAAACGCGATCCGCTCAGAAATACTCGGAGACAGAAAATGCCGAAAGCAAATCCCAGGATGCCATAGGTACTCTGGGAAAAGCCGGCTGCGACGATATTGACATCCCAATTCCAGTACCAGGGCAGGGTGTACAGAAATGCCGCCGGCCAGTGAATCAGCCATATGCCAACCAGATAGGCATACACCAACCCGCTTTCCGGTGCTTTCCGGGTGCGCTGGATGATCACAATAACCCCGATGGCGAGCATCCAGATGACCAGACTCGGAACCAGTGGCAATGATTGTGGCATACTGATGGCTTACCAGACTTGCAAAGTCGGCTTTGAGTCCTCGCCGCATCAAAGCGCTTGCGCCCCGTTCGACCGACGCAGGGCAGGCTACGGCAGCAAGGCAGGCGCCACGCAAAGACGCTCAAAATCGACAGCTACATCATCCCAATCGCGTACATGATAGGTATTATAGATCCGCTGCACCATTTCTGCCAGTTCCGCCCGGTGCGCATCACACCAGTGCAGGCGTTCGACAAAGGCCTGCGGATGGCGAATCGGCACGATCCAGCCGGTGCGATCTTCCTGTACCAGATCCGGGCCGGCACAGTTGCGCGTTGCAATAATCGGCAAGCCGGCAGCCAGGGCCTGCGAGAGCACCACGGCAAAGCCATCCTGAATGGATGGAAAGAGAAAAATATCGCCCTCGGCATACTGCTGGTACAGCAGGTGCTGGGGTTGATGCGGGATCAGGGTTGCCCGGCGCTGCAGGCGATCATACAGCGGCATGATCTCCGGCGCCACCGAGCCGACCATACGGCAGGGAAAGCGCCGGCGATCCAGCTGTTCCAGGATACGTACCATATCCCACATGCCTTTTTGCAGCGAGATCGCTCCGACGTAGATCAGCCGTAAGGGTTCGCCGGCCAGAATGCGCCGGCAGCGTTGCTCGACAACGTCCGCGGCAGGCCGGAAATGGCTGTGCTGAGCACCGAGCGGCAAGATACAGACTTTCTCGGCGGCCACGCCCTGCTCGCGAAACGACTGGTAGGCGAAGCTGGAGAGCACGCTGATCTTTTCTACCAGGGCATATTCACGTTCCTCGCGCCGGATCATCCAGTCACTGGGCCGATCCAGTTTCACGCCGCAGCGCTGTTCTTCCTCTTGCAATAAACGTGACTGGACTCGAATATGGGCTGAACCGCGCATCATCAGGCGCAGGGTGCCAGCGGGCGTCGGCGATTGCAAGAGTTCTTCGCCGATGCCGCTCCAAAAGTGGATCACATCCCATTCTTGCCGGCGCAGCCGCTCGGCAGCCCAGCGCCCGAACAGGGTATGCAAGAAAGCTTCGGGATAGGCTCGCCGGTGCCATTGCCGGGTCTTGAGAAACAGGCGCGACAACAGGCCGTGCCGCCCAAACGAATGGGCCTGCCGGCGCGATATGCCGAAGCGCTCGACGATCCGGCCGGGGTAATTCGTAAACAGTTCGACATGGTGCCCATGCGCGATCAGCGCCCGCGCCATATCAAAGGCATGGAAGCGGCCATGCACCACAATCGCAATTTTCATTGCATTGCTACTGCCTGCCGCGGCAACAGATCCAGCCTGCGCAGGACGTAGCCCAACCGATCGGCGTAGCTGTGTTCCCCATCGATAATCCGCCGATGCGCATTATGCGCCAGTTGCCGCCGCTCCATCGGATGCGCCAGCAACCAGCGCAGCTGGTCGATCATCTCATCGGTAGAACGGAAATACACGACCGCTTCCCCCGCCGCGCCGAAGATCGCGCGATGTTCCGCACTGTCTTCGGCCAGCATACAGCCTCCCATCGCCGGTACTTCAAACGAACGCATCACGTGGCCGTCCCGGTTAGCCCGGCGCACCAGGCACAGCACCGTGCCCGCACCGGCCACTGCCTTGCGCAAGGTGGCACCATCGGCATGGCCGCGGGCATAGCGGCGGGTAAGCGGGTAGCGTTCCCAGTATCCACCGTACAGGGCCGGCTGAAATTGCTGCCGGATCAGGGCTGCCATCCAGGGCAGGCGATCCGGGTCGGCACCGCCGGCAAACATCACATCGCAGCTAAAACGCCGCTGCTCGGCGGCAGTCGCCGGCGGATCGACAAAATGAATGCGCGGATTATAGGCAAAAGGCAGATAGGCAACGGCCCGGCATCCGGCAGCTTCGAGATCGGCGAGATTGGCCCGGCGCGGCGAAAACACATAATCATAGAGCGGCAAGATCTGCATAAACCAGGGCGCATCATGAACCGGATTCCAGGGATCGTCGGTCAGAAAATTCACCCGCACGATGCCCAGGCTGCCGATAGCGGCCAGGGCCGATGCATCGAGCGGAGCTATGCCGGTCACCAGAAGCAGATCCGGCTGGAAGCGGCGACAGGCGCGCACGACGGCAGCACTGAATGCCCGCAGCCGCGGGGGCCGCCGTCGGCGCATATGCCAGTGCCATTTGAGCGCAATCCAGGGCGCCGCAAAAGCGCGATTCGTATCGCAGAGGCTCGCTTCCAGCCCCAGATCAGCCGCGGCCTGCAACACATGCGCACCGACATGGATCGGGTTGGGATTGCCGACGATCATCAGGCGCGGCCTATGCCGCCGGGAAATGTTCATCGTGCAATGCATCTATGCCGTAGGAACTGCCGCCAGCGCCCGCTGGTAGGCTGTCGCGATCCCGGCTGCAGCCTGCTCTACTGAGTAGGCAGCGACTTTGCGCCGGCAGTGCGCACGAATATCCGGGCGCCCAACTAGATTCAGTGTCTGCGTCAGCATAGTCGCCAGACTGGCCACCGAGTCGCTCTGAAAGACTTCACCGCTCAGGCCGGGGTCAATCAGATCCGGCGCACAGCCCACCCGGTTGGACAGCAGGCCGGGGACGCCGTGGTGCAGTGCTTCATTCACCACCAGGCCCCAGGTTTCGTCGTGACGGCTCGCCAGCACCAGCAGATCGGCCGCGTGATAGTAGCGGCTCAGGCGGCTCTGGTTCTGAAAGCCGATGAAGCGGGTGGCGACAAGCGGATCGCCGGCAGCCATACTGCCGAGTGTTTCGCGCAACTCGCCGTCGCCCAGGAAAAGAATAACCATACGTTCGCGCAAAGCCGGCGGCAATCGTCTGACCGCCTGAATCAGCAGATCGGGCCCTTTGCGGGGCACCAGTTTGCCCGCCACCAGCAGCGCCATCTGCTGTTTCGTCAGGCAAAGCTCCTGTCGGGTCGCATTACGCCAGGCCCGGCGGGCATCTTCATCGCACTGAAACGAACGAGCATCGACACAATAGGGTGAAAAGACAAGCTTGTGCTCGGGGCAACCCAGCCGCCGATAGTGCGCACACGAATGCTGCCCGACGTACAGCAGCGCGCTACAACGGCGATATAAACGGCGCAGCAAGCCATCGCGCAGCCGATGGATGGCCGCACTGCGCCCGCGAGCGACATCGCTGGTTTCCGCTCGAAACAGCAAAGCCTTGCCGCTGCGCCAGGCCTGCCAGATCGCCGATCGGTAAAAGGCCGGGCTATAACCGGTCAGCAAAATCGCCGCCGGCTGCACGCGCTGCAATGCGGCAGCCAGGCCGCGGCTGGAAAGCTGTGCGACATCGGCGGCCCCACCCTCGGCAACTCGCTGCAGGAAAAGCGCAGAATAGCCCGACAGCAGGTCGCTATCCCAGGCGAAGCTGGCGCCAAACTCTTGATCGCGATAGCCGGCGACACTGAAATCGGAGCCATAGACAGCCGTAACCGGGATCGCAAAACGCTGTTGCAGCACACGGTAAATCGGCGCATGATACTGAATGGGATGCGTTTCGATCACGAGCAGCGACATAGCTTATGCTTTCTGCGCGGGTACGGGTTCCAGGTAGCCATAACGATAGATGCCGGCATACTCCAGTTTGTACAGCTCTTCCCGCAAGTTGGGATCCCATTCAAGCGGTTTCGCCGGTTTGGAACTGACATTCTGGCGGGGATAGTTTCGGATAAACTGTTCGTCAAAAGGCACATTCAGCATGCTCAATACCTGAATCAGATCGTCATACAAGTTCTCTTGCTTGCCGATGAAATCGACCGGCGGCCGGGTATACCATCCATACATTTCGGTGACATAGCCCGGCCGCTTCCGGATCACATTGCGCACGAACTGATTGAAATCCGGCGCCTCGGTTCCATTCAGCATGGCATTCGGATGCCACAGATTGATGTCGTTTTCATCGCCCCAGGCGCGCCAGTTTTGCGCCGCTGCCGACATAAAGCGGAAATATGATTCATACCAACTGAGTGGGTGCCGAACGAAGCAAAACATCAATGGCCGCTCTCTTGAGACCCGGCCCAACCGCTTTTTCAAATAGTACTGCGCCAGTTTGCGACCGCTATTTGCAATTGGGGAAAAGATCCGATCAATATCGGCGTGCTTGGCACCGATCGTATCTTCAAGCAGTCCACACTCCTCAAGAATTTTGCTGACCCAGGTTCCGCCAGTTTTTGGCACGTGCAAGAAAATAGCATTGCCTTTCAAAATAAGTGCCATCTCTACCCCCGCTCCTGTTACTTCACACGACTTACGCAGTCGGCGTGGTTGCTCAAGCCGCAATGGCTTTTTGGCCTGCGGCAGCAAGGAAGAAACCTTCTGTTGCTTTGGTTTTGGCAGCTTCGCTGCCAAAACCAAAGCAATTAAAACGGTTTTCCGCCCTGCCGGAGGCGGAAAACGACAGTCGCAGTCGCGACCGCGTAAGTCGTGTTACTTCACTCGACTCCTGGCTGCACGTTGCAGCACACTGTGGAGTGCCCAGCACTTGACGAGATTTCGCGCGACCAGCAGCAAGGTCTGGCCGGCCATAACCAGGCGATATCTCGAAAATTTGCTGATGGCCCGCAGCATGCGCCGGGCTATGTAATACATGCGCCGCGTGTGCAGTGCCAGCAATTGCTTACGCGACAATACGGCTACATAGGTGCAGATGATCGGCAAACTCTCGCGGATATCCCGGTCGATTTGAAATGACCGGCTCGATACGGTGGTTTGATGCTGGCGGTAGACGATCAAGGTGCGCGGGATGTATTCAATCGCCCAGCCGTGAGCCAGGCAGCGCAGCAGCCATTCCCAGTCGCCCAGTTGCGGCAATCCCACATCGAAACCGCCGATCCGGTCGAGTGTTTTTTTGCGAATGGCGCATCCGGAAACATGCCACCAGCAACCACGGCCCAGGGTATACACAACCGCATTGATCGTCCCGGCAATGTATTCTATTTCGCGACCCGGATCGTCGTCTCCAGGGATAATCGTCCCGTCGGGACGCCGATCATCCCAACTCGAGCAGATGCTGCCTGTATCTGCCGGGCAGGCATTGATGCGGGCAATCATCAATTCCAGCCAGTTTTGTTTGGCAACATCGTCTGAGTGCAAAATCAGCACCCATTCCGGCTGATGTTCAATCAGTTCCAGCGCCCGATTAATATTGCCGCGCTCGCCGAGGTTTTGCCGGGCCGGCAAAACCCATAATGGTACCGTACTATGCCAAATCGCTCTGGCAACCTCAATCGTATCGTCGCTGGAGCAATCATCGGCCAGGTAGACGGCTGAAATGCACTCGGCCAGTGGCAACCGCTGGACCTGAATCGACTCCAGAGTTGCTGCGATGGTTTCCCGGCTGTTAAAGGTCGGGATCAAAATAACGGCTCGCACGGTATTCATCGACTCTGCCGAATAATTCCTGGTCGGCATTTGCATCAGGCGGCGCACAATTGCTCCAGTACCGGCGCAAACTGCCGTTCATAGTTCCATTCGGTGTGGATGCGCCGGCGCCCGGCTTCGCCCATTGCCGCCACACGCTCCGGTGCATCCAGCCAGCCGGCCAGCGCCGTCGCAATACTTGCCGGGTCAGCCGGATCGCAAGCCAGCCCGTAGCCCGGTTCAACAAACGTTGTATGCCAGTCGCCGCCGTGTGGAACGAGCACGGCCAGGCCGGCGGCCATGTAATCGAAGACTTTGTTCGAGGCACCAACCATCATGCGCAAGTTGATATCGTCGCCCATTACCAGGCCCAGCCCGATTGCGGCACGGCGCATGGCCGGCCAGAGCTCGTAGCGCGACTGCGGCGGGACGATCCGCAGCACCTGTGCCAGGCCCAACTCCTGCGCCCGCTGCCGAAATGCGGCCAGATAGCCGCGTGTGCCGATGGTCTCATAGCCGACAATATGCAGGCGGAATTGCCCCGGAAACTCGGCCATGGCCTCGAGCAGCGCCATCGGCAGGCGATGCGCCCCGATACTGCCGTGGTAGTACAGGCACAGAGGCACGTCCGGCGACGTGCGCGGCTCGGGCAGCACTTCCGCCAGACGCGGGCAATTCCAGACACAGACGCTCCGCGCCGGATCGGCCCCGGTATCGGCGACAAAGCGTGCCAGGCGCTGCTGATTGGGCAACACACAGCGCACGGCCCGCTGCGTCACCTGGCGACGTGCCCGCGCGATCAGGCGCTGGTAGGCACTGGCAGAAGGCAGATACTCCGGCGAGTCGTGCTCGTGGTAGATCAGCGATCGCCGCAGCAGCTGCTGCGCCAGCAGCGCCGGTGGGCAGGCCGCCGGATCGGAAACATACAGCCAGTCGGGTTGCCAGTGGCGAATCCATGCCAGCACCCAGACACAGAACCGCAGATAGTGCAGCTTCTGGCGCCAGCCGGCTGTCTGAAACGGCATCTGCCGCAGGCGAATATTGGCATGTGGCGGAAAACGCAGCCCCGCTGTGCCGGGTGCAGTCGTACCCAGAAACAGTACCTGCCATCCCTGCGCTGCCAGAATCTGCGAACTCTGTTCGAGTGGTGGGTAACCGGTGGGATTGGTGTATTGCAGGTACAGCAGCTTGCGGGGTCTGCCGGCGGATTTGCTAGACATAGCCGAAGGCCCGATTCGTCTTGCCGGCAATCTTTTCGAAGACGGCAAGATCCGCGGCGCTGAGTTGTTGTTTCCATCGCTCGTCCAGAGTGATCGCCCGATCGCCGCGAAAGCGCATCGGGTTGCCGCCGATGCCGTGCTGCGTGCCCGATTGCAGGTGAACCATCGCCGGGTCGTAGGACACACCAATGAAGCGGCAGAGCTCGGCCAGCGTTTCCGCCGGCGCCCGGCACAAATCTTCGTAGCGCAGATCATAGCGATCAGCCGGCGGAATACGCCGTGTCACCCATACAATGTTGCGATTGATCTGCTGCCACTGCCGGGCCAGGTCAGCCGGCGAATCCCTGCTGATGCGGAGCATCGAATACATATTCGCGCGCCCATCCCGGATCAGGTGGATCGCTTTCAGGTGCACACCGGGCGGCCGGGTATGATACAACTCCAGTAGGCGCGACGCCGACATTGATTTGTCAACAATGACCCTGGCCTGCGATTGCTGCGCCACTGCGGCGATGAGTTGCCAGTGGTTTCGCAGAAAGTGGGTGTTGCGCTGCGCCAGCGAACCGGGCAAGCCTTGCCAGAGGCGAAATAACAGCGGGAACCAGAGCAAGACGGCACTATACCCGGCGGGCAAAAACCCGCTCCGGATCGTATCGGTCGGCCACCCGGATTTTGCCGATGCCTGCGGTGACGTCAGTGCAGCGACGACGTTGTTCCAGAACGGGCATTCGGCGAGCAATGCACCGCAGGCACAATACTGATCGGCGCGCTGGTAATAATCGCCGAAATGGCAGATCTCACCGGTGGTAAAAATCTCAGGATGGTTGCCCAGTAACGACTCCAGCAGTGTCGAACCGCTATGCCCGCGGCATGCAATATACAGATAAATCAGTTTCATACATGCAGGGTTGGTTGCATTGTTTCGCCCTGGAGTCGCCGGTAAACGGCTGCCATCTCGCCGGCAATCCTGCTGATATGGCGCGGTTCCCCGACGCCGGCCCGCAGCCGCGGGTATAACTCGGGTTCATCGTTAAGCCGGCCGAATGCAGTCGACCAGGCAATCACACTGTCGGGTTCCAGCAGCAAACCATCAACATCGTGCGACACGAGTTCGGCAATTCCACCCAGGTTAGCTCCCATCACCGGCCGCCCGGCGGCAAAAGCCTCCAGCACCACCAGCGGGCCGGTTTCCAGCCAGCGCGAGGGAACCGCCAGCAGATGATACGTGCGCAGAAGCGGAATGACCTGCTCGCGGTCTACAGCCGGCAGAAACCGGATACGCCGGTCGTGGTTTGCCAGCATCTGCAATCGGCGTAGATACGCATTGCCGCTCGCACCCTGACTGATGCCGTAGAGATGCAGTTCCACCGGCAATTCGGGCATGCGCCGCAAGGCACTGATCAGCAGATCCGGCCCCTTGGTCGGATCCAGTCGCCCGAAAAAGGCAATCCGCCAGGGCGGCGCCGCCGGCAGTTCCCCTGCTTCCGCCGGTGCAGGCATATAATCCAGGCCATGCGGCGACAGAGCGATTTTGGCAACCGGCACGCCATTGCGCAACAAGACCTCCTGCGTCCAGCGACAGAGTACCACCACCCGGTCCACTTCCTGCATCAGGCGCTGGAAAGCCCCATGGCGACCTTGCAGCAACTCGGTCATCCGCAGCGCCGTCCAGATCCCACCGGCATAACCGAACTCGCCGATACGCCGGACGACTGCCGGCGGCAGACTGCCGATGGCCATACTCGCCGGGCGCGGCAGGCCCAGGCCGTGCAAGGTGCAACGGGCGCAGGTATGCAGCCTGAGCTTGCCGTCACAAACCTGGTTGCCCCAGCGCAGCAGCGTACCGCGCTGGCAACTGACGGTGGGCGTATGATAGGTGAACACCACCGGAATGCCGCGCTGCTTTGCCGCCCGCACGATCAGCAGCGAAACCGCACTCGTAAAGGCATGGCAATGCAGCACATCCGGTTGTTCGTCCTCCAGGATCCGGGCAAAATTCGCCGCCGCGACACTGTCGCCCGCTCCATACAGGCTATCCAGCTTTTCCAGCGCAGGGCTGACGGCAAAACGGCGCACCGGCAGTTCGTCAAACCGATATGCCGCATTGCGCAGACCCGGCGCCGCGATCGTCGAGGCAATCTGTTGCTGCTGCAAGGCCCGCGCCAGCGTCTCAACATAGATCTCGGTGCCGCCGACCGGATCGGGATGAAACCCGAAGGGAACGTGAATAATTTTCAGGGCCGAACTCCCGGGATTTCTACGAGTGGCCGGCTGGCCTCGACATACAGCGTTTCAAAGGCATGCGCCGGGTCGTCGAGACAGAGCGCCGGGCAGGATGCCCGGCCGGCCGGCCAGCGAGCGATCTGTTCAAAGCCGATACTCTGCAGGGCATGCGCCAGGCTCTGGTAATCCCAGGCAAACTGGTGATGGCCGCCCATGCGAAACATATGATTGATCACATCGATCGGTGTTTCGAGCGGCGTTAGAGTACCTCCCAGGTGCCGCAGTTCCCGAAAGAAATCAGTCTGCTGTTCAGCATAGGCCCGCAGGTACAACTCGGCATCGGGCACGCCGATCCGGATCCGCCCGCCCGGCTCAAGGATGCGATAGCTTTCAGCCAGCAACGCCAGCGCATCGCGTTTGGGCAGGTGCTCCAGCAGATGTTCGCTGTAGATCATCGTGGCACTCCGGGTGGCAAAGGGCAGGCGGTAGCGCAGATCCCACACCAGATCTATTCCTGCGCCGGCGACTGCATCGACGTTGACCCAGCCGGGCATGATCCGGCGGCCACAGCCGAGATGCAGCGCGATACGGCGGGCCTGCTGCCAGTGCATAATTGTCCGGCGCCGCTGCGGCAGGAGCCGGTTCGCCCAGCGCAACCCGGTGAATTGTGCTTCCCGGCGTAGCGCCGCCCAGACCGGGGCCGGGAAGATGGTGTAGGCGATCCTGGTGGTAAGTTTCACAAAATCCCGTCAATCAAGGCCGGCCCGGTTCCGGCCTGCGCCGGCGTAGCATCTGTTTGCCCCGACGATACCACCAGGCCAGGGCTTCGGCGCGACGATAGCCGAACAATCGCGACAGCAGGGCCAGGCTGCGCGGGGCCGGCGGAATATAGCCGGGTTGCAGTTGCTCCAGGCGCCGGTAAGCTGCCGCAAAGGTCGCCGGATCGCGGCCATAGCTGCCCCGGGCAGCCTGGCCATACACCCGCAACAGGGCTGCCCGCCGTTCGGCACTGAGCCCGCCCCGCATACGCCACCAGGCATCGACGTCGCAGGCATTGCGAAAAACATCGCGATTGAAGGCGATCGCACTGCGCCGCGAAACCGAGCCGGCCCGGTGCACCCGGTAGAAGGCAACCACTTCCGGGCAATAGGCAAAACGGGCTCCCTGCAGCGCACAGTCCAGCGCAAAGCGCGCATCCTGGATCACCGGCAGGCCCTCATGCCACGGGCCGATCCGCTCGACGATTGCGCGCCGAAAGAGATAGGCTGCCGGCGGGCACCAGAAGCCGGTAAACAGATCAATGTCGGCCTGTGCACTGAGCCGGCGGCTGACAATCCTGCCGGGCCGGAACATGCCGTCCGGCTGGGTCTCCAGGCGCTGCCAGTCGCCATAGGCCACTTCGGCCTGTTCGGCGGCGAGCAATTGCAGTTGGCGGGCCAGCTTGCCGGGCGCCAGCAAATCATCGGCGTCCAGGTACTGAATGCAGGCGCCGCGGGCAGACTGCGTGCCGGTCGTGCGGGCGCGGCTGGGGCCATGATTGGCCGTGCGGATCAGACGCACCGCCGGAAACTCCTGCGCCACAATCGCCGCACTCGCATCGCTGGAACCATCGTCGACCACAATCACCTCGAAGCTGCACCCCTGTTGCAGCCAGACACTCTGCAAGGTCGTGCGGATCCAGCGAGCGGCGTTGTAGCAGGGAATAACGACCGAAACATCCATCAGGGCGCAAGCGGTCTCCTGCTCGCCTCAACAATCGTCAGGTAAGCGGTTTTCATCCACTCCACATTTTCGTGATGGCGTTCGATATTCGTAAGGGCCGGATGCCGGCTAACCCCGAAGCTGGAGGGCGTCAACCCTTGAAAGCCGGTATCGCGCAGCAATGCGTACAGGGTGGGCTCATCGAAGATGAACTGGTGCCCCCAGAGATGCATATGGTCGTTGAACCAGGCGCAGATACTGGCAACCGGGCGCTGGTGATAGTGGCGATGATGGGCGAGCAAAGCTGCTTCCGACACTTCGCCCCGCCCGAGATACAGATCCATCAGGCGGCGCAACTCGGGTGTGGTGATGCGCAGCACGCCGTCATCGCGCAGCACCCGGTAACATTCGCGAAAGAACAACCGGCAGGGCTCCAGGCCCAGATGCTCAACCACATGTTCACAATTCACGTAATGCACCGAACGGTCGGCAAAGGGCAGGCGTTCGGTCGCATTGATATACACCGTACCGGGGTAGGGCCAGATATCGGCGTTGAGCCAGCCGGACAAGAGAGTATTGCCCGAGCCGATATTGACTCGTACGCAATCGGCGTTATTGCGCAGATACTCGGCGATGGCGCGCCGCGAGCGACGGCGGTGCGGCAGCAGCCAGAGGGCTTTTTTGGTGCGGACAATCCGATCAATACTTTCCTGAAACATATTCGGTCTGTTGAGCCTGGAACAGCGATTGGCGCACAGCGCCGAGATAAAAACGCGAACTCAGCAAATCGGGCCGGCGCAACAGGAGGCGCAGCAGAGGACAGAGCGGCGCCGGGCTACTGTTGCGGGTTCTGGTCACTAGCTCGTGCAGATCGACATTGCGCATGAAGGGAAACAGGCGCAGGCGCTCCGACCAGGTGAAATGCCGGTATAGATCGTGCAGCACGCGCCGGGTTTCCGGGCGAATACACATCCAGGCCCGGCTGGTTTTGGTATCCGGATGGTAGAGCGTAATCGAGAGATTGGCCGGCGTCGTCGCAATCTGTAGCCGCTCACGCAGCAGCACACTCAAGCGAAACTGCAATTCCCAATCCATGCGAAAATGCAAATCCTCGCGGATCCCGCCGGTAGCACAGAGCCATGCCCGCGCCACAAAGGTCGAAGGCTGCAGCATGCGCATCACCGAGCCGCTGCGATCCATCAGATCGAGCGGCTGCCGTGGCGGCACCGGCACCCAGTCCTGAATCAGGCGACGGGTATCGGCCTCAACCAGCCAGCCCCGCCCGGTCAGCATATGCGACCGGCCGGGCTGCCAGTGGCGGCCGACCTCGGCCAGCGCACCGGGCGGCAGCAGATCATCGGAGTTCAACCAGTTGAAAATCAGCCCGCTACTGCGGCGCAGGCCCTTGTTGATGGCATGGCTCTGGCCGCGATCCGGCTCACTGAGCCAGCCCGCCAGCCAGGGCGCATACTTGCGAATGATGGCCGGCGACTCATCGCTGCTGCCGCCGTCAATCACAAAGTATTCCAGGTTGGGGTAACCCTGCAGCAGCACCGAGCGGATCGTCTCCTCGATGAACGCCCCCTGATTGTACGAGGGCGTCACCAGGCTGATGCGCGGCCATGGCCTGCCATCGGACATCGTATCCGGCAGCGGCGGCGACGCCTCCGTCCAGGGCCAGCCAGTCTTGTCGGCGGGCGGGGGTGGCAAGGTAGTGAACGTAGGATGCATTTTTTCGGTACGGCATGCCATAGTGCGGATACAAAATCAAGAAACTTGACCAGGATTGCCGGCATTCCATTGCTATGGTATGGTGTACCATACAATTGCTGTTACAAAGCAGGAATCGGTGGCTACATGAGCCTCCAGTTTGAATGGGATGAAACCAAATCCGAACGCAATCTAGTTAAACACGGTGTAAGCTTTGATGAGGCGTCAACAGTTTTTGGCGACCCATTGTCACTGACTATCTACGACGACGCACATTCGCTAAATGAAGACCGCTACATCGATATTGGACGCTCCGCCAGTAATAGAATTCTGGTTGTAGTATACACAGAACGCAGCGATCACATCCGCATCATAAGCGCTCGGATCGCGACGGTTCGTGAAAGGAGACAGTATGAACAACAACGCAACTGACAGACAGGATGATGACGAGATGCTACCGGAATACAATTTTTCGCAAGGGGTACGTGGCAAGCATCATCGGGCATATCAGCAGGGTTACAGAGTAGTTGTGCATAAGCCAGACGGGACAACCGAAGAGCGGAATTTCACGTTGCCACCCGGCATCGTCGCGCTGGATCCTGACGTCCAGGCCTATTTCCCAGACTCCGAAGCAGTCAATCGGGCACTCCGTGGGCTCATCAAACTCATCCCCGAATCGCCATCCAGTTCATCGTAGGGCTCTATAGCGGGCGCTTAGTTTTTGGCTGACTACGAGGAAAGCAGAGATTTTGTAAGAATTAGCCTGCGGAGTGTTCCAGGTATGGAATTGCCTGCCTCTGCGCACCGCGGTGGTTGATACGACCCTCGTTGTATTAGCAGTCCTACTCACCCAATATAAATTGGGCATATTGCTGAATTTGTTGTTGCCACATTTGATAGCCATCATACTGTTTTCTTCGCGCAGTTTTTCCAACCGACTCACAATCGAGCTTTTCCAAAGCCTGCCAGTT
>DAOTUJ010000167.1:0-16655 GCA_034437175.1 Chloroflexaceae bacterium | reverse complement strand
TGTTGCAGATTGGCAGCCATTTTGCCTCGCAAAACATTGGTAGCGAGCAGACCAATGCTCTGCCGCCGTTGGACATGCTGGTAACGGCCTATGCCGGCTGGCCGTTGCTGGGGCTGGCGCTGGCCGGCTTGCCGGCGCTGATCTGGCGGCGGCAGTGGGCAGGCTTGACGTTGCCGCTAGCGGCGCTGCTGATCTACCTGGCTGCTAACCCGTATTTGCTGGGCCTGAACGGCGCGGGCATTATTACGAATTTTGCCGTGCTGATCGCAGCGTATCTGCTGCTGGCGCCGCTGGCCGGCTATGCCCTGGCAACGCTGGGCGTGTGGCTGGGGCGCGCCAGTGGCGATCCGAAGCTGGCACAGGCTGCGCAGATTGCCTGTGGCGGCCTGTTGCTGTTGATGGGAATAAGCTGGCAACAGGAACGCTTCAATCCGGGTTATGTGCTGTACACGCCGGCCGATGATCGGGCAGCCGCCTGGATCCGGCAGGAGACTGAGCCGGACGCGCAGATTTTTGTGAATAGTTTTCCAGCCTACAATAATACGCTGTATGCCGGTTCGGACGGTGGCTGGTGGCTGCCGTTTATGACCGGGCGGCAGACCAATCTGCCGCCGATTACCTATGGCAGCGAGGCGGCAGAGAATCCCGAATATCGCTATCTGGTCAATCAATTTAATGCCGAGATTCAAGCGACGCCGATTGATGCGGCGCTTACAGCCGAACGATTGAAAGCAGCGGGCTACGATTACCTCTACAACGGGCCGGCGGCCAATCCGCCGCTCGAATACCTCGACCCGGCCCGGATTGATGCGTCGCCGCTGTACGAGCAGGTCTATCAGCACGCGGGCGCGACCGTCTGGAGGATCCGCTAGTGCGCATCTGCGTTGTCGGGCCGACCTACCCATATCGGGGTGGGATCGCGCATTACACGACTTTGCTGGTCAGGCATTTGCGCGAAGCCGGCCACTGGACGCGCCTGTACTCGTTTACGCGCCAGTATCCGCGCTGGCTGTTTCCCGGCAAAACCGATCGTGACCCGAGCGAGACACCGCTGCGAGTCGAGGCCGAATACGTGCTGGACCCGGTCAATCCGCTGACATGGTGGAGCCTCTGTCGGCGAGTGCGCCAGGACGCACCGGATGCGCTGTTGTTGCAATGGTGGGTGCCCTACTGGACGCCCAGCCTCACGTTTATTTCACGCTGGATCAAGCGCAATACGAATATCAAGATTATTTATGTGTGCCACAATGTGGTGCCGCATGATGGTGGCGGCTTTCTCGACCGGCGGCTGGCGATGACGGTGTTGCGCCAGGGCGACAGTTTCATCGTCCATAGTGAGCAGGATCGCTACCGGCTGCTGGCGCTGATGCCGCAGGCTACCGTCATCAAGCGTTATCTGCCGACCTATGCCGAGGTTGCCGGGACGAATGCCGGGGCCGGCAGCCAGGAACTACGCCGCGAGCTCGGCATACCGGCTGAACGGCGTGTACTCCTGTTCTTTGGCTTCGTGCGGCCCTACAAAGGGCTGGAGTACCTGTTGCAGGCCTTGCCGCTGGTACGCCGGGAACTGAATGCACATCTGCTGGTGGTGGGCGAATTCTGGTCGCCGCTGGAATTTTACCAGCGCTACGCCGATGAGTTTGGCGTGGCGGAGGCGGTCACATTTGTGAATCGTTATGTGCCGAATGAGGAATTGCGGCCTTATTTTGACCTGTCCGAGGTTGTGGTGTTGCCCTACATCTCGGCAACCCAGAGCGCAGTTGTGCAACTGGCTTTCGGATTCGGCAAACCCGTGATTACGACCCGCGTTGGTGGTTTGCACGAAGCGGTGAGCGATGGAGTTAACGGCTTGATCGTGCCGCCGCAGGATGAAAGGGCGCTGGCAGACGCGATCGGGCGCTATTTTCGCGAGGATATGGCCGGACGTTTGAGCCAGGCGATAGCGCAGAAGCAGGTGAAGCAGCAGTTCTCGTGGAAAGAACTGGTGCAGAGCATAGAAGGAGCGTTGGAGCAATGATGCCAAATCCGGGCAAATAGTTCTCAAGGGATTTGCGATTTTGGCCGGCTATGCCCGCCAAAATCGCAAATCCCTTGAGAACGGTGTATGCCGATCCGGCATTACCTGCGGTGGCAGAGGAAGATGCATTCGGCGGGGGAGATGCCGTAGCGACTGACCATACCCTGGCTCATTGTCTGGCCGGGGATAGCGATTTCGACGCGGAAGCCGATTGTTTCCAGGCGTTGGACGAAGTCGGCGCCGTAGAGCCGCAGGTGATCGTGCTGACCAAAGCGGCGTTCGCGTTCGCGGGGATCGGCCAGGTTCGGGTCTTCGTCGGTAGTTTGCAGGCCGTTCATCGGTACGGTGATGATGGCAATGCCGCCGGGTTGCAACACGCGGTAGAGTTCGCGCATCGCCTGCCGATCATCGACGACGTGTTCGAGCACATGGTTGCAGAGGATGCGGTCGGCGCACTGGTCGGCAAGTGCCAGGTGCATAATATCGCTACGTAGCCTGGCCATAGGGATGGCAACATCAACGCTGGTGTAGCGGCGTGGCCGGTAGCGCCGCTGCAACTCGTAGGCGATGCGGCGTTCGGGGGCGAAATGCAGCAGGTGGTCGACATCGGTCAGCAATGCCGGATTCTGTTGGAAATAGAACCAGAGCATACGATGGCGGGCGAAAGTGTGACAGGCGGGACAGTAACGATCGCCAAAGAACTGATCGCCGGAATAATAGGCAACGAAGGAACGAAAACTCCGGCGGCACCAGGGGCAGTACACCTGGTCGCCATAATAGGTCAGGGACTGCACATGATTGAATGCACGTTCCAGCGGCTGATGGTAGCGTACCGGCAGGCGGGCTTTTAACTGTCTGCGTAACTGGCGCATAGATCTTTCAGGTAAATGACAAAGCACATCGTATTCCTGTTGCCCATGGGTATCGAGCGACCTTCGGGCCGTCGTTACTATAACATTGCTTGCGAATTTGTGCGACAGGGCTATCGGGTGCGCCTGCTGGCACTGCACCCGGATCTGGCGAGTTGCCGGCAGCGGCGCTTTGTCAGCGCGGGTGTCGAGATCTGGTACCTGGGCCAGATGCATGTGCGCAAACGCGGCAGCGTGGTGGAACGCTTTGCCCCGCGGGCCTTGCTGGGGGTGTTGTTGCGCGCGGTGCTGGGCATGGTCTGGGGCATTATTTGTTCGCCGGCTGACATCTACAACCTGGGCAAGCCGCAGCCGGTGAACGGCATGGCGGCCTTGATCGGGCTGGTTTTGCTGCGCCGGCAGCGGTTTTTTGTCGATTGTGACGACGACGAGTTGCAGAGCAATCGCTTCAGTGCCGACTGGCAGCGCGGGATTTTCGGCTTCTGGCAATGGCTTTTGCCGCGACTGGCCGCCGGGGTGACGGTGAATACGCGGTTTCTGGAAGCGCGCATGCGGCGAGCCGGGATCCAGCGCGTTGCCTACGTGCCGAACGGAGTAGCGGCAGACTGGTTTGTGGCGCCCGATCCGCGGGTACTGGCAGGGTTACGCGCTTCGCTGGGCATTCAGGATCGGCGGATCCTGGCCTATGCCGGCACACTGGCCCTGCAGAACCACCCGGTCGATCTGCTGCTGGCGGCCTTCGAACAGATTGCCGCCGACATGCCGGACACAGTGCTGCTGCTGATTGGCGGCGGCGAAGACCTGGCGCTGCTGCGGGAACAGGCGGTTGCAGCCGGCCTGGCAGAGCGGGTGTATTTCAGTGGGCAGGTGCCGCACCGGGCCGTACCGGCGCTGCTGGCGCTGGCCGAGCTTAGCGTCGACCCGGTGCACGACGATCCGGCGGCGCGGGCGCGTTCGCCTTTGAAGATCTTCGAGAGCATGGCGCTGGGGGTGCCGGTGGTGACCGGCGATGTCGGCGACCGGGCGGCGATCCTGGCCGGCGGGGCGGGCCTGGTGGTGGCGCCGGGCGATGCGGCGGCGCTGGCGGCAGGTATTCGCTTGCTGCTCGGTGACGAGGAGCAGCGGCGGGCGGCGAGTGCGGCGGCACGGCGGCAGGCGGAGAAGTATCGCTGGGAACGACTGGCCCGGACCTGGGCTGAAGTGTACGATTGATATTTTCGGTTATCATCCCCAATCTGAACTCGCCCATTATCGACCGGTTGCTGGCCGCGCTTGCACCACAGCGCGACTGGCTGGCCGAGATCATCGTGGTTGGGCGCGACGATGCCGGCCTGCTGCCGCCGGAGGTGGTCTTTATCGAAACACCGCGTCCGGTGCCGGCGGCGCGGGCGCGCAACCTGGGCGCGGCGCGGGCCAGGGGCGACATGCTGCTCTTCATCGACGCGGATTGCCTGGCGGCGCCGGATTTGCTGGCGCGCCACGCTGCGGCGCACAGCGGCGCCGGGCGGGTCGTCGGCGGCGGGGTGTGCTTCGACGCAGGCGATTACTGGGCGCTCTGCGATAATCTGCTCAGCTTTACGCCCTTTCTGGCGACGGCGGCGACGGGCGAGCGGCGCTATCTGCCGAGCCTGAATCTGAGCCTGCAACCTGAGCTGTTCTGGGAAACCGGTGGATTTGATGAACGCTATCTCGGTGCGGCCGGCGAGGATGTCGATTTCAGTTTGCGGCTGCGGGATCGGGGTGCGCAACTCTGGTTCGAGCCGGCGGCGGCAGTGCTGCACCTGCCGCAGCGCAGCCGGCCGGCGGCAGTCTGGGCGCATCTGCGGGCCTTCGGGCGGGTGCATGTGCGTTTGCAGCGGGCAACAGGTGGGCGGGCAGCGCCACGGCTGAGCCCGGCCTGGCGCCCGCTGGCGCCGCTGATCCTGGCGCTGGCGCCGCTGCCGGCGCTGGCCGACGCACTGGCGCTCTACCGGCGCAACCCGGCGCTGTGGCGCTATGTGTACGCAATGCCCGGCCTGGTCTGGGGCAAAACCGCCTGGTACTGGGGAGTGGCGGAGGGTTTAGTGGCGTTGCCCGATGCAGCAGTTGAAGAATAGCCCTTCTTTCGGTATAATCGCGCAGAACTGATTTATCGCCAGCGGCAGCAAGGAAGAAACGGTTGATTTCCTTTGTTTGGCGGCTTTGCCGCCAAACAAAGGAAAAAGCAAGGTTTCTTCCTTGCTGCCGCTGGCTGGAACAGCGCTCGCGGTCGCACCGCGGAAAACCTTTTTTGCCTCCGGCAGGGCGAAAAAACCTTTTCAATTCGTTTGATGTTGCGGCGAAGCCGTCCGGACGAACGAAACAAACGTTTACTTCCGCCCCGCCGCAGGCGAAAGCGGAAAACCGTTAAAGTTCGTTTAATGTTGCGGCGAAGCCGCAACATCAAACGAAAAAACGGAAAGTACCGCCCTGCCGGAGGCGAAAAGCCCTGATGCGGCCAGCATCCAAGAAAAACAGGTCGGCTGCCTAAGCCATAATAATGGAGTCCTATGAAAGTTTTGTTTAGTAACCCGCCCTGGTGGGAAACGCCCGAAGGCAATATGCTGCGCAAACGCTGGCGGGCCGGAGTGCGGGCCGGTTCGCGCTGGCCGTTTACTTATCTGGCACGTTCGGCGCCCGACCAGTATCGCTTCGGCGATTATTTGCCCTATCCTTTTTTTATGGGCTACGCTACTACCTATGCCGCCCGCGAAACCGGCGCTGCTGTGCATTTTCGCGATAGCATCGCGCTGCGCGAGTCCTACGAACGCTACTTTCAGTATCTCGAAGCTGAGCGCTACGAGTATATTTTCATTGAAACCGCTACGCCGAGCTGGGACAATGACGGCGAGTTGATCCGTGAGATCAACCGGCGCTTGCCCGATACGAAGATTGTTGTCACCGGGCCGATTACGACGACGCGCTCGGATGCGATCCTCGGCGAGTACCCGGTGCACGCCTGTGTTCGTGGTGAGTACGAGAAGGGCAGCGTGCGGGTGCTGAACGGCGAGAGCGGCCTGGTCGATTTTGATATGCTCAGCAAGGCCGAGATGAATGCCGCACCTTTCCCCTATTTTGATGCGACCTACGCCCATCGCTACTGGGATGCCAATCCGAAGGGCCAGCGTTCGCCCCACGCTCAGATCTGGTCGAGCCGCGGTTGTCCCTTCAAGTGCATTTTCTGCGTCTGGCCAGCGGCGATGACCGGCAACGATCCGGATGGGGCCAGTGCGCGCACGGTGCGCCACTACAGTCCGGAATACATGGAAGCTTTCATCCGCGAGTTGCTCGAACGCTACCAGTTCAAGTGCATCTATTTCGATGACGATACCTTCAACCTGGGCACGAAGCATACCGAGGCGATGTGTGCGGTGATGAGTCGGATCGGTGTACCCTGGTCGGCGATGTGTCGCGCCGATACGATCAAGCTCGAAACCTGGCGCTTGATGCAGGAAAGTGGCTGCTTCGGTGTCAAACTGGGCTTCGAGAGCGGCAATCAGTATGTTGTCGATAAAATCGTCAACAAGCATCTCGATCTGGAGTATTCACGCGAGGTTGTGCATGAGCTCAAGCGCATCGGTATGACGGTACATGGCACCTTTACCTATGGCCTGCCCGGCGAGACGAAGGAGCAAATGATGGACACCAGGCGATTCATTGCCTCGCTGCCCTTCGACAGTGTGCAGGAATCCGGCACGGCCGAGATCGAGGGCACGCCGCTGCACACTCTGCGCGAGCGCGGCAACCTGGAGCAATACGAGGGCGCTCGCATCGATCTGCATTACCAGCGCGAAGTCGACGGCAACAAGAAGTGGCAGAAGCTGGTCGATGATCTGAAATCGAACTGACGTGGCGGCGGTTTCGCTCTATATTCCCTGCTACAATGTGGCCGCGACACTTGAACGTTGCCTCGACTCGGTGCTGCGGCAAACGGTGCCGGTCGCCGAAATCCTGCTGGTCGACGATGGCAGCCGCGATGATACGCTCGAACGGGCGCGGCGCTACGATGTGCGCATTCTGCAGCACGAGCAGAATCGCGGTCTGGCGGCAGCGCGCAACACGGCTTTTCGCGCCGCCGGAAGCGATCTGGTCGCTGCGCTCGATGCCGATTGCGTTGCTGCGCCGGACTGGCTCGAACGGCTGTTGCCCTTCTTCGTCGATCCACAGGTCGGCGCAGCCGGCGGGCGCCTGGCCGAAGCGGTGCAGCGCAGCCCCGGCGATCGCTGGCGCGCGGCGCACATGGCCCAGGCCTGGGGGCCGCGCCGGATTATCGATCCGCGCTTTATGTACGGCAACAACATCGTGCTGCGCCGCGCCGCGGTGCTGGCGGCCGGCGGCTACGATGAGCAGTACCGCACCAATGGCGAAGACGTCGATATGAGCGGGCGGCTGCGCCGCATGGGCTACCGGACGGTGTACGAGCCCTCGGCGCGGGTCGAGCATCTGCGCGAGGACAGTGTCGCGTCGATCTTGCGTACCTACTGGCGCTACCAGAGTTCGGGCTCGCTGGCCTACCGCCGCGAGCCCGATTTGCGGGCGCTGCTGAATAATGCAGCCCTCTTCGTGCGCAGCGGCGGGCGCATGCTGCTGCGCGATCTGGCCCGGCGCAAGCTCGATCTGCTCTGGATCGACGTGTATGCGCCGTTTTTTATGCTGCAGCAAGAACTCCGGCGCCTGCGCGAGGGGAGAAATCATTTATTTTGTTTGTGCTGGCGGCGTAGCCGCCAGCACAAACAAAAAAGATAGTCATTTCCCTGGCTTTGGGTTTGGCAGCTTCACTGCCAAACCCAGAGCAAAAAATAGTTTTCCGCCCTGCCGGAGGCGAATCTGCGCTGCCGCAGGCGAAAGAAACCCTGGCATTGGGCCAGATACTCTCCGACTGAGGAAGTCACATGAAAATTCTGATTACGGGTGGGGCCGGCTTTGCCGGCAGCCAGCTGGCTTTTTATCTGAATGATCGCGGGCACGCGGTGCTGGTGCTCGACAATCTGGTGCGCCGCGGCAGCGAGATCAATCTGCCGCTGTTTCGCCGGCAGGGCATCACGTTTTACCACGGCGATGTGCGCAATCGTGAGGATTTTGCTCAGCTCCCGCCGGGGATCGAGCTGATCTGTGATGCCAGCGCCCAGCCCTCGGCTGTGACTGGCTATGCCAATCCGTATTTTGATTTCAACAATAATGTTTTTGGTTTGTTGAATGTGCTCGAATATGCGCGACTGAATGGCTGCGGCCTGATTTTCTGGAGCACCAATCGCGTCTACAGTGCCAAGCGAGTCAATGCTTTTCCGCTGCGTGAAGAAGCGATGCGCTATGTCTGGGATACGGCGCAAATGGCGGCATTGCCCGCGGGTTTCGATCCGGCGTATGGTTTCAGTGAGCAGTTCAATGTCGATGGTGGTCAGCACAGTATTTATGGGCTGAGCAAAACAATGGCCGATCTGGCCTGCCAGGAATACGCCCATGCCTATGGTGTGCCGACGGTGGTGAACCGCTTTGGCTGCCTGGCCGGGCCGGGCCAGTTCGGCAAATCCGAGCAGGGCTGGGTGGCCTGGTGGGTGCTGGCCTTCCATTTCGGCCTGCCGTTGCGCTACATCGGCTGGCAGGGCAAACAGGTGCGCGATGTCCTATTCATCGACGATATGTGTCGTCTGGTTGAGTTGCAGATTGGCCGGCTGGAAGAGTTGAGTGGCGAGGTGTTTAACATCGGTGGCGGCAAAGCGAACGCGGTATCGCTGCGCGAGAGCACGGCCTTGCTGCAAGAGCTCTACGGTCGCGAGATCGCGGTCAGCGTCGACGCACAGGCGCGCAAAGCCGATTTTGGCGTCTATTTCTGCGATATTCGCAAGGCCGAGCGATTGCTGGGCTGGCGCCCGCAGACCAGTGTGGCCGAGGGGTTCGCGCAGATCCGCGACTGGGTCAGCCGGAATGAAGACGCATTGCGCGGCCTGTATGTTTCGAGTTGACCCAGGAAGGCGACTATGGCGCTGAGTATTGTTATTCCTAACCTCAATGCGCCGACGATTCAAGCGACGCTCGAATCGATCTATCAGCAGGAAGAGTTGCCGGGTGCGCCGGAGATTCTGGTGGTTGGCCAGGATCGAGCCGGGTGCATCAAACCGCATCCCTGGCTGCGTTTTATTAAAACGCCGCAAGCCCTGTTGCCGGGGGCGGCGCGTAATCTGGGAGCCGCGCAGAGTTCCGGGCAAATTATTGTTTTTGTTGATGCCGATATCATCCTGCTGCCGGATGCATTGTGTCGCCTCTCCGCTACAGTACAGGAGTACGATATTGTTGGCGGCAGCATTATGCTCGAAGCCGGCCCTTATTGGCAACTGGCGCGGAACATTATGAGCTTTTCGTTTTGCACTAGCGATATGCCGCCTGCGGAACGCGATCATTTGCCTTCGATGCTGCTGGCCTGTCGTCGCGAGGTGTGGCAGCGCGTGGGTGAGTTTCGATCCGATTTCTGGGTTGGCGAAGATGTTGAGTGGGGCGTTCGTGCGCGCAACCTCGGTTGCAGCATTCGCTTTGAGCCGGCAATTCGCTGCTATCATCGCCCGCTACGCCTGTCGTTGTATCAGCATTGGCAACGCTGGCAGCATTATGGCTATGGCTGGGGTCTGGTGTATCAGCAGCTTTTGCGTGGCAACGAACAGTTTCCGCTGTATACGCCGCGTGCCCGCACCGAATATGTCTGGCGGCTCAGCCATAGCGCAACCCGGGGCTCGCTGATCTGGTTGCGGATGATCTTGCTGAGCTGGATATTGAGTGTCACGCTACGCGATACGCTGATTGTGTATCTGCGTCGAACCGGGGTACACGCCTACTGGTATACTGCCCCGGCGCTCTGGATCTTGATGCTGGCCTGGTATGCTGGTTTGCTTCGTTATGCGCTCGGTCAGGAAGTCTGAATGTCGCAGATGCCTTTGCTGGCCGTCATTCTGCTCAATTGGCACAACAGTGCCGACACGCTGGAATGTCTGCGCCAACTTGCCGCCAGCGATTATCCGCGGCTCCAGCCGATCGTCGTCGATAACGGCTCCCACGACGACTCCGTTGCGCGCCTGCAGGCAACGTTTCCGCGGGTGCCGCTGATCCGCTCGCCGATCAACCGCGGTTTTGCCGGCGGTGTCAACCAGGGTTTGCAGTATGCGGCAGCTATCAATGCGGATTATGCATTGTTGCTCAATTCTGATGTCAGTTTTGCGCCGGATATGCTCCGCAAGCTGCTGGTCGCTGCCACCGCCGATGGCCCCGGCCTGTATACGCCGCGCTTGCTGCGCGAAACGCCGCCGCGCAGTCTGCACGTTGCAGTACGCCAGCGCCTGGCTCGCTTGCCGGGCCTGGCCTGGCTGCGCCTGGAACCACCTTCCGACGATTATCTCTGGGTGCACGGTTTGCAGTTGCGCAATTATGGCTTCGATTTGCTGGGCGAAGGCGCCTGTGACCGGGGCCAGTTCGATGATGTGCCCATCGACCTGGTCTATGGCTGCGCGCTGCTGATCCCGCGGCCGGTGCTGCTGCGGCTGGGCCTGCTGGATGATCGCTTTTTCTTTTTTGCCGAAGACCTGGATTACTGCCTGCGCGCACGGATCGCCGGCCTGCCGGTGCGGGTGGTGCCGGCGGCCCGCTTGCGCCATGCCGTCCACGGCTCGACGCGCAACGACTCGCAGTGGCGCCAGTTTCTCGCGGCGCGTAGCCGGGTGCTTTTGCTGCGCAAACATCAACGGCTCTTTCGCCGCGTTGCGCTGCTGCGGCGCGAACTGCTTGAAGGTTTGCGGATCGTTGTGATCAGCCTGCGCTATCTTGACCTGGGGGCGATTCGCGGGTATCTTCGTGGAGTCATTGCCGGTTTAAGGGAGCAGGTATTTTGATCAATATGTTGCGCCAGCTTTTTCCGGGCCTGGCAAGCCGGGTTGCCGATTATCGCGGCCGGCTGTTCGACCGGAGTTTCGGCCAGATGCAGGCTGCCCCGGTCGAGGGTGAATTCGGCTTCGACAATCTCAGGCGCCGGATTCCCCGCTGGACGCAGGGCTTGATCCTGCTGGCGGCGATCGCGCTTTATAGTTTGCTTATTCTGCGCGTTGTGCGCAACTGGGATACTGCGGCGCTGCGCGATGTTCAGATCTGGCTGCCCGGTATCGCCTTTGCCTCGCTGATTCAGATTGTCGGCTATTTGCTCTTCGTTGGTCTCTGGGCGCGTCTGTTCAACTGGCTCAACTATCCGCTGCACTTTTTCAAACATTTGAAGGTCTATGCCTATAGTGGCCTGGCCAACAAATTGCCGGGCTTCTTCTGGAGCGCGGCGACCAGGATCTATCTTTACGGGCGTTATGGCGTGGCGCGATCGGCGACGGCGGTCAATATCGGCCTGGAATTGCTGATGATCGGGGTGGCGGCCAGTGTGCTGACACTGCTTGTGAGCATTCTGTCGCCGGTGCGTGAGGCCTTTCTGCCGCTCTGGGTCAGTGTCAGTGCCTTGCTGCTTTGCCTGGCCGGCAGCCATCCGCGGGTATTGCACCGCCTGCTGCGTCGCCTGCCCAACCAGAACTTGGCCGCTTCCTTCGATCGCTTGTGCTGGCACCAGGTTCTGTTCAGCATCGCTGGACACGCGCTGGTGCTTTTGCTTGGCGGTACCTGTTTGTTCGGAGTCATGGCGGCGGTGGTTGGCTTCGATGCCGGCCTGTACCCGCTGGCCGTGCAGACCTGGGCGCTGACGATGCTCTGGTCGACACTGCTGGCCTGGTTGCCCGCCGATTTCGGCCTGCGCCAGGGGCCGTTTCTGGTGATGCTCACGGCCGTTTTTCCCGGTTCGCTGGTGGTAGTGCTGCTGGTGGCCTGGCGGCTCTGGTTCAACGCAATGGAAATTCTCTGGGGCGGTTGCGGCCTGGCCATCGCGTTGTTCTGGGAACGGAAAGAGGGTGACGAATAAGCATGCAAAGGGCTATCGTGCCGGCCGGCACGATAGCCCTTTGCATGTTTGTGTTTGCTATGATCGAAATTCGCCATACCGAAAAAAGCAGTACTGCGCTGCGGCAAGCCTACGATGATCTGTACCGGCAGGGCAGCACCGAGCATCTACGTACGTACTACCGCTGGATCTTGCGGCACCTGGCGCCGCGCCCCGGCAGCAGTTTGCTCGATGTCGCCTGTGGCACCGGCGCGCTCGTCGACGAGGCGCGCCGCCAGGGCTTGCGCGCCAGCGGCGTTGATTTTTCCAGCGTTGCGCTGCGTCAGTATCAGGCGCCGCTGGCCGCCGCCGATGCCGAGCAATTGCCCTTTGCCGCTGCCAGTTTCGACTATGTGGTCAACCTGGGCAGCCTGGAGCATCTGGTGGGCATGGAGCAGGGTGTGCGCGAGATGGCGCGCGTGCTGCGGCCCGAGGGCTGCTGTTGCGTGCTGGTGCCGAATACCTTCGGCCTGTTCTGGACGATTCGCCACGCCCTGCGCACCGGCGACCTGGCCGACGATGGGCAACCGTTGCAACGCTATGCCACCCGCCGCCAGTGGGAACGCATCCTCGAAAGCAATGGCCTGTGCGTCGATCGCGTGATCGGCTACGAGTTGCCGCCGCCCGAGAATCTGCGCCAGTGGCTGCGCTATGTGCGCACCTTCCGCAATCGCTTCCTGCCGGCCGTGCTTGGCCCGCATATTCCCGTCAACCTGGCCAGTATGCTGGTGTTCTTCTGTCGCAAAGCGCCATAGTTCTTTCTGGCAACCTTTGCCAATCCCCCGGTTCAGGAAATATCCTTTGTGCGCGGCCTTGCCGCGCACAAAGGATATTTCCTGAACCGGGGGTGTGTTTCCTACTGCTTTCCTCACACCGGCCTGGCGCAGGTTGTGGTATCATCCGCGCAGAGTATTCGCTGGCTGGAATGAGGTTGGTATGGCTGAGAATCCACTCCTCGATCTGCCGCCGGCGGCGCTGGAGGTGATGTTGGGCGAGTCGCGCCAGCGTCTCGTGCGCTACCTGAGCCGCTGGGGCCATAGTGAAGTTTTGCTGCGTTACCTGGAGCTCTGGCTGGCTGATCAGCCGCAAAGTGTGACGCTGCGCGAAAATCGGGTACGTGCTCTGCTGGACCTGGGCCGTGGCACCGAGGCACTGGCCGTTCTCGATAGCATCGACGCTGAACGGGCGCCCAGTCGCAGCCGGGCACAGGCCCGCCTGCGTGTCCTGATCGCCGCCGGCAACTTCGCCGAGGCGCTGGCTCGCATCGATGCCGAGGATAGTGCCGGCAATGCCTTCTACAGCCAGTTGCTGCGCGGCGATGTTTATCGGGCGCAGCAGGATTTTGAAGCCGCCGAGCACGCCTATCGCGCCGCCGCCACCCTCGACGAAGAAAGCCCGGCGCCCGCCCGGCGCATGGCTGCCCTCGAATTGCAGCGCGGCGATGCGGTCGCCGCCCGTGCCCAGATCGATGCGCTGATGCTGCGTCCGTCCTTCACGCCCAGCACCGATGACCTGATCCTGCTGCGCGATGCCGCTAATCTGCTCGATGATCAGCCGGCAGCGGCGGCCTATGCCGCGCAACTGGCCGACCACGAACGCGAAGAACGCGCACGACTGATCGGTGAGTTCAATTTGAAGCTGGAAGCCAGCGACGGCATTCCCACCGACCTGGCCGCACCGGCCGAAACCGTGGTCGAGCGACCGCTGTCCGGCGATGCCTACCGGGTGCTGCGTGAAGAATTCGGCCTCAACGATTTTCGCCCCAACCAGAGCCGAGTCATCGCTGCCGTCATGGCCGGGCGGCGCACCCTGGCGATTATGCCCACCGGCGCCGGCAAATCGCTGACTTACCAGTTGCCGGCGATGTTGTTGCCTCAGGCCACGGTGGTCGTCAGTCCGCTGATTGCGCTGATGAAAGACCAGATCGACGGCCTGGCACTGCCGGTGCGCGACCGCGCCACGATGATCAACAGCAGTCTTAGTGGTACCGAGTTGCGTGAGCGCCTCGATGGGCTGAGTGCCGGGCGCTATCGGCTGGTCTATATCGCGCCCGAGCGCCTGCGCCAGCGCGCCTTCTTGCAGGCCCTCAAGCGCTGCGGTGTCTCGCTGTTCGTCGTCGACGAGGCCCACTGTGTCAGTCTCTGGGGGCTCAGTTTCCGGCCGGATTACCTGTTCATCGGGCGCGCCCTGGCCGAACTCGGTCAGCCGCCGCTGCTGGCACTCACGGCAACCGCCTCCAGTACGACCCAGTCCGAAATCGGCGCCTACCTGGGCACCGAAGATCGTATCGTAGCTTCGGTGTTTCGGCCTAACCTGTATTTTCAGGTGGTGCGCGCCGGCAACCGTGAAGAAAAAGAACAGGTGCTGGTTGATCTCTGTCGCCAGATCAGCGGGTCGATCATCATCTATGCCCGTGCCCGCCAGGCCTGCGAAGATCTGGCGGCTCTGCTGCGCCGGCACGGCATCGCCGCCGGCTACTACCATGCCCAGGTCGATGACCGTAGCGCGGCCCAGGAGCGCTTTATGTGCGGCCAGACGCGGGTGCTGGTGGCGACGGTCGCTTTTGGTATGGGTATCGATAAGGCTGATGTGCGGGCCATCATTCACTATAATTTGCCGCAGTCGATGGAGGCCTACTACCAGGAAGCCGGCCGCGCCGGGCGCGACGGCAAACCGGCGCGTTGCATCCTGCTCTATGCCGGCTCGGATAAGGCGCGCATGAGCCAGTGGCTGCGCGAATCGGCAATCACCCGCGACCAGTTGCGTGAGCTGTACCGCCATCTGCGCCGCGCAATCGGCGGGCGCTTCGGCATCGTCAACCTCGATCAGTTGCAGCGCCGGTTTCGTGATAGCGACGAGACCTTTATGCGGGTCGGTTTGAGCATGCTCGAGCAGGTCGGCCTGGTGTGCCGCCATTTCGATGCGCCGGGCCGGATTACCGTCAGTCTGCGCAGTTCGCTGGACGGCGACGCGGATTTTGTGGCCTTTGTGCAGGTAGCCGGGCCGGCCGGCAATGGTAGTCGGGAATACGAGTTGATCGACCTAGCCGCTGAGCTGGGCTGGGATCCGGGGGAACTGGAGAATCGTTTGCTCAACTGGCAAAATGCCGGCCTGTTGCGTTACCGCGGCAGCGGCAACGAAGCCTTGATCGAAATGCTGCCCGCGCCGCCCGATGTCGGCGAACGAATCGATCAGTTACTGGCCGACTACCAGCAGCGCCAGGACGAGCGGATTGCCGCGATTGCCGCCTATGCCCGCGGCGCTCAGTGTCGCCACCGGGCCATCGCCGCGCACTTTGGCCAGCGCCTCGAACGCTGCAAAAATGCCTGCGACATTTGCGCGCCGGCGCAGCGGGTGGCCGTGAATGTGGTACGCAGTCAACGTGCGGCCCCCGGCTCCCTGCCTGAGCGCAACAATCAGGATCCGCGCAGCGATGCCCAGCGTGCGCTGGATGGGCTCAAAAATCTGCCGTTCCCGATGGGCCGCAGCGGGCTGGCCAAAGTGCTGAAAGGTGCCGCCGGCAGCAGCGTTGACCAGGATCGCTGTCCGGAGTACGCCGCACTGCGCCACCTCTCGCTCGATGCCGTCAGCGATCTGATCGAGCATCTGATCGACGAGGGCTTCATTCTTCGCGATGAACAGGACGAATACCGGCGGCTCTCGCTCAGCAGCCTGGGGCGCAAGGCCCGGCGCGACCCCTCGCGCTTGCCCGAATAAACACCATCGTCTATCTTATATCAATTCTTGAAAGATAAAGTGCGTTTCGTGGGTTTTTAGCGGCTACGCCGCCAAAAATACAGTGTGATATTATTCGGTTAGAAACCAGCGCTGTTCGACCCGGATGACCGGGAAGACGTCGCTGGTCAGGCCGATAACCTCGCTCAACGAACGTTCTTGCTCGTTGATGATGGCCTGGTCGCCGTTTGCGGCTTCACGGTAGCGCGTAATGCGGATCTTGCCGTCGATCAACCGGACACTGGCCTGGTCATTGTCGCGGCTCACTAACATCACCCGGTTGTACAGCACTTCGATCTGGTACCGTTCGCCGGCCTGGTTCTCGCGCACAAAAGCGAAATCGGCCAGCATCTGCCCGAGCAGGCTGCGCCGGCTGGCCCGTTCGCTCGGCGCAAATCTGCTGGCCAGGCGTTCAGTCCAGCTCCGGCGGATCTCGGCATCTTGCAGATCGGCGTCCTGCAAGGCAGCGTTGAGATCCTCGAAGAAACTTTCCGTAACGTCTTCAGGGCTGCTGCCACCACCGCTGATTAACTCCTGGGTCGGAGTGGCTGTAGCACAGGCTGAAAGCATCGTTACCGCCAGTACAACAAGTATGAGCATGATCTGGAGACGCCGGTTGTTCATTCGGTCGGGGTTGCCGGTGCCGGCTCGGCTGTCTCGCGGTATTCGCCGAATGGGCGCGGTTGCTCCGGTAGTTCGGTGCGCAAGATCTGGCCGCCGTTCACCAGGTAAAGCAATGGTTTGCGACTGGTATCCACGAAGATGTCGGCCAGTTGATCGAGCCGGATCGCATCTTCCGGTCGCACTTTGATTTGCTGAATCACCTCGCCGCTCATTTTATCGAGCTGAATTACCCGCTCGTTAAGGGGATCGAGCAGGAAAATCCAGCCGCTATCCAGCGAACCGGTAATGAAAAAACGTGTCACCGTCGTGATCGGCGGCGTGATTTCGCTGGGCGTTATCTCGCGAATGAAACGCCCGCTGTTGAGCACGATGATTTGCCCGTCGGGCATCAGCAGGTAAATGTTGCCGTCGATGGCCATATCGATAGCGGTACTCAAATCGC
>DAOTUJ010000166.1:0-22873 GCA_034437175.1 Chloroflexaceae bacterium | reverse complement strand
GGTGGTATCATACACGGGCGAGGTGAGCATACGGATCCTCCTGATCTGATCATGGTTTTGGCACTCCTGATCATATCATATGGCGGCGTACTGCTCACCTCGTTGTGTCAAGTGACCCCCATTGAGGGGTTGAGTGGTGAGGGCTGGATCGGGAAATCACCCATCTGGCAAAAACGCTATCGTTGAAGGGAGCATTGGTCGGGCTTGCCAGCAACGAAGAGATATTCTATGCTACTCTATGCTACGAAGAGAAGAGAGAGAAGCAGCAGCAGGCCACGAATGCCATAGCCTTCGGCCAGGTCGGAGCCTGCGCAAACAAGGAGTGACTCCCTCATGTCATCGACTCCTGCCGTCGGGGAAGCAGGCCAGGTCGAAGCAGCGCCGGGCGTGCCGTTTATGCAGGCCTTACAGTTCTGGATCAAGCTCGGCTTTATCAGTTTCGGGGGTGCCGCCGGCCAGATCGCGATTATGCACCAGGAGCTGGTTGAACGAAAACGCTGGATCACTGAGCACCAGTTTTTGCGGGCGCTCAATTTTTGTATGCTGCTGCCCGGACCGGAGGCACACCAACTGGCGACCTACATGGGCTGGCGGCTGCACGGCATTCGCGGCGGCATCGCAGCCGGCGCGTTTTTTGTGCTGCCCTCGGTGTTTGTGCTGCTGGCGCTCAGTTGGCTGGCAGTGACCTACGCCGAGGTGCCGGTGATTGAAGGTCTGTTTTATGGAATCCAGGGCGTGGTGCTGGCGATTGTGCTTGAAGCGGTGTTGCGCATCGGGCGGCGCGCGTTGACTCACCGGGCCTTTATTCTGTTCGCGGTCGGGGCGCTGCTGGCGCTACAGGTGCTGGACTGGCCATTTCCGCTGGTGATCGGCGTAGCCGCATTGGCGGGCGTGCTGCTGTACCAGTGGGCGCCGCAGATATTCGCCGAAACCACGAGTGATGCCGCAGGCGATAGCGATGTAATATCAGCCGAAGCGCAAGCGTTGCCGTCGCTGATGCGCAACCTGCGGCTCATCGGCATCTTCCTGCTGCTCTGGCTACTGCCGGTCGGGGCGGTCTGGCTGTGGCGCGGCGGCGATGATGTGCTGATCCAGCTGGCGCTGTTTTTCACCCAGGCCGCGTTTATCACCTTCGGCGGCGCCTATGCTGTGTTGACCTATGTTGCCGAGGTGGCGGTGAGCCAGTACCAGTGGCTGACGGCGGAGCAGATGGTGCAGGGCATCGGGCTGGCTGAAACGACGCCCGGCCCAACGATTATGGTCACCCAGTACGTCGGCTTTATCGGCGCCTGGAACAATTCCGGGCCATTTGCGCCGGGGCTCTACGGCATGCTGGGCGCGCTGATCACGACCTATGTGACCTTTCTGCCCTGTTTTATGTTCATCTTCCTGGGCGCGCCGTACATCGAATTCCTGGCGCACCAGCGCCGGCTGCAGGCCGCACTGACCGGAGTCACCGCTGCGGTCGTAGGTGTGATCGCTAACCTGGCGATCTTCTTCGGCAGCAATGTGCTGTTTCCCGAGCAATTATCGCCGGCGGGCCTGGACTGGATGGCGCTGCTGCTGGCCGTTGGCGCCTTTCTGCTGCTGCGCTTCGCCGGGCTCAAGATCTACTGGGTGATTCTGCTGGGCGCATTGATCGGGATGCTCTGGGTGGTGGTCGGGCCGGGTTAAAGCAAACCCTTTCCAGTGCCATTCGTGCCGCCATGCAGAAATGCCCTGCAACACTGTGCCGATGCAAGCGGGCACGCGGGCGCCGCCCATGCGCATGGTGGGTTTCGCCGGGGCGGCGCCCGCGTGCCCGCTCGTACCTCAATGCCTTGCATCGCGTTCCATTGCCGTAGCATGCGGGCGGGCACACAATGCAATGCGCATAGCTTCCCAGTACAATGTCCAAAAGGCCTGCCGTGACAGCAGCGGCTGATGGGCCTGGAGCCTTCCTCACCGTCGTTCGGCACAACCGAATGTAGCAGCCGATGTGTTATCAGGTACTCGAGGCAACGGAGATCGGCCGTGCAATGCCCCGGCACAGCAGCAATGTTGCCGTCATCCCGCTTCAATTCGGTGGCTTAAGCATCGCTTTGGCTCGGCGACTCCAGGGGCGGGTAGAACAGGCGTGAAGCAATGGCAGTGCGCATGTTCGCCGGGTCGCTCATATCGTAAGAGTTGAGCTCGCGAATGTAGTTGGCACGCTCCAGCGGGCCGCTCTTGCCCAGACCCTGCTGGCTCATACTGCCCTGCATCATCTGGATCGACTCGTATTCGTTTTCTTCCATCCAGGCCCGTAGATCATCGAGAATGACTTTGACGTGATCGACGCCGTTGTAGAAGAGCGCCGACGTCATCATGGCCACGCGAGCGCCGGACATCATCGCCTTGAGCACATCTTCAGCAGTGTGTATGCCGCTGCTCAACGCAAAGTCACAGTCGATCTGGCCGTAGAGCAGCGCGATCCAGCGTAGCGGCAGACGGAGCTCGTTGCTATTGCTCAGCACCAGGTGTGGCACAACTTCCAGGTGATCGAGGTCGAAGTCGGGTTGGTAGAAGCGATTGAAGAGCACCAGGCCATCGGCGCCGACTTCGACCAGGCGGCGAGCGAAGTTGGGCAGCGAGGTGAAGAAGGGACTGAGCTTGACCGCGATCGGAATCGAGATTTCCTTGCGAATATCGCGCACCAGGGTGATGTCGCGGGCTTCAAGTTCGGAGCTAGTGATATTCGGGTCGTTCTCGACGTCGTAGAGGTTGAGTTCCAGCGCATCGGCGCCGGCTTCCTCGATCATGCGGGCATAGCGGATCCAGCCGCCGGTCGAGATACCGTTCAGGCTGCCGATTACCGGAATGCCGACGGACGCTTTGATTTCGCGCAGGTTCTCCAGATAGGTTTCCGAACCGATGCTGTAGGTGCCCATGTCGGGCAGGTAATTCAGGGCCTCGGCAAAATGCTCGGTACCCTGTTCCAGGTGATGATGCAGTTCCAGGCTTTCGTGAATGATTTGCTCCTCGAAGAGCGAATACATCACGACGGCGGCAATGCCGGCTTGCTCCAGGCGCTGCACCGTGTCGACGCGCCGCGATATCGGCGATGCCGAAGCGACCAGCGGACTCTTTAGTTCAAGGCCAAGATACTTTGTGCTCAGGTCTATCATCGGAGCGCACTCCCTAAAAAAAAGCTTGTTCACTGTGCCGTCGGCGGCATAGTGCCGACGGCACAGTGAAAACAAAACCGTCCTTAGTCACCGGTCGCTTCGACGGCTTCAGCCTCGGGCACACCCGGTGTGGATGCCTTCACCAGTTGCTGGTAGTATTTCCAGCGTTCGGTATCGTAGGTGCTGGCCTGCCGGCGCAGCATTTCGGCGCGTTCCGGGTCGCTCTGCTGCAACATGCGGAAGCGGGTTTCGTTGTAGGCGTATTGCTCCCAGGGGATCGTCGGCGGCTTCGAGTCGATGTGCAGCGGATTTTCACCCTTCGTCGTCAATTCGGGGTTGTAGCGGTAGAGCGTCCAGGCGCCGCACTGCACCGCCAGCTTCTGCTGCTCGAGGCCCTTGCGCATATTGATGCCGTGGGCAATGCAGTGGGTGTAGGCAATCACCAGCGAGGGGCCGTCGAAGGCCTCGGCCTCCTGGATGGCGCGCAGGGTCTGTACGTCGTCGTAGCCCATAGCCACGCGTGCGACATAGATGGTTCCGTAAGCCATGGCGATCAGGCCGAGATCTTTCTTCGGAATGGATTTGCCCTTGGCGGCAAATTTAGCTACCGCGCCGGTGGGCGTTGATTTGGAAGACTGACCGCCGGTATTGGAATAGACTTCGGTATCGAGTACCAGCACATTGACGTTGCGGCCCGAGGCGAGCACGTGGTCGAGGCCACCGTAGCCAATGTCGTAAGCCCAGCCGTCGCCGCCGATAATCCAGAGGCTCTTGCGCACCAGGTTTTCGGCCAGTGAGAGCAGATTGGCCGCGCCCTGCGGCGGGTTGCCGGCGGCAACAGCGGCTTCAAGCTTGCCGGTCAGCAGAGCTACCCGCTCGCGCTGAGCCGCGATGTCGGCCTCGCTCTTCTCGGGCGCATTCAGGATGGCGTCGGCCAGGTCGGTGCCGGCCAGGTCGCGCAACTGGCTGAGCAACTCACGGGCCTGCTCCTCGCGCTTGTCGAGGCTAAGGCGCATACCCAGGCCGAATTCGGCATTATCCTCGAAGAGCGAATTCGACCAGGCCGGGCCGCGACCGTCCTGGTTGGCGGCATAGGGCGTCGTCGGCAAGTTGCCGCCATAGATGGAGGAGCAACCGGTCGCATTGGCAATCACGGCGCGGTCGCCGTAGAGCTGCGAGACGAGTTTGATATAAGGCGTTTCACCACAGCCGGCGCAGGCGCCCGAGAACTCGAAAAGCGGCGTGAGCAACTGCGAATTCTTGATGGTGTGCAGGTTCATCGCACTGCGGTCGACTTCCGGCAGCTTCAGGAAGAAGTCCCAATTGCGATTTTCCTGTTCGCGAATAGGCGGCTGCGGCGCCATATTGATGGCTTTGCGCCCGGCCTGGCGCTTGTCTTTGGCCGGGCAGACTTCGACACAAAGGCTACAGCCGGTGCAGTCATCCGGCGAAACTTGCAAGGTGAACACCGTATTCGGGAATTCGCGGAAGCGAGCTTTCGTCGATTTGAAGCCCTCGGGCGCGGCTTGCAGTTCAGTCGGGTCGTAGACTTTGGGTCGAATGACGGCATGCGGGCAAACATACACACACTTGTTGCATTGGATGCAGATGTCGGGCTCCCAGACCGGCACTTCCAGCGTGATATTGCGTTTTTCCCACCGGGTTGTGCCAACCGGGTAGGTGCCGTCGATGGGCAGCGCACTGACCGGGATGTCATCGCCGCTGCGAGCGATCATCTGGCCGAGCACCTCGCGCACGAAGATCGGTGCCGCTTCCGGGACGGGTGGGCGCATCGTAATCGGGGTGTGGCCATTAGTGCCATAGCTGGCGACGGCACCGGCGACATCGACCTCGTAGAGATTCTCGAGGGTCTGGTCAACGGCAACGTAGTTTTGCTGAACGACCACATCGCCACGTTTGCCATAAGTCTTCTTGATGGCCTTTTTGATCTCGGCGATAGCTTCATCGCGCGGCAGCACCCCGGAAATCGCGAAGAAACAGGTCTGCATGATCGTATTGATGCGGCCGCCCATGCCGGTCTGTTTCGCGACATCGTAAGCATCGATCACATAGAAGCGCAGATTCTTCTGCCGGATCTGCTCCTGAACTTCGGCGGGCAGGTGGCTCCAGACTTCAGTCGGCCCATAGATGCTGTTGAGCAAGAACGTACCGCCGGGTTTGGCCGTCTTGAGCACATCGTAGCGTTCGAGGAAGCTGAACTGATGGCAGGCCAGGAAGTTGGCCGAATGGATCTCGTAGGGCGCGTGGATCGGGCGCGAACCGAAGCGCAGGTGCGAAACAGTGACCGAACCGGACTTTTTCGAGTCATAGACGAAGTGGCCCTGCGCATAGTTGTCGGTCTCTTCGCCGATGATCTTGATCGAGTTTTTATTGGCGCCCACCGTCCCGTCGGCGCCGACGCCCCAGAAAATGCAGCGCACGATTTCATCGGGCTCGATCAGGAAATTGGGATCGTAAGACAGGCTGGAATTGCTGACATCGTCGACGATACCGACCGTGAAGTGGTTCTTCGGCGCATCTTTGGCGAGTTCATCGAGCACAGCTTTAGCCATCGCCGGCGTGAATTCTTTGGAGGAGAGCCCATAGCGCCCGCCGATAGTCCGGGCGGCGCGGCCACCCTCCGCCAGCGTGGTGACAACATCGAGATAGAGTGGTTCACCGGAACTGCCCGGTTCTTTGGTGCGGTCGAGGACGGCGATCTTTTTGACGCTGGCGGGCAAGGTGGCGAGGAAGGCCTGTCCATCGAAAGGCCGGTAGAGGCGCACGATGAGGACACCGACTTTTTCGCCCCGCTCATTGAGATACTTGACGGTTTCGCCGGCGGTTTCAGCGCCGGAGCCCATCATCACGAGTACCCGTTCGGCATCGGGCGCGCCGATATAATCGAAGATATGATACTGGCGACCGACCTGGGCGGCGA
The DNA here is from genome assembly GCA_034437175.1 of Chloroflexaceae bacterium. GTDB lineage: Bacteria > Chloroflexota > Chloroflexia > Chloroflexales > Chloroflexaceae > DAOTUJ01. Next base: position 16,786 of record DAOTUJ010000166.1, on the reverse strand, counting down.
AACGATCCATCATCTCCTGCACAATGCCGGGGCAGGCCGCGTAGAAAGGATTGACCGTCTCACGGGCCTGAAAATAGACATCGGGGTTCTGCGCGGTGCCACGGATGACCGGGTGATCGGGCGAGAGCCCGCGGGCACGATGCGCATAGACGTACTCATCATCGATCAAGGCACGCAGATCAGTTTCCGTCAACTGCTCGATCTTATTGATCTCGTGCGAAGTGCGGAAGCCGTCGAAGAAATGAATGAACGGCACACGGGCCTTGAGCGTGGCGGCATGCGCGATCAGCGCCATGTCCTGGGCTTCTTGAACCGATGTTGAGCCGAGCAGCGCCCAGCCGGTCTGGCGAGAGCCCATCACATCGGAGTGATCGCCGAAAATCGAGAGCGCCTGGGCGGCGAGCGAGCGGGCGGCGACGTGAAAAACGACCGGACTGAGTTCGCCGGCGATCTTGTACATATTCGGAATCATCAGCAGCAGACCCTGGGACGCCGTGAACGTCGTCGCCAGCGAACCAGTCTGTAGTGCGCCGTGGATAGCGCCCGCCGCGCCGCCCTCAGCCTGCATTTCCATCACCGAGGGCACGGTGCCCCAGAGATTCGGTTGGCCACCGGCCGCATAGGCATCGGCGGCTTCGCCCATCGGTGTCGAGGGCGTGATCGGATAGATCGCAATCACCTCGCTCAGCGGATAGGCAACGCGTGCCACCGCCTCATTCGCATCGATCGTCACAAGAGATCGTTGCATAGTAACCTCCGCTAAAGCTGCAGGTGACTTTACTCCACCCCAAAACGGCCGCCTGCAGCGACAAAACAAAACCCATACCTATGTACGCCTGAAACAAAGAATCTCACAGACTTAGTATAGGTGTATATTTTGTATTACCGGTAAAGAGGAAACAACTGGCAGTGAAATTTTTGCCCAGAAGATAAATTTGCGCCATGGCGCAAATTTATCTTCTGGGCACAGGGCCGGCACGAGGGCATCACAAATGCCCTGGTTGCCCCATTCGACTGCGCTCAGGGCAGGCTCCGGCCGGGCGGAAGTAGTTGTTTCTTTCGTACGGTTGCGCAGCTTCACCGCAAAACCGTACGAAACAGTAGTATCGCTACCGCAATCAAAGAACCAGTCGTAACTTCAATCGGCGAGGCCACGCACAATTGCGCGGGCCAGGCCAGCGGCGTTTTCGGCGGCGGCCGCCAGGTCGTCGTGATCCGGCGCGTCGATATCTTCGGCAATGTCGCTGATGCCGCGCACCGTGAGGAAGCCGGTACCAAGTTCCGCGCAGACCTGGGCTACCGCAGCGCTTTCCATTTCGCAGGCGTCGGCGCCCAGCCGCTCGCGCAACTCGCGTTTCTTGCTTTCCGCCACTGCAAACAGGTCGCCGGTAGCAATGATGCCTTCGACAACCTGAGGCGGGCGCTGGTTGGTATGAGAAGGCGCCGGCTTGAGAGCCACCCTGCCGGCAGCCTGGCGGGCCAGGGCCAGAAGACGCTCGTTGGCAGGGAAAAACGCCGGGTGGCGCTGGTTCATCGCAACGTTCAAGGGCGAAAGACCCATAAAGCCGTGCGTATACTGGCGCCCATAATCGTGCTGCGTGGTGCCGGTGGCAATCACCACATCGCCGGGCAACAATGCGGGATTGATGCCGCCGGCAACCCCGGTGAAAAGCACATAGTCGGGGCGAAAGCGTTCCAGAATCAAAGTCGTAACCATTGCCGCATTGACTTTGCCGACGCCGCTGCGGCCAAGAAAGACCTCCAGCCCATCGAGCCGGCCGGCCAGCACTTGCAGGCCGGCCAGGGCGTGTTCGGCAGCAACCTCTATCTCCGGCGTCAGCAGTGCGATCTCCGCTTCGAGAGCTCCCAGCAAAGCAATCCGCATCGCATATTCCTCGAACAATGCACGAGTTACGCGGTCGCGTAGTGGCTCACGCCGCAACCGGCGTTTTCCTTGCTGCCGGAACCTGCCCTGAGCCTGTCGAAGGGGCGATACCGGCCCATTCGCGGTACGACTGCGCCAGTCGTGTAAAAATAGTAAAGATCAAGTCTGGCTTGATCTTTACTATAGCACAAAATCAAACTCGGTCTTGTGAAAAAGGTGCAGGCGGAGCGGGCGGCCAGGCCGCCCGCTCCGCCTGCACCCGCTACTTTACTCGCCGATAACGCGGGCGTTGGTGCCGAACCAGCGGCGATGAATGTAGGTGCTATTGAACAGCGTTTCGTGCAAAAAGCGCAGAACGCGTTCGCGGTCGAGCCGGGCCAGGGCCGGATAGCAACTGGCATAATGATCCCAGGTTTCGACCAGGCCGGCCCGGCCGGTCGAAAGGACAGCGATGGTTGCAGTGATCACCCGCGACAGCAAGGCCGCCTGGTTGTCCCAGCCATTCTCCGGTATAGCCAGCCCGATATCGAGCCACAGGCTGCGCTGAATTGCCCGGAGCCGCTGCGCAACCAGCGCCCGCTCTTCGTCGTCGCTGAGCTGCGACAAGGCCAGCGTATCGTCGGAGGGATCAGGAAAATACAGCCGGGCCCGGCGGCTGGCGGCGCGCGCCGGATCGACCGGGCCGGCGTCGGCCAGTCGCATCGACAGCAGGCGGTAGAGTCGCCCGATGACCTCGTAGATGGTGGCAATGTCAGGATCCTGGCGGCGCAATGCCTCGCAGACTGCAATCGCACGCTGCAGATGCCGAAGATCGTTCTCGATCTGCCGGGACTGGTTGCCATTGCCCAACCTGGCGGTTGCCCGCACCAGATACAGCCCGGCGAGGCGGCTACGATATTCGCGCTGATTATGTTCCCGACGCAACAACTGGTAGCACGCCCGAATCGCGGCAGCATAGTCACGCGCCCCCTGATACTGGTCGATGCGCGTTTGAAGTGGTTGCCGCGATTGAATAAATGCAACATCCTCCTGCATAGACGTCTCCGTTAGACCTTCCTGTGCGGTACCGCAGTACCAGTGAAAACACATAACTGGCTGGTACACCAGATGTCCGGCATGGCGGTGGCTTGCTCATGAACCCGGCTGCCCAGCACCTTTTCACGTAGGCCACTGCCGCGAGGGTTGCCAACCTGTGCGACATCAAATGCCCGATTGCTCACCAGCAACTTGAGCAGCGTACTGGTCTGCGTCAAGCCGGCAGCGGCAAATTCAGCGGGCAGGTTGCCGGCAAGTCGAACCCTGGTGGTAATGCCCGCTTCCAGGCAGCGGCAGGCACCGTTGAACAAACTGCTAACGGTATAGTTTTCGGCCAGCATATACAGTGCTACATACATTGGCCGACCATCGGATCGGATGTTGGTAATGCGAATTTCACAGATCGGCTGCGGCCAGTTGTCGAGCATTTCTGCATGCTCCAGATGGATCGTGTCGGTTGTCGATGTATGCAATGACCAGTGTGGCTGAAAGTGCAATTTGCCGGCAACCGGTTGCATACTCCAGAGCTCAAAAGCAACATTTGCGGCAGGTTCCTGCAACGACCAGGAATGATCGAGGCGGGACAGGGTATGCCAGCGCGCAACTTGCTTAACATGATTCAAAACCTCGTTGATGTCGTTGCCGCGGTACATGGCAAACCATGTTCCACTTGTCTCCGGTCGCCAATGCAGTTCATAACCCTCACGAGAAGCAAACACAGCAAGCCGGGACACACCGGCTGTTTCGGCCAGGCGCAGGCGCAGGGGCGAATTCAGCAGACCGGAAGCACACAGGATGCGGCGCATATGCATTACTGCCGCCGCATCACCATGCAACCAGATACATGGCGCTGTAAGGGCCGATGAAACAGCTTGCCCACCGGCGGGTATGCCGGGTGTATGCTGCAGCATCGCACAGTCGGGGAGGATTGTCGGTTGGCGAATCATAGCTACCCCCATCTGGGAGAACAAGGCCGGGCAAACAGGAGCCCGGCACACTAGTCCGACGAATACTCTATTTTTGATACGTTACAGTGTCTGGTATGGTTTCTGGCTCTGCATAGCGGGGTGTGATTGGACTATCTGGCTATGCATACCGAGTATAGCAGGGGGCGTACGATCAGGCTGTTAAAAGAGCAACAGGCCAATGTTAAATTTGCAACAGATGGCAAGCTGAAGGTGATGGATCGTAGTTAGAGACAGCGGTGTTGCAGGGCATTGATGTTATGGACAATAATGTAGTTTGGTGAGGAGATGGAGATATACTGCTGTTGCTTGTAATGATTGAGCACCTGGTTGACGCGCACACGCGAGGCGCCGGCGAGGCTGGCAAAATCGCTCTGGGTCATATTAAGTGGAATGAACAGGGAGCCGTTGGCCTGAAGCTGGCCATATTCCTGGGCGAAGGCAATGATCAGGCGGGCAACGCGCCCGAACACATCGTGGCTGGCGAGCGACTGAATATGGGCATTGGCCAGGCGCAGGCGGCGCGCCAGGATGCGCACCAGGTTGGAGGAGATGGCCGAAATTTCACTCGCCAGCTGGCCAAAGGTCAGCCGGTCGATCCAGATGACTTCGCATGCTTCCAGCGTCACAACGTTGGCGGAGCGCCCCAGGCTATCGACCATGCTCAGTTCGCCGACGATCTCATCGGCACCGAGGATGGCCAGGATGACGTCATTGCCGTTGGACTGTTCGACATGCACTTTGACGGTACCGGTAAGGATGATATACACCGCTTCACCGGGTTGCTCAGCCGTAATGATCGAAGAGCCGGGCAAAAAACTCTGTCGCCGCAAATAAGGCGTAACCCGGCTCAGTTCGGCTTTTGTCAGATTCTGGAAGAGTGGAATTGCTGCGATGCTTGCAGGGTCGATATGCTGGCTCATGCCAGTTCTCCGGTTCTCTCACTCAGTGGTGAGCGGCATCATTCCAATATATTATTCCAAGATGTGCAAGCACGTTACTATTGTAGTCCTGCCTTGCAGCGGCGTCAAACAGCGGTTTTCTGCGTTGCTGCGCTGTCGGCAGGGCGGAAAAATCGGCTGATTTCGTTTGATTTTGCGCCTTCGCCGCAAAATCAAACGAAATCAGGTTGTTTTTTCCTGACTGCCGCCGGCGAAAACAGCCATTGCGGTCTGCGTATCAAGGCCGATTGCGCCAGTCAGGGCGAAAGCCGGCTTGCCGGCGTGGTATGATAGCGCCGGAATTCAGATAGCACGAGGTGCGCTATGCCTCCCCTGATTGCAATTGATCGCGATGGCCTGTGGATCGGCGGGCAGCGATTTTTTCTGCTGGCCGGCTGCCTACACTATTTTCGTTACCCGTGCGCCGAATGGCCGGCAATGCTGGAAACCCTGCGCGCCGGCGGCCTCAACACGGTCGATACGGTCATTCCCTGGAATCGCCACGAGCCGCAACCCGGCCGGTTTGATTTTGCCGATGAAGCCGATCTGCCGGCTTTTCTTGATCTCTGTGCGGCCATGGCGCTGTACGTGATCGTACGGCCCGGCCCATACATCTGCGCCGAATGGGAAAACGGCGGCCTGCCGGCCTGGTTGACGGCGCGCGAGGGGCTGCAACTGCGGGTTGATGATCCGGCTTACCTGGCGGCAACATTGCGCTGGTTCGATGTGCTGTTGCCGATGCTGGCCGAGCGCCAGATTACCCGTGGCGGGCCGATCATTCTCTGCCAGATCGAAAACGAGCACTGGGCCTCGGGGCGCTACGGTCACGACGGGCACCAGCGCAGCCTGGCGCAGGCCGCGATTGAGCGCGGTATCGAGATTCCGCAGTACACCTGTGTCGGGGCGACTCGCGACTGGCCCGAGTTTCGCAATGGCTGGAACGGTATCGCCGAAAAACTCTTGCAGACGCGCCAGCTCTGGCCGGAGAACCCGCTGATGGTCAGCGAACTCTGGAGCGGTTGGTTCGATCACTGGGGGGCGGCACGCCACAATCACAAGAGCGCGGCTCACCTCGATGTGACGCTGCATCAACTGGCGGCGGTGGGGGCAAGCGGCATCAGCCACTGGATGTGGGCCGGCGGCACAAACTTTGGCTACTGGGGCGGGCGCACCGTCGGCGGCGATGCTGTATTCACGACGACGTCGTATGACTACGATGCGCCGGTGAGCGAGTATGGCGAGTTGCGCAACAAATTCCGGGTGGCGCGACGGCATCACCTGTTCCTGAGCAGCCTGGGCGTCGAGATGGCGCCGATCCTGGCCGATGCCTTGCCGGGCGGGCCGCAGGTGATCGGGCCGGCGGCGGTGCGTGGGCGCAGCGAGGGCGGCAGCGCGCCTTACCGCAATCTGCGGGCAGCAGCGGACGCGCCGGCGGCATGGCACGATTTCAGCGCAACCTACCTGCATAATCCGACGCAGGATGGCCAGGTGTACCAGCTATTTTTGCAAAAGCCGCACCGGCGGCTGAGTGTGCCGGTAGAAGCCGGCAGCATGCGGCCGGTGTTTTGCAACCTGCCGCTGGCTATGCCGGCACCGGCCGGTGTGGCCGGTACTGTACCGTTTGTGCTGTGCTATCACAGCGGGCGCATCCTGGGCGGCTGGTGGCAAGGTGCGCGGCTTCGGCTGGTCTGCTATGGCCAGCCGGGCGAAGCGGGCGAAATGGCATTGCGTGGCCCAGCAGTCTGGCAGATCCGTGAGGCGACGCCGGAAATGCGGGCGCTGCCGCTGCAACAGGATCTGGCGCTGCACTACTGGATCGGGGCAAATTCCGGGCGGTTGCTGGCGGCCTGTGGGGAGTATGAATTGGAGTTGCTGCTGCTCGACCAGGGAGCGGCTGAATGCTATGGGCTGGCGGCCAGTGCTCAGGCGGGTGCTCCCGCGCCGCGGCGGATTGCGCTGGCGGCGACGGCGCTGGAGGTTGCCGAGCAGGTCAGCGCTAGTGACTGGCAGGCGCTTCTCTTGCCGACGGCATTGGAGCACCTGGGTTGTGCGCTGGGCTATGGTTGGTACCGCGCCGAGTTCGAGCTCGACCAGGCGGTGGATACGACCCTGGCGGCACCCTGGCTGAGTGATCGCGGCACGCTGTTGATCGACGGAGGGAGCTGGGGAATTTTCGGGGTGCAGCCGGGTCAGTCGCCGCACCTGGCGCTGCCGCTGCTGCTGCCGGCCGGCCGGCACGAATTGCGCTTGCTGGTCGATAACCTGGGGCGCTTCAACTACGGCTCGCTGCTGGGCGAACGCAAGGGTCTGCTGGATACGCTGTACTGGGGTGGGCGCCAGGAGGATCTGTGCGGCGGCTGGGTCGCATTGTGGCAGGAAGCACTATTTGCCGGCGAGGCGCTGGCGCGGGCCCGACCGGCGACAGTGCGACCGGACGCCGTCGATGTGCGGCTGGACAATTTTGCCTTCAGTGGGCCTGCGGTCTGGCTGTTGCGCGAGTTTGTGGCGCAGCCCGGCATGGCTTACGTATTGCACATGACCGGCGACCGCAATCCGGGGGCGCTGTTTGTGAACGGCCGGGAGTTGGATCGCTTCAGCCGGCATCGTGGCGGCGGCCTGATCAAACACGACATCAGCGATCTGGTGCAGCCGGGTGTAAACGTTCTGGCGCTGCACATCCAGCATTACGCCGGCCTGCCCTGGCGAGCAACGCTGCTGGAATACGATCCGGCGCGAGCGTTGCAGGCACGCTGGAGCTTCCGGCCCGGCCTGCGCCCGGCAGAGGCGCCGGCACAGGGCGAACTGGCTTTTCACCGGCTGCGCTTCAGCCGGGGCGAGCTAAACCTGGCGGATGGCGAGTTCTTGAAGTTGCGGATAGGGCAACTGGGCAAGGGCCAGATCTGGCTGAATGGGCGCAACCTGGGCCGCTTCTGGCAAATTGGCCCGCAGGATGCCTACAAAGTGCCGGTGAGCTGGTTGCAGGATGAAAACGAGTTGCTGATTTTTGCCGAAGCCGGGCGGGCGGAGGGGCTGGCGCTCGAGGTCGGCGCTAGCCCGGCTGCATGGCGAACCGTCGCCGGTGTTCGTTGCAATGGCGCAAGGTGACGCAAATCTCGCGTCATCTGCCGCACGCGCTCAAGCCAGATTGACACGACCGGAGCATCCTCTTTCGCCGGGCCGCCCCCTACTTCAGGCCCAAAATACAGGTTGCTGATCGACGATGTCAATGCTCTGGCAAGCGCCAGCATCTGGTGGTAATAGGAATGTTCCCCTTCATGACGGCGCAAAATATTGAGCGTCGTCGGTTTGTCGACCCCGCCCTTCTGATTCGCAAGCGCGCTAATACGAGTCTATGGTGCGTCCGCTGCCGTGAAGAGCGAGGCGACCGGGCCGGCGAAACCCGGCAGCAGCGGCGAGCTCAGTTCGGCGTCGATGTCCGGCTGCGTCACGAGTGCCAGGGCGTCTGCCTGCCGCCGGTACACGTCGACCTGGCGGGCGAAGCGGTCGACAACCCAGTATTCCGCAACGCCGTAGCGGTCGTAGAGCTCGCGCTTGATCTCGCGGTCGCGGCGTTCGTTCGCACTGCCCTGCGACAGCACCTCGACGACCAGGTCGGGAGCGCCGTGCAGCTTGCCATCATCCGGGGTCAGCACGTCCGCTGCCCGTTCGTTGCTCAACCACACCAGGTCCGGGGCGACGGCATCACGCTCAGAGAAGATCACGCCGGGCGCAATAATCACTTCGCCGGCGCTGCTATGGGCATCCCATCCCGTCAGCGCATAGCTGAGCTTCCTGACTATCCGCTGGTGCTCCAGATGCGGCTGAGTGGTCACATGCAGCTCCCCGTCAATCAATTCATAGCGGTTGCCGTCATCCATCGGATAGTCGGCAAGCTGGTCGATGGTGACCCCGCGCTCGATGATGCTGGTCGTACTCATTGCTCCTCCCGTTCGTTCGGCAGCCAATTGCGTCGCATTGTAATGATTGCATTGGAATACAGTATAACAGCCTGGGGTGAGCAGAGCCAGAGAAGAGGATAACCCTATTGCCGAGTACTGTCGTGCCCGGCAATGACGACAGAGCAGCACCATTTGATCCTTCAGATCCGCGCCCAGCGAATATCGCACTCGCCACGTTCGGCGATGGCGGTGCGCAAGATATCGAGCAGGTTCTCGGGCGTGCCGATGCCGGCCAGCATGTCGACGGTGGCCTCGTTGATGTAGTAGTCGTCGTCGTGGAAGGACTCAGCTTCGAGGTGTTCGTTGAGGAAGTCGAAGGCGGCTTCGCTGATGGTGCCGAGCAAGGTGCCGCTGGCATCGTCATAGAGCGCGACGGTGGGCTTGCCGAGTGAAGCCGGTTCGGGCGTGCCTTTTACGACCTCGATCATGCGCTCGCGGTCGGCCTTGCCCAGGCGTAGTGGGCCGCGCTGGTGATCGTTGAGCAACGTATCGACGATCACCTGGGCGGCTTCAGGGCGGCCGAGGGCGCGGGCGCAATCGCGCATACGCGGCAGGCGCTCCGGATCGCTGAGCAGACGTTCGATCTTGTAGGTGATGACGGTGATGTCGTTGAATTTGATGGCCGCGCCTTTCTCGAGCAGATGATCGCTGTTGCGTTCTTCCTGCCCAGGGATCGGAGCGATGATCGCCATAGGCAGGCCGACCGCCATGGCTTCGGAGCTGGTCAGGCCGCCGGGTTTGGCGATCAGCAGGCTGGAAATTTTCATCAGGTTAGCCATGTCCGAGGTGAAGCCCAGGATGCGGAAGCGTTCGGCCTGCTTGACGACCAGCGCCTCCAGGTCGCGGCGCAGTTCCTGGTTGCGCCCACAGACGATGACGAACTGGGCGGGGAGCTGGATGCGCATCAGACGCTCGACGATCTGCTTGATGGGACCGCCGCCAACCGTGCCGGCGGAGAGCATGATCAGGGGCACATCGGCCTTGAGCCGGTAGCTGCGCAACACAGCTTCATGATCGACCGGCTCGGCGAACACCGGGTCGACCGGAATGCCGGAGACAATGATGCGTTCTTCGGGCAGGCCCAGCGCTACCAGATGGGCGCGGGTTTCGTCGAGGGCGACAAAATAGCGATTGAACAGGCGGTTGAGCCACATCGAGTGAAAATCGAAGTCGGTGGTGACAATAGAGAGCGAGGTTTTGATGGCACGGCGGGCGATCAGGTGTGCGACAATGCCGGCCGGCATATAATGCGTGCAGACCGTAATGTCGGGATTGTAGTCCGTGATGAACTCAACCAGCGGCTGGGTATTGAGCCGGTCGAGCAACAGGCGCACATCGTCGGTGCGCCAGGGCTCATCGCTTTCATCGTACCACCAGCCCAGGAAAGTCGGCGCATTTTTGACCATGCGCAAAAAGAATTCCGAATAGAGATCGCGGAAGGTCTGGTTGGTAAACTCGAGCGAGTCTTTATTCACCACCTGCTCGACATCGGGCGAAGTGCAGAAAACCTTTTCGAGGGCGCGCGCCGCCGCCTTATGACCCGAACCGGCACTGGTCGAGAGAATGAGCACACGTTTGGAGATGCGGGGCACGTGTTGCATGGAATCAATCCTTGGAGCAGGGTGGATGAACTAATGAACTAATGCAGCAATGAGCCAGAGAAGCGATAAACCGGCGGGCGGAAGAGCCAATGAACCAGAGAACTACGGAACTAGAGAGCACGAATAAGGACAAATCGGCGAATGCTGGTTCTTCAGTTCATTAGTTCCCTGGTTCTATTGATCCATAACCACGCCAGACACATTCAACAACTCTACGGCGCCCGAGGCAGCCGGCAATTCGCCACTGGTGACGGCGGCTTCAATGCTCTTGAGCTGTTCGCGCACACCGGGATGCTGATAGAAGCGAGCCTGTAACTGTTCAGCAATCAGAGCGTGCAGCCATTCGCGGGCCTGTTCGCGGCGGCGCTGCGCGAACACACCGCTTTCGCCGGTACTCTGGCGGAATTCCTCAACCAGGTTCCAGAACTCAGCAATGCCCTCGCCGGTCGTAGCGGAGCAAGTTTCGACGCGTACACGCCAGCCGCTGGTGGCCGGAGCCAGGTAATGCAGCGCACGGATATATTCAGCTTTGGCAGTGCGGGCACGCATTTTGTTCTCGCCGTCGGCTTTATTGATCAGCAGGGTATCGGCCATCTCGATGACGCCTTTTTTGATGCCCTGCAACTCGTCGCCGGCGCCGGTGAGCATCAGCAGCAAGAAAAAATCGACCATCGAGCGAACACTGATCTCGCTCTGGCCGACGCCAACCGTCTCGACGATGATCACATCAAAGCCGGCGGCCTCGCAGAGCACAATGCTTTCACGGCTCTTGCGGGCCACGCCGCCGAGAGCGCCACTCGAAGGCGACGGGCGAATAAAGGCCTCTTTGCGGCGCGAGAGTAGCTCCATGCGAGTTTTGTCGCCAAGGATGCTGCCACGGGTGATGCTGCTACTCGGATCAACGGCCAGCACCGCCAGGCGATGGCCGCAGTCGCAGAGATGCATACCGAGCGCCTCAATAAACGTGCTCTTGCCAACGCCAGGCACGCCGGTGATACCGATGCGGATCGCATTGCCGCTGTACGGCAGCAGGCGGCGCAACAACTCCTGGGCCTGCTCAAAATGTTCAGGTTTGTTGCTCTCGATCAGGGTAATTGCGCGGGCCAGCACCATACGGTCGCCGTTCAGCACACCCCGTTCATAATCATCAATTGACAGGCGGCGACGCCGCGGACTCTGTTCTGTCATAAATATCGTGGGCAGCCGGGCTGCCCGAATACCTCTCGTTTACACAACCTATGCGGTCAGCGTTGATACTGGCCGCACCAGGGGCTATTTCGCCTCCGGCAGCGTGGAAGCAACCATTTTAGTTCGCTGGTTCTGGCCGCAAGCGGCCAGAACCAGCGAACAGAACATTTTTCACCCTGCCGGAAGCAAAAAACGGCGATTCCGGTCGCCACCGCGTCACTTCTCTCATGTACACGACCTGTGCGGTCAGCGTTGGAACTGGCCGCACCAGGGGCTATTTCGCCTCCGGCAGGGTAGAAGTAATTGCCGTTACACCTCGTCGACCAGGCGGGCATTCAATTCCTGGAGCACCTTCTGAGCGGCGATAGGAATGACCGTACCCGGACCAAAGACGGCAGAGACACCCTGCTGGTACAGGAAATCGTAGTCATTGGCTGGAATGACGCCGCCGACGACCACGATGATGTCTTCGCGGCCCTGCTTGCGCAGTTCGCCGAGCACCTGCGGAACCAGCGTTTTGTGGCCGGCAGCCAGCGAGCTAACGCCGACAACATGCACATCGTTTTCGATGGCCTGCTGGGCGGCTTCTTCAGGCGTCTGGAACAGCGGGCCGATGTCGACATCGAAGCCAAGGTCGGCAAACGCCGTCGCGATCACCTTGGCGCCGCGGTCGTGGCCGTCCTGTCCCATCTTGGCGATCATAATGCGCGGGCGACGGCCTTCGCGCTCCTCGAACTCGTCGGCCATACGGCGCACGGTAGCGACTTCTTCTTGCTCGCCGAACTCGGCACTATAGACGCCGGCAATGGAGCGAATCACCGCCTTGTGGCGCCCGAAGGCCTTTTCCATCGCATCGGAAATCTCGCCGAGCGAGGCACGTGCACGGGCGGCATCGACGGCCAGTGCCAGCAAATTGCCTTCGCCGCTTTCGGCAGCCGCCGTAATTGCGCCGAGCGCCGACGTCACGCGGGTCTCGTCGCGTTCGGCACGCAGTTTCGCCAGCCGTTCGAGTTGCGAATTGCGCACCGCACTATTGTCGACCTCGAGGATCTCCATAGGCTCGATAGTATCGGGCTTGTAGCGATTGATGCCGACAATCGTTTCTTTGCCCGAGTCGATATGGGCCTGGCGGCGAGCCGCAGCCTCCTCAATGCGCATCTTGGGCAGGCCGGTCTCGATAGCTCTGGCCATACCGCCGAGCGACTCGATTTCCTGGATATTGGCCCAGGCCCGGCGCATCAACGCATCGGTGAGCGCCTCGACGTAGAAGGAACCGCCCCAGGGATCGACAACTTTGGTCAGGCTCGTTTCGTCTTGTAGGAAGAGTTGCGTATTGCGGGCAATGCGCGCCGAGAAATCGGTAGGCAACGCGATAGCCTCATCGAGCGAATTGGTATGGAGCGACTGAGTATGACCGAGGGCAGCAGCCATCGCTTCGATGCACGTCCGGGCCACATTATTGAAGGGATCCTGCTCAGTCAGGCTCCAGCCGGAAGTCTGGCTATGGGTACGCAGCGCCATGGATTTGCTGTCTTTAGGATCGAACTGCTTGATCAATTTGGACCAGATCAGGCGAGCGGCGCGCATCTTGGCCACTTCCATAAAGAAATTCATACCGATGGCCCAGAAGAACGAAAGTCGCGGTGCAAAGGCATCGATGCCCAGGCCGGCAGCGAGCCCGGTGCGCACATATTCGAGCCCGTCGGCCAGCGTATAGCCAAGTTCGAGCGAAGCCGTCGCACCGGCTTCCTGCATATGGTAGCCGGAAATGCTGATGCTGTTGAACTTCGGCATATGCTGGGCGGTGTAGGAAAAAATATCGCCGATGATCCGCATCGAAGGCACCGGCGGGTAAATATAGGTATTGCGAACCATGTACTCTTTCAGAATGTCATTCTGGATCGTACCGGTAAGCTGTCTGGTGGACACACCCTGTTCTTCGGCGGCAACGATGTAGAAAGCCATCACTGGAATGACCGCACCGTTCATCGTCATCGAGACCGACATCTGGTCGAGCGGGATCTCGTCGAAGAGGATCTTCATATCGAGGATCGAATCGATGGCCACACCGGCCTTGCCGACATCGCCGACAACGCGGGGATGGTCGCTATCATAGCCACGGTGGGTGGCGAGGTCGAAAGCGATGGAGAGCCCCTTCTGGCCGGCGGCCAGGTTGCGCCGATAGAACGCATTGCTGGCCTCAGCGGTGGAAAACCCGGCGTACTGGCGCACCGTCCAGGGGCGAGTGACGTACATCGTCGGGTAGGGACCGCGCAGAAAAGGCGGCACGCCGGCGGCGAAGCCCAGATGCTCAAGGCCTTCGATATCGGCCTGGGTATAGAGCGGCTTGACATCGATGTCCTCGATGGTTTTCCAGAGCAATTCATCGAGCGACTTGCCGGTTTCGCGTTCGAGCCGGGCTTTCCAGGAAGCGAAATCGCCTGTCGGCGCAGGCGGATGATACGCCATCGTCGTGAAATCAGGGCTTTTGCTCATTTCGTGCTCCTTATACATTGCTCGCCGCAATGGGCTTTTCGCCTGCGGCAGCAAGGAAGTGGCTATTTTTCGTTTGATTTTGCGGCGAAGCCGCAAAATCAAACGAATTGAAACGGTTTTTCCACTGCTTCTCAGGGCCTGGCCCGGACTTCAGGAAATGCGGGCGAGCAGGCGCCCCAGCGTCTCAAGGGCATCGGCGCGCAGATGAATGAACTCTTCGACCCCGCCGGCACGCAGCGCCTCGATGTGCTCGGTTGGGTAGCCGGCCAGAACGAGAGTCGCGTGGGAGCCGGCCGCTTTCAGGGCACCGGCCAGCGCCGGAACCAGTTCGGGATAGGTATCGTCGGTCGAGCAGATAACAACTACCGGTGCGCCGGATTCGGCGGCGGCAGCGGCAGCCTCGGCGGGCGAGGCAAAGCCGAAGTTGGTAATGATCGCGAAGCCGGCGACCTGCAAAAAGCCGGTCGCGAAATCGGCACGCGCCTTATGTTGCGAAACCGGCCCCATATTGGCCAGGAAAGCCTTTGGCGGCGCCCCGTGCTGCACCGCATACTTTGCCGCAGCGGCACGCAGCGCCTCATAGGGTTCGGCGCCACGATAGATGCGCAGCGGCGTCACAACTGGTGCAGCACCACTTTTGTGCAGCGCCCCACTGATCTCGCCAATCGTTGCGCCGGCTTCGGCAGCCGTGACCGCCGCTGCCAGACGCCGGCCGGGCTCGGCACTCTGCAAGTCAGTGAGTGCCGACGCCAGCGCGGAACGCTCGGCGGCGCGAGCCTGCTGGGCGGCGGCCAGGCGCGCCTCACCGCTGAGCGAAGGCGCACGGTCAAGCGGGCGTTCCTGGGGATCGGCATACATATTCGTGCCCACCAGCACATCGCGGCGCTGAGCGAGCGCCTTATCGCGGCGGGCCGCCGTCGCGCCGATATGCTCCTGGACAAAGCCGCTACTCAGCGCTTCGGCCATACCGCCGCGACGTTCGACTTCCTGGAACAGCTCCCAGCTTGCGCGAGCCACCTGGTCGGTAAGTTTCTCGATATACCAGGAACCGCCGGAGGCATCGATGGTTTTATCGAGATGCGCCTCATCGCGCAGCACAAACTGCGAATTGCGCGCAATCCGGCGGGCGAACTCATCGGAAGGCCCGAAAATATCATCGAAACCGGCCACATCCAGGCTTTCGCAGCCGCCGACAACCGCAGCAAAAGCTTCGGCCGTCGTACGCAGCATATTGACATACGGATCGTGGCGCGTTTTATTCCACTGGCCGGTACGAGCGTGAATATGCATGCGCCGGGCACTTTCATTGCCGCCGAAGGCCGCGACAACCTGGCTCCAGAGCAGGCGGGCGGCGCGCAGGCGGGCAATCTCCATAAACACCTGGCTACCGAGCGAAAAACCGAAGCGGAAGCGCGGCGCAACTTCATCGACGCTCAAGCCATGCTCCGTCAGTGCCCGCAGGTAGGACGTGCCGGTAGCGATGACAAAGGCCAGTTCTTCGACCGCACCGGCACCGGCTTCGTGGTAGGGCTCACCATCGATAGCGACGGTAAACGTGCCACCGGTATGCGCAATAGCCCAGCGGCCGGCTTCCGCCATATCGGCAAAAATATCGGCCAGCGGCAACGGCAGGCTACCACTGGCGGCCAGGATCCCCAGCGGATCGGCCATCACAGCACCATAGAGCTGGCTGGTATCGATAGTGTGGCGCTGCAGGTAGGTGCAGAAGAGCGCCAGCAGCGGCAGTGGCGTCGCTGTGGTGAAGGCCACCGGCGTGCGCAGCGGATCGATCCCATGCAGTGCCTGTTCCAGGTCGGCCGGCGTAATCAGTGAGAGGCCACCCTGACCGGCGTGAGCCGGCGACTGGTCGGCGTCCTGGCCCATTATCGTCGGCCGGTCAAGCGCAACTTCCACCACCGTCTGACCCCGCTCGGTATCATGGCGAACCGCCGCATTCCAGGCAGCCGGGTCGGCCTGGCGCTGACGCTGAGCCACCCCCCGCGGGCAGGCAAAAGTACCGGAGGCCGACACCCCGCGCATAAATGGAGCGAAGCCGGGCATCGCGGCGACCTGTTCCAGGCCGGCAATATCATCGGCCCAATACATCGGCTGGAGATCAATCCCCTCATAAGTCGGAGTGACCAGACGTTTTTCGAAGGGCGCACCCTTCAGACCCTGCTCGGCGACCTGCCTCCATTCGCTGTAGGTGGTCTGGGAGAACTCGGTCAGGAGCCGTTCGGCGGCACCATTTTCGCCGTTCCGCTGCTCATCTGCCATCAGCGCCTCCTGCTATTGCATATCGATTTTCAGGGAATACTAAACAATATTATAGCAAATCTCAGGCGCTCTGTCTTTGAAGCGTTGAAGCGTTCAAACGCTTCAACGCTTCGTTTTTTGCTCCTGTTTCTCTTCGTGAGGCAAACTGGATCGAGCTAGCATGCGAGAAGATGTTGGATCCAATTGCAAAGGAACAGAGCGTCGACTTTGACGGAGCCCTATCCGCCTTTCAACTATAGCGTTTTTGTCAGATGGGTGATTTCCCGATCCGGCCCTCACCCCCCAACCTTTCAACGATAGCGTTTTTTACTCTGCCGGCCGGCCCGGCGAAAAACGCTATCGTTGAAAGCCAGCCCCCTGGGTTTGCCGCAACGTGCGGCACAAAGACCCCGGCGGGGGACCGCTTCCGGGAAGCTGGCCGCGCTGCTGCCAGTGGCAT
>DAOTUJ010000165.1:0-1776 GCA_034437175.1 Chloroflexaceae bacterium | reverse complement strand
GCCGCTGAGCTCGCCGGCGTCACCCGCTGGGATCTGCTGGACGCACTCCAGGCCCGCGGCGTGATGCAGCGCCCGGGTGAAGCCCGCTCAGCCGACGAGATCGATGATCTGGCTGAGCGCCTGGAGCAGCAAGGCCTGCTGTGACGGTTGTAAGCGACACCAATATCCTCAGTTCGCTTGCCGCAGCCGACGCTATTGAAGCGCTCCAGCGCCTGTTTGCCCGATCCACGGTGAACATCCCACCGGCAGTGCGTGACGAGCTTCATGTCGCGATTGACCGTGGCCGAGCCTATCTCGGGTTCGTAGTCAACGCCATTGCTGCCGGTGATATCCCGGTGCTGCTGTTGACTGACGACGAGCGCACCCTAGCCGCGACGCTACCGCGCAGGCTCAATGCCGGTGAATGCGAAGCGATCGCGCTCTGTCAACAGCGCCGATTGCCCTTGCTCAGCAATGATCGGCGCGCGGTACGCTACTGCCAGGCCAATCGGATCGATGTGGTTGATCTGCCCGCGCTCTTGCGCCTCTTCTGGACGCGGCAGATCACCACGCGTGCCGATGTCGAGCAGATCATTACGCGGATGGAGCAGGTCGAGCGGCTCACGCTGAACGATGCGCAGCGAGAAGCCATTTTCGCTTCCCAGCGCCGGCGGCGTTTTCACGAGCTGTAAAATCTTTCACCCGGCGATGGCTCTGGCGCGGGTAAGCCGAACAGCGGCTCAGGGTGGGTTCCCAGATCGTGCCGGACAGATCCTGCGCGCCACAGGCAGATGCACCGGACGGATGCTCGCCGACCAGCGGCGGGCCGTTTTTCCATTGCTGCCCGAAGGCCGTCAGGTGATCTGCCGGTGCCTGTTCACCCCAGGGGTAGCTGCGGCGCTCGCGCCCGGCATAGGCGGCGGCCACTTCCCACTCGGCCTTACAATAAGCTACTCTTAACCCAAAGGAACCATCGCAATTCGGGTTGTTGGGCCATCGTCCAACAGGCGGGTCTGATATTCGATTGGAAGGGCCACCATTGTAGCCTGCCGCGAGCAGCAGTATTCGTTCATCGGCCCCGGCCCGCTGACGCTCTTCACGCAGGCGCTGGTCGATGGTCTACAGGGCAAGGGCGTCAGCAGTACCCGTGGCTACATCAGCGTGTTCGACTAACCCTGCTGTGATGATGTTATGAGATGGTAGAATAGGCAGCATCTGAGGAAAGCAGGTACACGATGCGCTTACGTGATGCACTCCTCCGGGCCGCGCTGAATGGCGATGCGATCATCGGGGAACGAGATGTTTTCGGACAGCGTTTCGTGATCGATTTTCGGATGCACGGCCCACGAGGCGAGGCAATGGTACGCAGCACATGGATTATACGTAGCAACGAACAATACCCGCGTCTGACGAACAATACCCGCGTCTGACAAGCTGTTATGTTCGTTGAGAGAGGTCTGACCTGATGAATGAAACGCCACAGATTCTGGATGTTGTGGCGTTGCTCGAAGACGTTCCCGAGCGCGGATTGCGGCGCGGCCAGGTCGGGACTGTGGTCGAAGAGCTTGCACCGCAGGTCTTCGAGGTTGAGTTTAGTGACGATGATGGCCGGACGTATGCGCTACTGGCATTGTCTGCCACGCAGCTTATCGTCCTGCACTACGAGCCGGTGTAAAATACAGTTTAGAAATGGTTCTTGGCCACTTTTGGTGAAACGCTCACGTGGCCAGGAGCACCCGGCGCTGGAGGAGCGCAAAGCCCGCGCGACCAAACATCGCCCGCTTGAGCATCTTGAGG
>DAOTUJ010000164.1:0-103665 GCA_034437175.1 Chloroflexaceae bacterium | reverse complement strand
GCTGAATGGTACGATAGCTGCCCCCCGGCCCCGCCCAGCGTGCCAGCCCCAACATCGTGACTCGTCCGGTCATGGCCAGCATCGCCAGCGCAATCCGGCCAAGCTGGCGCACCGTGGTCATGCGTATCTCTGTACGGAGACAGAGCAGGAATGGTAGAATAGTGTCCATGGCTTTGGTGGGCTTTCCGTTGTCGGGTTTTGATCGACCCAACGGTACCACAAAAGCCATGCTCGTTCCCGGTCAATTTTGGCGAAGGTATTGATTACTGTTAGTAGAATTTTGGGTCACGCCGATATGACAACAACTTCTCGAACCTATGCTCATGCAGATGATGAGGTTCAATGCGAAGCCATCAGTGCTACTGGTATTTGGCTAAATAT
Source organism: Chloroflexaceae bacterium (assembly GCA_034437175.1). Lineage (GTDB taxonomy): Bacteria > Chloroflexota > Chloroflexia > Chloroflexales > Chloroflexaceae > DAOTUJ01. Next base: position 103,284 of record DAOTUJ010000164.1, on the reverse strand, counting down.
CGAAGATGACGAGGAGGAAAGTCAGTGATGCATCATTGTCCGGACTCGCATGCTGCTCCCTTTTCTGCTCCCCATGCAAACGGGCGCGATCCGCAGATCGCGCCCGCTGCACCAGGAAGGCCTGGAGAATGGAGCCAATGGGCGGACTCGAACCGCCGACCGGCTGTTTACGAAACAGCTGCTCTACCAACTGAGCTACATTGGCTTTTGTTTCGTGTGCGATTGTAGCCGAAAGCAATCGCAGTGTCAAGCAGGGGTGTGACGAAACGTTCTGCCCGTGCACCAGATCCAGCTTCCGGGAAGCTTCTTCTGACGAGCAGCGGGCGGCCGATGCGGGTGCTGCATGGCAGCCTTCCGTCGCAGCAGCGCGATAAGCTTCCCGGAAGCGGTCCCCGCCGGAGTCTTTTTGCAGAACGTTTCGTCACACCCGTCAAGCAGGCCACACTGTGTTATAATGTTCACCAATATGTGGTTTCGAACAATGCCGGCAGGCCTGGATCTGCACGCGGTGCCCCCAGGTGCCGCTCCTCCATATCCTCCCCGCCGGCCTGGTATGATGAATGCATTATGTCCGATGAGAGCCCGATCCTCTTCGATTTTCCCAGTGGTCAGCGTTCCTTGATGGACGAGGTTCAGACGGAACGCGAATTGCCGATCCTGCCGTTGATCAATACGGTGCTTTTCCCCCACATGCTCGCGCCGCTCTTTGTCGGCCGCGAACGCTCGGTGGCGGCTATCGAAGAGGCGCTCGGCGATGATCGTATGATCCTGGCGGTTGCGCAGCGGGAACCCGATCTCGAAGATGCCGGCCTCGCCGATCTGTATACCATCGGCGTTGAGGCGCATATCCAGCGGGTGCTGAAAATGCCCGACGGCACCACCAGTATCGTCGTCCAGGGTCGTCGCCGCATGCGCTTGCTCGAGGTGGTGCGCGAACACCCCACCCTGCGCGTGCGTGCCCTGCCGCTCTACGTCGATGAGGAACGCTCCCTCGCCGTTGAGGCGATGATGCGTGCGGTGCGCTCGCTCTTTGAAAAAGTCGTCAAGCTTAGTCGTACGCTCCCCGATGATGCCTATATCTCGGCAATGAATGTCGATGAACCCGGCTGGCTCGCCGATCTGATCGCCTCAACCCTGCCGCTGGATGTTGCTCGCCGTCAGGCCATTCTCGAGACTATCGATCCCGAGGAACGCCTGCGCCGCCTCAGTACCCTGCTGAGCCAGGAGCTCGATGTGCTCGAGCTCGAAAGCCGCATCCAGAACCAGGTACAGAAGGAGGTCGACCGCAGCCAGCGCGAGTTTTTCCTGCGCGAACAACTCAAGGCGATCCAGCGCGAACTCGGCCAGGAAGATCCGCAGCAACGCGAGCTCGCTGAGTTGCGGAGCAAAATTGAGGCCTGCCAGATGTCCGGCAAGGCCTACGACCGCGCCCTCGAAGAACTTGGCCGCCTCGAGATGATTGCACCCGCTGCGCCTGAGTATGCGGTGGTGCGCAATTATCTTGAGGTGCTCACCAACCTGCCCTGGGCCGATACGACGGTCGATAATGCCGATCTGCGATCAGCCGCAGATACGCTTGATGAGTATCACTATGGCCTCAATCGGGTCAAGGATCGCATTCTCGAGTTTATGGCGGTGCGCCAGCTTGCCGGCCCCAACCACCACGCACCGATTCTTTGCTTCGTCGGGCCGCCCGGCGTCGGCAAGACTTCGCTCGGGCGCAGTATTGCGGCGGCAATCGGGCGCAATTTCGTGCGCCTCTCGCTCGGCGGCGTTCGCGATGAGGCCGAAATCCGCGGCCATCGCCGCACGTATATCGGGGCAATGCCCGGCCGCATTATTCAGACGATGCGCGAGGCTCGCTCGATGAACCCGGTCTTTATGCTCGATGAGATCGATAAGCTCGGCATGGATTTTCGCGGCGATCCTTCGTCGGCGTTGCTGGAGGTGCTTGACCCCGAGCAGAATAATACCTTCAGCGACCATTATCTCGAAGTGCCCTACGATCTCAGCCGGGTGCTGTTTATCACGACGGCTAATACGCTCAGCCCTATCCCCGATGCCTTGCTCGACCGGCTGGAAGTCATTGAGTTGCCCGGCTATATCGAGGAGGAAAAGCTCGAGATCGCGCGCCGCTTTTTGTTACCGCGCCAACTTCAGGCCAATGGGCTGCCGGAAGGCGCGTTGCGCTTTACCGATAATGCCCTGCGCCAGATTATTCGCGAGTATACCTATGAGGCCGGGGTGCGCAATCTCGAACGTGAAATCGGTGCGATCTGCCGCAAGGTGGCGCGCCGCGTCGCTGAAGGCCGCGACCGCCCCGCTCGCTTTACGCCCGCCATGCTTCGGAACTGGCTCGGTACGCCGCGCCATACCCACGGGCGCGCCGAAGAATATGATCAGGTCGGTGTGGCCATGGGCCTGGTCTATACCCAGGGCGGCGGTGATGTCCTGCCGGTTGAGGTCTCGATTATGCCCGGCAAGGGCAATCTGACGCTGACCGGGCACCTCGGCGATGTGATGCAAGAATCGGCGCAGGCGGCGCTTTCTTATGCTCGCACCCAGGCCCGCCGCCTGCGTATCGATCCGTGCGATTTTGAAAAATATGATATTCATGTGCATCTCGCCGAGGGCGCTGTGCCGAAAGATGGCCCCTCGGCCGGCGTCACGCTGGCCACGGCGCTGATCTCGGCGTTTACTCGCCGCGCCGCTCGGAGCACGGTCGCGATGACCGGCGAAGTCACGCTGCGCGGGCGCGTGTTGCCGGTCGGCGGCATTCGCGACAAAATTCTTGGCGCCCATCGCGCCGGCATTACAACGGTGGTGCTGCCGCGCAAAAATCAACGCGATGTCACCGAGGTGCCCGACCGGGTGCTGCGCAATCTGGAACTGGTCTATGTCGAGCATATGGATGAGGTGCTGGAGGCGACGCTGCTGCCGGCACCGCCCCGCCGGCCAACCGGCCGCCGCCGGAGCCGCTCGGCTGTCGAATCGACGCGACCGGCCGATGCCGCAACCTGACGAAATCAAACAGAACTGCCGGCGCGTGGTGGCTCGCCAGCTCTCTGGTGAGCCGTCATGCGCCAGTAGTTTTTCCGATACAGGCAGTTATCTGTTCGTTGCACTGCCGAAACCGGCGCAAACCTGGTCGCCGGCGACGCTGCTGCCGGCGAAACCCTTATGAAGACCACGCAGTCCAATCCGCGTCCCCTGGTGACGATCGATGTTTTGCGCCATGGATACGGCCGGCGCTATACCGGCCTGCCGGTTGATGCCGTTAGCGCCGAACATGTGCTGATTGATTGTTCCGGTGGCTATTTGCGGCCGGAACATTTCGATCTGCGTCCCGGTGATATTGTGCGCTGGCAATCCGGTGGACAGTATTTTGAGGCATCTATTGCCGTTGTCGACCGTCAGAAACATATCGTCCAGGTAGCATTGCACACAGCCCACGAGTTGCCCGCCGATTTCTTTCCCTATTGATTGAAAGGAACCACGCCATATGCATCGTGTCTATCATCGCTGGTACAGCCCGGCTCTGGGTCGCGATATGGAAATGCTGGTCTTCGGTCACGCCGGCGCGCCGGTGCTGGTCTTCCCTACTTCCCACGGTCGCTTCCATGAATACGAAGATCGCGGCATGGTCGCCGCCCTCGCCCATCAACTTGAGGCCGGCGATATTCAACTGATCTGCGTGGATTCGGTCTATGAGGAAAGCTGGTACAATTTCAGTGCCCATCCCGACCTGCGCATGTATCGCGAAGACCAGTATCAGCACTATTTGCTCACCGAGGTGCTGCCGCTGATCCGCAGCGAGAACGATAACCCGTTCTTGATTGCGACCGGCTGTTCCTTCGGCGCCACCGAGGCGGCAATTTTCACTTTTCGCAATCCCGGCCTGGTCGGGCGCTTTATCGGCCTGCACGGGCTCTATGATCTGCGCAGTTTTTTTCCCTCCTATACCGAGGCGGTCTATTTTCACAATCCGGTCGATTTTGTCGCCAACCTCGACCATCAGTGGTCACTCGAGCAACTCCGCACCTGCGATATTATCATTGCTTCCAGCAGCTTCGATGAAAATGTCGCCAGCAATCACCGTTTCTCGCACATTCTCTGGGAAAAAGGCATCTGGCACGCCACGCGCATCTGGGATGGCTGGCACCACGACTGGCCCTTCTGGAAAGATTGGATCAACCGCTACATCAGCGGCCACGATTAAGCGTTGGAGCATTGGAGCGTTGGAGCGTTCCAACGCTCCAATGCTCCAACGCTTAGAAAAGGTGATCGAGCTCGGCAATCAGTTTCTCGGCGGAGGGGGGTTGGAAACTGACGGCCAGCGGCGCGGCCCAGCTGAAGCGGATGATGCCTGCCGTATCGATGATAAAGGTGCCCGGCAAGGGCACGCCCATGGCCGAGCCCATACCGTAGCGATAGAACACCGACCAGGTCGAGTTGCTGAGGATCGGGTAGGGGGCATGTAATACCTCAGCGACGAAACTGGTCATTTCCAGTTCGGTACTACTGACCACGATCAGGTGCACGTTCCGACGTTCGAACTCTTGGTACGCTTCCCGCAAACCTTCCAGGTGCGGCGCACAATGCGGTCAGAAGAAGCGATCACTGACGATGCGGGTCAGGTTCAAGACGACCGGGCGATCGCGCAGGCTGCTCAGTTTCATGGTGCGCCCGTACTCAACCTGTTCTTCACCGGTTTCCGGATTCAGCTTGAACTGAGCGTAGGGCAGTTCAAAATCAGGCGCCTCATCACCCGGCTGCGGCACGTTCTTTGGGCCACGCGGTCTGGTGAATTCCTCGCGCCATTTATCAGTCATCGGCATAAATGGTCGATCAGTCATGATTCCTCACAAACTTGCTTCAAACGTTGCATTTGCACTTTTGCATCCCAGCCCATCAGCGGTGCGACGGTCAATGGCCAGAGCAGATCCAGGCCGGGAATGCACAATTCGTACTCGATGCGATTCTGGATGAGGGTATGACCGGCGTGGCGACTGTCGGGCATCCAGTGCCAGGCATCGAAGCCCTCCCAGAAGCCGTTGAAATACCAGAGCACCAGGCCCGGCCGCCGCTCATGCACGACATAGTTCGCCCGCAAAATATCGCCGACACCGGTCAGGGTCAGGCTCCAGGCTTCACCCTGGGCAAAACTCCAGTTGCGGGCCGGCTGGAACTGTACGGCCGGCGACATCCAGCGCCGCATCAGCGGCTCATCGGTCATCACCTGCTCTACCCGCGCCATCGGCGCGTTCACCACCACGAACTCTTCAAGCAGATGCATTACGGGCTCCCTCTTTTGGCACTTGATCGGCGATGCCGCCCAGGTGCAAGAAACTGCCTTCGCTGCTTTTTTCGCAACAAGTGTGTCACAGGCACCGGTTTTTTCACCTGCGCCAGGGCTTGCAGAACCCATGTTGTGCTACCGTTCCAACGACAAAGCCGCCGGAACGGTGGAACAACATGGTACCTTTGCCGTTTCCAGCATACCACAGGCTTGCACCTGGATCCAGTTTTTGCACAGCTTCGCAAAGCGGCAAACGACTGTGGTATACTGCCGCCCAGGGCATTCTGGTGCTCCGTCTGAACACAAATACCGGGTTGCGCACGGTACTCAAGCAGACTTTGCCCTGTCGGCTGCGCGTCTGAGGAATACAGCAGGCGGGATTCGGCTCAAGCGCACTGCTGACAGGCCGGTCGGCACATGTGCGCAGCGCCTGGCCAGGCTATTCGAGGATAGAGGGGAACCACAGGCATGAACGATCAACACCAGGAAGATATGCTGTTGCTGCGCCGGTTGCTGGAAAACCCGGCGGCAGATCCGGTAGATCTGACGGAGTCCTATGTGCGGGTCTTGAGTGATCAATTGCTGGTGCTGGCAGCCCAGGGCCATAAACAGTCCGGGCGCGGCCTGATCGAAATCGATCTGCGCGGCATCGATCTCCGCAATGCCCGCGGCGGTATTCCGATTCTCTTTTTTCCACGCGCCGACTATGGCGACGACTGGCCACGTGAGGCGTTTACATTGATGGACAGTTACAATCCGGATCGCGAATTGATCACGCTGGTCTTTCACGATAGTGGACCAATGCTGTTCATTCTGGAGTTTCGCACTTGAACAATCGCTCGGGCCAGGCTGAACCTGCGCCGGCAGTTCCGCGTTTTGCGCTGTCTGTGCCGCTCGCCGGCAGCCGGCTGGTCTTCGGCGTTGAGTGGCTGCTGCTGCTGCCGACGGCGATCTGGGCCGGCGCCGAGTGGCTGGTGCCGCTCTTCGCGCCGGCCTTCGAGCGTCCGCTGATCTGGTTGCTGACCCTGCTGGCCACGTTGCTGATTGTGCTGAGCCTGCTGGCCCACACGGCGGTACCGCTGCTCGCCAGCCGCCTGACCGGGGCACCGCTGCCACGCCAGGTACCGCTGTTTCTCTTCGGCGATGCGGCGCAGGTCTGGCCTTATGCCGGCGGCGCTTACCGCGAGGCGGTTCTTGCGCTAAGTGGGCCGGTGACCAGTAGCCTGATTGCCGGTATCGCCTATTTGCTCTGGGAATTGCAGCTCAACGCGCAACTCAATGTCGTGCTGCTTCTGCTGGGCCTCTACCATGGCCTGCTGGCTATGCTCAATCTGCTACCGGGCTTTCCGCTGGACGGCGGGCGCCTGGCGCGAGCGCTGATGGCCGGCCTGCTCAACCAACCCGTTCGCGGCCACTGGCTGGCGACCATCATTGGCTATGGGATTGGCGTCGGCATAAGTCTGTATGCCAGCTATCTGCTCTTGCAAAATGCGCGCTTCAGCCTGGAGGTCGGCCTGGGCTTGCTGGCGCTGGCCGCCTTGCTGCTCTGGCCGCTTCGCCGTCACCCATCGGCAGCACTTGCTACGGCTCACTCCGAACCGGCCCCTGTACCCTTCTGGCGCGGCCTGCTCGCCACCTGCTTGCTGGGCGGCCTGCTGGCTATCGGCGCCAGCCTGCTGCCGACGATCCACGGCCTCTACATGCCCGGCGGCGCGGTCGCCGTCTCGCCCATGATCCGGGTACCGCCGGCACAACGTGCCCAACCGGCCGGCGAGTTCTATCTGACGACGATCATCGCGCAGACGCCGATCACCGCCGGGCAATGGTTCTACGCTCGCCTCGACCCGGCCTACGAACTGGTACCGCCCGAACGGGTCGTGCCGCCCAACCAGACACCGCAGGAAGTGATGGATCGCGCCGCCCGGATGCTCGACGAAAGCGAAACCGTGGCAAAAGTTGTGGCACTGCAACTGGCCGGCTACAATGCCCAGGTGCTCGGCGTGGTGCTGGAAGTGACTGCTGTGTTGCCCAATAGCCCGGCAGCAGCAGTGTTGCAAACCGGCGACCGCCTGCTCAATCTCAATGGGCAGCGCTTTCTTTCGACTGGTGATTTTGTGCGCCTGATTGCCGAACAGCCCGTCGAACAGGCCATCAGTATCGGCTTCGAACGTGCGGGTGTCTACCGCGAAGAAACCCTGCTGCTGGCGCCGCCGGCCGTCGCCGGCAATCCGCCGCTGCTGGGCGTCGTGGTGCAGAGCGTCGATGTCGAAACTCGCCTGCCCTTCGCGGTCGATATTATTCCGCAGCGCATCGTGGGCGGCCCTTCGGCCGGTTTGATGTTCACCCTGACGATTTACAATCTGATCACGCCGGAAGACCTGACCAACGGGCGACGCATTGCCGGCACCGGCACGATTGATTTAAGCGGGCGGGTCGGGCCAATCGGCGGCGTACGCCAGAAGGTCGCCGCCGCCGAAGCTGCCGGCGCCAGTCATTTCCTGGTGCCGCCGGCAAACTACGCCGATGCCGCCGCCGTCGCCCGCCGCATCGAGGTCGTCGAAGTCACGACGGCGCAGCAGGCGATCGAATATCTGCGGGCGCTGCCCTGAGCATGATGCGCAGGACAGCACCCCGGCACCCGCGAGTTATCACATCGTGAAAGATACGTGATGAAACATACAGGTATCGCGGTGCTGCCGAAAGAAATGGCGCCCCTGATCGAGGCAATTCACGCGGCGCCGCTGCAACTGGTTTTCGAGTTTGCCGGCGCCGGTAGCCTGGGGCTGTACTGGCTGCACGCGGTCGCCGGCTCGTCGCGCACGCTGCTGGAGGCCGGTGATCGTTATGCGGCGCCGGCACTCGCTGATTTGCTGGGCAAACCGCCGGCATCGGCGGTCGCACCGGTGACGGCAGCAAGCATGGCTCGGCGGGCCTATGCTCGCGCCCGTTTTCTGGCGCCCGCCCGCCCGGAATTGCTGGGCCTGGCCTGCACGGCGGCTATCAGCACCGACCGCGAGCGGCGCGGCGCAAACCGGGCGATAGTGGCAGCCTGGATGCCCAGTGACTGCCGGATCTATGATCTGACGATGGCTAAAGGCCTGCGCGACCGGGCCGGCGAAGAATATCTGGTTGCTCACCTGATCATTACGGCGATTGCGGCAGCTTGCAACATTGCATCGCCATTGGTACTCCCGCTGGATCCGACGGATCGACTGGATGTGGCGAAAATTGTGGAGGAACCGGTATGACCCTGAGCGAGATGGTGGAAGCGCTGCGCCGGGCGCATGTGCGCACCCTGTTGGTACAGACCGACGGCAAAGTACAGGCCGATGCGACCGTGCGCGGCACGATCCTGGCGGGTGCTTTTAACCCTCTACACGCCGGGCACCGCAACCTGCTGGAAGCAGCCAGAGCTCACAGTGGGCTGCCGCCCTACTTTGAGCTCTCGGTGGTCAATGCCGACAAGGGCACCCTCGAAACTGGCGAAGTCCTGCGGCGCAGTGAGCAATTTGCCGGCCGGCATGCACTGCTGCTCTCGCGCGAACCGCTGTTCACCACCAAAGCCGAGCGCTACCCCGGCAGCATGTTCGTCGTCGGCTACGATACCGCCATCCGGCTGGTCGCGCCGCGTTACTACAACGGCGCGGCCGGCATGCAGGCAGCCTTTGAGCGGGTGCGCCGCACCGGCTGCCGCTTCATTGTCGCCGGGCGCCTGCACCAGGGCCGGTTTCGCACTCTCCAGGACATTGAAATGCCCGCCGAGATCGCCGAATGCTTCATCGAACTCCCCGACTTCCGGGTTGATCTATCCTCGACCGAGTTGAGGCAAAAGACCTCGAACGAATAGTTTATCCGTTTGGATTGCCGATCACCATGATCGCTTCTTGCAAATTCGGAAAGGTCTGTAGCATATCGAGCTTCAGCCCCAGGCCGACGATGGTCTGAGCGACTTCGGGGCGAATACCGACCAGGATGGGTTCAGCGCCCAGCAGCCACACCGCACTTGCCAGCCGAATCAGCGCCTGGGCTACCTGCGTGTCGACAACCGTGACGCCGGTGATGTCGAAAATAGCTTTCGCGGCGCGGTAACGTTCGATGGCGGCCAGCACATTCTGCTCGACCAGCTGGATGCGTGCGCTATCCAGGCTGCCGATCAGCGGGGCAACCAGCACCTTTGGCAATACCGGCAGCACCGGTGCACCAAGTTCGGCAATGGTCTCCTGGCTGCTGCGCAAATGATCAACCGTCTCCTGTAACTCGGCAGTCCGCTCGGCAACCGTGGTTTCGAGAGCAGACTGAAAGGCACGCTATTCTTCTTCGCGCTGATGCGCGGCCGAGAGGGCATCGAACAGGGTGGTGCTGAAACGATCCAGCAGTACGGCCAGGATCGTCATCAGCAACGCAAAGGTAACCGTGGTATTGATGGCCATACCGGTGACATCGAGGTCATGAGAGCGAACAATTTCAGTCACTGCGATGCCGGCGACCAGGGCAATGCTGAGCACCAGGACGGTGTAAATATTGGTGCGCCCGCTCAGCAATCCGGCCAGTACCAGCGGCAAGGTCGCTGCCAGAAACGCGTTACCGGAGTTTGCCAGCCCGTTTGGAAAGAGCGTTCCCAGAATGGTTAGCGTCAACAGCAGGCTGGTAATCCAGACTGCCGGTTGTAACCGGCCCTGCCGCACCAGCCAGAGCGTGATCAGCAAGCCGACAAAAATGACACTGTAGGCTATCACGCTGACAGCCAGCCTGTCATCTCCCGACGCCGTCAGAACGCTGATCGGCAGACCAACCACCGTCCCGACAAGCAATGTCAGGTTGACGGTCTGAAATAGCAGCGCCTGCCGGCGACGAACCGGATCCGTAACCACAATATTCTGCAACCAGTTTTGCATCAGCCCCCCTGCACTCGTTGCACATAGCACGGATTGGCAATCTGCAGCTTGTCGGTGATCACAGCGACGAGATGTTCATCGAGCAAAGCCCGTTCTCCGTCACTGTCGAAGTCACCGGCACGAATGCGCGCACAGAGCTCGCGATTGCGTGCGATGACGGCAGCCTGGAGATCGGCGGCGCGCTCGGGAGCCTGGCTGCTGATGTCATCGAGCAAGGTACCCAGGCTATGCCACTCGGCCAGCAGGGGTTCCTCACCGGCCGCCAGCTCGCGCGCCACAATACTCAAGACATTGGCGGCAATCATGCTGCGAAACCGGCTACGCTGATCGGATGTCTGAGGAATGATCTCCTGGTTGATGAATTGTGCGACGGCTTCCACCAGCTCGCGTGCCGAAGGTCGATCCTGCATCGCGTCACCTATCCTTCAACAATCGCAAGATTTCCAGTTCCATCTCGGCACAGCGCCGGCCCAGGCTGGCAAATTCCAGGTTCGGTGCAGCACCGCCGAGATGTCGCCGGGCTTGCCTGAGCGTGCCGACAGCCCAGCGCACATTGCCCAGCACTTCCCAATAAAAAACCCGTTCCGGTTCGATTGCGCGACCGCCGGTGGCGATATAGGCGGTCATGAAGGGCATCAGGTCGCCAACTCCAGCAAAATGCCGTTCATCAACGCCAAAGCGCCAGTCACGCAACAACGGCCAGGCCAGATCCTCGGCCGGGTCGCCGATATGGGTGAATTCCCAATCGAGCACCCCGACCAGGCCGCAATCATCGACGACCACATTGCCCAGGCGAAAATCGCCATGCACCAGCACCGGCGGGCAGGCCGGCGGCTCGTGGAGCTTCAGCCAGCGCAGGGCCAGTTCCAGCACCGGGTGCGGCTCATCGGACTGCTCAAGATAGGCGTATAGCCGGCTGATTGTATCTTGCGCCGGACTCCAGCCGGGCGGCGGCGCCGGCAGCGAAGCCAGTTCCGGATTGTGCAGATCGATAGAATGAATAGCAGCCAGCGCCTGGCCCATCTGCTCCGGCAGTACTTCGCGGGCATAAGCCAGTCGGGCATCTTTGACGATCCGCCGTCCCAGAGTTTCGCCGCTGAGCCGTTGCATCAGCAATGCCGGTTGCCCGGCCACATCCTGGAGCAGGGCGAAGGGTCGTGGCACCGGCACCGCCGCAGCGTGAGCGGCGCGCAGCACAGCGTACTCGGCGGGTAGATCGAGGGCCAGCGCATCGAGCTTGTTGCCCAATGACCGCCGCATAATCAGGGCGTGCTCGCCGGCCAGCGGGCCACCCGAAAGATGCACGTCGAGCAACCAGACATCCTGCGAAGCGCCGCCTGCTACCGGCTGCAATCGCTGCACCGTCACTACAGCGCCCGAACTCGCTGCCAGCGCGTTTTCCAGCTCGCTCTTCAGCCCATCAGGGTTTGCCATCGATCTTACCTTGCCCATACCGGCATCAATAGTCAACAATGATACCACAGGAGAACCGGCCGTGCCGGGTGGAGGTGTTTTCGGGGATAGGTTCGGTGCTCGCGCCGGATACCGGCCGGACAGCCCTCACCATCTCAGGGATAGCGTTTTTGCCAATCGAGTGATCCCGCGATCAGACCGGGTGAAAATTGTCTACACCTGAAAGGGTGACATGGTGGTTATACCGGACGTTGATGTGGCCCGCGACACCGGTGTATCATTACTGTGGCAGATGAATCCCGGATTGCACCTGGGCCGAACATATGCTCGGCCCAGGTGCAATCGGTTTTATTGGAGCTGGAGCTGGAATGAATACGTGCCCACCTCGTCCTGGTTCGCTTCCCCACCGACGATGATCCGGTAGGTGCCGGTTTGTGACAGGGTGAAGGGCCCACGATCCTGGCGGAAGAATGGCTCATCGAAAATGACCGTACCGTCCGGCGCTTCCAGCCGCCAGTTGAGCTGGCTCAGCCCACTCAAGGCCTGCACATCCACAAAGACGCTCTGGCCGGCTGTGCCGCTGAAGCTGTAGATATCCTGCACACCCGGCGTTTCGATGGTGCCGGCACCGGAGGCAGGCTGATCCACATCCACGGTATCACCAATGGCGATAGCGAACTGTTGCGGAGCAGGAATATTCCAGAGCTTGAAACGATAGGTGCCCACCTCGTCTTCACTAGCTTCGCCGCCGACGATAATCTGGTAGCTGCCGGTCTGCGGCAGGGTCAGCGGGCCACGATCCTGGGTGAACAGCGGATTATCGAAGATCTCGGTACCGTCCGGCGCTTCCAGCCGCCAGTTGAGCTGGCTCAGCCCACTCAAGTTCTGCACATCCACAAAGACGCGCTGGCCGGCTGTGCCGCTGAAGCTGTAGATGTCCTGTACGCCCGGCGTTTCGATGGTGCCCGCTCCGGCCGCAGGCTGATCCGCATCCACGGCATCGCCAATGGCGATAGCGAACTGTTGCGGAGCAGGAATATTCCAGAGCTTGAAACGATAGGTGCCGGTTTCATCTTCACCGGGTTCGCCGCCGACCACGATCCGGTAGCTACCGGTTTGCGGCAGGGTCAGCGGGCCACGATCCTGGGTGAACAGCGGATTATCGAAGATCTCGGTACCGTCCGGCGCTTCCAGCCGCCAGTTGAGCTGGCTCAGCCCACTCAAGGCTTGCACATCCACAAAGACGCGCTGGCCGGCTGTGCCGCTGAAGCTGTAGATGTCTTGAACATAGGCGGTCTCGATGGTACCGGAACCGGAGCCGGGCAGGTTCTCGTCAACGGCGTCACCAATCGCGATGGTGAAGCGATCCGGCAGGGGAATGCCGATCAGCTGGAAGGAATAGATGCCACTGCCGCCGCTGTTGTCGTCGCCGACAGTAAGGGTATAGGTACCGGCTACCGGGAGCAGAATATTGGTCGTATCGTCAAGGTTGCGCTCAAAGATCTCGTTGCCTGATGGGTCGGTCAATTTCCAGCGCGTGCCGCTGAGACCGGGGTCTTCGCTGAGTACATCGAAGATCACCTGCCGGTCGGCCTCGACGGTAAAGCTGTAGGTATCAAAGGTGCCGGGATTTTCGATATTGCCCGCCCCCGCTTCCGGCACGCCGTTGCTCACCGTGTCACCGAGGTTGATAGCAAAGCGGTTGTCTTCGGCATTTGAGAAGTCGAAGACCATATAGATCGACGCACCGGTTGCCGAACCGACACCGTCGAAAGTGGTGCTGGCGCCGGTCACTGTGTCAACGGCAACGGCAGTGAAGGGTTCGCCTTCGGGAATGAAAGGCACGAAGAAATAGCCGCCGGCATCGGTCGCGCCGGTGAAGGGCGTCAGCGCCCGCCCGCCATCGCGGGGAAAGATTTTGACAATGTACCTTCCGGCCAGGCTATCGCTGCCATTCTGAGCGAGCGCCGTACCGCCGCCGCCGCCGGCTGCATTGCCGCAGCCGTCACCACCGGGAGGCGGTGCGCCGCCAATGCCACGGCTGGCCGGGGTGCCGCCGCCACCGCTACTTGCCGAGCAGGGCTCAGGTTCGGGGCAATCCGGTGTATTTGTGTCAAGTGCTTCACGCAATGCGCCGGCCAGCACAGCGCCAACTCCTAACACAATTGCCGTGCCACCGGTCGCGACCACCGCTGCGATGCCCAGGGCCGTCATGATAATGAGCGTACTGTTCTTGAAGCCATTCCGACCCGACCAGGGGCTATCGCTTTTCGGGAAACAACGCCCGAACAATTGCAAATTATTCGCGGCCAACCCGGCGCTGCTCAAGCCGCTGGACGGATTGAGGGCTCCCGATCCCAGAATGGTCGTCGCAACATCATTCAGATACTGCTGCGTTGTCGCGGAACTGTCGCCATAGAGATCGCGCAGGGCCGCCCAGGTATCAGTAAAAGCTCGCGTCGTGGCGACCCGTTCTGCGGACGGTACTTGCTCGATGGCAGCCAGTGCGCCGCTGAAGAAATCATCGATGATCTGCGTTGCCGGGCGATCCAGGCTCAGTTGCGTAACCTGGAGGTTAATCGCGTCTGTTTCGAGCCCGCTACTCTTGTTGCGCAGCACTAATGTGGCAGCACCGGCCGGCAGCGGTGGAATCTGAATGGAGAAAATTTGCCCGCCAGGGTTACTCGTATCGATCGTAACAATGCCGGCAATTTCGATTTCTTCGCCATTGACCGCTGAACGGAAGACGCCGACATTGCCATATGCTGAATTGATATTGAAGCCGTTCACTTCAATCTCCAGGATCATCCCCGGCGGGCCACTAATTATCCCGCCCTGGGCAAGCATCGCCTGGTTGGGCGCATTGCTGATCACATTGCTGACACCTCGCACGACTGTGCCTGAGGCCGGCGCGGAGGTAATCGCCCCATTCGGCGCTACTTCCGCCATACTCGCTACCACCAGCTCGCCGACACCATCGCCGTCCTGGTCTGGCAGCAGGTTGTAGGTGACGACGGCCTGGCCGGGCTGGATGCGGTTGGCAAAGCCTTGCGTGCTGATGCCGACCGGTCGCGCAAGCGGCTGACTCGTATCAATCGCCACGTCGCCCAGGAAGGTCACGCCGATGTCATCCCAGGCAATCCCGGCTTCGCTCGTGACTTCGGCCTGGCTACGCTCACGAATGCTGATGCTCGTGTCGCTGTCGACCGCGCCGGGCGGAATGCTGATGGTCGCACCGGAGGTGGTGCCCAACACGCCGCCCTGGGCGCCGATGCTGCCGCTGGATGGCGGCGCCGGCTGCGCGATCACCGCGACGCTCTGGCTGGCGGTGCCCTGCGGTCCACGACCGGTTGCCGTGATCGTGACCGGCCCCGCCGGCAGGTTACGCACATCAAGAAAAGCCTGAAAGCCGTTCGCCGATGTCTCGTCGGTGCCCAGATCCAGGCTGCCGGCCTGAAAGCTGACGCTACTGAGCGAACTGGCGAGCAGTGGTTGCACCGCAACAATGACGGTGCCGCCAATGGTCGAACCGGGTGCCGGATTGCTGATAGTGAATTGTGGCGGCCCCGGTGGGGTCTGTACCAGAGGCAAATAGGTCTGATTGGTACCAACCTGGGCCAGCATCAACGTTTCCGACGCTGGCGGAACTGGTTGTGCCTGTAACGACGCGGCGGGCAACGTCGATACCAGCACCACAACAATCAGGGCGAGCGTGGCCGGCGCGGTCTGCAACATTCGGAGCATCGCAGGAACCTTTCAACATCATGAAGGTCAGGGCCAGGAGACAGGCGGTGTTTCGGCATCAATCGACAGCAAAAAGGCGAGCAGGGCATCACGTTCAGCATCCGTCAGCGATTGCGGCTGGCCGGCAGTGGGCAGCGGGTGCCCGGAGTCGAGCAGGTCGGTCAGCGTGAGTAGCGAACCATCATGGAGATAGGGGGCGGTGGAACCGACATCGAGCAGCGAAGGCACATCAAAGCCGCCGGCGCCGCGCACATCGGCGGGGTTGAGCGTGCCGACATCGCGCAGGGCAGCGTCGACCATGCCATTGCCATCGGGATCGAGCGTACCGGCGGCGCCCGGCAACGCGCTCAGCGTCCACTGCGGGCCACCGTGGCAGGCGGCACAGCCCCGTGAGACGAAGAGTGACCGCCCGGCGGCAAGGTCGCCGTCCGGTTTCGGTCGCTGTGGGGCCGGCTCGCCCTGTTCCAGATAGGCCGCCAGCGCATCGAGATCGTCCGAGCGGCCGGCGTTTGGCACGCCGAGCAATGGCGGGTCGGCGCCGGCGGCCAGGCCGATGCCGAATTGCAGGACGTGGATCGAGTCTTCCACATCCTGCAATTCGTCGAGTGCTGCCGACCAGTGCCAGGGCAACGTTGCGCCGGCATTCCAGAGCGGCGGCACCTGGCGTGGCCCGTCGAGCAACTGCCAGGTCACGCCATCAGTTCCGCCACCGGGGTGGCAACTGGCACAGGAGATCCAGGAAGATTTCGCCATACGCGGGTCAGTCACGGTGTTGAACAGAATTTTGCCGCGCAGCACGGTCGGGGCGAGCGTTTCCGGCGCAACCGGAACGTCGGCAATCCGGCGCATCTGCACCAGGTCAAGCACGGTTACGGTACGCGACAGATAGCTCATCACATAGCCATAGCGCCCATCAGGGCTGATGGCGATGTCGCGAGGGTTGCTGCCGGTCGGCAAAAAGCCAAGCAGGCGCGGGCCGACCGGCGCGGCAACATCGACAACTTCGACCAGATCACTGCCGGCCAGCACGACATAGAGGCGGGCGCCATCAGGGGCAGGCACTGCGGCAACCGGATTGTTCACCGGCGAGGCGAAGACCTGTTCGTCGTTCAAATGCAGGCGGGCTGATTCGTCATCATGGCCGGTCGTCAGATCCAGGCTCGACACCGCCGCAAAGACGGTGCTGCTCAAGCGATTGGGCATTTCGGGCGCAGCCCGGATGTGTGGCACCCAGGCCCGATTCTGGTGGATGGCAATCCCGGCAAGTTGGTTGGCAAAACCATGTTGATCGGGTGGTAACACAATCGGCGCAAGCACTTCGCCCGCCGCATTGAGCACACTGACCAGCCCATCGGCGCCGTCATCGCGGCCCATGCCGCCGGCAGCGCGAGCCTGCGCCTGAAAATGGGTGACGTAGATCCGACTACCATCACGGTTGAGCGCCAGCGCATAGGGGCGCGGTGGCAGGCCAATCTTCTCCAGCAGCAGGCCACGCTCCAGATCGACAATCGCCAGAGTATTTTCAGCCGTAACCGTCACATACGCACGCCGGCCGTCAGGACTGGTGACAACCTGACCAGGTTCAGCCCCAAGGGCAATGCTGAAGCGCATCTGCAACTGCTGCGGATCGAGTCCCACCAGTGTGCTATTGGCCCGATCAACGACGAGGAGGAGAGCGCCATCGGGGGTAAAGGCAAGCGACCATGGCTCGCCGTCAATAGGAACGGTATGGATAACTTCGAGTTGAATGGGATCGATGGCCGCCACAGTACCGGCGTCGGGGTTGCTGGTCCAGACCAGCGCAGTTGCCGGGGAAATGGCAATTGACGATCCCCAGGTTGCAACTGCCACCGGCGCCGGCCCGGCCCGGCGCAGGAACGGTAGATACACTCGGAAATCACGCGAAGTGGGCGACTCATCCGCGCTGGAGATCGCCACGAGCGAGATCCAGATGACGAGACTCACATACACCATCGTGAGCCTGGCCGACAATTTCACAGAACTCAAGATTATGCACATCCAATGCAAATGTCGTTGCTACGAGCAAGGTAGCGGAAACAGCGACGCCTGGCCAATTGTAGAATGATATTCCTCACAGCTATCATAGCATACGCTGCCCGGAATGACTCAGTCTGAATATGACAATTCTCTCAGACTCAGTTGGGAAATACTTCCTTATAGTGATAGGCAAAATGCTTGAGCCCCCTTCAGGAACGTATCCGGCGCGGCAATGTATGCGCGCCCGGCGCTTTGCGCTCAACCGCTTTGTGCTTCGTTATAACTCGGCAGGACATTGACACCAACGACCATACTCGCTACGCTGAAGCGAGTTGCCAATGCTTCCCGGTGGCGTAATCTGCAAAGGAAATTGTATGCACCTGCATGCCCGTCCCTATACCGACGCCGATCTGCCGCGGCTCCAGGCTGCGCTCGCCGAATGGATCACTGCCGTCGGTGCCTGTGGCTACGGTCACATCGGCGATATTCCGCACCGCATCTACGAGGTGTTGCCCGCCCACCGCCCGCCCGAACTTGTGCAAGGCTGGGAATATGCCGGCGAACTGATCGCTTTTGCCATCTGCGGGCTGTTCGGCGCCGGTTTCTACCTTGCCGCCGCTCCCACTTTTCGCGGCACCGGCAGCGAACTGGCCATGCTCCAGACCGCCTGCAACATAACCCGGTGCCATCTGCCGGCCGGCAACCAGGATGAGAATAGCGTCAATAGCGATGTCTACGATTGCGACAGCATCCGCATCGCCCAGCTCAGCCGGCTCGGCTTCCGGGACTATCGCCTCTGGGATCGGATCGTTGTGCGCGAGTTGCTCACGCCGCCGCCGGCTTCGCTGCCGCCCGGCTTCCAGATTCGCGGCGCCAGTCCGGTTGACTGTGACGGCCTGGCAGATGCGCGCAACGCCGTCTTCGGCGGCAACTGGACGCCCGCGTCGTACCGCGATGACGTGATGCAAAAACCAGGCTACGATCCGGCCCACGAACTACTGGTCATTGCTCCAGACAACCGGATCGCCGCCTTTGCCGTGCTTCGGTTCGATAGTTTGAACCGGATCGGCCAGTTCGAGCCGGTCGGCACCCGGCCTGCCTTCCAGCGCCGCGGCCTGGCCCGCGCCCTGCTCCGGCACGGCCTCAGAGTCATGCACGAACAGGGCATGCGCAGCGCCACAATCAGCTACAACGCCGAAAACCAAGCCGCCCATCACCTCTATCAGGGCCTGGGATTTGAGCCGCGCTACACCACCCTCGGCTTTCAAAAGCATTGAAGCGTTGAAGCGTTCAAGCGCTCGAACGCTTCAATGCTTCCTTGGTTGCACGACTTACGCGGTGGCGACCGCGAGCACCGCTTTTCGCCTGCGGCAGGGCGGTGCTTTCCGTTTTATTTCGTTTGATTTTGCGGCAAAGCCGCAAAATCAAACGAAATAATGTCGCCTTCTACGCTGCCGCAAGCGAAACAAGCCATTGCGGCTTGAGCAAATACGCCGACTGCGTAAGTCGTGTTAGTTATTTATGCGCAACTGCACGTAATTGTTTTTTATGCAAGCCGAGGTTAAATAATCTGGACATATAGAAAATCGCGTTGTATAATTATGCAAGCTTTCACACACTTCTTGTTTTTGCATTATTGTCAATTCTGGTAAGATCCGTGACGATGAGGGGGTCACGTAATGACAAATACTGACAGCGCACGTCCGGCCGAAATCACCCCCGTGACGTTGCGTCCGGTGCATAAACCGGGCGCCAACGCTGACACTCCACCGCTGCGCGACCCGAGCAGCATCCGCCCGCTGAAGATCCTGTTGATTACGCCGAAAGGCAACAAAGAAGAACCCAGCAGCCAGAAGGGCCTGTTTGCCATGGGCATTGGCGTGCTGGTCAGCATCACGCCGCCCCAGCACGCGCTTGAGTTGACCGACGAGCTCTTTGGCGATCCGATCAACTATGATGGCGATTATGATATGGTCGGCATCACCACCCGCACGATGAATGTCAACCGGGCCTACGAGATCGCCGACGGGTTCCGGCGCCGTGGCACCACCGTGGTACTCGGCGGCGTCCACGTCTCCTTCAACTATGAGGAAGCCCGCACCCACGCCGACTGTGTTGTCGTCGGTGAGGCCGAGAATCTCTGGGCCGCACTGCTGCAAGACCTGGCTGACGGCTGCTTGCAGGATTGCTACTATTCAGGCGACTATCCGCCGGTGACTGAGGCGCCGCAACTGGATTATGCGCGCATTTTTGCCGCCAGCAAGCGTGACAAGATCGACGCTCGCAAGTCCATCCCGATTTATATGACCCGCGGCTGCGCCTACAGTTGCTCGTTTTGCGTGACGCCCAATTTTACCGGTCGCCTCTACCGCATTCAGTCACTGGAATCGATCAAAGCGCAGATCGAAGAGGCCAGACAGGTCTGGTTCAAGGCCGGGCCGGCCGGCAAGAAGCCCTGGTTTATGTTCACCGACGAAAACCTGGGGGTCAACAAAGCCCGTACCAAAGAGATCCTCAAACTGCTGGCCGAGTGCGACATTCACTTCAGCAGTTTCATCAGTATCAACTTCCTCGAAGATCCTGAAACCGTCGATCTGCTGGTCAAAGCCGGTTGCCTGATGGCACTGGTCGGCTTCGAGTCGGTGAACCAGGAAACCCTGAAGGCCTACAATAAAGGGCGCACCAATAGTGTTGCCAAGTATGCCGAGATCATTCGCAACTGCCGCAAGGCCGGTCTGAATGTGCAGGGCAATTTCCTGACCAATCCCGACATCGATACCTACGAAGATATGGCGGCGACCGAGCGTTTTGTGCGCAAAAACCATATTGTGATGCCGATCTATTCGATCATCACGCCCTACCCCGGCACCCGGCTCTACCGCGATTACAAAGAACGCGGTCTGATCGTCGACGAAGATTGGGACAAGTACACCGCACACAACCTGGTGGTCAAATGTGAAAAGTATGACCCGATGGAATACCAGATGCGCTACATGACCCACTTCCAGAAGATGTTCACCTGGGACACGATTGTGACCCGGGTGCTCTTCAATCGCAACAAGCTGGTCAATCTGATCACCAGCCTGGTATTCCGCCAGAATATCAGTGAACAGATCGCGAGCATCAAATCGGGCAAGCGCAGGCCGTTGCCCCAGGATCGCAGTGTGCCGGCTCGCACCGTCGGCGAACCCATCGACGAAGCCGAGACCGTCGTTTCTTGAAGCCCACGACGAAAGGTCTGAACTGATGACCGTAAGCATTGCTCCCGAAGATATTGCTGTGATGCCGCAGCCGGCGGTCGCTCCTGCCGGGCGGCGCAAGCGCTGGCTGATTGTGCAGCCCAAAAGCTCTACTCCGCTCATGGTCGACTCGGGCAAGGTCAGTATTCCACTCAATTTGCTGATGGTCGCAACGACGGCCCAGCAGCGCTTTGATGTCGATTTCATCGATGAACGTATCGGCGATACCGTGCCCGCCGACCTGTCGCAGTACGATGTGCTGGCGCTCACTTCGCGCACGCTGAACGCCCGGCGCGTGTACCAGATCAGTGACCGCGCCCTGGCCCAGGGCAAGCGCGTGATCCTGGGCGGTGTGCACGCGACGATGTTGCCGGACGAGGCTAAAGAGCACGCCAGTACGGTGGTCTTCGGCGAGATCGAGAATGTCTGGGAAGACCTGGCGCACGATGTCGAGCACGACACGCTCAAGCCGCTCTACAGATCCGAGACCGGCGGCTTCAAGACGATGCAGGATATGGTTCGGCCCAACTTCGGCTTCGCCCGCCGCTCGCCCAACTTCAAGAACTATTCCTTTCGCCTGCCTATGCTGGCCACCAAGGGCTGCCCGGTCGGCTGCAATTTTTGCTGCACACCGCGCATCTACGGCAAAACTTTCCGCATGCGCGATGCCGCAGGCGTGATCGACGAGATCAAGCAGCATCAGAATTTCGCCGGCAAGTCGAAGATCCATATCTCGTTTATGGACGACAACATCTGCTTCCGGCCGGCCTTCGCCGAGGATCTGTTCAACCGCATGGTCGGGCTGGGTGCGAAGTGGAACGCCAATATCTCGATGAATTTCCTCGAGAAATCGGCCTTCTCCGAACTGGCCAGCGCCGCCGGTTGCGAGATGTTCAACATCGGCTTCGAGTCCGTCTCGCCCGACACGATCAAGTTTGTGCATAAAGGCTCGAACCGCGTCGGTCGCTATGAAGAGATCGTCAAGAATGTGCATGACAACGGCATTGCCATTCAGGGCTATTTCATCTTCGGCTTCGACACCGATACCGAAGCCAGTTTCCAGCATACCTACGATTTCATTATGCAAAACCGGATCGAGTTTCCGGTGTTCACGATTGCCACGCCCTTCCCAGGTACGCCCTGGTATGAGGAAATGAAGGATCGGATCGTACAGCACAATTATGACAAGTACGATACGTTTCATTATATGTACGAACCGAAAAAGCTCGATCGGCAAAAGTTCTTGCAGAATTTCATCAAGGTACAGCGCGAGATCTACTCCATCCCGAATATTCTCAAGCGCATGAACGGCCGCCCGCTGGATTGGGTCTGGCTGGTCAATATGGCGATGCACCACTTCACGCGCCGCCTGACTCCCGAAACATTCCTATAAGCGATGCGCCTTGCGCGGCAAACGGTTTCTGGCCGATTCGCCGGGCGGCGAACCGCCCAGAAACCGACATTTCCTTGCTGCCGCAGGCGAAAAAAGCGAGAGGAAATGTTCTATGGCGTACAGTATTGCGCACCACCAAGCAGACTTGCTCTGGGTAACGCTGCAAGGGCAGATGGATCAGAGTGAGGCGGAACGCTACCTTGCCGAGATCTGGAAACTGCTGAGCCGTTGCCCCTGCCCAACCTGCTTGCTGGTCGACGGTCGCCAGATCGGCAAGGTGACGCAGGCGGCCCAGCGCCGCACCGATCAGGTTGCCCGCCACCCGCACATTGGCCATATCGCCTTTGTGGTGCGCCAGCAACACCTCTTGCTGTTTGCCCCCATCGTCAAGCTCGTCAGCGGGATTGGCATGTTCGGCACTGAGAGCAGCGCCCTCGAGTACCTGCGCCAGGTACGCGGCCTGCCGCCGGTACTCGATTTCAGCCTGCACGTCGACCTTCCGCGCCCACCCGAATTCGACGGCGACGAGACTCATCACCAGCACAACATCGCCGACCAGCCGATCTACAGTTCCGGCGCGGGCGACGCTAGCAACAAGACCGGCGAAACCGATGCCTTCCTCGAGAAATTCAATGAATTCGCCGACCAGATGAGCGAGTGGGGTCGCTTCCTCGACGAATTCGCCCGCAAAGACATGCCGGAGGCGCCGCCGCTGCGCCGCCGCCGCCGCTAAACCAGCCGTCTTACGAAGTCGCCATACCGCGAAGTTCGTGTTATTTGTCCAGTTTGCATGAGCATAGCTCTGGCGACTTGCACATATTGCGATAATTGCGTATAGTAAAGCAGGGCATGTAAGCTCTATTCCATGGCCAGAACGACTCAGGCTAGACTGTAGGGTAAGAGTGTCGTACAGGTGTGCCCGATCCCGCACAAAAACAGCATCGTATGGAAAGTTACACGCAATGGGACGGGTTAACAGGGTTACAGGGTGTCTGAGGATCGCTGCATAGGAGGCGGCTGCATCTACCTGGTGGTTGCCAAAAACTCATACCATTTGAGAAAGATCTTCTGAGGCAGCATGGTGCATCAGCCGGTCGGCTGTATCACGCACATCGGCAGCGCCCCGGAAGATTTCTTATGTGGGGACACCCCGGTGCCTGATGGTTAATCCCATCTCATAACGGGTAGCTTACCTGTAGAGCAGGAGGAACATCACCACCATGGTGAAGCAACAGGTCTATGGCACGGATCCACTGAAGGTACGCAAGACGGATCATTACAAACTGGAATACGTGCATACTTTCGTTGAGAAATGGGATGCACTGATCGATTGGGGCGCCCGCGCCGCGAGTGAGGGCGATTTCTTCATTCGGGTGTTGAAAGATCACAATACCCGCACGGTGCTCGATGTCGCGACCGGCACCGGGTTCCATTCGGTTCAGTTGCTCAAAGCCGGCTTTGATGTCACCAGCGCGGACGGCAGCCCGCATATGCTGGCCAAGGCCTTCGAGAACGCTCGCAAGCACGATTACATTCTCCGCACCGTTCACGCCGACTGGCGCTGGCTGACGCAGGATATTCACCGCAAGTTCGATGCCGTGGTTTGCCTGGGGAACTCCTTCACGCATCTTCACTCGGAAGCCGACCGCCGCCGCTGCCTCGCCGAGTTCTATTCGGTGCTCAACCACGATGGAATCCTGGTTCTCGACCAGCGCAACTACGATGCATTGCTCGACCACAACCAGTCGCCGAGCCACACCTTCTACTACTGCGGCGAAGATGTCACGGCCCAGCCTGAGCACCTCGACGAAGGTCTGGCCCGCTTCCGCTACGAATTTCCCGACCGCTCGGTGTTCCACCTGAACATGTTCCCGCTGCGCAAAAAGTATACCCAGAACCTGATGAAGGAAGTCGGCTTCCAGCGCGTCAAAACCTATGGCGATTTCCAGGAAACCTACCACGAGGCCGATCCCGATTTCTTCATTCACGTGGCTGACAAGAGTTACCACACGGGCGTCAACACCAAGACCGAGCTGTACTCCGAGGTGGTCAAGACAGCGCAGACCTACTACAACAGCAACGACGCCGACCGCTTCTACGCGACGATCTGGGGCGGCGAGGATATTCACGTCGGCATTTACCACAGCGACGATGAGCCGATCTTCGATGCCAGCCAGCGCACTGTACAGCAGATGGCCGAAACCCTGGTAACCATCAACCCGGATATGCAGATTATGGATATCGGCGCGGGCTACGGTGGCGCGGCGCGCTACCTGGCACGGCGCTACGGCTGCCGGGTGGCCTGCCTCAACCTCAGCGAGGCGCAGAACCAGCGCAACCGTATGCTCAACGAGCAGCAAGATCTGAGCCACCTGGTCGCAGTCTCCGACGGCAGTTTTGAAGAGATTCCCTACGAAGAATCCAGCGTCGACATCGCCTGGTCGCAGGACGCCATCCTGCACAGCGGCGACCGCCGGCGGGTCTTCGCGGAAGTGCGGCGCGTGCTGCGACCGGGCGGCGATTTCATCTTCACCGACCCGATGCAGAGCGACGATTGCCCGGCAGGCGTGCTGCAGCCAGTGCTCGACCGCATCCACCTGAGCAGCCTGGGCTCCTACGCTTTCTATCGCAAAGTTGCGAAAGACCTGGGCTTTGAGGAAGTACAGATCATCGATATGTCCGAGCAACTGACCCGCCACTACAGCCGGGTGCGCGCCGAACTCGAGTCGCGCCGCAGCGAACTGGCCAAAGTCGTCTCGCAGACATACATCGACAACATGCTGCGCGGCCTGGGCCACTGGATCGACGCCGGCGAGCGCGGCTACCTGCGCTGGGGCATCATTCACTTCCGGCTGGCGCATTCCTGAGCACACCAGCCGTGCTTGCTCCGGGTTCGGGCAGCGAAGCTGCCCGAACCCGGAGCAAGCATGATCATCCACGCTGCCGCAGGCGAAAAAGAGCATGAAAACGCGGATTGTGCGCACAATCTACCGGCAGCGGCGTTTCTGGAAGCGCCTGCTGCCAATTCAACGATCAATCCGGGTGCGCCTGCCACACTTCGCATTGCTGGTGCGCCTGGACGACTGGGCCGTCGGCGCCCGCATCGCTCTGAACCGCACCTACGAACCCCACGTGACGGCAATCATCGAGGGATTGCTGCGCCCCGGCATGGTCTTCGTCGACATCGGCGCCAATATCGGCTACTACAGCCTGCTGGCCGCCCGGCTGGCCGGCCCGAACGGCAAGGTGATCGCTTTCGAGCCCGGCGCCACCAATTGCGCCTTGCTTGCGCAAAGCCTGCAACTCAACGACATGCACAATGTGACCATCAAGCCCTGCGCAATCGCCGACATCGACGGCAGCGTCAGCTACGGCGCCGACGACAGCAATGGCCGCATCGCGATCGAACGGTGCGCCGGATTGCCGGGTGTGCCGGCGGTTACGCTGGATACGGCGCTCGCCGCCGAACCACGCATCGATTTCATCAAGATGGACATCGAAGGCGCCGAGGGCCGGGCGCTGCGCGGCATGCAGCAGATCCTGCAACGCCATCGTCCCGTCGTCTGTAGCGAATTTACTCCCGCTGCTATGCCGACCACCTCAGGCATGGCGCCCGAACTCTACCTCGACCTCTGGCGCGCCTTCGGCTACGAACTCTCTCTGATTCCCCGCCGCAGCGCCTGGCAGCCGCAACCCCTGAGCAACACCGCCATTATGCAGCATTTTGCGGCAGCACCCGGCCTCGACCATGTCGATTTGCTGGCGCTGCCGCGCCGGTAGCACCGATCACCCACAGTATGCCCCTGTGGCGGAAAAACCAGGAAGATCCTCACCATTTGCATGCCTTTTGGCAATATAATACCTTGATTGCCCAGGACAGCTACCAGATCAAACAGAACAGCCGATGCAATACTATCCTTATTTAGCCTGTAGCAGCACAGACTGGGTGGCGGGAACCGGGTTCCCGCCACCTTTCAACTATAGCGTTTTTGTCAGATGGGTGATTTCCCGACCATGAACCCCTAACCCTCGCCGGCGCCAGCCTGACAGGAGCGGGGGGGCCGGGCAACGGCGTTCTCGTGTACTCCTCTCGCCTGCCAGGCCGGCGCGCCATTGGAACCCGGTTGCGCGAACCAGACCCGCCGCGCCGGCCTGAGTGGGAGCGGGGCCGGGGGTGAGGGCCGTCCGGCCGGGCGAAAAACGCTATAGTTGAAAGGTTCCCGCCACCCGACTTTGTTATTGCGCCAGCATCGCCATGAACTCGTGCACCGGGGTGGCCTCGAGACGGGACTGGTCGGCGCAGAGGGCAGTGAGGGCGGCGACGCGCTTCGGCGGGAAGCGGGTGGCCAGTGCCCGCTCGAATTTCGCGGCGATCAGCGGGAAGGCCTCGTCGCGGCGACGGCGGTGGCCGATCGGGTACTCCACCGCGATCCGGTCGCTTGAACTGCCGTCTTTGAAAAAGACCTGCACCGCGTTGGCAATCGAACGCTTCTCCGGGTCGTGGTAGTCCTTGCTCCACTGCGCATCTTCGCTGACCACCATTTTTTCGCGGAGCGCATCGATGCGCGGGTCGGCGGCAATGCCGTCTTCGTAGTCCTCGGCGGTGAGGCGCCCGAAGAGCAGCGGAATGGCGACCATATATTGCAGGCAGTGGTCGCGGTCGGCGTAGTTGTAGAGTGGCCCGACCTTGCTGATGATGCGGATGGCCGCCTCGTGCGTCGTCAGTTCGATGCGCTCGATCTCGTCGATGCGATCTTTGACCTGCGGATGCAGCGTCATCGCGCATTCGACGGCGGTCTGGGCATGGAATTCAGCCGGGAACGAGACTTTGAACAGCACGTGCTCCATCACATAGGAGCCGAAGGGCCGCTGGAAGCTGAACTGCCGGCCCTGGAAGAGCACATCGTAGAAACCCCACTTCGGCGCCGTCAGCGCCGAAGGATAGCCCATCTCGCCCTGCATGGTCATCATCGCCAGGCGCAACCCGCGGCTGGTAGCATCGCCGGCCGCCCAGGACTTGCGTGAGCCGGTGTTCGGCGCGTGGCGATAGGTACGCAGTGCTTGCCCATCAACCCAGGCATTCGACAGCGCGTTGACGATATCGTCACGGCTGCCGCCGAGCATCGCCGTCGTCACAGCCGTCGACGCCAGCTTGACCAGGATGACGTGGTCGAGGCCGACCCGGTTGAAGGAATTTTCCAGCGCATACACCCCCTGGATCTCGTGGGCCTTGATGGCCGCCGTCAGCACATCGCGCACCATCAGCGGAGCTTTGCCGGCGGCGAGAGCCTGACGGCTGAGGTAATCGGCAGTAGAGAGGATGGCGCCGAGGTTGTCGCTGGGATGGCCCCACTCGGCAGCCAGCCAGGTATCGTTCCAGTCCAGGAAACGGATTAGCAAGCCGATATCGAAGGCTCCCTTGATCGGGTCGAGCTCATAGGCAGTGCCGGGCACCCGCACGCCGTTCGGCACCTGGGTGCCCGGCACCACCGGGCCGAGCAGCTTGGTACACGCCGGGTAGCGCAGCGACTCGAAGGCACAGGCCAGCGAATCGATCAGCACAGAGCGCGCCGTATCGTAAGCCAGCGCGCTGTCAATCGTCGTCTCCGCCACATAATCGGCCACATCGACCAGCACCTGGTCGGGCGCGGGCCGGGTATTTAAATCGTAGGAATGTCCCATTCTATTCTCCTTTCTTCCGGGTGTGCGGCGATGCCGCACACCCGGAAGAAATAATAGTGTATTATCCTCGATCGCTGATCGGCACGAATTCCAGCGGCTCAGGGCCGGTGTAGGCCGCGCTGGGACGGATGAGCCGGTTGTTGGCGCGCTGCTCCAGCACATGAGCCGCCCAGCCGCTGGTGCGCGCGATCACGAACAGCGGCGTGTAGAGCTCAATCGGGATGCCGCAGCAATGATAGGTGACTGCCGAGTAAAAGTCCAGGTTCGGGAACAGCTTCTTCTCGCGCTCCATCACCATGTGAATGCGCTCGGCAACGTGGTAGAAGTTCATTTCGCCGTTCTTTTCGCAGAGCTGGCGCGCCCAGCCCTGAATGACTTCCGAGCGCGGGTCAGCCTTCTTGTAGACGCGGTGGCCAAAGCCCATAATCTTGTCTTTGCGCTCCAGCATCTGCAACAGGCCCGCCTCGGCTTCCTCCGGTGTGTTGAAGCGCGAGATTAGCATCATCGCCGCCTCGTTGGCGCCACCGTGCAGCGGGCCTTTCAATGCGCCAATTGCCGAAGTGATCGACGAATACACATCCGACAGCGTCGAGATCGTTACCCGCGCCACAAAAGTCGAGGCATTGAACTCGTGCTCAGCGTAAAGCACCATCGAGACATCGACGGCGCGGCGATAGGTTTCTTCAGGGCGCTTGCCGTGCAACAGGTGCAGGAAGTGACCAGCCAGATCCGGCTCGTCGGTCATGGTGTCGATACGTCGGCCATGGTGGGCATAGTGGTACCAGTAGAGCAAAATCGCCGGGAAAGTTGCCATGAGCCGGTCGGCAACATGCTTGTCGTCGCGAAACTGGTCTTCGGGCTCGATCGCGCCCAGCATCGAGCAACCGGTTCGCAGCACATCCATCGGGTTGGCGCCGGCCGGAATGCGCTCCAGCACGCTCTGGAGCGTTGACGGCAGTTCGCGCATCTCGGTCAGGTGACTTTTGTAGCGATCCAGCTCCTGCTGGTTCGGCAGCTTGCCATAGATCAGCAGATAGGCCACTTCCTCGAACGAGGCATTATCGGCCAGATCATAAATATCATAGCCGCGGTAGGTCAGGCCCACGCCGGCCTGACCGACGGTGCAGACAGCAGTTTCGCCGGCAACTACGCCGGCCAATCCAGCAGGGTTGGTGGCAACACTAGTCATTGTGAGGCTCCTTTTGAAATAGACGATCAAGTTTTGCTTCGTA
Source organism: Chloroflexaceae bacterium (assembly GCA_034437175.1). Taxonomy (GTDB): domain Bacteria; phylum Chloroflexota; class Chloroflexia; order Chloroflexales; family Chloroflexaceae; genus DAOTUJ01. The sequence goes on along the minus strand of DAOTUJ010000164.1, from coordinate 74,389 downwards.
CTCGTGATAATGCAGCACATCGTAAAGATCGGCACGGGTCTGCAAGCGGTCGATCAGGTCGCGCTGGGTTCCCTCGTGCCGTAACGTGCGGTAGGCATGGAGCGCCGCCGCGCTCATGGCGCGGAAGGCCGTCAAGGGGTAAAGCGCGACAGCGACGCCGGCCTCGGCCAGTTCATTCGTGGTGAACAGCGGCGTCTGGCCGAATTCGGTGATATTGGCCAGCACCGGCGCGTCGATGGCGGCGGTGAAACGACGGAACTGATCGAGGTCGGTACAGGCCTCGGCGAAAATCACGTCGGCGCCGGCCGCCACATAGGCCTGCGCTCGCTCGATGGCCGGCTCAAGCCCTTCGACGGCAACGGCATCGGTGCGCGCAACAACCACGAACTGCGGGTCGCTGCGGGCGTCGAGCACTGCCTTGAGCCGGTCGACCATCTCGCCGCTCGATACAACCTCTTTGTTGGGGCGATGGCCGCAGCGCTTCGACTGCACCTGGTCTTCGATCTGAATGGCGGCTACGCCGGCAGTGATCAGCTGGCCGATCAGCCGGCTGATCATAAAGGCATTGCCCCAGCCGGTATCGATGTCGACCAGCAACGGCAGCGCAGTGGCGGCTGTAATCCGGCGCGCATCTTCCAGCACCTCGCTCGGGCTGGTAATGGCCAGGTCGGGCAAGCCAAAGGAGGCATTGGCCACCCCGGCCCCGGAAAGATAAAGCGCCCGAAAGCCGGCTCGTTCGGCCAGCATGGCACTGTAGGCATTGATCGCGCCGACAATCTGAAGTGGGCGTTCGGCGGCCATCGCCGCCCGCATCCGCCCACCTGGCGAAAGTGTTTCTTGCATAAGGCTTTCCTACATACATTCAAATGATTGGCGACAGGATTTACGCGATCACACCACGATGATGCCGGAAGCGCCGACGGCAGGGCGGAAATGGACATTTATTTCGTTCGTTCTGGCGGCCAGGCCGCCAGAACGAACGAAAAAGAAGGTGCCTTCCACGCTGCCGCCGGCGAAAAAGCCTGTAATGCGTGCAGCAGCAACGCCGACTGCGTACGGTGTGCTAGCGATAGATGTATTATAATTCACGAATAATTATTCGTGAATTATAATACAGATGGTTCAGACTCATCAGAACGGGGAGGGATGCTGACTACCCGAATGGGTAGTGCATCCAACAAATTGTGATATTTATTTCGTGAATTTTTTATCGTATAATTTGTGACAGAGGACACAAAGTGAAAGGAGCGTGCTGATATGCTGTTTGATGTCGTGGTGATTGGCGGCGGCCCGGCGGGGGTAGTCGCCGCCTTGCGTGCCCGCGAACTCGGGGTGACAGTGGCCCTCGTCGAGCGTCACCGGCTCGGCGGAGTCTGCGTCCAGCAGGGCTGTATCCCCACCCGCATCCTGGCCAAAGCCGCCCGCCTGATGCGCGACGCCCGTCAGTTCGGCGATTATGGCATCCAGGCCGGCCCACCGCAGCTCGATTTTCGCCAACTGCTCGCCGGCGTCAGCCGCATGAGCGCCGAGGTCGACAATTACAAGCTACTGGCGGCGAATCTCGAGCGGGTCGGAATAGAGACCTTCATCGGCAGCGATGCCCATTTCATCGACGCCGAGCGGATCGAGCTCAGCGATGGGCGGCAGCTTCAGGGGCGACGCTTCATCATCTGCACGGGTGGGCGGCCACGCCGGCCGGATATTCCGGGCGTCGAGCATACACTGACGTCTAACGATATCTGGAGCTTGTCGGAGCTGCCGCCACGTGTGATCATCATCGGCGGCGCAGCTACCGGCTGCCAGCTCGCCTCGGTGTTCGAGGCCTTCGGCGCGCAGGTTCAGATCCTGGAGCGCAGCCCACACCTCCTGCCGCAGAGCGATGAAATGATCGGCCGCCAGCTCGAAGCCACCTTCGTTGAACGCAATATCGATGTGATCACCGGCGTGACGAATATCACGCAGATCGAGAAGCATGCCGACAGCGTGCACTGTCGTGTCGCACGCAACAACGAAACCGCCGTCTACGAAGCCGACGCCGTCATCACGGCAATTGGCTGGCAGGGCAACATCGAGCGCCTGAACCTGGCGGCGGCCGGTATCGAGGCAGACAACGGGCGCATTGTCGTCGATGACTATTTGCAGACCTCGCAGGCCCACATTTTCGCCGCCGGCGACGTGACCGGCGGGCTGATGCTGGTACAGGCCGCCGACTTCCAGGGCCGGGTGGCCACCGAAAATGCACTACTGGGCCACCATCGCAGCTACACGAAGCGCATCATTCCTTACGGCGGCTTCACCGACCCCGAATATGCCAGCGTCGGCATCACTGAAGCCGAAGCCCGCTCAAGCTATGACTATGCTGCCACCGAGGTAAACTATGCCGACCTGGATCGCGCCGTGATCGACGGGCGCAGCCGCGGCAGTTTCAAGCTGATTGTGGATCGCCGGAACCATCGCATTCTGGGCGCGCATGTGGTGGGGGAACAGGCGGTCGAAGTAGTGCAGATCGTAGCGGCCAGCATGCTGGCCGGCCAGCCTATCGAGCAACTGGCGACACTGAAACTGGCCTACCCAACCTACACGGCCATTGTGGGTTCCGCCGCCCGCCGGCTGGTGCGCGAACTGGACATCGTGCTGCTGGCGCCGCACTGGCGCGACCTGCACGGCACCCGCAGCGCCGACTGGGAGCGGGGAAGCGGATAATGAGCGGGGGAGCTTTCAACGAGAGCGTTTTTGTCAGATGGGTGATTTCCCGCTCCGGCCGGGCGAAAAACGCTCTCGTTGAAAGTCCCCCGCTCCCCCGCTTAACTCAGGCGGCGCTGCGCTGGCTATGCGCAACGCTATTCAATTCGGCCCGGATGTCTTCGAGGAAGGCCGGCTGATAGGCCAGATCGGGTCGGGGTGCCAGGCAAAACACAACCTGCGCCGCAAAATGTTCGGCATCCATATCGTCGATCACATCGAGGAAAGTGCCAGGCCGATAATTGGCGGCCCCCGGAAAGAACATCTGCGGCAGGCCGGCGCTGGCCCAGCGCCGGGCATCGCCGTGTTCGGCGACAAAATCTTCGAGCACCCGCTCGTCGGTGGCCAGCATCTGGCGACGCAGGCGTTCCACCAGGCGCAGCGAACGCGACGGGCGGTCGATGCGGGCGCGAACGTGCAAAGCCCCATGTTCGATCTCATTGATGCCGCGGCGCATAAAACCAGCCAGGTCGTGGGTGTGACCCCAGCCGGCAAATTCCTCGGCCAGATCGCCCTGTTTCGCCGTACTGATCAGATCCTGCACCACGTGGCGTACCAGATAATCGGGGGGCAAACGATTGAGCGCGCGCCGCACCTGGTTCGCCGACCACTGCTGTGGATCGGGCGGCAACCCGAGGCCGTGACAGGCCGCAGAACCGGCGGCACATGCCCAACGACAGAAGGTCGCTTGCAGTACATCGTCCGGCAAATCCAGTAGCGCATTGCGAAAACGGCCGGCCCAACGGCGGATCCTGTTCTGCATAAATCTCCTCCATACACCCATTGCCGTCGAGACAAAAAAAGCCCCCGTGTCAAACGACACAGGGGCAAAATTCCATACAATATCCAACTGTTGCCAATTGTGATTGGCGTTGCTTGTCTCCAACTGCACGAGTGCGCATACGCTGCTCCTCGCAGAACCACGAACACCTACAACGATAGTATACCCCGGCGCGGGTACCGGCGCAATACCAGAAAATTCATTGGGTGTGCCGAAACGGGCTGCACAAAGATTGCGAGCGCGGACATATTCCGCGGGACGCTGCCACCCCGGCGGCCGCTCGCTGCTGATGCGCACGCCATAGGAAGCTTCCCGGAAGCGGGATCCTGGCGCACGTGCCACGGTTTCGTCACACGCAAATTCATGGGGGAGGGTGGTGCGGAACAGGAATGCGGCAGCATAGCTGCCGCATTTCTGTTCCGCACCACCCTCCCCAAAAGCGCAGGTGCCCGCCACCGGAAAAAGGTGTACAATACGGACTATGATGCATCCCGGTTTCCGCCGGCGCGCCACCACCGGCCCGCCTGAACCCGATACCCGCAGCTGGTCTGAACGTTTACGCGATCTGCGTGCCGCCTTCGCCAATGTGCCCCGCGCCTTTTCGCTGGTCTGGCAGGCACATCGCGGCGGTACCATCGCAATGGCGCTGATCACCATCGTGGCCGCAGCAGTGCCGATTTCGCAGGCCTGGCTCGGCCAGCAGATCGTCGACTCGGTGGTTACTGCACTCGACGGTGGGCTCACGGTACAGGCCGGCTTTCAACTGGTGCTGCCCTTTCTGATTGCCGAGTTTGTGCTGATCACCGCCAGTGCCGCTACCTCCCAGGGTCGTACCCTGGTCGAGCATATGCTCAATGCCCGCCTGTCGCATTTTATCAACACCGCGATTATTCGCAAATCGCTCGAACTCGATCTGCACTATTTTGAGGACGCCCAGTTCTACGACAAGCTGCAAAATGCCCGCCGCGAAGCCGACTGGCGAGCGCTTGCGATCATCAATACCAGTTTTGCGATTGTGCAGAATGTGCTGATTCTGTTGTCTTTTGCGATTGGTCTGCTGACCTTCAGCCCGCTGATTGCGCTCATCCTCTTTGGCGCTACGTTGCCATCGTTTATCGCGCAGACGAAGTACAGCCGGTTGCACTTTCGCCTGCTGACATGGCGGGCGCCCGAGTTTCGTCGCATGCAATATCTCGAATATTTGCTGACCGTCGACAACAGCGCCAAGGAGGTCAAGCTCTTCGGCCTGGGCGAACCGCTGCTGCAACGTTACCAGCAATTTTTCCGGAAATTTTATCAAGAAGACGAGCAACTTGCCATTCGGCGCAGCACGGCCAGTCTACTCTGGGGTTTGCTTTCCAGCCTGAGCTACTACGGCGCCTACGCCTGGATCATCTGGCGTACCGTCGCCGGCGCCATCAGCCTGGGCGCGATGACATTCTACATCACGATTTTCCGCCAGAGCCAGCAAACCTTTCAGGCGCTATTTTACAGTTCGGGCCAGCTCTACGAGAGTGGCCTGTTTATGGAAAACCTCTTCAACTTTCTTGGCATGCAAGCCCAGGTCGACCGCAAGCAACCAGGCCTGCCGGTACCGCAGCCGATCCGCCAGGGCATCGAATTCCGCAATGTCTCGTTCCGCTACCCCGATCGCGAAGACTGGGCTTTGCACCATGTGAACCTGCACATTGCCGGCGGCGAGAAACTGGCGCTAGTCGGTGCGAACGGCGCCGGCAAAACCACCCTGATCAAACTGCTGACCAGGCTCTACGAACCGAGCGAGGGCCAGATCCTGCTCGACGGCATTGATCTGCGCGAGTACGACCTGGATCAATTGCGCGGCATGATCGGCGTAATCTTCCAGGACTTTGTGCGCTTCCAGCTAACGGCACGCGAGAACATCGGCTTCGGCCAGATCGCCGCATTGGACGATGAGCCCCGCATCGCCGCCGCCGCCGGGCGAGGCGGCGCCGACGAAGTCGTCGGCCTCTTGCCGGAGGGCTACGATACCATGCTGGGGCGCTGGTTCGAAAAGGGCTCGGAGCTTTCGGGCGGCCAGTGGCAGAAGATCGCGCTGGGACGGGCGTTCATGCGCGACAGCGAGGTGCTGGTGCTGGATGAGCCGACTTCGGCACTGGATGCCGAACGCGAATACGAAATCTTCCAGCGCTTCCGCGAACTAACGGACGGCAAAATCGCACTGCTGATCAGCCACCGTTTCAGCACTGTGCGTATGGCTGATCGCATTGCCGTGCTGGAAGGCGGGCGCATCAGCGAGATCGGCTCACACCGGGAATTGCTGGCGCTCAACGGCACCTATGCCCGCCTCTTCAACATGCAGGCCGAGGGCTACCGCTAACGAAAAAAGGGGATGTGTATGGGGATGGTGGGCGGCTACGCCGCCCACCATCCCCATACACATCCCCTGCTTGAGCAAACACGCCGGCTGCACAAGCCTACGGTTGCGCCGAGAATTCTTCTTCGCGAGCGAGGTAATACGTCATACTATGCAACACTGCCACCGGATCGATATAGCGTACCCAGACATCGGCGGGCGCCTGCACAATGATAGGGGCATAATTGAGGATGGCGCGCACCCCGGCGGCCACCAGCATATCGGTTACATCTTGAGCGCGAGTAGCGGGCACCGCCACGATGGCCAGGCGCACATCGTGAGTACGCACAATGTCGCCGAGTTGCTCATCGGGCATAATGGCCAGCCCTTCGATTTCCTGGCCGATCTTGGCCGGGTCGTTATCAAAGAGAGCCACAATCCGTAACCCTTTAGTCCGGAAGCCTTCGTAGCGCGCAATTGCCTGGCCGAGATGCCCAACCCCGACCAGCACCACCGACCAGTCGTGGGTCAGGCCGAGAATGCCTTCGATATGCTGGAGCAATTTTTCCACGTCGTAGCCGATGCCTTGCTTACCGAATTCACCGAAATACGAAAGATCCTTGCGGATCTGGGCCGCCGTGATATTGATCCGATCGCCCAGTTCCTGCGAGGAAACCGAGTGGATCCCCTCCTGCAAAAGGTAGCGCAGGCTACGCGCATAGAGTGGCAACCGGCGTACCACAACATCGGGTGGGATATCTATACGTTCCACAGGCTCCTCCGCTGGCCTTTGATGCGCCCCGCGTACACCCCTGTTCCAGGTCGTGGGGTGAGGCGCCCGGACGAATGAAGCTTATCGGTTATAAGGGGCATATTTGAAAGTTATTTGTTCCGAGTGTAACACTTTGAACTGGCTAATGTCAAGTATATTGCGTGATTTTCATCACGGAATACACGCAGTGGCGAGCGCGCACGTGTTTTTTTCGCCGCCGGCAGGGTGGCAAAAGCCGTTTTTCTCGTTTGTGGTGGCAGCGAAGCTGCCACCACAAACGAAAAAGATTATCACTTTATTGCCGCTGGAGACGAAAAAGTCTCCTGTGCTAGCGGCGGCGCTCACCGGGGGTGCGAAAACCAAAAAGGCTGGGACGCTCGATGCGGCCCATATCCTGGAACTCGTCCTCGCCGGGCCGCATATTGGGCCGGCTATGCAACCATTCCTCACGTACCTCGCGGGCATGCGCAAATATCTGCTCCAGTTTCTCGGCGTCGCCGGCTTCCAGATAACCGCGCACATCCAGTAACTGATTGACGGTATCATTGATCCAGCGGATCAGCGCCTCACGGTTCGTCAGACAAATGTCTCGGTGCATGGCCACATCGCCCGAGGCCAAGCGCGAAATGTCGCGAAACCCGCTCGCCGCCAGCGGCGCCATTTCGCGCCAACCCGCGCTGGCGCTGGTCACTTCGACCAGCGCCGTCGACAGCAAGAAGGGCAGGTGCGAAATCCCGCCGACATAGGCATCGTGCTCGACCGGGTCGATGTAGTAAGGCTTGGCGCCGGCGCGTTCAACCATGCCGACGACCGCATCAATTGCAACCTGGCGGGCGCTGCTTGCCGGAGTGAGGCAATAGATGGCATCTTTGAACAGATCGGGGTCAGCGGCCTGCGCCCCGGATTTCTCGCGGCCGGCCATAGGATGCCCACCGACAAAATCGACGCCGCTCGGCAATCGCTGCGACCATTCGAGCACCTGGGCTTTGGTACTGGCCGTATCAGTGACGACGACTCCGGCGGGCAGCAGCGTGCTCAAGCGGGCAAACAGCGGCTCGATGGTTTTGACCGGTGTCGCCAGCACAATGATATGCGCATCGCGCACGGCATCTTCCAGCGTACGCGCCTCGCGATCGATCGCCAGGCGCCCACGCGCATCCTTCACCGCACGTGGTTGCTCATCGAAGCCCACCACTTCGATCGTGCCCAGTGGCGCATCGCGATCGTCAGCGGAGCGCAGCGCCATGCCCAACGATGTGCCAATCAAGCCCATTCCAATAATGGCAATCCGAATCATAGGTTCTCCTGATCTCAGGCGCTGGTCAACTCCGGGTCGACTCGCGAGAGAAAAAGCATTTCAGTAACCACCAAAATCAAAATCACCAGCAGCGCGCTCACCCAGGTCAGCACACGCAAACCGCCAAGGGTAGCCAGGCATGCGAGAAAGCCGCCGAATTCAAACGACTGACGGCGAATGCGGCGCATATCGAGGGCCAGGGCACGCTGAGCAAAAATACGCCGGCCCAGGGCATACACAAAAGGCATAACGAAGGCGGCGCCACTCCAGAACAAAGCACTGATAAGCAAGACATAGACCGGCAGATCGGGCAACGAGAGCAGCGAACCACGCGGCGCGGGCACACAGGCCAGGGTATACAACAGCAAACCGGTACCGCCGATCCCCATCACACTGAGGTAGGGCAGGCCCATACGCACTTCCAGGGGCACAAAGGTCAGCAGGCCGGCCAGCAGCACCAGCGCATAGTACAGCAGGCGCTGCGGGGCCAGCGGATCGACCTCGCGGTACAGATTGCCGAGCAGCAACATACTGATCGCACCCACCCAGCAAAGCGCCGCACTCACACTGATAATCGGCTGTAGCCGCTGATCGACCCGCCCGGCAGTCAGTCGGGGCTGCCCATCAGACGGCGGATTGGCTTCATTTGCCATCGACATAACCCTGTTATGCTAAATACCTGACGAATTCGAGATTGGCTGCTGGCTGCATCCAGGGCTGTTTCGCCTGCGGCAGCCAGGAAGGAGCGATTTTGCGTTTGATTTTGCGGCTTTGCCGCAAAATCAAACGCATTTGAACGGTTCTTCCGCCCTGCCGCAGGCAAATCCGGCCTGGATGCGAGGCGACCGCGCAACTCATATAATTTGCGCGACCTACGCGGTCGCGTGGTGGCTTGCGCAAGCGCCGGCTGCGCAAGCCACTCTTTATGGATCGAGGCGAGCCATGCGCTGCCGCAACAGGTGATCGGCCAGCACCAGCGCCAGCATCGCCTCAGCGACCGGCACCAGCCGCGGCAGCACCGTCGGGTCGTGACGCCCATGCACCTTGATAGTCGCCGAATTGCCGGCCTGGTCGACAGTTTGCTGAGGCTGGGCAATCGAGGCCGGCGGCTTGGCAGCCAGGCGCACCACAATTTCTTCGCCGGTGCTGATCCCGCCCAGAATACCGCCGTGATGGTTAGTGACCGTACCAATGCTGCCGTCGTCGCGGCGCACAAAGGGATCGTTGTGCTCGGAGGCGCGCATCGTCGCCACGCCGAAGCCTTCGCCAAACTCGACGCCCTTGATGGCCGGGATGCTGAACAAGGCCTTGCCGATCTCGGCCTGCAACTTATCGAAGACCGGCTCGCCGAGGCCGGGCGGCACTCCGCGGGCGCGCACTTCGACGATGCCGCCCAGCGAATCGAGGGAGCGCCGCGCCACATCGACCATCTCGACCATCCGGGCAGCGACCTCGGCATCGGGGCAGCGCATGATATTGCGTTCGATTTCGTCTTCGTCGATATAGCGTGCATGCAACAGCGCGCCGGGGCCGCGCTCAGGGTCGGCCAGCGCCAGCGTATAGCCAAAAATGCGTATCCCACGGTGGGCCAGGAAGGCACGAGCAACTGCACCGCCGGCAACCCGCCCGATGGTTTCGCGTGCGCTGCTGCGCCCACCACCGCGCCAGTCACGAAAGCCATACTTCACATCCCAGCTGAAATCGGCATGGCCGGGCCGGTACAGATGCTTGATCGACTCATAATGGGAAGATTTCGCATCGCTATTGAACACCAGCATACTGATGGGCGTACCAGTGGTGCGACCCTCGAACAGGCCCGAGAGGATCTGCACCTCGTCGGGCTCGCGACGCTGCGAACTGACCTTGCTCTGACCAACCCGCCGCCGGTTCAATTCGTGCTGAATCTGCTCAAGCGTCAAATCGATCCCGGCCGGGCAACCGTCGACCGTGCAACCAACTGCCGGCCCATGCGATTCGCCCCAGGTCGTCAGGCGAAAGATTTGTCCAAAGCTATTTCCAGGCATTACTTTCTTTTAGTGTGTTTATGGTCATGTTGGCGGCGTAGCCGCCAACATGACCATAAACATGCACATTATTATTTCCGATTTGATAGTATTCATTCCGGTGGCTTCGCTACCAGAATGAATGCTATCAAGGAATTATTTTGCTCCCGCACTGCGTTCCACTGCGGCCAGACTCTCGGCGATGGCCTTGTCGTTCGGCGCCTGGTCGCTGGCTCGTCGCAGGGTTTCCAGGGCAACATCGAACCAGCCAAGGCGGGCATAAGCCAGGCCAAGCGCGTGGCGGTAGTTCAGTTCGTGGGGCCGCTGCTGGAGCGCGGCTTCCCATTCGCGGGCGGCCATATACCACATACCCCGATCTTTATAGGCAATCCCGGCATTATAGTGGTGCAAATGCGGTTTCTTCTCGACTACAACGACGATACGATGCTGATCGCTAAAACCCATCAAGCCGCGCAGCCCGCCGGTAGCCGGCTTGCGCAACATCAGCGACTGGCGGCACTGCGGGCAACGCCGTTGTTCGAGGCTGGTGGCCGCACCACAATAGGGGCAGGGATGCTCCGGAATGGACCGGCCACCCACCTGCTCCAGCGTAGCGACCTCGTGGTTATGCAAATCGGGGTAATGCGCCGGTTTTGCCGCTTCCACCGTCGCATCATTTCCCGCTTCAAGCGCCTGCAAGCCACGCTGAGCCGCCTGATTGCCCGGATTGATCGCCAGCACATTTTCCAGGCAGATCCGCTGCTCATCGAGCGAATCCATCACGCCCGAGAGCCAGAGCCAGGCTTGCTCATGTTCTTCATCGTTGTGCAAGACCTTCAGCAGCATCTCGCGCGCCGCCTCACGTCGCCCGACCCGCGCCGCCGTAATGCCGTCGCGCAACCACTGATTGATCTGAGCTTCACTCGTCATACGTCGCTGCCAATCGTGCCCCCCAGCCACTTGCCCGTTGCTCAGCCAGGACGCGCTCATAAATCGTCATCGTATCTTCAGCAATGCGCGGCCAGGTGAAGCGGCTCTGTACTTCACGCAAAGCATTGGCTGCCCGTGCCTGCGCCCAATCCGGATATTGCAAAGTATGCAAAATGCCCCAGGTCAACCCCTCGACGGCATCCGGATCAACCAGAATGCCGGTTTCGTGCGGCTTGATTACCTCGCCGAGACCACCGGCCCGCGTCGCCACCACCGGGCAATGGGCGGCAAAGGCCTCCAGCGCCACAATGCCGAAGGGCTCATAGAGCGAAGGAAACACCGCCACATCGGCCACCCGGTAGAGTTGCTCGCGTTCTTCGTCGCTGATGAAGCCGGCAAAGCTGGTAACATCGGCAATCCCGAGATCAACCGCCAGCACCTGGAGCTCTTCAAAATAGCCACCGCTGCCGGCAATCACCAGCCGCGCATCGAGTCGCTCGCAGATACGACTCCAGGCCCGCAACAGCACCTGGATGCCTTTTTCATGCACCAACCGCCCAACGTAAAGCGCCAGCGGCTGCGTATCGGCAGCATAGCGGCGGCGAAACGCCAGGCGTGCCGCCGCACTCGCAAACGGGTCGATCTGGAGCTTGATGCCATTCGGCACAATACTGATTTTATCAATCGGTGTGGCAAAACCGCCCCGCAAGTGCTCGCGCATAAACTCCGAGCAAACGATCACCCGCCACGACTCGTAAGTCAATTGCCATTCCAGGTAATCGATCCGGCGCGACTGCGAACCTTGCAACCAGCCGCAGTGCCGGCCGCGTTCGGTGGCATGGATCGTCGCCACCAGCGGCAACTGCCAGGCATGCTTGAGCGCCAGGCTAACTTCAGTCGTCAACCAGTCATGGGCGTGGATAAGATCGAATTCGGCAGACGGGCCGAGCAATTTGTACGCATGGTGCAACAACCACTGGTTGCCCTGAGCAACCGTATCCGGCTGCAAACTCTGGAGCGCCGACGGCATATCCACGCGCACAACCCGCAGCCCTGGGGCTTCAATGCTATCTGCCGCGCCGCCAGCGAAACGCGGTGTCAATATCGTCATCTCGACACCCTGAGCCGCCAGCACCGGCGCCAGTTCGGCAACGTGACGGCCCAGTCCACCAACGATATGTGGCGGATATTCCCAGGTAAGGGTGAGTACGCGCATCTGTAACTGGAAATACAGGAAGGCTACGTCCTTCCTGCCCCCTCCTTAATAATTGTCAAACTACGGCAAAAATTATACCACTGCTACCGACTGCATGTCAGGGAACATCCGCTACTCGGCCGATGACAAATTTCAAATAGCGCCCCTCGGGAAATGCGGCCGGCACCGGGTGATCGAGAGACTGGCCGGCTTCGTGGACGATAGTCAGCCGGCATTCGGCGCGCTGGGCTGCATCGGCCAGCAACTCGCGAAACTGGTCAGGCGCGATCTGGCTGGTGCAACTGGCGCTAACCAGGGTACCGCCTGGTTCAAGGCAGCGCATCGCCAGCATATTGAGCCGCACATAGGCCCGCCGGGCGGCATAGGCACTGCTGCGGCTGCGCGCAAAACTGGGCGGATCCAGAATGACCATGTCGAAGCGCCGGCCCGAGCGGCCACAGGTATCGAGCAGCGTAAAACAATCTTCGGTGACAAAACGGTGCCGCCCATCACCAAATCGGTTCAGCACCAGGTTATCGGCAACCGCCTCAGCCAGGCCATGGCCGCTATCCACACTAACTACCTCGGCGGCCCCGCCGCGCATGGCATACAGCGAAAAGCCACCGGTATACGCAAAGCAATTCAGCACCCGCCGGCCTGCCGCTATCCGCTCGACCGTCGCCCGGTTGGCGCGCTGATCGAGAAACAGCCCGGTTTTCTGGCCGACATACAGATTGGCCCGAAAAAACAGCCCCTGCTCGACAACCACCAGGTCTTCGGGCGGCGCCTCACCCCAGAGGATCTGCACCTGTTCGCGCCCACGACGAGCGGCACCACGCAACCCGGCTTCGTCCGACTGCTCGGCACCCTGGCGGGTAAGAATCCCTCGCAGGCCCGGATCGCAGGCCCGCAAAGCCGGCAGCAGCATCGGGATCAAGCTCGCCGCGCTGTCGGCATAGGGTTGCACCACTGCATAATCGCCATAACGATCAACCACAATGCCCGGCAGTCCATCGCCTTCACCATAGATCCAGCGATAGGCATTCGTGTTATCGTCACGCAGCGCAGCCCGCAGATCCCAGGCCTGCCAGACCCGTTCGGCAAACCAGTCGGCATCCGGCACATGCTCGTACGCATAGATACGCACCGCAATCGGGCTGCGGCTATCCCACAGACCAACGGCGCTGAAATTGCCGCAACGCAGGCGCACCCAGTGGCTACCAGGCACCTGTGTTGCCTGCACCAGTTGATTCCGATACACCCAGGGATGGCCCTGGCGTAAGCGCACCTGCAATCCCGGCTGAGCAATGACCTCGGGCAATGGCATCAGCAATCCAGTTGAACGAAGGGCCAACCGCAAACACAAGATGGACATGGATCGCGATTGCCGGCAGCACAGATAATCGTGATCCACATTCAATCCCTCTACCCGGTGGGGGCAACCCTGAGCAATTACAGGGTCGCCCCACTCACGACCAGGCGCTCGGCGCTGAACACATTTTCGCCGGCGCGCGGGCGAATCGCGACGTTGCGGCCGATGCGCGTGCCGGACGGAATGCGTGCGTGCGTCCCGATAACCGACAGGCCGGTATTCAGGCGGTCGGGCGCTTCCCGGTTGGGCGTATTATCGTCGCCCTCGCCGATCCGCGCTTCATCGCCGATATGTGCAAATTCATCGACGATACAGCGATCCAGCACCGTCCCCGGCCCGATCCAGGCATCACCAAGAATGATCGAATCGCGCACAATCGCGCCGGGCGACACGTGCACACCCCAGGAAAGCACCGAGCGCGAAACCTCACCATAGACCCGGCAGCCGTCGCTGATCAAACTATTCTCGACCCGTGCCGCCTCACCAATCTCGACGCCTGCCCGGCCGGCGCTGGCGGTATGGACAATCCACTCACTATCATAGAGATCGAGGGCCGGGCTCTCGGCCAGCAGGCCCAGGTTGGCTTCATAGTAGGCCTGCACAGTACCGACATCGGCCCAGTAGCCCTGAAACTGGTAGCCGAACATACGCGCCTGACCAATCAGGCGCGGCAGAATATGCCGCCCGAAATCGGCCTCGGAACTGTCGGCCAGCACCTTGATCAGGAAATCGCGCTTGAAGACGTAGATCCCCATCGAAGCCAGCGTCTGGCCCTGGCGCAATTGCGCAGTCGAGCGCGGCTTCTCGACAAAACTCTCGACCCGGCCGTCATCACCGAGCGAAACCACGCCGTAGCGATAGGCCTCCACCGGACTGACGGCATGCACCGCCGTAGTAACATCCGCGTCGCGGGCGGCATGCAACTCGAGCAGCGGGCGATAATCCATTTTGTAGATATGATCGCCGGCCAGCAGCAACACCGCATCGACGTTCTGGTCAACGATGAAATCGAGATTATAGCGCACCGCATCGGCAGTTCCACGCTGCCAGCCGCCGCCATCGGGCGTCGGCGAGGGATGCAGCACGCGCAAACCGCCCTGGAAGCGGTCGAGATCCCAGGGCCGCCCGACGCCGAGGTGCGCCATCAGCGAGCGCGGCTTATACTGCGTGAGCACCCCGACGTTGAAAATGTCGGAGTTCACACAATTCGAGAGTGGAAAATCAACAATCCGAAACTTGCCGGCAAAAGTCACCGCCGCCTCGGTGCGTTCAGCCGTCAGCACACTGAGCGCGGGCGAGTCGCCGCCGGCCAGGATGAGTGCAAGAGTTCGCAGCATCAGGTCACCTGCCCTTTCTATATCGTCTCGCCGCTGGGCACATCGCCGCTGAACGCATCCACATCGCGGTCGGCATTGATCACAACATTGCGCCCGATCGTGATGCCCGGCGGAATCTGCGCTCCCTTGCCGACAAGCGAAATCCCGGCATAGATTTTCTCGGGTTGCAGCGCATTGGGCGTATCGAAATCATCACCAGAGCCCAGCCGCACCCCCGCGCCCACCACCACCTGCTTGTCGACGACCACCCGATCGAGCACAGCGCCCGGCCCGATCCAGGTATCATTCATCACCACGCTATCGCGCACAATCGCCCCCGGCGAGATGATCACACCCGGCGAGAGCACCGAGCGCTCGACAGTGCCGCGCACCACGCCGCCATTGCAGAGCAGCGAGCGCGTAATGCGCGCCTGCGGCCCGATCTTGACCGGCGGGCGCTCCTCGCTGCGCGTGCGGATCGGCCAGGACTGATCGTAGAGATTGAACTCATTTGCCGGGTCGAGCAGATCCATGCTGGTCGCCCAGTAGGCATCGATGGTGCCCACATCGACCCAGTAGCCACCGAAGCGGTACGACATCACAAAATCCTCGGCGATCATCGCCGGGATGACATTCTTGCCGAAATCGATGCGTGGAGCGTCATCGTTGCCCTCGCTGAGTCGGCGCACCAGCACATCGGTATTGAACACATAGATGCCCATATTGGCCAGCGTGCCCTTGTCGCGGTTCTTCGGCTTCTCGCTGAACTCCACAATCCGCCCGCTCGCGTCGGTCGTCATAATGCCAAAGCGATCCGTTTCTTCGAGCGGCACATCCATCACGCCGACCGTCAACTCAGCGCCGGAGCGCACATGGGCCGCGATCATATCGCTGTAATCCATTTTATAGATATGATCGCCGGAGAGCACGACCACAAAATCGGCCCGCCGGTCGAGCGCAAAATCGAGGTTCTGATAAATGGCATCGGACGTTCCGCGATACCAGCTTTCGTCATTGCGCCCCTGGTAGGGCTGCAACAGCCGAACGCCGCCTCGCATCCGGTCGAGATCCCAGGGCTTGCCGATCCCGATATGGTCGTTCAGTGAATGTGGGCGATACTGCGTCAAAACAGCTACATCGAAAATACCCGAGTTGACGCAATTGGAAAGGGTAAAATCGATAATCCGATATTTGCCGGCAAACGGCACCGAAGGTTTAGCCCGCTTCGCGGAAAGTACGCTCAAGCGCGTCCCTTCACCACCGGCCATGATCATCGCTACAATGCGCATAGGCCTTCCCCTCTTCTTTTGCCGCAGTCTCACCACAACGGTGACACAGAACGACTCAGCACACCTATCAGACTGATGCAGGTGCGCACACAAGACTCCGGACGACGTTCGATGAATTTTTTGCAACAGTTCTACCTGCTGATTCTACCTAATTTCGGAGTATTCTGCAAAAAACCACCTGCGCTGCTCAGTCATCGCCCGTCGCCGCCAGCGCCGTATCCAGCACCTGCTGAAACGCATTCATATCGTTATTGAGATCGCGCAGGCGCTCGGCAACCTGGTTGCTTACCGAGTCCACACTCACGACATCAGATGTTCGCAGGCGCACTGTCTCGATCAGCACATTGTCGAGGTTGGCATCGATGTTTTGCAATTGCGCAATGATCCGGCTGATATATGTCTCCAGCGCCTGCGCATTGCTCTGCCGCTCAACCAGCGCCCGCCGCGTGTCCTGCAATTGCTCAACCGTATAATGGTCGCTGGTACGCGCCAGTTGCGCATCCACCTCGCTAAGCCGATCCAGGATCCGCTGGTGATCAAGTTGAAAGAGGTAGGTTTCGATCACCTGGCCCTTGCGCGCCAGGGCGTGCGCCTGATCCACCAGGCCACGCGCCTGGCCATCGATCCGCTGCAACAATCGCCCCAGCGCGCTGTCGGCCTCCCGAACCGAGCGGGCAATCTGCGATTGCGTACGGTCGATTTTTTCCACCAGCGTACGAAAGGTGCTACTGTGCAACTCGGCCATGGCTGCCGAACGAGCCGCCCGCTGCGATGCCACTCGTGCCGCATGCACCGTCCGCTGGTCGCGTGTCGCCAGCACAACTGCCGCCACATAGACCAGCAGGCCCAGCGGAAACAACCAGGCACTCACAAACAGTCCGGTCAACACGGCCGTCACCAGCACCAGCACAAACAGCGGGCTAC
Organism: Chloroflexaceae bacterium; assembly: GCA_034437175.1. Taxonomy (GTDB): domain Bacteria; phylum Chloroflexota; class Chloroflexia; order Chloroflexales; family Chloroflexaceae; genus DAOTUJ01. The sequence goes on along the minus strand of DAOTUJ010000164.1, from coordinate 57,433 downwards.
GTGCCGCTATCAAAATAGTCTGCATACGCGCTACATTTCGCTCTGCATATAGCTGTCCGGGCTGCCGCCGGCAGCCCGGACAGCTATTCTTTTGCTCAGGAAAGAATTCCGCAAATTTCCTTCGTTCCTGGCGGCAACGCCGCCAGAAGAACCCGTTTGAATTCATTGGATTTTGTGGCTTCGCCACAAAATCCAATGAAAAAGAGCTTTCCTTGCTGCCGCAAGCGAAAAGTCCTTGCGGCCAGGCGGCACAAGCCTAAAAGAAGGTGACAATGTCGCGGTACACGTCTTCGATCTCGCCGGGCCGGCTCTGGTAGGTTTTCGCGCCCGAGGCGTCCGAAATATCCTGCAACAGATCCGTGTCGACATCGGTGCCGCTGCCGTAGGCAATCGTGAAGACTTTGATGCTGCGGCCTTCCTGGTCGGCATTGAGCAGCGCCGTCAACTCAGCCGGCGTCATCGCACTCTGGTTGTCGGCGCCGTCAGTCAGTACTACAATTGCCCGTATCCGTTCGCCCGCCGGCTCGTTCTGCAAGCTGCGATAGGCTTCCGCCACCGTATCGAGCAGGCGGGTGCCGCCTTCGGCAAACAGGCCGTCGATGCGCTCCAGCACTTCCTGGCGCTTCGGCCCCAGTTCGCTCAACTCGGTCAACTCGCCGGCCTCGTTGCTGAACACAATCAACCCCAGGCGGTCGCGGTCGTCAAGCTGGCCGATGAAGTTGCGCAAGGCGGTTTTCGCATTCTCCAGCCGGCCTTCTTCGTTCATGCTCCCCGAAATATCCAGCACCACCTGAACTTCCACCCGCTTCTTGTTCTCACCCCAGAGCTCACGGACGGCCTGCGTCACTGCAGCCTGCGGCACTGCCAGCAAGGTCTGCGGCTGGGTCGGGTCGACCCCATACGCCGGTGTGATCGGCGCATCAATCGCGATCTGCGGGTCGGCCGGGCGGAAGCCGAACTCCAGCGCCCGCCGCTGCTGCTCCTCGGCCAGCAGATAATCGCGATAAATCGTCGCCGCCTCTTTCATTTCAGCGGTCACCCATTCGGCATTCAAAATCACAAAGGGGTGATCGCTCCAGAAGGTACCTTCCTTCGGATAAATTGCCACCACCGGCATGGGCCGGTTCGGAAACCGCTGCGCGTCGTAGGATTCGACCACCAGGTTCTCGTAGAGCACCGCCGCCGACAGGTAGCCCGGCCCGCGGTTGAACATCTGCCGCCCAAAAAAGCCGGTGCTCTCGCCGTAGTGAATTACGCCCTGCTCAACATCATTGAGGAACCGGCCGACATCCGGCTGCTGTACGTCTTCGAGCGTCAGGCCGGTAGTTTTGCCGGTCGCCGCATAGACTGTCGCCAGAATACTGGTGATCCCGCTGTTGCTGAAATCCGGGTGGGTATGACCGAATTGCCAGGGGCCCCATTCAGGGTGGCCAAAATCGGCCCAATTCCGGTTGCTGCGGGTAATTTCGGCGATGTCACTCCAGCCGATCGATGTGTCCGGCCAACCCAGCGTCGCGGCCATGGGTTGCCACATCGCGATCACCACCGGGCTCAAAACCAGCGGCAACGGTTCGTCTTCGATCAACTCGGCACCGTTATTCTCGCCGGTCCAGCGCTCCTGCGCCACCGGCACCAGAATGCTGCTCGCCGGGCTCCAGATCACCGGCTGGTCACGCCGGCTGAGAATGCGCTCCATCGAATCGGTCGATCCGGCCGGGATCGCCTCGACATAGATCGTCTCACCACCGTCCGTCCGGTAGCCCTGATCGTTGAAGACACTGGTAACTGCCTCGATCCAGGCCTCTTTTTCGCTGCCATACAGCATCTGAATGACCAGCGCATCCCGCGGCGGGCCGGCCTGGTTCCCATCATCGAAACAGGCTGCCAGGAGCGCCGTCAGCACCATTGCAATCAGCAGAAATGAGATTCTGCGCATCACGTTCCCCTTTGCACGTATCTTTATTGCACGTATCTTAGATAAAGGGCGTAAAGCCCAGGAGCTTCAGGACTCGGTTGGTTAACCCTGGCTTCAGGACTCGGTTGGTTAACCCTGGTTCAAACCAGGGCAAACCTGGCAGCGGCAGGGTGTGGCACCAGGCGGTGGCGATTTTCTGCCGCTGGGAGCGCGGGCGGCTCGCCCGCGCTCCCAGGTCGCAGTGGTTCAGCAACCCGTTAACCAACGGCGGTCGCCACCGCGAGATCCGGCCCCGTTCAGGGCCGGATCTCGCGCCGCCAGAATTCAATCAGGATTTCCAGTACCTCGGCCTGCGGTACTTCGACTTGCTGCGACAAATCGAAGCGAATCCCGTGATCGGCATAGCGATTGAACGGATTGTTCGGATCGTTCAGGTCAATCGGTACCTGCAAATTGGCCGGGCGAAACCCGTACTCGGCAAGCGCCAGAGCCTGAATTTCTTCCGACAACAGAAAATCACGAAACAGCGCCGCCGCCTCACGCTGCTCGGGTGTCACCCAGTCTGCATTCAAAATGACGTAAGGATGTTCGCTATAGATGTTCGCCGGCGGATAATATACCCGCAGCGGCCCGCCGCGCCCCTCCGCCGTCTGAAAATTCTCGATGGCCAGGTTCTCGTAGACTGCGACCATATCGTATTTGCTCGGCCCAAACTGGAGCATCTCGGTCATCAACAGGCCGGTACTCCGGCCGAATTCGGGCACTGAACGCTCGATACCGCGCACCCAATCCTGGTACGATGCATCGAGCACATTGCCGGATACCAGGCCACGCGCCTTGTTGTGGTAGCCATAGGCCGTCAGTACCAGGAATTGCAAACCACTGTTCGAGGTTTCGGGCGAGGTGTGCCCGAAGTTGACGAAGCCCCAGTCAGGCTGGCCGGCAGCGGCCCATCCCTGATCATCAGCCAGCACCCGCTGCAAGCTGCGCCAGAAATCGTCCGGCCCGTTCGTCCAGAGCGCCTGCGCTCGCTCCTCCCAGGCCACAATCACGAGGGGCGTCAACACCAGTGGCTGCGGCGCGTCCGCGCCACTGTGCAGTATGTTGCTGCTGTTCTGCCGCTGCCATTGATCGCGCAACAGCTCGACCTGAATCAAGCTGGCCGGGCTGACTACCGTCGGCTGATAATTGTCGTTGACAATGCGGATGACCATTTCGCGCGAGCCGCCCCCTTCCAGCGTGACCGCAATCGGGCGCCCGTGTACACGTGGAGCGCCGGCCTCGAAGCGGCGCTGCGCTTCTTCCAGCCATTCGCGCTTTTCCGTTCCATAGGCGATCACAATCTCGACCGGCTGGCCCGCCGGGCCAATCGGGTTGATTTGCAGCGGAGCGCTACCTACCGTAGCCACTACCAGGCCAAACCCGGTTAGCAGCACTGCAATCACGAGATAAATGATGGAGATGGTTCGGGCCAGTTGCAACATTGCCTGTTCCTCGCCGGATTCAACGGTTTTTGCCAGTGTAGCGATTTCAAGTTAAGCTCTGATTAAGCGACTGATGCCGATACAATCTACGATACCGTGCTACAATTGTCTCATCAGGCATGTATAATGCGATAAAAGCAGCATAAATTTCCGAATTATGGCGCAGACTCGCTCGACAAATGCAACGGATCGCACCCGGCGCAAAAAAGGTCAGTTGCCAACCAAAATATGTGCCGGCTGTGGTCGTCCTTTTGCATGGCGCAAGAAATGGGCTGACAATTGGGAAGCGGTTCGCTACTGCTCGCGACGCTGCCGGCAGAGTCGCCGTCCCGCCTCTCACTAGACGCACGCACGAATATGTGTTATGCCCCATCAATCCGACAATCAATTGCCCATAACCGAGATTGACTCCCGCTGCGCGCAATTCCTCACGGTTTCGCGCCGGCAGTTGCTGCTGGCCGCCTTGCTGGCAATGCTGTCGACCGGGATTGCGCTGCTGCTGCCCGCCGGCTGGCCTCTGGCGCTTTCCGGCCTGCTCCTGCTCTTTCTGCTGCTCTGGCGGCACAACCGGCGACTCCAGCAACAGTACCAGGCCGACGCAACCGCGCCACCGGGCGCATTGCAGCACTTGCTGCAAGCATCGGCCGGTTCAGAGCAGGCAGCCGATCAGGGTCAAAATGAACAGTATCTTCGTCTGCGCGAACAGTACGATTGCCTGGTACAACAGATCCCGGCAGCGGCGGTGCTGCTGCTCGATAGTACCCTGCGCTGTTTTTATGCCGCAGGCCCGGCGCTGCCCATGATCGTTTCGGATCATACGCAACTGATCGGCAACCATATCTCGACCATCCTGCCCGCCGATAAGACCGCGCTTTCCATGGCTGATATTCAGGCCGCCTTGCAGGGCCGGGCCGGCGAACGCCACACTGAAAACGGCGCAAAGCAGTATACCCTGCGCATCGTACCGCTGCAAGAAGCCAATGCCGGCGTTTATGGCGTAATGCTGCTGATCTGCGACCGGAGCGAACTGCTGCGCGCTTACCGCAATATCCAGGATCTCCAACAGCAACTTATCGCCTATAAACAGGCGCAGGCTGAACTCCAGGCCCGGATCAGTTATGTGGTACGAACGCCGCTCAATACGATCGACGGGCTCACCGAGCTCTTGTTCGCCACCCAGCTTGACCCACAACAGCGCAATTATCTGGAAACGATACGCCAGAGTAGCTCGGCACTGCTGGATCAGCTCAAGGATCTCCTGCCCGATTACCAGTTCGCCACGCCGGAGCCAGTCGATCAACCGGAGCCGCCTGCCGCCGCTACCGAGCCGCCTGCTGCCGCTACCGAGTCGCCACTGCGCATTATGCTGGTAGAAGACCACGAAGTCAATCGCCGGGTGACCAGCCTCCTGCTCGAACACCTCGGCTATGTCATCGATGTGGCGGAAAGCGGCAAACGCGCCCTCGAACTGCTGCAAGCACAGCACTACGATGTCATCCTGATGGACATTCAAATGCCCGAACTCGACGGCATTGCAACGACCCGGCTGATCCGCCGGCTGCGCCCGACATCCTACCAGCCGCAAATCATCGCACTGACCGCCAACACCATGCAGGGCGACCGCGATTATTATCTGCAACAGGGGCTCGATGATTATCTCGCCAAGCCGCTGAGCATCGATGCGCTCGAAGCAGCTCTGCAACGGTGCCTGCCCGATCGCCAGGTGCGCACCCAGCCGGCTGCGCCGCTCAATCCACCGGTCATGTTCGATCCGGAGCGGCTCGAGCATCTGCGGAGTATGGCCGGCGAAGAAGGCGATGGCCTGGTGCGCGAAGTTGTCCGGCTTTTCCTCGATACCGCGCCCGAGCAATTGCATGAAATGCACTCCCATTTTCAGGCCGGCGACATGGATGCGACCGCCCGAACCGCCCACCGCATCAAATCCAGTAGTGCCGCGATCGGCATCGATAGCCTGACCCGACTCTGTAACGCCATCGAGCAGAGTATCCGCCAGGGCAATCAGCAGAAGGCCGCCGCTCTCATCACACACAGTCGACTTGAGTACGAACAGGCCGAACGTATGCTGCACGAAACCTTTCTCTCGGATCAGGAAGCATAATAGAAGGCATATCCGGTGTCACTCGAATCAATAAGTGTTCTTCACCGACCTGGCCATGATTGGCAACGCCCGCGCCGCCGCCGATCAGATGCGCAAACTGGCCATCGGCCTCTCGGCCGGCAGCGCCGGCCTGCTTGGTAGCGCGAATCCGGCGGCTTTCGGCTTGCCGGGGCTCTGACTTCATCGGCACGCAGCCGCTCGCCCTGCTGCTGCGCGACCGGCTGCACACAGCCGCGCCAAGTTCGGTATAATATCAAGGCTTGCGCAATCAGTGTGGTTGCGCAAGCCGCAATGGTTTTTTGGCCTGCGGCAGCACGGAAGAAACCATCTTTTTCATTGTGTGGTGGCGGCAATGCCGCCACCACCAATGAAATACGAAATACATAGCTTCTTTCGTGCTGCCGCGGGCTAAACTATTCGGTCGATAGGAGAGTAGGAGAATACGTACTATGTTCAGGCCACGCACGCTTTTCTGGATTCTGCTTGCTGCGATCGTGGTCGTAGCACTCTGGCGGCGCTTCAAACCACAGATAGCACCCGCAACCCCGCCGGCAGCGCCCGCCCGCCCGCGCACGCCGCCGCCTGCCTCGACCAGCAATGGCACCCCGTCTGCCAGTCGCAGCGGCCCGCGCCGCATCACTACGCGCGTTCACCGTGGTGCCCCGCCCGGCCAGAGCAAGCGCCCCGCCCAGACCGAGCCGACATCCGACTCGGAAACCGAGGCTGCGCAAACAGCGACCCCGCCCGCCGAGCCGGCCCCGCCCGCCGAGCCGGCCCCGGCATCGGTGCCATCTACCGAAATGCCTGCGCCGCCCGAAACCGCAAACAGCACGCCGCCGCCTGAGCTGCAAGCCGGATCTGTGGCAGAGCAGGCTCCCTGCAATATCAACCAGGCCAGCGCCGATGACCTGGTGGCGCTGCCAGGCATCGGCCCGGCACTGGCTACCCGCATTGTCGCCTATCGGGATGAGCACGGCCCCTTTGCCAATATCGAGGCGCTGCTTACGATCCAGGGGATTGGCCCGCAAAACCTGCAGGAATTTGCGCACCTGATTACTGTCGATGAATGAACTGCCGGCCACGCCGATCTCGCGCGAACCTTTTGCCTTCAGCGGCGGATCCTGTGCCTGCCTGCTCATCCATGGCTTCTCCGGCTCGCCTGCCGAAATGCGCCCGCTCGGTGAGTACCTTGCCGGCCAGGGCCACGCCGCGCTCGGCGTGCGACTGGCCGGCCACAGCGATAATCCCGAACAGCTCAATTGCGTCGGCTGGTACGACTGGTATCGCTCCGTCGAACAGGGTTTCGCCCAGCTACGGCACCGGCATGCGCGCCTCGTGGTCATCGGTTTCTCGCTCGGCGGTGCACTCGCCATGTTGCTCGCCCATCGCCGCCACGTCGACCGGCTGGTATTGCTGGCCACGCCGCTCAGCATCGGCGACGGCCCGGTGCTGCGGATGCTGCCGCTGCTGCGCTTCGTTGTGCCCTGGTACTACCCGCTCGAAAAGGCCGATTTCGCCGATCCCTTCGTGCGCCGCCGTGTTAGCGAAATCGATCCGCAGATCGACATCGATGATCCCGAAATTCAGGCCTACCTGCGCCGCTACGTCCGCATTCCCGTCAAAGCCGTCGTCGAAATGCAACGTACATTGCAACGCGCTCGCAAGATTGTGCCCGGTCTGAACCTGCCGACCCTGCTCATGCATGGCCGCAACGATGATATTATCGATCCGGCAAATGCAATTGCCATCAGCAGAAATCTCGCCAACCACCATCACGAGCTGGTCTGGTGGGAGGATACCGGTCACCAGTTGCTCAGCGTCGGCCCGGCCCGCCAGTCCATCTATGAGCGGATCGCCGCCTTCGTTGCCGCGCCCTGAGCCGGCATACCGCCGCCGACAGCGTGGTAAGGACGCAGGCGAAAAGCCCTGATGCGGCCAGCAGCAACGCCGGCTGCACAAGCCCTGTAACCTTGTTGTAACTGCTTTTGCTACCATTTGCAATGGGAGCGCACAGCCTGTGCGATACTCTAAGTATGCACCGTAAGCCAGCCTGGCTCCTTCCCGCTCGTCAGATGCAGCTATGCCGGGATCATCTCCCTACATCCGGCCGGTTCCATATTTCGGAGGCGCCAGTTTGAGCCAGAGTCGTCGCGATGATTTTGAAGAGCTAGACCCGTTTGGTGTCTGGCGGTCTTACCGCGATGCCGGCCTGGAAGCCTGGGCCGCCGGTATGGCCCGGCTGGTCGCCAGTGAAGAATTTGCACAGGCGCTCGGTGCACAGATCGACGCATCAGTGGCGCTGACCGGCCCACTGCAAGAATTTGTCGAGCAGTATATGGATCGCTATCTGGCCGGTATGCAGATGCCCTCACGTGGAGAAGTGAGCCGGCTTGCCGAACGATTGACCAATATTGAACTGCGGCTGGACGATCTCGATGCACGCACCGAAACCATGCTCGCCCTGATCGAACAACAGATGCCGCGCATCGCCGATATGCTCGACCATCGGCTGAACAAAACGACCGAAGCAGCCCTGGATCGTCACGGGATCCATGAGCGACTGCGCATCCTGGAAGAACGCAGTGCCGCCCTCCAGCAGTTGCTGGAACAACCGGAGCGCAATGGCAGCCACGTCGCGTCCCGTACCCGCCACGAAAACGGTGGGATGAGCCCTGAAGAGTAAAGCAGATCGCAATGAGCGCCAGCGAGGACCAGCAACCCCGGTACGATCCGGCTATCGTGCAGCAGCAACTCCAGGCAAGTTTGCTGCGCTTGATGCAGGCTGCCGCCCGAACGGCACCGCACATTGCCGGCCGCAAAGGCCTGCGCCTCGGCCAGACGCCGCGTGAACGGATCTGGGCGCTCAACAAATGCAGTCTCTACCGCTATTACCCCCAGGTAGCAACTGAACAGCGTCGACCGGTTCCACTCCTCCTGATTTTCGCCCTGATCAATCGGCCCTATATCTTCGATTTGCGCCCCGGCTATAGTTTCATCGAATATATGCTCCAGCAAGGCTACGATATTTACCTGCTCGATTGGGGTGTTCCCGGCCCGGAAGATGCCGGCCTCGATTTCAGCGATTATACACTCGACTATCTGCCGCGCGCTCTGCGCAAACTGCGATCAAGCAGCGGTAGCGCCGAATTCAGTATCCTGGGCTGGTGCATCGGTGCCACCATTGCCGCGATGTATGCCGCCGCGCGCCCCGCCGATGGCCTGCGCAACCTGATCTTGCTGACGGCGCCGCTCGATTTCTCCGACCGCCGGGCCAGCGCCTTCCACGTCTGGCTCGACGAAGCCTATTTCGATGTCGATCACCTGGTTCAGCGCCTGGGCAATATCCCGGCTCCGATGATCGATTTCGGCGGCAAATTGATCAAGCCGGTGGAAAATTATATAACCAGTTATGTCAAACTCATCGACCATATCGATCGGCCTGAGGCAGTCGCTGCCTGGCGTGCGATGCATGCCTGGGTCAACGACCCCATCCCGTTCACCGGAGCCGCTTTTCGTCAGTGGGTCGTAGAATTTTTTCGCGAAGATCGCCTGATGCAAGGCCGGCTGATGCTCAAAGGTCAACCAATCCACATCGAACAGATCAAGGCTAGTTTGCTCAATGTGATCGCCACCCAGGATCATATTGTGCCCAACTGCCAATCGCTCAGCATCATGGATCGTGTCGGTAGCCCGGATAAAACCCTGATCGAAAGCCGCAGCGGCCATATCGGCATCATGGCCGGCAGCGGGGCACGCAGGCGGGTCTGGCCCCGTATTGATACCTGGCTCGCGGCCCGTAGTAGCTAAAGCTTGTCGGTGACGTGCGCCGAATACACGTCGCCCCCAATCTATGAGGAGAAACCGTTATGCGTCTGAAAGACAAAGTTGCCTTCGTGACCGGTGCCGGTCAGGGCATTGGCCGTATGACCGCCATGACGTTCGCTCGCGAAGGGGCCAAAGTTATCATTGCCGACATTAATTTGACGGCCGCCGAGTCGGTGGCAGAGGAGATCAATGCCTCCGACGGCAAGGCGAAAGCGGTGCATATCAACGTCGGCAATGCCGAGTCGGTGGAAAAGGCCTTCGCCGATGCCGTCGAATGGGGAAACCGGCTCGATGTGCTGGTCAATAATGCCGGTATCACCCGTGACGCCCGCCTGCAAAAGATGAGCGAAGAGCAGTTCGACGCCGTGATCAACGTCAATCTCAAGGGCGTCTGGTTGTGTGGCCGGGCAGCGGCACCGCATATGGTCGCCCTGGGCGCCGGCTCGATCATCAATGCCGCCTCGATTGTCGGTATTCACGGCAACTTTGGCCAGAGCAACTATGTCGCCACCAAATCCGGCGTGATCGGCATGACCAAGACCTGGGCGCGCGAGCTTGGTCCGGCCGGCATTCGCTGCAATGCCGTGGCGCCCGGCTTCACGATGACCGAGATGATCTCGACGGTTCCCGAAAAAGTGCTCGACTCGATTCGCGAACGCACCCCGCTGCGCCGCCTCGGCAGCCCGGAAGACATTGCCAATGCCTATCTCTTCCTGGCCTCCGACGAGTCCACTTTCATCACTGCCCAGGTCATCCAGGTTGACGGCGGGCTCCTCTTCTAACCTGTTCGGGCAGATCTTTTCTTTCAAAATGCAAAGAAAAGATGTCTGGGTTGCGGGTGAGCGGCTACACCGCTCACCCGCAACCCAGACATCTTTTGATATCAGGTATTTTGATGTCCGGCGATTGCAAATCCTCTTCCAGGTACCGCAGATCGTCGCCCGGCAGAGCCAGCGCAAATTCATGTAAGGCGTCGCGATCTTCTTCTACCAATTCACGTAACTGTACCTGGAATGTCTCCGGAACCTGCACCGTTTTCGGTGTCACCACAGGCTGCATACCCCGCCTCCTAACATTTTTACCAATATTATGCCGGGCATTCGCATAAATGCCCATACTCCGTTTGGGGGTAAATCTTCTCACGTCCGAGTCATTGTGCAAAAATACATAAACTGACCCAAAAAATATTGTATAAGGTCTATCATACGGGGGGCTTTTCGGCAGCAAGTTGACGGTTATTAACCGTTGATGATAAGCTCATAACCGGACTTCCGCCCGCATATTCTGGCAAGATACCGCAGGGTATGCTACTATATCCCTACTCAGGCACACCACTTCGTAAACAATCCAGTCATACATCAATCAGGTCGCCCGGTTGCATTGACCGGGAGTGCCCGATGTATGGGCTGGGCCGCGAAGTGGAAGCGTGCCGTATCTGTGATGATCCGCAACGAGGAGGTTCAAGGATGAGCGAACGCGAAGTCGTATTTTTAAGCGGCGTCCGAACGGCAATCGGGATCTATGGCGGAACCTTGAAAGATTACCCGGCCAGCGAACTCGGTGCCATGGTCGTGAAAGAAGCCATGAGCCGATCCGGCGTCGAAGGCGACGCGATTGGTCACGTCGTTTTCGGCAATGTTATCCACACCGATGTGCATGATCACTACCTGTCGCGCTACGCCGGCGTCAAAGGCGGGCTGCCGGTCGAAATCCCGGCGCTGACGCTGAACCGACTCTGCGGCAGCGGCCTGCAGGCGATCGTCTCGGCCGCGCAGAGCATTATGCTCGGCGACTGTGATGCGGCGGTGGCCGGCGGCGCCGAGTCGATGAGCCATGCTCCCTACTGGATGCCCTCGGCACGCTGGGGCGCCCGCATGAACGACACCAAAATGATTGACGTGATGGTCGGCGCGCTCAGCGACCCCTTCGACGACTGCCACATGGGGGTGACGGCGGAGAATGTGGCCAAGAAGTGGGAGATCAGCCGCGAAGACCAGGATGCGCTGGCCGTCGAGAGCCACAGCCGCGCGGCCAAGGCCACCGAAGCCGGCTACTTCAAGGATCAGATCCTGCCGGTCGAGATCAAGGTCAAGGGCGGCACCAAGGCCTTCGACACCGACGAAAATATTCGCGCCGGTGCAACGGTTGAGGGCATGGCCAAGCTGCGCCCGGTCTTCGACAAAGAAGGCAGTGTAACCGCCGGCAATGCTTCGAGCATCAACGATGCGGCGGCGGCGGTGGTGATGATGGAGCGCAAAGAAGCCGAGCGACGCGGCCTCAAGCCGATGGGTCGGCTGGTGGCCTATTCGCACGCGGCTGTCGAGCCGAAGTACATGGGCATCGGCCCGGTACCGGCCGTACGCAAGCTGCTCGATAAGACCGGCTTCACGCTCGATGATTTTGACCTCTTCGAGGTCAATGAGGCCTTCGCCGCCCAGGCGCTGGCTGTGGTACGCGACCTGGAGCTGCCGATGGACAAAACCAACCCCAATGGCAGCGGCATTTCGCTGGGTCACCCCATCGGCGCGACCGGTTGCATTCTGACGGTCAAGGCACTCTACGAGTTGCAGCGCACCGGCGGCAAGCGTGCGCTGATCACGATGTGCATCGGCGGCGGCCAGGGCATCGCAGCCATTGTCGAGGCGGTGTAGCCTCGGTATTCACCCGTCGGGTTGGTTGCGGAGAATTGGCCCGACGGCTCGCTTCGCCGGGCGGGGGGGAACTGAAGCCAGAATCACGCCCCGCCGATTTGCGATTAACTTTAACGAATTTCAGGAGGTGTTGGTATGGGTCGTCTGGAAGGAAAAGTCGCCCTGGTGACAGGCGCATCACGTGGTATCGGACGAGGAATTGCCATCGAGCTGGCCAAAGAAGGGGCGAAAGTTGCCATCAACTTCCAGCGCAACCAGGACATGGCGCAAGAGGTTGCCGAGGCGATTCGGGCCAACGGCGGAGAGTGCATGCTCGACCAGGCCGATGTCGCCGATCCCGAAGATGCCCGGCGTATGGTTACGAAAGTCGTCGAGCACTATGGCCGGCTGGACATTCTGGTCAATAATGCCGGCATTACTCGCGATAAGTCGCTGCGCAAGATGACTGACGATGACTGGCTGCAGGTTATTCAGACCAACCTGAACGCAGTATTCTTCTGCACGACGGCTGCTATGAAGCCGATGATGGAACAGAAGTATGGTCGGATCATTAACATCAGCTCGATGAACGGCCAGACGGCGGCCTTCGGCCAGGCCAACTACGGCGCCAGCAAGGGTGGTATCATTGCCTTCACCAAGACGGCGGCGCTCGAACTGGCCAAGTTCGGCATTACCATGAATGTGGTTGCACCGGGCTTCACGGCTACCGATATGCTTTCCAAAGTGCCGGACGAAGTCCAGGAGCAAATCAAGTCGCGCATTCCGCTGGGTCGCTTCGGCGAACCCGAGGAGATGGCCAAAGCGGTTGTGTTCCTGGCTGCTGATGCCGATTATATTACCGGCCAGCAGATCAACGTCAACGGCGGCGCCTACATGTAAAAATGCCTGTGCGGCTTTTGCCCGGTGTTCCGGGCAAAGGCCGCACAAGCATTATCGTTCGAACTGTTCGTCTGAACTGTCGCTTATTTTGTGGACTTATCGACAATTTCGCGAACGCTGTTGGTATAACCCTGCCAGACCTGCATCATTTCACCGGTGAGTTTGTGCTGGGTTTGCAAGGCCGATTCGATAGCCTGTTCAGCGGAATTCCGCAAGCTGCGGCTGTAGTTCCAGTTTTTGAGGACGACATCAAAGGCCATGTCAGTGCTGACTGCAACCAGTTCATTCCAGGCTCGTACCGATTTCATTGCGCGATCCGTGGCGTCCTGGTACTGCTTGCGTAGCTGCTCGGGCATCCCCGCACCATCATCAGGTGGCATTGTGGGGCTCCTTTCCGATATATCTGTCTCGCTCGCTCTATCTCGATATGTGGTTCCGAAATTCAGCCGGTAGATATGAATCAGGCGCCGCGTAGTGCTACGCGGCGCCTTCGTCCGGTTGGCTTTAATGGTAGCAAAACCAGTTACAAATGAGTTCAGCCCGTTCTGTCGAAACGCGTGAGAGTACCGGCCTGGTAATGACCCGGCTGGCGCCACCAATCAAACCGGCGCGCTTGCTTGAGCGACCGCGCATCTATGAACTGCTCGGCGAGGCCATCAATTACCCGCTGACGGTGCTGGTTGCGCCGGCCGGCAGCGGCAAAACGACGGCGCTGGCGGCCCTGGCCTACAGTGGGCGCTGGCCGGTCGCCTGGTGTCGCATGAGTCCGGCCGATAATGCGGCGCAACTAGTGCTGCACCTGGCGGCGGCTTTTCGCCCGGTCGCGGCCCTCGATGAAGGGCTGATCCGACGCGAAATTCAGCGGAGCCCGCACGATGCGATTGAAGCGCTGGTCAATGAACTGGCGGCGACCTTGAGCGAGACGACGCTGCTGATCATCGATGATTATCATCTGGTCGATCTGCGCCCAGCGTTGCGTGACTTGCTGGCCGAGTTTGTCGCGATCCAGCCGATGCGGCTACGGATGTTGCTGGCGAGTCGCTACGAGCCCGATCTTCCCAGCCTGCCGGTTGCCCGTGCCCGCAGCGAACTGGCAACGATTACGCAACAGGATCTGGCGTTTACGTCGGAGGAAACACGGGCCTTTTTTACCCAGGCCGGCGCCGATATTACGCCGGCGGTAGAGGATTTGCATGCCCTGGCCCGCGGCTGGCCGCTGGCACTGCAACTGGCGGCCGGCGAGGCACCCGGGGGGGCGCCGGGGTCTTCGATGGCGCCGCTGGCGGCGTATCCGCAGGCACTGCTCGATGAGTATTTGCTGGCGCAGGTGCTCGAAGAGCAGCCGGCGGCGCTGCAACAGTTCCTGCTACGCAGTGCTGCTTTGCGCTGGCTCGACCAGGAGGCCTGCCGGGTGCTGCCCGGCCTCGACCAGGTCGAGCATTTGCTGGATCAAACTCGCCACCGGATGCTGTTTCTGGAGCAAGATGCGGCCGGCCGGCCGATGTACCAGCCGCTGTTCCATGCGTTTCTTGATCGCCAGGCCCGGACACACCTGACAGACTGGAACGATCTGCACCATCGCGCAGCAGAATATTACGGCAGCCAGCAGGATGCCGATAGTGTGATTTACCATTTGCTGCAAGGCAATTGCGCCGATGAAGCCGCCAATGAACTGGCCCGTATCAGCCCGGAATACCTGGCTGCCGGGCGGATCGATGAACTGCTGAACTGGATCGAACGGCTGCCGTCGGAGCAGGCGCACCGGGCGGATATACTGGAAGTCACGGCCAATGCCGATCGGCGCCTGGGGCGTTTTAGTGAGGCAATTGAGGCGTTTCAACAGGCTGAAATAGCGCACCGGACTGCCGGTAATCGCGATGGCCAGGTACGCAGCCTGCGGGGACGGGCTGAGATTTACCTTGATACGGTGCAACCGGCGCCGGCTACCGCCTTACTGAAGCGTGCGCTCAAGCTGCTGCCGGCTGAACGACGCAGCGAGCGGGCCAGCTTGTTGCGATTGCAAGCCGAAAACTGGACGAATTCCGGGCGCGCCGATGTGGCGATCCTGCTGGAAGCCAGTGCCCACCAGCTTGAACAGGCCGCAGCCAGAGCCTCGCGCCACCGCCGCGATCACGAGCATGATATGCCGGCACCACCGCGCCTGCTACTGCGCAGTGGGCGCTTGCATAGCGCCCGCCAGCAACTCGAGGCCGCGCTCGATATAGGCAGTGGACGCTGGCAGAGCGAGACGCACGACCAGCCGCTTGCCGCCAGTGAGGAGTCGACGGCGTCGCCTATCGCCGCCCACCGCGATCCGCTGCTGCTGCTGGCCCTGATCCACGCACTGCTCGGCAATGGCGCCCGTGCAGTGGCCATGGCCCGCCGCGGCCTGCTTGAAGCACAGGCCGGCGACTCACTACTGACCCAGGGCATTGCTTTTATGCGCCTCGGCCACGCCTACCAGTTGATCGCCTCGCTCGACGCCGGCCCGGCTGAGGCCAGCTATGCGGCGGCCCTCGAACTGGTACAGCCCACCGGCATTGTGCGCACCCGCGCCGAAGTCAGTATGGGCCTGACCTTGTTGCGCGGCCACAGCGGCGATCTGGCCGGCGCCGAGGTGGCCGCCGCCGAAGGCCTGCATATCGCCGAAGCTGCCGGCGATGAGTGGATGGTCGCGCTGATCTGGACAGCGCTGGGTGGTGCCGCCGTCACGCTGGGTCACGACCAGGCACTGGACTGGCTTAATCAGGCTCGCCAGCGTTTCCTGCGCGGCGGCGATACCTACGGCGAGGCACTGGTGGCGCTCTGGTGTGCCCTGTGGTATATGCGCCACAACGACGACGAAACGACGATGGGGCACGTCGACCGGTTGCTGACGATGGTCAAGCAGTATGGCTATGAGGGTCTGGTAACGACACCGACGCTGTTTGGGCCGCGCGATATGGCGATGCTGGTGCCGCTGCTGTTGATCGGGCGGCGCTTGCCGACCCACAGTGCGCCGGCCCAACAATTGCTGCGTCAGGCATTTCCCAGCATCGCCGCCGATGATACGGTGGTCGATTATCATCCCGGTTACACCCTGCGGGTGCAGATGATGGGCGGCTTCCGGGTCTGGCGGGGCTGGCACGAAATCCAGGCCCGCGAATGGCAACGCGAGAAGGCGCGCCAGCTCTTTCAATTGTTGCTGACCTACCGTGGCCACTGGCTGCAACGCGAACAGATCTGCGCCTGGCTCTGGCCTGAGAGCGACCTGGAAGCCGCTGAGCGCCAGTTCAAGGTAACGCTGAATGCGCTCAATGCGGCACTCGAACCGCAGCGCCCGCCGCGTACGGCGCCGTTTTTCATTCGGCGCCAGGGGCTGGCCTATAGTTTCGCGCCTTCCTTCGGTGTCTGGATCGATGTAGATGAACTCGAACTACGCGTGGCCGGGGCAAATACGCGCGACGACCCCGAATTTGCCCTGCGCAACAGCCAGATGGCCGTTCAGCTCTACAAAGGTGATTATCTTACGGAGGCACTCTACGACCCCTGGACGCTGGAGGAACGTGAGCGGCTGCTGGCCCGCTACCTGGCGACAGCGACGATCTATGCGGGGCGGCTGCTGGAACGCGGCGACTTGCAGGGTGCGGTGCAACTCTGCGAGCAAGTGCTACGGCGTGACCGTGGCTACGAAGAGGCCTATCAGGTGCTGATGCGGGCACACGCACGCAGCGGCAGCCGTTCGCAGGCCATTCGCAGCTACAACCGCTGCGTGCGCACTCTCCAGGAAGACCTGGGCATCGAGCCGCTGCCGGAAACTACGGCGCTCTACGAGCAAATTAAACGCAACGAGCAAATTTAACAATACAAAGCAGTCATCGCACAGGCCAGATGGGTTGACCTGTGCGATGACTGCTTCTTTGTGGTACAATTCACAATGTTTGAGGGTAAATATATTCAATACGACCATGAAAAGGTGAACAATGGCACAGTTCTGGGGACAGATCGGATCAATCCATGCAATTTACGGCGAGCGGGTCTTGCCCTTGCTGATCGTAATTGCGGCGATCTGGTTTACGGTAACCTGGAAGGCCGGCAGTACCCGTACGATGCCGATGCGGATCTTCCCGGTGCTGGTGGATATGCAGGCCGGCTTAGGCATTCTCTACTGGGTTTACCTGATCAGTGTGGGTGTGCCGTATATGTTGCAATTCCCGTTTATTTTGCACCCGATCCTGGGCGTGCTGGCGGCGGGGCTGGCACATATGGCGGTTGGCAAACGCAATCCGGTAGCTGCACTGGGGCGCTGGTCGCCACTGGCCTCGATGGGGGTACTGCTGGTAATTGTGCTCAGCGCGGTGGTGATTTCAACAAGCAATTAGACGACTGCTTTTGATGGGCTACAGGCATGGCCGGTTTTGCCGGCCATGCCTGTAGCCCATCAAGCAGGTTGCAGCAAGCAAGGATTGTGCGAGACTACTGGTTGCCGGCCGGCAGTTCAACATCTGGCGGCAACAGGACGCTGTCAATAATGTGGATGACACCGTTCGAAGCAACCAGATCGGTCTCGATGACTTCGGCAGAGTCGTTCAGTGTTACGGTTTCACCATCGACGGTCACGGTGATGATATCACCCAGGACGGTGATAATTTCCGAGCTTCCGACAACATCGGCGGCCAGCGTCTCGCCCTCGACAACGTGGTAGAACAAGATTTGCTCGAGGGTTTCGGGGTCGGCGAGCAAAGCATTGATGGTATTCTGGCCCAGTCGAGCAAAGGCCTCATCGGTCGGCGCGAAGACCGTAAACGGCCCTTCGCTCTGTAGCGTCTCGACCAGGCCGGCGGTCTCGAGCGCCCTGGTCAGCGTGGTAAAACGGTCGTTACCGCTGACGAGCTCGGCAATCGTCTGATCGCCGGTCGCACCGGCGCCGTCTTCGGCCTCAGGTGTGGCGGTCTCGTCGGACGGCTCCGCAGTGGCGTCCTCCGTCGGCTCCGCAGTAGCTTCTGCGGTAGCTTCCGCCGTCGCCTCGGCGGTAGCTTCCGCCGTCGCCTCGGCGGTAGCTTCCGCCGTCGCCTCGGCGGTAGCTTCCGCCGTCGCCTCTACCACTGGCTCCGAAGTCGGCGCCTCGGTAGCTTCCGCCGTCGCCTCGGCGGTAGCTTCCGCCGTCGCCTCTACCACTGGCTCCGAAGTCGGCGCCTCGGTAGCTTCGGTAGCTTCTTCGATCTGCGCCTCGGTAGCTTCGGTGGCTTCTTCGGTAGGCGCCTCGGTAGCTTCGGTAGCGGGAACAGCAGTGGGCGGCACCGTCGGCGGCTGGGCGCAAGCAGCCAGTGCGAACAGCAGGACGATCAACAGACCTATGAACCCCAGGTGTCTTTCCATACGAGCAATCCTCTCATCAACAAAGGTCTTCAACCGGCAGCGTTCTCGTCTTCACTACATAGTACCCTGTTTGCAGGAATCGTACCAGTTTTGTAGGAATCGTACCAGCCCGGCTGTGGCAAACCGCAGTTAATGAGCAAGCCGGTCAGTCTGCCGGCCAAACACGCACCAGCCAGCGTTGCAGCGGGGCCATAGCCAGGAAATGCGCCAGCGCCGTATCGACCAGCGCCGGGGTCTGCGCGACTTCGAGCGAGATTTCGGGCGCGAAGATGTGCAGGCCGCGGTACTTGAGCCATTCGGCCCGCGGATGCTCGGCCGGCAAGCCGGCGGGCACACGTTTGTAGCAATCGCCGCTGATCGGGTAATCGCCGGCAGTGCGCACCTGCGCCGCCGCCTGTTCCAACTGCGTGCCAAGTTCATCGTCGAGGACGGCGTCCCGGAAAGCCGCCAGGGCCGGTGGCGGAAAACTGAAGCTCCCGGCCACCAGTTCGACCTTTTCGGGGGTGAGTTGCAAGCCGAAGCCGGGTACAGTCATTTTGCCGCCCTGGCCGGAGCGAAACATCATGGCAATATTCGTCTTGTAGGGCGCCTTATCGGCGCTGAAGCGCGTGTCGCGGTAGATCCGCATTAGCGAGCCACTGCCATTGGTGCGCGTATCGTAATTGACTTCGGGAAAGTGCGCTTGCAGGCGGGCGCCCAGCTCGGCGACGAGGGCGACAGCGGGCGCCTGCAGGCTGTGCAGATAGATGTGCTTGTGGGCTTCAAACCAGGCTTTGTTGTTATTTGCGCCTAGATCGCGCAAGAATTGCAGACCCTCCGGCGGAAAGCCGATAAAACAGTCAGGCATAGCTCTTTCTTTCTTTCGCACCGAATCATAACGGACAGGGTATGTGTCGGGTGATGGTTGGCGGCGTAGTCGCCAACCATCACCCGACACATACCCTGCCTAGCTCTCTGCAACTATAAACAGCGGTTCACCGGTTTCGAGTACGGTTTTCAACCCGGAAATAATCCGCGTCCAACCCTCGTGAATGCCCGGCGTCACCGGGTGCAATGGATCGAGCCGGCTATGAGTCAGCGTGAGCTTGCATGTATCGCCGTTTGCTTCAATTTCCCAGCTCACCTGCGAAAACGCCATGCGCTCATCTTCGGCCAGCCACATCGGCCGAAAGGTAGTCACCAGGCGACGCGGCGGCTCGGCTTCGAGGACTTCGCCTTCGACGTAGACACCGCCGGCGGGATTAGGGAAGCGGTAGCTACTGCCGGGCTGCCAGCTCGCCTCGACGCTGCTACCGAAATAATACTGGCGGGTCAAGGTACCATCGGTGAGCGCCTGCCAGAGCCGCTCCGGACTGGTACGAATAAAAATCACAAACACCTGGGTATCGGACTCAGCCATAGGATTTTCCTCCAGAACATCTTTCAAACGAGTCAGGGTGCGGGTCCAGGGGCGCGCATATTTGCTCACCCAGCGGTCGTAAGCGCCCTGGATCGGCACACTGTTGAGAAAATGGCGTTTTTCGCGCCCGACTTTGCGGCTGCTGATCAGGCTGGCCTCTTCCAGGATCTGCAAATGCTTCATGACGCCAAAGCGGCTCATGGGCAAATAGGCTTGCAGATCCGAGAGGCTGCGGCCATCCTGGGCGAAGAGCAGGTCGAGCAACAGGCGCCGATGCGGGTCGGCCAGGGCTTTGAAGACACGGTCATCGTCCATACGGTTGCTTCCTACAGGTGACTATCCAGTCACGCTTTCAGTATACGTTACCATGGAGTCACATGTCAAGAGACTACACCTCGGCGTGGCATCGCGGCGTTGTGCTCTGGCAAAACACTACCGTGCGTGCTATACTTTAAGCCAGCGTGATACTGCTTTCTCCTGACTGTACTTGAGAGAAGCGGGGCCCGCAAATCGAAAACTCGGCACCGAACCAGGGCGTACAGGGGCAATATAATAGTACGAGTAACCCGCATGATGCTTTCCCAGAGGTACGAGATTATCAGCGATACCGATGAGCATCGCTCTATCCGATCCGACTGCGACTGTGCCTGTGCTACGGCATATCTGCCGGCTGCCGGCGATGCTCCGCCAACCCTGAGCTTGCAACGGCATCCTTTGCAGCGCAGTCTCCCGCTCGATGATCACTACCAGGTCGTCTTTGTGCCCTCGCTCAGCCGGATTGCGGTGCTCAACCGGGCCAGCCGGGATCTCCTCGATCGCTTTGCCGAGCCGCTTTCACTAGCGGCACTGCCGCCCACCGAGCAGGCTGCCGCCCGCCAGTTGTACCAACTTCAGCTCCTGCTCCCACCCGGTACAGGCATCACGCCATCAGAACCAGACGAACTGATCGCCTGGCTCCACGTGACAAATGCCTGCAATCTGCGCTGCACCTATTGTTATATTCACAAAACGAATGATGCAATGGATGCGGCAACCGCTCGGGCAGCGGTCGATGCAATCTTTCGGGTAGCGCGCAAGCATCATTATCAAAAGGTGGCGCTGAAATATGCCGGTGGGGAAGCCAGCCTGAATCTTGAACGGGTCGCCGAAATTCATCAGCATGCCGCAGAATGGGCTCGCGACGCCGGCATCGGCTTGCGCGCTGTGATCCTGAGCAACGGGGTGGCCCTGCGGCAGGCCGCCCTCGAGCAGATCCAGCGCCTGGGGCTGGATCTGATGATTTCCCTCGACGGTCCGGCCCGCGTCCACGACCGGCAACGGCCTCGCATGGGTGGTCAGGGCTCGTTTGCCGCTGCCAGCGCAGCTATTCTCCAGGCTCGGGCACTCGGCATTCCGCTGACTGTCTCGGTCACGGTTACCGGGAGCAGTGTGGCGGCGCTCCCGGAACTCCTGGCCTGGTTGCTCCAGCACGATCTGCATTTTACGCTCAACTTTTACCGGGCCTGTGATGCGCGTACCGGCATTGCCGAACTACGCCTCGATGAGGCGCGCATGATTGAAGGTATGCGCGCCGCCTACCGCCGGATCGAAACGCAACTTCCCAGTTATAGCTTGCTCGGCAGCCTGCTTGATCGGAGCCACCTCGGTGCGCCGCATCGCCGTACCTGCGCAGTCGGCGAAAACTACCTGGTGATCGATCACACAGGCCGGGTGGCCCGCTGCCAGATGAGCATCGACCAGCCGATTACCAGTATCTGGGACGCCGATCCGCTGATTCCCATTCGGCAGGATCCGGCCTCGATCCAGAACTTGCCGGTCGATGAAAAACAAGGCTGCCGCGATTGCGCATGGAAGTACTGGTGCGCCGGCGGTTGTGCCGTAGAAACCTTCCGTGCGACCGGGCGCTACGATGTTCAATCACCGAATTGCACTATCTACCAGGCGCTCTATCCGGAAGTCATCCGCCTGGAAGGGTTGCGCCTGCTGCGCCGGCATCGCCGCACTGAATGCTGACCATGCCTTGACGCGGAAGTTCCTCCATAATACTTCCATAGCGCATCCGGTATACGTCCTCGCCTGATGTCGCATGTTCGGCTATACTCGTAACAGAGAGCGAAACGGGAAGCAATGGAGAAGCATCATGGGAATGGCAAATGTCAATCGTACTCCTGCACAGCCCCGCATCCTGGCGCCCGGTGCCCATGCCGCCACCTGGGCCGTGCATAGCACGCACCTGCTCCAGTACTATCTACAGCACGATATTGAAACCGCCACCCATTCCTGGCGGATGAGCCGGCTGGCCACCAGGCTGGCGCAGCATCTGCATTGCAGCCCGGAAGAGATAGCTATTGTGCGTTCCACCGCATTGCTGCACGATATCGGCAAGGCCCTGATTCCGCCGGCAATTCTGCAAAAACCGGCAAAACTCACCCCGGCAGAATATCACATCGTCCAGCAACATGCGCGCTACAGCTATCATCTCGTGCAAAATAGCGCTCCGGCCACGCCCTGCTGGCAGAACATTGGGATGGCAGTGTTGCATCATCACGAACATTGGAACGGCAGCGGCTACCCGGCACAACTGGCCGGTACGAATATTCCCCAGGCCGCCCGCATCTGCGCCGTGGCTGATGTCTGGGATGCGCTTATTTCGCCTCGCATTTACCGCCCTGCCCGCGATCCGGCGGTTGTCGCAGCATACCTGCGCGCCGAGGCCGGGCAGAGCCTCGATCCGCTTGTGGTCGATGGGTTGCTTACGATGCCGGGGCTTATGCAATCGGCCCACGCGCATACAGCGCAAGACTCCCGGCAGCTCCGGCCTGGTACTATTTTGCGTGAACAGCTCGGCGGCTAACGTACGGTACAGAGCGATCCGGCAGCTGCCGGCATGACTACCGGGGTAAGCGGTGTTGCGCCGGGGAGCGCAGCGATCTGCTTCACCGTGAGAGAGCCGAAAATCAGACTCAGAGCGCGACCGTCCGGCGCTAGTTCGGCAGTGCTGTGCAAACGTAGCTCACTGCTGCCGGCCGGTACCGCGAAGAGCAACCGCAATGCCCGGCGCTCCGGCGCCGCCGCGATCGCGTCGCTGAAGATGATCGTTTCGGCGAGGCTGATCTCCAGTGGGCGCGCTGTATCGTAGGCGCCGAGTTCCAGCTGTAGCGCCACAATCGCCGGCGCCGGGCTGAGCAGCCGGAGCCGCGCCTGTTCCCCCATCCAGCGCCAGATCTGGTCGCCGTTCGTTTCCGCTGCGTACCAACCATCGCCCGGCAGTATCTGCGGGCGGGCCGTCGCCGGGTCGATCCGGTACAGCTCAACGGGTTCCCTGCTTTGCTGCTCGATACCTGCGGCGGCCAGTTCAGCCCGCAAAATCGCCAGTTCATTCGCACTGAGCCTGCTATGATCAAGAGTGACAAAACGGATCGCGTAAGCGGCCAGTTCACCGGCCGGGTCGAAGCGAAAAATATCCGGCTGCGACGGGCTGATCCGCCAGAGCCGGCGCATGGCAGAATCATAGTTGACCGGCGGATAATCCGGCGTGCGCGCCAGGTAGCCGCCGGCAAGAGGGCGCCCGTGGCAAAGCTGGTTGAGCATCTGGCGGCTATCGTTGAGGCCGGGCGGCAGCTCGAGGATCGCACCGGGCACCGGGTCATCACGCAATGCCTGGTAGAGCGGCGCCACCCGTAGCGCCAGAATCGGCCAGGGGCGCACCGCCAGTTCCAGCGCCAGCAGCAGCGCCAGAACGACCGTGAGGCGCAGCGGCGGTACTCGCAACCAGTCGCGCAGGCCGGCCGCCCCCAGTGCACTGAGCACCGCCACCGGCAGCATCATTAGCGCAACGAAGCGGCTGGGCCGGGTACTGTTGCGAAATGGCCCCAGCAGATCGAGCAGCGCATAGGGCAACGGCAGGCCGGTGGGCTGATCCGTAATTTTGAGCCGTGGCCCCATTGCCAGCAGCAACATCAGCAGGCCCAGCAGCAACCAGGGCCAGGCGAAAGCCCGTCGTCGCAGCAGCGCCACGCCCAGCAGCAGGTAGACCAGCAGCCCCGGCGCCAGCCCCAGTTCTACACCAAAAGGGTGAAGCGCGCCGAACACCGTCGCCGCCGCATCGCCCCACAGTGGGTGAAACACATTGAACGGCAGCAGATCGACCAGCGCCGCCGAATGGAAAAGCTGGCGGGCGAACCAGTCGCTGGTTTCAACACTACCCAGTGCCGACCCCAGATCGAGAAAAGGCAGCAGCAGCGCCAGCCAGCTCAGCAGCACCCCGCCGGTCACTGCCAGCAACGCCAGGCACTGCCGTCGGTTGCCGGACAGCAGCGCCGCCAACCCCCCATGCGCCGCCACATACACCGCGCCAAACAGTCCGTAATAATGGCTCGACAGGCTGGTGAGACCGAGGATCATGCCGGCCGGCAGCATATGCAGCAATCCGGGTCGATTCAGCGCCCGCATCAACAGCAAGACGAGCAGTGGCAACCAGTGGACTGCGGCGATCTCCAGCGCACCGCCGTAGATCGGCGGAAAATGGTAGGGCGCGATCACAAATACCAGCCCGCCCAGCAATGCCGGGCCACGTTCAACCAGCCCGCGGGCGATCCGGTAGGCAAATAATCCGCCCAGCGCAAACGATAACAGAATAACCGTATTCAATGCGGCAATCGGCCCGGCTAGCGCCGTGATGGGCAGCACGCTCAGCGCGTTGCTCAGCCCCAGTGTTTGCCAGAACAGGTCTATCGTCTGCGGGAAGAACAGGTATGCGGTCGTGAAGGGATTCCAGCCGGCACGCAGACTGACCAGACTCCACCAGAGGTTCCAGCTATTCTGGCCACTATCGACCGGCTGCACTCCAAGCTGGATCACGCCACTGTCCCAGTGCAGCACCAGCGGCCAGGTCCAGCCGATCCCGACCAGCAGGTACAGCATCATCACCCCGATCCAGACAAACCAGGGTTCCGCCGGTGGCCGGGCGGCCAGCGCCGATCGGTGGTCGGCAAGGAAGGACTGCTGCATAGCGCGGATTATACCACCGGTTTGCCAGTTCGCATAAGGTATTGTACAGTTGTGCGAACAATGTCGATCAAGACTACCGATCGCCGGCAGGTTGCCATGGACAAGATCCCGGCAAGCCGGTATTGCCGATTTTGTGATGTCTTATGCCCGACGCAAAAACGCACGATATGATCGCGATGGCGGCGAGTCTGGCGATAGCTCCCGCAAGCTACTACGCACTCGGCACGCTCGGCGATCCGCCGCAGATGGCGTGGTATGGCGCGCTCTGGGTCACCGGCGCCCACCTGATCGGCTCCTTCTGGCTCAGCCCCGACCTGGACATCGACAGCGCCATTGATGATCGCTGGGGGCCGCTCTTCTGGATCTGGCGACCGTATATGTGGGCGGTACCGCATCGCCACTGGTTGCTTTCGCACTCGGGCGTCTCCGGCCTGTTCCGGCTGTTTTACCTCTACCTGATCGTGAGCGTCATCCTGATTGTACTGGAATTTCTGGGAGTTTTGCTGGGGCTGATTTCCGAGCAGGGTCTGTACCTGCTGTTCCAGGCTCTGGTCTCCGGCGGCATCCAGGCTTTCCCGCGCCAGGTCGCCCTGATTGCCGCCGGTGTTGTCATCAGCGACCTGATTCATAGCGTCAGCGACCTGATCTCGACTGCCATGAAGGGGGGCCGTGGCCGCCGGCGGCGGCGGCGGTAGCGTCACAATGGCGATTATCCCGGTACATCGTCAGATGGTGCCGATGCGCTGATTCATCAAGCCTTTGACCAGGGCCAGTACCAGAAATGAGACCAGCAGCAACACAATTGAGAGGGTCAGCGCAGTGTTCAGGTTGAGTTCGAAGCCGATGTAAATCGCCAGCGGCATAGTCTGGGTACGTCCGGGGAAGTTGCCGGCAAAGATAATTGTGGCACCGAATTCGCCCAGTGCCCGCGCCCAGGTCATGATTGCGCCGCTGAAGAGCATTGGCCAGCTCAGCGGCAGGGTGATCCGCTGAAATACGGCCCATCCCGTCGCACCGTCGATCTGGGCGGCGTCTTCGGCATCGCGCTCGACCCGGCTGAAGCCGGCCAGGGCTGATTTGACGAAGAAGGGCGCCGCGACAAACATTTGCGCCAGGACGACTGCGGCCTGGGTGAAGGCGATTTCTATTCCCAGGACGCTCAAGTGCTCGCCCAACAACCCGCGCCGCCCAAAAGCCATCAGCAGGGCAATCCCGGCCACGGCCGGCGGCAAAACCATCGGCAAGTCGATCAACGTCTCCAACAGTACCCGCCCACGAAACCGGTGCCGCGCCAGCAAATAGGCCAGCGGCGTGCCCAGCAGTACGGCCAGCACCGTGGCGACCAGCGAGGTCGACAGGCTCAATCCGATCGCCTGGAGTACTTCGCGCTGCACTGCATTGGCCGGCAAAGTCGCCAGGTCGGCCCGCACCAGCAGTGCCAGCAGCGGCAGGCTGAGAAAGGCCAGCAACGGCAGCGCCAGCAGCAGTAGCAGCAGCACTTTCCAGTTGTACCGGCGTGAGGTCAGGGTGTCTGGCGCCGGCCGGGCCTCAATTGCCATGGGTTCCTCCAATCCCAGATTGGCTGTGGTGTTTGCACCGCTTTTTGTCTCCGGTAGGATGGCAAAAGACGTTTCTGGTGCGGTTTCGCGGCTTTGCCGTGAAACCGCACCAGAAGCAAGGAACCGGCAATTGATGGCCCACCCTACCCTGGGCCAGGCAGCACCGGAAGACCGGGTTTAGCGCACCGGTATGAAGCCGAAATTGGCCAGGGTGGCCTGGCCCTCCGCTGAAAGCACGTAGGCAACGAAGGCTTCGGCCAGCGCCGGTTGCTGGCTGTCGCTAATCGGCGCAATTGGGTAGCCGGCAATCGTATTAAGTTCATCCGGGATAGCGATCAACTGCACCGGCGTCGCCACGTCCGGTGTCACATCTGAGCTGTAGACGATGCCGGCATCGGCTTCGCCCAGCACAACTTTGGTCAATACGGCTTTGACGGTTTGCTCGTAGGAAACGACATTGGCCAGCACGCGCTCGTCGTAGTCGTTGCCAAACTCGCCGCCGGCAGCCGCCCGTGCCAGGTAGTCACGTGAATAGGCACCGATGGGCGCGTCTTCTGCCGCCAGCACCAGTTTCAAACCGGGTTGCACCAGGTCGGCGAGCGTCTCGACGCTGCCTGGATTGTCGGCCGGCACCACCACTACCAGGCGATTATTGACGAATTCCTGTGGCATACCCTCGGCCACCCGCCCGGCTGCGATGGCAACCTGCATCTGGCGGTGATTGGCCGAGGCAAACACATCGGCCGGCGCACCCTGGCCGAGTTGTTGGGCCAACTGCTGCGAATTGGCAAAGTTCAGCACGACGGTGGCAGCGGGGTTGGCAGCTTCAAAATCCCGCCCAAGCTCAGTGAAAGCCTCGGTCAGAGAGGCGGCGGCAAACACCGTCAGCTCAACCGCCGGCGTCGCCGCGCGAGAAGCCTCGTCCGATGATGCCGGCACGGTGCCGCAGGCAACCAGAAACACGAGAAGCAGCCAGCCTGGCAGCCGGCACCGCAGCATTCGATATTCCATAGCCTTGCCTCCGTGTTCCTGGTTTTCCTATGCTGAAGATGCGTGAACTACCGGGTTATACTACCGGGTTATACCAAGTGACGAGTGACAAGTGACGAGCCGCGATGTGGCGTTCGTATCGGCTAGAACGGTTGTCAATATGCGGAATCCGCAATTCAAATTGGTATTATGCAGAGGAACGCAGTCATGCGCCTGGTCAGGCCCGGCCCCGCTGCGGCAGGCAACATCGAACCGGGCCGGCCGATATGCTACTTAATCATTTATTGAATAATCGGAGTATGGCACAGATCCGAATTCTCGTCAAGCATCGCAAGGCATCCGAGCGTGACGAAAAGCTCTGCCCGTGCGCCAGATCCCGCTTCCGGGAAGCTTCTTCTGACGAGCAGCGGGCGGCCGCTGCGGGTGCTACGCGTCTGATGCGACTGGCAGCAGCGCGGCCAGCTTCCCGGAAGCTTCTTCTGACGAGCAGCGGGCGGCCGCTGCGGGTGCTGCGCGTCCGATGCCACTGGCAGCAGCGCGACCAGCTTCCCGGCAGCGGTCCCCGCCGGGGGCTTTGTGCCGAACGTTTCGTCACACCCAACGCTTTTAACGCTTTTGGGCCGCTTGCATCAGCGCAGCCAATGGCATATACTAAAAGCAATACCTATGCAATGAATGAGTAACAGTTATGAGCATCCAGCGAATTTTACGAATTGACGACGAAGCCGATAAGAAGATTCTCAAAACGAAGTGCCGCCCGCTCAAGCTTCCCGACACCAGGCTCAAGCGGCTGGTGGCCGATATGTTTGAAACGATGCGCGAGGCCAATGGTGTCGGCCTGGCGGCCCCACAGGTTGGCCTGAACATCCGGCTCTGCATCATCGAGATCCCGCCCGAGGCTGAAGAACAGGAAGACGGTACCCTGGTCGAAGTCGGTGAACCCCAGCCCTATGTGCTGATCAATCCGCGGATTGTGAAGTATAGCGATGAAGAAGTGATCCGTCAGGAAGGCTGCCTGAGTCTGCCCGGCTGGTATGGCGATGTGCCGCGCGCCCGCTGGGTGACGATGGAATACCAGGAACCCAACGGCAAGCAGCGCCGCCTGCGCAAGGCCGACGGCTTGCTGGGCTGGGCGATTCAGCACGAAGTCGATCACCTCGACGGTATCCTCTTTACCGAGCGTATCCGCGACATCGCGACCCTGCGCGACCTCAGCCAGGAAGTCGAAACCGAAACCGCCGAAAACGCTGCCGCCTAGAACATCGGGAGCGTATGCAACTCGCGGCCTTGCGCGAGTTGCATACGCTCCGTTGAAAGCTTCGCCCCATTTTACGAAATCTTAACCACCCCTCAAGTTTCGCTTAACGGAATTGTCTCCTATCGTTAATAAAACCGGTTAATGTTCTTAAAGAAACTGGTTTAGTATCCTGTGCGTACGCCGGACAACAGCAAAAAGTTTGCAAAGCAACCAGGTTGTTGGATGAACTGGAGCACCGGTTTGCCTGGTGGTGCCTGGCCCGCCGAATTGTTCGCTGTGGGAATACCTACGGCGTCTTGCTGTGTTTTGTTCTCGATGATAGGGTTTGCCTGCGTACAGGAAAGCACGAACAGGTTTTAGAAAGGACAGGAGTCTCCATGGGTGGTTTCGACGAGAAGGATAAGTATATCGTTCGCTCGACGGCCGGTACCGGCGATGAGTTCCCGAACATTCTGCAGCGTCGCATCCAGCGCCGTGGCCTGATCAAGACGGCGGCAATCGGCGCCGCTGCGACGATGACGACCATGGTGGCGAAACCTGGTCTGGCTGCCGCCCAGAATCAGGTAGTGGAGCCGGCTCAGTCGCCCTCGAATTTCACTGCCATCACGCCGACCGATCCTGAGTTCGACGATGTGGTCGTGCCGGAAGGTTATTATGTAGTAACGCTGATCCGCTGGGGTGAGCCGCTGTTCGCCGATGCGCCGCAGCACAATGTCTGGAACCAGACGGCGGACGACCAGGCCCGCCAGTTCGGCTACAACTGTGATTTCGTTGGTTATCAGTCGCTGCCTTATGGCTCGGACAGCTCGAACCGCGGTCTACTGACTGTCAACCACGAGTATACCAACGAAGAATTGATGTTCCCGAACTACCAGTTCGGCAGCCCGACCCGCACCCAGGTCGATGTCGGTATCGAAGCCCACGGCCTCTCGGTGATCGAGGTTGTGCGTGGCCCCGACGGCCGCTGGACATATGCCCAGAATAGCCAGTACAACCGCCGGATTACCGGCACCACCCCGATGGTGCTGAGCGGCCCGGCTGCCGATCATCCCTGGATGCAGACCGATGCCGACAGCACGACAGTGCTCGGCACGCTGAACAACTGCGCCGGCGGCAAGACACCCTGGGGCACTATTTTGACTGCCGAAGAAAATTTCCACCAGTATTTTGCCAACCTCAGCAGTCTGCCCGAGAGCGATCCGCGCTATGCCGTCCACGACCGCTACGGCATGCCGGTACTCGAATCCGAGCGCGGCTGGGAACTCTACCACGACCGCTTCGACATTGGCAAAGTGCCGAATGAAGGCTTCCGCTTTGGCTGGATCGTCGAACTCGATCCCTACGATCCAACCATGACCCCGATCAAGCGCACCGCGCTGGGCCGCTTCCGCCACGAGGCCGCCACGATTATGATCGCCCCCAGCGGCCAGGTTGTTGCCTATCAGGGGGATGACGCTCGCTTCGAGTACGTCTACAAGTTCGTCAGCAACGGAACCTACAATCCCAACGACCGCGCCGCCAACATGGGCCTGCTCGACGACGGCATTCTCTACGTTGCCAAGTACAACGACGACGGCAGCGGTGAGTGGCTGCCGCTGGTCTATGGCCAGGGTCCACTGACTGCGGCCAATGGCTTTACCTCGCAGGGCGATGTGCTGGTCAAGACTCGCATCGCCGCCGACCTGCTGGGCGCCACCAAGATGGATCGCCCCGAAGACGTCGAGGGCAACCCGGTCAATAAGCATATCTACGTCCTTTTGACCAACAACACCAGACGCACCGCTGAAGACGTCGATGCGGCCAACCCACGGGCGAACAATACTAGCGGCCATATTATTGAGATGATCGAGACGAACAACGACCACGCCGCAACGACTTTTAGCTGGGAGTTGTTCATTCTAGCCGGTAATCCGGCTGTCGATGACTCGGTATACTTTGCCGGTTTCGATCCAAGTCAGGTCAGTCCGCTTGGGGCTCCCGACAACTGCACCTTCGACAATGCCGGCAACCTCTGGGTTGCTACCGACGGCGCAGCCAGGGCTATCAAATTCAACGACGGTGCCTTTATTGTGCCGACCGCCGGTAGCCAGCGTGGCAACAATCAGCAGTTCTTCTCCAGCGTGACCGGCTCGGAGGTCTGCGGCCCCGAGTTCACGCCCGATAATCGCACGCTCTTCCTGGCCATTCAGCACCCCGGCGAGGGCAGCACCTTCGAGGAGCCTGTGAGCACCTGGCCCGATCGCGTCGGCCTGCCGCGCCCCTCGGTGATCTTCATTGCGGCCTACGACAATCGCCCCATCGCCGGCTAAATAAGGCTTTCAGGGCAGGCAAAAAGGCGCCGGGCAGCAATGCTGCCCGGCGCCTCTGTTGCCTGCCCGGCGTCCAGGCCGGCTTTGCCTCCGGCAGCCTGCCCTGAGCGTAGTCGAATGGGGCGAAACACGCCCGTTGCGGCGCGAGCAACCTCTACCAACGGTGAAAAAGTCGGTTGTAGCTTCAGCAAGCCCCGTTGCAAGCTAGTGCCACGTCAAAGTCGATGCACCCTTGTCATTCCGACCAGAGCGAGCGCAGCAAGCGGCGTGGAGGAATCCCGGCATGGCAACAGAGCAGTACGCGCCAGTACGGCGTCCGAGACCCCTCCACTCCGCTCCGCTCCGGTCGGGGTGACAGCGGCATCGTTGGCCGGACTTTGAGGTGGCCCCGCTGCAAGCGAAAAAGCTATTGCGCGGGAAGCCCGTGCCGCATACAATATCCGCAGAACTTGCTTCTGCGAGGGAAATCCGATGGCGCAGCGCGTCTTGATTGTCGATGATGTTCGCGAGATTGTGCAAGGGCTGGCCGGCTATTTTCGCCAGGCCGGCTTCGAGACGCTCGCTGCCTATGACGGCAAAGCCGCCCTCGAACTCTTCCAGCGCGAACGCCCCGACCTGGTTATTCTCGATTTGATGATGCCCGAAGTCGATGGTCTCGAGGTCTGCCGCCAGATCCGCCGTACTTCTGCTGTTCCCATCATTATGTTAACTGCTCGTGTCGAAGAGATGGACACGCTGATAGGCCTGGAACTCGGCGCCGACGATTATATCGCCAAGCCCTTCCGCGCCCGTGAGGTTGTTGCCCGCGCCCGCGCCGTACTGCGCCGTAGCAGTGGCGCGCTCGGCCCCAGCAATATTCTGCGCAACCAGGCCGTCACGCTCGATCTGGATCGACACACCCTGACGGTCGATGATCAGCCGGTCGAACTCACGCCCACCGAGTTTGCCCTGCTCGCCGCGCTGATGCGCAACAGCGGGCGCCCGCTCAGTCGCTCGCAATTGCTCGACGCCGCCCAGGGCGATGCCTTCGAGGGCTATGAGCGAACCATCGATGCCCATATCAAGAATTTGCGCCGCAAGATCGAAGCCAATCCGGCCTGCCCGCAGTATATTCTGACGGTCTTCGGGGTTGGTTACAAGTTCCGTGAGCTATGAAGACATCACTGCGCCGCCGTCTCACGGTAACGCATACGCTGGTGGCGATTTTTGCCGTTCTGTTGATGGCAATCCTGGCCAGCGGCCTGATCGCTCGCGCCTTCAACGATTTTTCCATCCGCCAGGCCCGCCTGATCAGCCAGAACCTGGCCGGGCCGCTCGGCAATTACTATGTGCGCACCGGTAGCTGGGAGCATCTCAACGAGCGCCTGCTGCCGCGTAGCGGCCCGGCGCTTGGTCCGCTGCTGCGCCGCATGGTGATTACCGATCCGAACTGGCGCGTGGTCTACGATAGCAACAGCCAGAATCTGGGCGCGACCATTCCGCTGCGTATGCGGCCGCAGGCGGCCCGGATCCAGACGCCGCAGGGTCTGGTTGGCTATGTGCTGGTACCGCAACCGACCAGCAATCTCGATGATGAAGAAACCCGGTTTTTCCGCAGTGTCTTCTTTATTGTGCTGGTCGGTATTTTCACAGCCGGCGGCGGCGCACTGCTGATTGCGCTGCTGGTCGCACGGCATATGACCCGCCCGCTGCGCTCGCTCACCGAGGCTGCCCGCCGCCTGGCGGCCGGCGAACGCCACCAGCCGCTCACCCCGCCCGCCGATGCCGAACTGGCCGAACTGGCCGCTGCCTTCAACACCATGGCCGCCGAGCTCGCCAAGCAGGAACAACTACGCCGCCAGATGGTCGCCGATATTGCCCACGAACTGCGTACGCCGATCAGCGTGCTGCGCCTCCAGGTCGAAAGCCTGGAAGACGGCATCGAGCCGGCTACCCCCCAGAGCTATGCCGCGCTCGGCCACGAAGTCGACCTGCTCAGCCGGCTGGTCGATGACCTGCGGCTGCTGACACTGGCCGATAGCGGCAAACTCGCCCTGACCGTCGAGCCGGTCGATGTGCAGGCGGCCATCACGCGGGCAGCGGCGGCGGCCGGCCCACGCGCCCGCCGGCAGGGCATCGAACTGCGCGTCGAGCCCAACGGCACCCTGCCGCCGGCCTGCGCCGATGCGCAGCGCCTGGCCCAGGTACTCGGCAACCTGGTCGAAAACGCGCTCCGCTACACGCCGCAGGGCGGCAGCGTGACGCTACGCGCCCACGATGGCGGCAACGGCAATGTGCTGATGGAGATCAGTGACACCGGGCCGGGCATCGCGCCCGCAGATCTGCCGCTGATCTTCGACCGTTTCTTCCGCAGCGACCGCGCCCGCGCCCGCGAGACCGGCGGCAGCGGCCTGGGCCTGGCTATCGTGCAGCGCCTCGTCGAAGCCCACGGCGGGCGCATCGATGTCGAGAGCGAACCGGGTCGCGGCAGCACCTTTCGCATCAGCCTGCCGGCGATGGATCGGCTGTAGCGAAACCGTTACAGCCGGTAGCCGCCTGTTTTCTGATTCGGATTTTCTTCATTGTTATCCTGTGTACAGGAAATGCTTCGCGTTTGCACCACGTAGCGGCCGGCCTCGCCGTTCGCAGGTGGAAAATCCGGCGGCGACCGGCACCAGCGCCGACGGCGCAAGTCATCGTGATGAGGAGGGGCAGCATGGCTGAATCGTTGCCGGCCACCATGCCGATACGCGTCTTCGAGGAGCATTTACCGGTTGTGTTTTTTGCCACTGATGCCCAGGGCGTAATCACCCATTCGGAAGGTCCCGGCCTGGCCGGGCTCGGCCTGAAACCGGGTGAACTGGTGGGCAAATCGGTCTTCGAGACATACCCACAACTGCCGAACATCCTGACGGCTTTGCGCCGGGCGCTGGCCGGTGAGTATGCCAGTTGCGTCGAAACCATTGCGAACCGGATCCTGGAAACTCGCATGGCACCCTCGCACAACAGCGACCGGCAACTGAACGGCGTCATCGGCACCTCGATCGATATTACCGCCCAGGTGCGCCAGCAGCAGCGAACACTCGCGACCAACCGCCTCTACGCCGTATTAAGCCGCATTGGCGAAGTTGCGGTGCAAGCCCGCAGTCGGCAGGAGTTGTTCGACGCAGTCTGCCGCACAATCGTGGACGAGGGGGCGTTCCAACTGGCCTGGATCGGCGCGCCGCACGCCGAAAGCAGCCTGGTACAGGTGCTGGCCAGCGCCGGTGACGACCTGGAATATTTGAGTCATCTGCAAATTTCGCTGACCACCACACCGCCGGACCGCGGCCCTACGACCCTGGCGCTGCTTGAAGGGCGCATTGCGGTTTGCAATGATTTTGCCGGCGATCCACGTATGCGCCCCTGGCAGGCTGCCGCCGCCCGCCACAGCTTTGGCTCATCGGCATCGCTGCCGCTCCTGGCACACGAACGCGTGATCGCTGCGCTCAGCCTCTATGCCGGCGAACCCGACTTTTTTGATGAGCAGGAAGTGGCTCTGCTGCAACGCGTGATCGATGTGCTGGCGCTGGCACTCGATAAGCTCGAAGAAGAACAGCAGCGCCGCCGGGCTGAAGC
This sequence comes from Chloroflexaceae bacterium, assembly GCA_034437175.1. Lineage (GTDB taxonomy): Bacteria > Chloroflexota > Chloroflexia > Chloroflexales > Chloroflexaceae > DAOTUJ01. The sequence goes on along the minus strand of DAOTUJ010000164.1, from coordinate 23,080 downwards.
CGCTCGCCGTTTCGATATTGCACGCCAGGAAGCGCTGCTGCGCCTGAGCGAAATGCACGGCGCCACCGAACGCGAAATCGTCGACTTCGCCCTCGAAGAAGCCGTTCGCCTCACCGGTAGCCAGATCGGCTACCTGCATTTTGTCAATGCCGACCAGGTCAATCTCCAACTCTTCACCTGGTCGCAAAAAGTGCGTACTGAGTGCAATGCCCCTGAACCGGAGCACTATCCGATTGAAGAGGCCGGAATCTGGATGGACTCGGCCCGCCGACGCCAGCCGGTGTTCCACAACGATTACCCGAATATGCCGCATCGCAAAGGCTTGCCGGAAGGGCATATTGCGGTGCAGCGCCATCTTTCGGTACCGCTGATCGACCATGACAAAGTCGTGGCGGTGTGCGGGGTCGGCAACAAAATCGAGCCCTACGATGAAACCGATGCCCGCGAATTGCTGCTGTTTATGAGCGGGATGTGGTCGCTGCTGCAACGTCAGCGCGCCGAAACCGCGCTCCGCCATAGCGAAGCGCGCTATCGCCGCCTGAGTGAACACGCGCCCGACATCATCTATCGCTATCGCTTGCAACCTGAACCGGCCTTTGATTATGTCAATCCAGCAGTAACGGCCCTGACCGGCTACACGCCGGAAGATCATTATGCCGACCCTCAGCTTGGCTTCAAACTGGTGCATCCCGATGATCGGGCATTGCTGAGAGGCCTGAGCGACGGCAGCCTCCAGATGAAGACACCGCTCGAACTGCGCTGGGTGCGCAAAGATGGCGGCCTGCTCTGGGTAGAACAGCGCAATGTGCCCGTCTTCGATGACAAAGGCAACCTGGTGGCCGTAGAGGGGATTGCCCGCGACATTACCGAGCGCCGGCAGAGCGAAGATGCTCAGCGCCAGCGACTGGAAGACCTCGTTGCCGAACGTACCCGCGAACTCAAGTATGAGCGCGATCGCACCCGCGCCATCCTCGACGCCATGGGCGAAGCTGTGATTGTGGCCGACATGGACGGCGTGATCCACTATTTGAACCCGGCCGCCGTCGCGCTCACCGGTTTCTCGCTGGAAGAGGCGCCGGATATGCACTATCGCTGGCTCTGGCAGCACACCGATCACGGCGAGGCGCTTGCGACCATTCAGACGGCTGTGCATGCCGGCAAGTCCTGGAGCAGCGAACTGGTGTTGCGCCGCGCCGACGGCACCCGCTACGATGCCGAAATGACGGTCGCGCCGCTGTTTGTCCCTGATGTGGCGCAGGAATTGATGGGCCTGGTCAGTCTTCAGCGCGATATTACCGCCAACAAAGCCGCCATGCGCCTGAAGGATCAGTTTGTCTCGAATGTCTCCCACGAGTTACGCTCACCGATGGGATTGATTACCATGTTGGCGGGGAGCCTGGAAATGCTCTACCCACGCCTCGACGACGAGCAGCGCCTGGAGATTATTTGCAATATTCGTAGTCACGCCCGGGTCTTGAGCGACTTGATCAGCAATGTGCTGGAAATATCGCGGATCGACAGCAACAGCAGCACGCCCGATCAGCAGGTGCTGGATCTGGCGCCCTTGCTGGCTGAAGAAATCGCTCAGCAGCAACCGCTGGCGCTCCGGCGCTCCCTGGCGCTGAAGATGCACAGCGAAATCGTTGCTCCGGTGTTGGGTCATGCCGGACAGTTGCGCCAGGTCATCCGTAATTTGCTTAGCAACGCAATCAAATATACGCCCGGCGGTGGAACGATCACCGGTTTTTGCGACGTCTTGCCGCCCGGTCAGCGCCCACCGCTTGACGCGGCAGAGCCCTGGCCCGGTGTGTTGCGCCTGCCACGTACCGGCTGGGTCGTGCTACGCATCTGTGATACCGGCATGGGGATCAGCGAGCAGGATCTGCCCTATATTTTTGATCGCTTCTATCGGGCGCATACCGAAAGCAACATCCCCGGTACCGGGCTAGGGCTCTCAATTGCCGCAGAACTGGTCAAACGCCATGCCGGCTATCTCGAAGTTGAATCGGGCTGCGGCGAAGGAAGTTGTTTTGCCGTCTATCTCCCATATCTCCCACTTATTGAGGTGAGAACATGAATAGCACCCATCGGATCCTGGTTGTTGATGATCAGGAAGACCATCTGCGCGCCCTCCAGTTAATACTGGATGCCGTCGGCTACCGAACGCTGGCCTGCGACAATGCTCAGGCGGCCTTGCACATGCTGGAGCAAGATCCCGGCATCAAGTTGATCATCGCCGACGTGGCCATGCCCCAGATGAATGGCTACCAGTTGCTGGAAACCGTGCGCCGGCACCCTGAGTGGACCAGTATCCCCTTTGTATTTCTGACGGCCCGAGCGCTGGACAGCGATATTCGCTACGGCAAATCGCTCGGCGTCGATGATTACCTGACGAAACCAATTGAGCCGGAAGATTTGCTGGCCGTGGTGACCGGCAAATTGCTGCGCCACGAGCAACTCGAACACCGTGCCGAGCATCAAACGCATGCTGTGCACGAGGCCGGCCTGCTGAGTGTCGGCGAATTGCGCATCGATCATCGCCGTCACATGGCCTGGTACGGCGATCAGAACCTGGCGCTGTCGGTGCGCGAATTCGCCCTGCTGTCGGCACTGGCCAGTCAGGCCGGCAATGTCGTCTCGTCTTGCGATCTGCTGCGGATCAGCCATAATCTCGACAGCCAGGACAGCAGCGAGGCACGCGAGCTGATCCGGCCACTGGTGCGCTCCTTGCGCAACAAAATCGGCGACGCCGAATTGATCGAAACCGTGCGCGGCCTGGGGTACCGCATGAGTGAAAACCGGGGGGATTAGCGCGACGGGCCGGCCGATTGCGCCAATCGCGTGATCAAGACATACGTTGCGCCCCCGAACTCCCCACAAACTTCCCGCAAAACATGCTGGTACCTGTCCCTGCACGCAGGATATGATGGATATTCAACAGACAGTGTGCGCGGGAGAACGCAAAGATGCTACAGGCCAGTATCGACGTTACCGGGAGTATTACCGCCGCCAGCGCCTGCTGGGAGCGCCTGCTGGGATGGCCGGAACAGGAACTGCTGGCAACTCCCTTCATTGCACGAGTTCACCCCGACGACCTGGAAACCGTTATCAGTGCGATCCACCATTTGCACAGCGGCGGTACACAGGTGCAGTTTGCTTGCCGGCTGGTCGGCAAAGATCGCAGCTTTATCTGGATTTCCTGGCAAGCCCGGGTACACCAGGATACCAGCCGCATCGAATTGCGGGGCAATGTGCCGGCAGTCGGCCGCGAAAGTAGTCCTTCCTCCGCCTCCTGAAACTTCACGCAAGCCTCCCGCTTTTGATGTACGACATCGCCGAGCGCCGGAGGTACAATAACACCAGAAGCAATGCATAAGCTATTGCTTGGAAAGACCCCGATCAGCGTGAGGACAACGCAGTCCGGTTTTTGCCCAACGACGTACAAGAACCATTGGCGCCGGTGACAAAGCAGTCACCGGCACTTACCTGTGCGCGGCATAGGCGAGCGCATGTACGGTGCCCATCGCTGCCACCCTGCCAGTGGCGAAAAACGCCGCCGACTGCGTAACTCGTATCAAGTATTGCTCGGGGGTTCGGGCCGCAAGCGGCCCGAACCCCCGAGCAATACTTAAAGAAAGCCTCAATGGTTGAGGGAATAACTAAACTATTGACAGAAGCTGTGCGGCTGGTTATACTGCTCAAAGGTTGGGGAGTAGCCTCTCGGTTTACGAGCTGGCCGGTCGTCATGACAGAGCAGTTGCTCTCGGCCGGTCAAAGGTGTGCATGCACTTCTGGCGAGACCACCACGACTTCCCTTGCCGTGGTGGTCTCGCTTTTTTATGGCGTTCCGGTTTCAGTTGCGGAGAGATATGCTGTGACCTGGCTGACGATGGTGCTTATGGGGCTGGGCCTGGTTTTGCTGATTCTCGGGGCAGAATTGCTGGTACGTGGTGCATCAAATCTGGCGCTGGCCGCCGGCATCACCCCCCTGCTTGTCGGGCTGACGGTGGTTTCCTTCGGCACCAGCGCACCGGAACTGGCCATCAGTATGCAATCGGCCCTCGCGAGCCAGGCCGGTGCCAATATTGCGATCGGCAATGTGGTTGGCAGCAATATTGCCAATATTTTGCTTATCCTTGGTATCGCCGCCGCCATCACCCCGATTGTTGTCTCACGTCAGCTGGTACGGCTCGATGTGCCGATTATGATCGGTGTTTCGCTGCTGATGTACCTCCTGGCGCTCGATGGCGCCATCAGTCGGCTGGATGGGCTGGTGTTGGTTATCGGCCTGGCAGGATACTTGATCTTCGCCGGCTGGATCAGCAAACGCGATGATAATCCCGCCGAAGAAGTCGGCAATCCGGCCGAGGTGCCTCGTGGCCTGCTTCCCGCGCTGAAGATGCTGGGCCTCATTGTCGCAGGTCTGGGGTTGCTGATCCTCGGCTCGCGCTGGATGGTCAATGGTGCAACGGCAATTGCCGAGTATTTCGGCATCAGCGACTTGATTATCGGCCTGACGATTGTCGCGATCGGCACCTCACTGCCGGAAGTGGCGGCAACGCTGGTGGCCGCGATGCGCGGCGAACGCGATATTGCCGTCGGCAATGCGATCGGCAGCAATCTGTTCAATATTCTCTCGGTGCTCGGGTTGACGGCGCTGGTGGCACCACGCGGTGTGCAGGTGGCCGGTGAAGCGTTGCTCTTCGATATCCCGGTGATGATTGTGGTTGCCATGGCTTGCCTGCCGATTTTCTTTACCAACTACTCGATTGATCGCTGGGAAGGCTGGCTGTTTCTGGGTTATTATCTTGCCTACACGACCTTCCTGATCCTATCGGCGACCGGCAATGCCGCTCTGCCGATGTTTGAGAGTGCGATGATCTGGTTTGCCTTGCCGTTGACGACGATTACCCTGATCGTTTTGACGATTCGTTCGTACCGCGCAAACCAGCATGAGTCAAGCGTGAATGCCTGAGCCCGGCTACGGCTCGACGATCAAGATCCCTGTCTGGGCTTCATGACCAGGAATGCTACAATAAAAACGATACTCACCCGGCTCCGTCGCCCGAAAACTCAGTACACTCGATGTACCGGGGTTCGCTGAAATTTGCCGGTCTGCATGCGGCAATTCCAGAATGAGGTTGTGCGCTTCGGTGCCCTCATTGTCCATCCGAATGAAAACCAGTTCGCCGACACGCGCCCGCAGTTCGTCGGGTTCAAAGCGCATTTCGGTCGCGACGACCGTCAAAGATCGTTCCGGCGGCAAGGGCTCGCCACAGCCGGTCAGAAAGCCGGCGATAACCAGCACAATCAGCAGCATAATGAAGGCCCGTAACCGGGCAAATCCGCAACCAGGAAAGCTTTTCAAAATCATTCGCTGTGCTCCTGATGAAGATGAACGTATCTGAACATGATACAGAGTTGTGCCGAAATACGCCAGCGCACACCAGGATAAAGGAAAAAGTATGCTTGCATTGACAGTACTCCTGGCACTGATTGCCGCACCGGTTGCTTTGCTTGCGCGTTACCAGCCACGCGGCGTAAATGGCTGGCTCCTGGCCCTGATTCCGCTGGCGCTGTTTGCCTTTTACGCCGGTCAGGCGCCGGCAGTGATGGCCGGGGCCGTGCCGGCGATGACAGTGCCCTGGGTGCCGAGTATGGGCCTGCAATTCTCCTTTGCGCTCGACGGCTTGAGCCTGCTGTTTGCTATGCTGGTCAGCGGTATCGGGGCATTGATTGTGCTCTATGCCGGCTATTACCTGGCCAACGACAGCGGCCAGGGGCGCTTCATTTTTTACTTGCTGCTGTTTATGGGCTCTATGCTCGGCCTGGTGCTCTCCGGCAATGTGCTGACGATGTTTGTGTTCTGGGAACTGACCTCGGTCACATCCTACCTGCTGGTCGGCTTCAAGCATGATTATCCGACGGCACGGCGCGGCGCACAAATGGGTTTGCTGGTCACGGTGGCCGGCGGCCTGGCGCTGCTGGTCGGTTTGCTTATCCTCGGGAGCATGGCCGGCTCCTATGAGTTTGCCGATATTCTGGCGGCGGATAATCTGCGCGAGCACCCGCTCTATCCGGCAGCAATGATCCTGATCTTCCTGGGCTGTTTTACCAAGTCAGCCCAGTTTCCCTTCCATTTCTGGTTGCCCAATGCAATGCAGGCGCCGACACCGGCCAGTGCCTTCCTGCACTCGGCGACGATGGTCAAGGCCGGTATTTACCTGCTGGCCAGGTTGAACCCGGCACTGGGCGGTACCGCACTGTGGACGTATACGCTGGTGGCGGTGGGCGGCTTCACGATGCTCTTCGCCGCGATGACGGCGCTGCGCAAGATGGACATCAAGGCGCTGCTGGCCTACAGTACCATTAGCTGGCTGGGGACGTTGACAATGCTGGCCGGCCTGAGTACTCCCGAAGCCTCGGTGGCGCTGGTGGCCGGTATTCTGGCCCACGCGCTCTATAAGGGTTGCCTGTTTTTGATTGCCGGCGCCGTCGACCATGCAGCCGGTACGCGTGACTTGAGCCAGCTCGGTGGCCTCTCGAAGATTATGCCGGCCTCGATGGTTATTGCCATCCTGGCCGCGCTCTCGATGGCCGGTATCCCCATCCTTTTCGGTTTCGTGGCCAAGGAATTTATGCTCAAAGCGGCCATCGCTAGCGATCTGGCAGCGCCGGTACTCTACACGCTGCTGGCAGCGATTGTGGTCGCGGCAGCCTTCGGCGTGGCCTACTCCTGGCGCATGATCCGCTCGGTGTTCCTCGGCGAACGCGGCGCGGGCGTCGATAGCCATGCCCACGAAGCGCCGCTCGGCATGCTGGTCGGGCCAGGGGTGCTGGGTGGGCTCTCGCTTATGCTCAGCCTGGGCCTGCTGCCGGCGGTGAGTAGCTTCCTGGCGCCCGCCGCCAATGCAGTCGCCGGCGAAAGCGTCAAGACCGAACTTTACCTGTTTCGCGGCTTCAACCTGGCGGTGTTGCTCAGCGGCCTGGCCATCGGCGGCGGCTTCGCGATGACCTTTTTCGAACGCGGCTTGCTCAAGGCACCCGGCATTCCCGAGCGTTTCTCGGCCGACTCCATCTATGATGCCGGTGTCGACGGCCTGCTCAAGGGTACGACCAGCTTTACCAGTTTTGTGCAGCACGGCAATCTGCGCCAGTACATCCGGCTGGCTTTCCTGGCGATGCTGGTGATTGTCGGCGTGCCCTACCTCTGGTTTGGCCTCGGCAGCCTGAGTCTGCCCGCGATTCAGGGCGTTTTCATTTACGAATGGCTGATCGCGGCACTGATTATCGTCGGTGTACTGGCTACCATTCGCGCCCGCTCACGGCTCGGCGCGATTATCGCAGCCAGCATGATCGGTGCAATGGTTGCGACCGTCTTCGTGCTCTTCAGTGCGCCTGACCTGGCGCTCACGCAGTTGCTGATTGAGGTGCTCTCGACGGTATTCCTGGTGTTTGTGTTTGCGGTGTTGCCGGCGCGCTTCGAAAAACGTTCGACCGGTAGCCGGAACCTGCGCAACGGCGTCATTGCCGGGCTGGCCGGCCTGCTGATGACCGGCCTGGTGCTGAGTTCGGCGCTGGATACGCAGTTTCCGCGGATTTCGCCCTATTTTATGGCCGAGAGCGTACCGGGTGGTCGCGGCGAAAATGTCGTCAACGTCATTCTGGTCGATTTCCGCAGCTTAGATACCCTGGGCGAAATCACCGTGCTTTTCATCGCGGTACTGGGCATCTACGCGATGTTGCGTATGCGCCACCGGCAGCCGGCAGTCGCCGTCGACGATACCGAACGCACGGATTTCACAGCGCCGAACGGCCACGAGCAACTGCCCGACCGGCCGGCTAATGGTTCTGAAAAAGCATCACCTGAAGCTGCGCCGATGGGAAATAGCGAACGCAAGAAATAAGAGGGAACTATGTACGATTCAGTAATTTTGCGGACGGTCGCCCGCATTATGTTGCCACTCCTGTTGTTACTATCGCTGTTTATGCTGGTGCGTGGTCATAACCTGCCCGGCGGCGGCTTTATCGGCGGGCTGGTCGGTGCCTCGGCTGTCATTTTGCAGATCGTCGCCTTCGGGCCCGGTTTCGCCCGGCGGGTGATACCGACCAACTTCCTGATGATGGCCGGCCTCGGTGTGGTCGTCGCTGCGGTTTCGGGGCTGCCGGCGCTACTGCTCGACCTGCCCTTTATGCAGGCGTTCTGGATGGAATACCCGGTGCCGGGTCTGGGCAAGCTCGGCACACCCTTGCTTTTCGATTTCGGCGTGTTTATAACGGTGATCGGGGTGACCGCCCAGCTGGCCTTTATGCTGGCCGAAGAGCCGCTGCTCTACCCGATCCAGCGCAGTCCCGGCGAGCGCGGCCCGAATGATGCTGAAGTTGCACCGGAGGCATAAGCATGGTTTTAGTTATGTCAATTGTTGTCGGGGTACTGTTCGGCGGCGGGGTGTACCTGATGCAATACCGCAGCCTGGTACGGATCATCCTGGGGCTGGTTCTGATTGCCCATGCCGTCAACCTGGGCATTTTCATTATGGGTGACGGTTTTGTACGCGGCAATCCGGCCTTCATTGCGCCGGGCGAGCAAGCGCCGCCGGCGGTCTGGTCGGATCCGCTACCGCAGGCGCTGGTGCTGACGGCCATCGTGATCAGCTTCGGCATCACCGCTTTTATGCTGGCGCTGGCCTACCGCACAGCCCAGGCGGTCGGTAGCGACGACCCGGACGAGCTCAATACGACGGAGAAACTCTGAGATGGCAAACCATCTTTTTCTGCCGTTGATCATACCGATGCTGGGCGCAGCCCTGGCGGTGATGTTCGGTCGCCGGCGCATGCTCGCCCGCAGCATTGTGATGCTGACGGTCGCCTTCAACGTGATCTACGGCGGCTGGCTGATCCTCGAGGTCGGCGCGCAGGGTCGCCAGGTTGCGCAGGGCGCCGGCTGGCCGGCACCCTTCGGCATCTCACTGGTCGCCGACGGCTTCAGCGCGATGATGCTGTTTGTGTCAGCACTGCTGCTGCTGACGACGTTGATCTATAGTTATGCCTCACTGGAAAAGCAGTTCGAGCAGTACTTTTTCTACCCACTGCTGCTCCTGCTGGTCCTGGGGGTCAGCGGTGCCTTTCTGACTGGCGACCTGTTCAACCTCTATGTCTGGTTCGAGGTGCTGCTGCTGGCGTCTTTCGGCCTGCTGACGATGGGCGGCAATCGGGCACAGCTCGAAGGCGGCATGAAGTATGTCTTTTTAAATCTGATTGGCAGTACCAGTTTCCTGATTGGCTGTGGCCTGATCTACGGCGTGGCCGGGACGCTGAACATGGCCCACCTGAGTGAGCGCCTGCTGACGATCCAACAACCGGGCCTGGTGACGGCGATTGCGGCACTGTTCCTGTTTTCTTTCGGCAGCAAAGCTGCAATCTTTCCGCTCTTTTACTGGCTGCCGGCCAGTTACCATACGCCGCCGGTCGCAGTGACGGCTATTTTCAGCGGCCTGATGACCAAAGTCGGCATTTATTCGTTGTACCGCATATTCGGCCTGTTCTTCCAGAATGAGTTGCAGCACCTGGCGCCCTTCATTTTGCTGATTGCCGGGTTGACGATGGTCATCGGCGTGTTCGGCGCCGTTGCCCAGACCGACATTCGGCGCATTCTATCCTTCCACATCATCAGCCAGATTGGCTATGCCGTGATGGGGTTGGGCCTGGCCAGTGTGGGCGGGATGGCTGCGGGCATGATTTTCCTGATCCACGTGATGATCGTCAAATCGGCGCTGTTTTACATCGGCGGCGCCGCCGAGCAAATTTATGGCACAGCCGAATTGAAGAAAATGGGTGGCCTGGCAAAACGTGAGCCGCTGCTGGCGATCCTCTGGTTCCTGGGCATTCTCTCGCTGGCCGGCATCCCGCCGCTGAGCGGTTTCTTCGGCAAGCTCGGCCTGCTCCAGGCCGGCGTTGATCAGACCCGCTGGATCATCACTGGTGTGGCGGCAGGCACCGGCGTGCTGACCTTCTTCTCGATGTTGAAGATCTGGAACGAAGTGTTCTGGAAAAAAGCCTATCACGACATCAGCACCTTGCCGCGAGTCTCGCCGGGCCTGATGTTGCCGGGCCTGATCCTGGTGCTGGCCAGCGTGGTTATGGGTATCGGCGCCGACGCCGTGATGGAGTACGGCACGATGGCCGCCGGACAGGCTTTTGATCCCGGCAGCTACATCGTCGATGTATGCGGCGCAACGGGCTGTGAGCAATTGCTGAGCGCGGCAGGGAGTGTTGACCAATGATCGTTTTTATCTTGATCCTCTCAATCGTCTGGATGGCGATGCAAGGCTCGTTCACGATTGCCGACTTCCTCGTCGGCCTGCTGCTGAGCCTGATGGTGGTCTATTTTAGCCGGCGCAGCCTGTTCGATGAGCGATTTCAGTCGCGGGAAGTGTTTGCCAGCCGCGAGGGTGTCGGCCTGGTGCAACTGACCTGGAACTGGCTGCGCTTCGGAGTTTTCAGCATCTGGAGCATCATCAAATCGAATATCGACGTGGCACGGGTCGTGCTCTCGCCGCATATGCCGATCAAACCGGGCATTATCGGCATCCCGCTGGATGTACAGAGCGAGCGTGGTATGACCATCCTGGCAAATATCATCACGCTGACGCCGGGCACGGTGTCGCTCGACATCTCGAGTGATCGCAAGACGCTGTACATTCACACGCTTGATGTCGGCAATGCCGACAATCTGCGCCGGGCAATCAAAGAAGACTTCGAGCGCCGGGTGCTGGAACTGGCGCCTTAAAGCAAAACAATAGCCCCTCGGCATAAATTGCCGCCGAAAATGGAGAAACAAATGGCGCTGTTTGACATGATTATGATTGGCCTGATGATGGTGATTGCGCTGTCGATGGCGACGGTGGCGTTGCGGCTGGTGCAGGGGCCGACGATCCCCGACCGCGGCGCGGCCCTCGACCTGATAGTGAACCATATTGTCGGCATTATCGCGATTTATGTGATCGTCTTCGACCAGCCGCTGCTGGCCGACGCGATTATTGTGATTTCGGTGCTCGGCTTTCTGGGCACCGTGGCACTGGCCCGCTACATCGAGGAGGGGCGCACCTGATGAGCATTCAAGAAATTCTGACGATGCTGGTAACCGCGATTGGCGTCTTTTTCCTGGCCACTGCCAGCATCGGCATGATGCGCATGCCCGACATCTACACGCGCCTGCACGCCGGCGGCAAAGCCGGAACGCTGGGCGTCATCTGCGTGCTGCTGGGAGTGGCTTTTCACTTTGCCGGCTTCGGCATCATCGCCCGCATGATCGCGTTGATTGCCTTCTTCCTGATCACAGCGCCGGTCGCGGCCCATATGCTCGACCGCGCCGCCCTGCTGACCGGTGTACGCCCGGTCGACGGCACCTTCCCCAACGAACTGGCCGGCAAGTACGACCGCAACAGCCGCCGGCTGGCCTCGATGGATGGCCAGGCCGCCGAGAGCGGTGATTAGCGAAAGCAGGAAAAGACCCTTCTGGTTTGATTTTGCAAGGGTTTTTACCTTGCCGGAGGCGAAAAAAGGAAAAGCTTATGACCCACCGTAGCTTTGGCATCAAAACCATCCAGGAACATACGACGTACGACGATATTCTGGAAATCTGGCGGGCCGCCGATGCATTGCCGGTCTTTGAACATGCCTGGCTCTACGACCACTTCATTCCGATTGTCGGCGATCCCGATGGCCCGTGCCTGGACGGCTGGACGCTGCTGACTGCGCTGGCAACGCAGACCTCGCGCATTCGCCTGGGCCTGATGACCAACTGCAATACCTACCGCCACCCGATCGTGCAGGCCAAAATCGCCGCCACCCTCGATGTCATCTCTCTCGGCCGGCTCGATCTGGGGCTGGGCGCGGGCTGGAACGAACTGGAACACAACTCCTACGGCATCGAGTTGCTGCCACCCGGCAAACGGCTCGACCAGTTTGCCGAGGCCTGCACGGTGCTCAAGCAGCTCTTCACGCAGCAGTACACTGATTTCGACGGCATCTACTACCGGTTCCAGCAGGCTCGCTGCGAGCCGCGCCCGGTGCAGCGCCCACACCCGCCCTTCGTGATCGGCGGGCGCGGCGAACGCAAAACCCTGCGGATTGTCGCGCAGTACGCCTCGATCTGGAACTACCCCGGCGCCGACCTGGAGGAGTTCAAGCATAAGCTGCATGTGCTCTACGGCCATTGTCAGGAGGTTGGGCGCGACCCGGACAGCCTGCGGATCTCGGTACAGCCACGAGTCACGCCCGACGAGCTACCGGATCTGGTGGAACGCTGCAAGCGATTCATCGACGTCGGCGCGAGCCACATCATTCTGAACCTGCGGCTACCCGCGCCGGGCGGCATCGTCGAGCGGCTGGCCGACGAGGTGATCCCAAAACTCGCATAAAGCTGAACATTCAGCTTTATGCGAGTTGCCGGGCATAAACCGTATATTGTGTTTGTTCCGGCAGCTTCGCCGCCAGAACAAACACAGCTATCAGGGATAGCGCAGGTTCTCGACCATGGCCTGGACATGGGCCGGCGGCGGCGGGCCGCGCCGGCTAACCAGCCATGTCACCAGGATGTTGACCGGCAGCCCAAAGATACCGGCGGCACTGTGGCTGATGCCAAGGATGTTCAGATCAGGGTTAATGTAGTTGGTGATCATGTAGATTGCCGTAACTGCCAAACCGCTGAGCATGCCGGCAACGGCGCCACGACTATTGGCATGCTTCCAGAAGATGCCCAGCACCAGCGCCGGGAAGAGCGTCGCCGCCGCCAGCGAGAAAGCCCAGGCCACCAGTTGCACAATGATGCCGAGGCGCTGGATTGCCGTCAATGCCGCCAGTACCGCAATCACCAGCATCATCAGGCGGCCCAACCAGAGCTGTTCGCGGGGCGAAGCCCGCGGATTGAGGTTGCGGTAATAGATGTCATGGGCCACCGCCGAGGCCATCATCAGCAGCAGGCCATCGGCCGTCGACAGGGCCGCCGCCAGGCCGCCCGCCGCCACCAGTGCTACCACCGTCGAAGGCAAACCGGCAATCTCCGGCGTCGCCAGCACTACGAGATCCTGGTCGATGCGCAACTCACTGAATTGCAACATGCCATCGCCGTTGGCGTCTTCGATGCTCAGCAGGCCGGTCTGCGCCCAGTTCGCCGCCCAGTTGGGCAATTCGGCCACCGGGCGCCCGACAACATTTTCCAGAATTTCCCAGCGCGAAAAAGCCGCATAGGCCGGCGCCGTAAAATACAGCAGGCAAATCCAGACCAGCGCCCAACCCACGCTACTGCGCGCTTCGCGTACCGTCGGCACGGTATAAAACCGAATGAGGATATGCGGCATGCCGGCGGTGCCGAACATCAGGCAGAGCACCAGGGCCAGAAAGTTCCAGTTGCTCCAATCGTTAAAAGGCTCGGCGTAGCGCCGGCTGATATTCTGAGCAGCTTCGAGTTGCTCGATGTGTTCGAGCGCGGTACCATAGGCCAGTTGCGGCAGCGGATTGCTGGTCAGTTGCAGGGAAATCCAGGTCACCGGCAACAGGTACGCCAGCACCAGGATCAACCCTTGCGCCACCTGCGTCCAGGTAATGGCCTTCATACCGCCCAGGTAGGAGCAGAGCAGTACCGCGGCCAGGCCGACAATGACACCGAGCATATAATTGACGCCCAGGAAACGGCTCATGATGATGCCGACCCCGGTGACCTGGGCGGTCAGATACGTAAACCCGATGATGATGCTGACGATGGCGGCCACGGTGCGCGCCTGCGACCCCTGGTAGCGTGCGGCGATGAAATCGGGGACGGTGTACTGACCAAATTTGCGCAGGTAGGGTGCCAGTACCATGGCCAGCAGCACAAAGCCACCGGTCCAGCCGAGAATGTAGGCCAGCCCTTCATAGCCGAGCAGCCAGAGCGCGCCGGCCATACTGATAAACGACGCAGCGCTCATCCAATCCGAGCCGGTAGCCAGGCCATTCAGGATACCGGGGACGCGCCGCCCGGCGACGTAATAGTCATCGAGCGTATTGCTGTGAGTACGCAGGCCGATGACCGCATAAATAGCGATCGTCACCCCGAGAAAGATCCAGGCGATTACATTCGGCGGAATGGCAAAGCGTGCTTCGAGCAGGCCAAGCAGCAACGCAAAGGCGATAAAGCCGAAACCGAAGGTGGCGCAGAGAAACAGCATCTGGTGACGGTAGCGCAGTACCGCCAGGTCGGGTGGCGGCGGTTCCAGGCCATAGCGCCGGTCGAGGCGCGCCATACGCCAGGCATAGATTGCAATCAGACCGATGAAGATGATCAGCGATCCCTGCGCGCCCATGTAATAATCGAGGGGAAAGCCGGCAACCCGGAACTGGTTGAGCCAGGGTGACAGCAGGGCCGGCAAGGTGAAACTGATCACCCAGATCAGCAACAGCGGCGCAATGATCCGTCGGCTGGCCTGCCAGTAACGACCGGCCCAATCAGGCACCGGTGCCGAGCGGGGCAGCGGGCGGGCCGAACGATCCGCCGGTAGCGGCGGCGCAGCACCACTGGCGCGGGGCGGCGCCGGGCCAAGCGGCGTTTCGGCCCGGTCGTCGGGGCTCCGCAGCAAAGGCGGAAACAGGTGGTTAAAAAACCAGAATGCCAGTGCCATCACCAGCAGCCAGAAGAGCAGCAACAGCACCATAATCGCGGCAAACAGGCTCATAGCGCAACCTCTGCGCCGATGCTTGCTTCGGCTTCGAGCGCCGGTGCCAGCGGCAGCGTCACGTGAAACGTCGCACCATGGCCGATGCCGGCGCTCTCGGCCCAGATCTCGCCGCCCATGGCAAATACCAGGTGCCGGCTGATCGTCAGACCGATGCCGCTGCCGCCGCTCTTGCGCGCCCGCGATTTGTCGACGCGGTAAAACCGCTCGAAGAGATGCGGCAGGTGCGCCGGATCAATGCCGATGCCATTGTCAATCACCGCAATGCACACCATTTCGTCGTCGCAATGCACCTCGATACGCACCCACCCACCGGCCGGCGTGTAGCGATAGGCATTCGCCAGCAAATTCACCAGCACCTGGTTCAGGCGGTCGGGATCGGCCCAGACTGCGGGCAAATCGGCAGGCAGGCACAATTCCAGGCGGCTGCCGTCCATTTCGAACTGGGGCTGAAATTGATACAGCAGACTCTTCAACACTGCAACCAGATCGAGATGCTGTGATTTGACGGAGATGCTGCCGGCCTCAACCCGCGACAGCAACTCAAGGTCTTCGATCAGCCGTTGCAAACGCGCCGCCTCGCGATGGATCAGGCTGAGGTTCTGCTGATTGGCCGGCACCACGCCGTCGAGCATACCTTCGACGTAGCCCTCGATGGTCGCGAGCGGCGTACGCAACTCGTGGGTTACGTCGGCAAGCAAAGTCATGCGGCGCTGCTCGGACTGTTCGAGCGCCGCGGCAAGCTGATTGACGCTACCGCTCAGGTCGGCCAGTTCATCATCGGAGTTGATCGTGGTACGTTCGCGATAAAATCCCTGCGCCAGGCGCCGGCTGGTGGTGGAGATAGCCTGCACCGGGTCGACAATTCGGCGGGCCACAAACAGGCTGGCCAGCACTGCGGTGACAAACGTAGCAAAGCCGGAGATCAGCAAGGCCTGCTGGAACACATTGCGAAACAGGCCGGCCGGCGACAGATCGCTATCGGCACCGACAGGCAACTCGCCGGTTTCCGCCGCAGTAGTGCTCAAGCTCAGCGGCGCGTCGCGGATCAAGCCGAAATTGAGCAGGGCAAAGGCCGTCACAATCAGCACCAGGTCGGCAATCACGACCATAGCCAGGTGTGACACGAACAGCTTCCAGCGCAACTGCCGGTACCATCTCATCGGTTGCCACCCACAAATTTATAGCCGACACCGCGGATCGTCTGGATGCAAGAAAGATGGCTGATCCCTTCATCGAGTTTGCGGCGCAGTGTGCCGATATGCACATCGACCACCCGGTCGATCCCGGTGAAATCACGGCCCCAGATCTTCTGGAGCAACTCATCGCGGGTGAACACCCGGCCGGGCTGGCGCGCCAGAACGTAGAGCAAATCGAATTCACGCGGGGTCAACTCGATCTGCTGATTGCCGGCAATCACTTCGCGGCGCTCGGGGTCGATCAACAGTTCGCCGTACTGCAGGGGCGGGCGGTCGGGCGGCTGGCCGGGCTCCTTCTGGCGCCGACGCAAAATTGCTTTGATGCGTGCTACCAGTTCGCGCGGGCTGAACGGCTTGGTCAGATAATCATCGGCACCGACCGACAGCCCGATCAGCTTGTCGACTTCATCGGTGCGGGCAGTCAGCATCAGCACATAAGCACCCGTCTCCTGATTGAGGCGCCGGCAGACCTCGATGCCGTCGAGGCCGGGCAGCATCACATCGAGCACCACCAGATCGAAGCGCTGAGCGCGCGCCAGGTTCAGCGCCGTGATGCCGTCGTAGGCTCGTTCAACCTGATAGCCCTCGGCGCTCAGGTAACTGGCCACCAGTTCCACAATCGGCTGTTCATCATCGACCACCAGAATTGTTGCTGCTTCCATAGCAACCTGTCATACGAGCAGAGGAGCCGGCAGAACGGCTACCCTGCCAGTAACATAAGTTTTTCCCACTGTTCGGCACTGACGGGGACAACCGAGAGCCGGCTCTGGCGAACAAGGGCAAAATCGGCGAAGAAGGGATCGGCTTTGACGGCCGCCAGCGTGATGGGCTGTTCGAGCAAACGTACAGCCCGAATGTTGACCACTACCATCTTTGGGTCAGCGGCCTGCGGATCGGGGTAGGCCGCCGCAGTCACCTCGGCGAGGCCGACAGCGCAGCGTTCTCTGCCGGTATGATAAATGAGCGCCAGGTCGCCGGGCTGCATCGCCCGCAGATGCTGGAGCGCCGCATTGTTGCGCACCCCATCCCAGACGGTTTCACCTTCCAGGTCGAGATCTTCGTAGCTATAGGCATCCGGTTCAGTTTTCAGTAACCAGTAGGCAGGCATCGGCAATGCTTTCATATCGAGGCAGGGAAAGTGTTCTTAATGGTAGCCGGGCAATGGCAAGTTGTCAACGGGCAACCCATTGACAACTTGCCATTGCCCGACAAAGCCGCCATAATTCGGGGCACCGGGCGCTGCTCTGCGCCCACCGGCGACCGGCGCCGTGCTATAATGACGCGATTTGCCAAAAAACACGGGAGAGCGCTGTGTACGATTTCGAACAGCTTGATTTCTACGAACTGCTGGGCATCCCACGCAATGCTTCGTCGGCAGAAATAAAAAAAGCTTACCGTCGCGAGATCGCACGCTACCATCCTGATCGCTACGCCAATGCACCGGTGGAAGAACAGGCCTATGCAGCCGCCCGCGCCCAGCGCATCAATGAGGCGCATCGCACGCTGAGCGATTTCAGCAGCCGCAGCGCCTACACTCGCACCTTGCCGGCAGCAACGGCCCGCGGCAGCGCGACTGCCGGGCGCCCGGCGGAACCGCAGCCGGCCGAGCAACCACGCCGTGACCGTACCGCCGAGCTGTATGAGCAGGCCCGGGCGCAACTGGATGCCGAACAGCATGCCCGCGCTGTCGCGACGCTGCGCCGGTTACAGCAGATCAATCCCTTCTACCGCGATAGCGCCACCCTGCTGGAACGAGCCGAAGCCGCTCTGAACGCCCGGCCTCGCCGCCCAGCCTCGCTGCGCTGGATTTTCGCCGGCTTGCTTGGTCTGCTCCTGGTCGGGATCGCGATCGGCGCATTCATCGGTCTCCAGAACACCGCTGCCGGCGTCGCCACAGCGCCGCCGACCGCCATCGCGGCCCAGATCACCGCCACGTCTCCCGCCGAAATTGTGGCCGCGTCCACCGCCACCGCCGCGTCCACCGCCACCGCCGCGCCCGCGCCAACCGGCGCCACGACCGGAGGCAGCGCAGTTGAGCGCGGCGAAATTTTGCGCTTCGACGATTTTTCGGTAGCTGGCCAGTGGGCAACGGTATCGAATACCGGCTGGAGCGTGGGCTATGCCGGCAACGCTTATCGCATTGAGACTATCGCCGGGCTTGGCGACATCTGGAGCTATAATACCGCGCCGCGTGCCGACGACATCAGCATCGGCATCGATGTCGAGGTCAGTGGCGGCGCAGCCGGCCTGGTGCTGCGCTTCGCCGACGGCAACAATTACCTGACCTTTCTGGTGGATCCGGCAGCGGGCAGCTACCGGGTAGAACGGGTACTCGGTGGCGGGCGCAGCTTGCTCAGCCAGGGCAAGAGCACCGCCATTCGCAGCAGCAACGCAGTCGGTAACCGGCTGGTTGCCGAGTTGCGTGCCGAAAGCATGCACCTCTACATCAACGGCAGCATGGTCGACAGCGTCCAGCTTCGCGGCGTTCCAG
Source organism: Chloroflexaceae bacterium (assembly GCA_034437175.1). Classification (GTDB taxonomy): domain Bacteria; phylum Chloroflexota; class Chloroflexia; order Chloroflexales; family Chloroflexaceae; genus DAOTUJ01. Next base: position 4,679 of record DAOTUJ010000164.1, on the reverse strand, counting down.
AGGCAGACCGTTTCGGCATGGTGGCCTCGAGCGGCAGGAACGACACCGTCGCCCGCTTCCGCAACCTGGCGATCCGCGATCTGCCATGAGGCGCGGCGGCACGCCACTCCGCGCCGCGGCACGGGGCGCGCTTCAGGATGCCTATAGCGCCTTAACTTGCTGTGTATAGGTAGCGCGCCTTCAGCATTTCGACGGCTTCGGCATAATGATCGCAGATGGCTACCAGCAAACCGGCCAGATCCTCGGGTTGCGCCGTATGCACGACACTTTCGAGGGTCGCACAGTATTCAGCCATGCGCTGGGCGCCGAGCTGGCGGCTCCCGCCCCGCAGCCGATGCGCCAGCCGCCGGATCTGGTTGCGATCCATCACGCCGATTGCCGCTTCAAGTTCTTCCAGTTGTTCCGGGGTTTCCTCGCGAAATAGCCGCAACATCGCGGCAATCGTCTCGGGGCCGTCATCGCCGAGAGCCGTCTGCACACTCGCCAGCACCTGCCAATCGATTGCCTCGCCGGCACCAACCGGCTGTTCCTGCATCACAAGCGGGTGACGGCCGGCGTTGCCGAGCATGGTGCGCAGATGGTCGAGTCGCACCGGCTTGCTCAGGTAGTCGTCGGCGCCCAGGCGCAAATAACGCTCGCGGTCGCCGGCCAGCGCATAGGCCGTCAGCGCAACAATCTGCGGCTGCGTGATCCGGCTGCCCAGCGCCCGGATACGCTGAATAGCCTCCTCGCCGTCCATGATCGGCATTTGCATATCCATCAGCACGACGTCATAGCGCCGTTTCAGCACCGCCTCAAGCGCCGCCTGCCCGTCGGCCACCACATCAACCCGGTGGCCCAGCCGATCCAGCAGGCGCACGACCACCTGTTGATTGATCGGATTATCTTCAGCCACCAGCACAAATTTAGCCACTGAAGGCTTTGCGGCCGGACCGATTCTGGTGGCTTCAGCGGGCACAGCGAGCGCCGGATCGCTGCCTACCGGCCGGCTATCGGCAACCGGTAGCCGCACGCGTAAAGCAAAACAGGTGCCCCGCGCATCACTGTGGGCCACCCGCAGATCGCCGCCCATCCGGCGTGCCAGTTGCCGGCTGATTGCCAGCCCCAGGCCTGTGCCGCCGTAGCGCCGGGTGGTACCGTTATCGCCCTGTTGAAAAGGCTCGAAAATCTGCTCGAAACGATCAGCGGCAATCCCAATGCCGGTATCCGCAACCAGAAACAGCAGCGTCTGGTGCTCATTCGCCGGCGCATCCGCCTGCACCCGCAGCGAAACTTTGCCGACATCGGTAAACTTGATGGCATTGTTCAACAAATTGACGAGGATCTGGCGCAGCCGTACCACATCACCAATAAAGGCCGCCGGCAACTGCGCGTCGATCGCTTGTTCCAGCAGCAGCCCTTTGCGGTCGGCGCTGTACGCCACCAGAGCTTCGGCGTCGGCAATGCAATCGAGCAGGCGAAAGGGCTGGACATGCAGTTCCAGGCGCTCGGCCTCGATCTTCGAGAAATCCAGAATATCATGAATAATGTGCAGCAAGGTTTCGCTGCCGGTGCGGATCGTCTCCACATAAACCTGCTGGTCGGAGTTGAGCGGCGGAGTTTCCAGCAGCAAATCGGCCATACCAACGATAGCATTGAGGGGGGTGCGGATCTCATGGCTCATATGAGCCAGAAAGACCGATTTGGCTTTATCGGCAGCTTCAGCGACATCTTTAGCCCGCTGCAGCGATTCTTCGACAAGCTTGCGCTCGGTCACATCCTGAAACGTCCCGCGAATCCCGACGACCCGTTCGGCATTGTACAGCGGCCGACCCTGAACCCGTACCCAGATCGAGCGGTCTTTTGCCGTCGTCATGGGCAATTCAAGATCGAAGGATACGCCATGGCGAACACATTCGTTTATTGCCGAATAAATAATCGGCCGGGCATGGCTGACATAAAAATCGAGGGCTTCTTCTTCCGTCGGCTGATAGCCGGGCGGCAAATCGTGAATCACCGCCACCTCTTCCGACCAGAGCACCCGCCGCGGAACCCGGTCGATAGCCCAACCGCCGACATGCGCCATATTGCCGATCTCACGCAACAATTGATCGCGGTCGCGTAGCTCACGCAGCGTCGTATCGTATTCCAGGTAAGCCGCAATCATGCCGGCCGTCGTATGCAACAACTGGCGGGTCGCATCATCCCAGGCACGCACATGCCGGGTTTCACTCGCGCCCAGGTAGCCCCACCAATGGCCGGCAACATGCAGGGGCACAAACATCACCGAGCGCACACCACGCTCGTCGAACAGGCGCCGATCGGCGGAGCCCTCCGGAAACAGTTCCGCCACCGGCCCGCCATACATCGCGCCGCGCTGGAGCGCCATCATCGCTTCGGTTTCGCAACCTTCCCAGGGCAGGGGCGCACCATTGGTGAAGCCCGGTACTCCCGATGCGGTCGCCTCGGCAATCGCCCGCGAACAAAAACCAATCTCCGGCAAGGTCAGATTCTCATAAAGATAGACCCGCGCCAGATCGATGGTTTGCCGCACCCGTTCCAACGCCGCCGTCAGCACTGTCCAGCGATCATACATGTCGGCACTGCGCTCAATCAAGATCTGCGAGCAATCCGCCAGCGCCCGCGAGTACTGCACCTGCTGCTCCAGCGCCCGCTCCACCCGCACCCGTGCGCTAACGTCGTTTTGCAGCCCGACAAAGCCGACCAGTTCGCCTGCGGTATGCACCGGACTGATGGTCAGTTCGTTCCAGAAACTACAGCCGTCCTTGCGATAATTCAGCAGCACCGTCGTAATTTCTTGCCCGGCGGCAACTGCTGCGCGCAACTGTTTGCGCGCCTGCGGATCGGTGTCGGGACCCTGCAAAAACCGGCAGTTGCGCCCGATGGCTTCATCAAAGGTATAGCCGGTGAATCGGGAAAACGCCGGATTCACAAAAACAATCGGGTTGTCCTGGCGGCGCGGATCCGTAATAATCAGGCCGGTCGACATACGTTCGATAGCGGTGACCAGGAAGCGATTCTCTTCCAATGCCTGTTGCAGTGCGCCGGTGCGCTCGGCGACCCGCACTTCCAGCCGGCGATTCAAATCCTCACGTTCGGCCAGTGCCATCTCGGCAATGCGCAAGCTTTCACCCAGCCGTGCCACTAATGAGCGTAGCATCACAAACAGCAGCAGCCCGAAACAGAGGGTCACGACCATATTGATGAATATCACGCCACGATCAGCGGCGCGGAAGACCGCGGTGTTCAACGGCGTCAGCCAGCCGGCCCAGAAACCGCCGAGAATCGTCAGGATCAAGAACATCGCCAGCCCCCAGACCAGCAATGCCGTTCGCGGACGCAACAGGAGTACAGCGATAATGCTGAAGCCCAGCAAATGAATGCGCCCGGTGCCAATCAGTCCCGTACTCAACAAGTAAAAGCTGCCGAGGACATAGCCACTGCCCAGCACGATGCCGATCCGCAGCCAGTATGGCATGCGTGAAAGGAAGACCGTGATAACAAAAATCCCCAGGACAGAACCCGATAACAGAACCAGATCAATGCGATTCTGCATCAGTGCGTTGATAATGTCCAGAATGGTGATCGGAACGACCACGCTCACAGCCGTACGCAAGAACACTTGCAACGTTCGCTCACGCCAGGCCTGAATCGCTTCCGGTTCATTCAACTGTGTATCGGATCTTGTCATAAAAAATCGGATCTTGTCATAAAAACAGGTATAGCAAACTTCAATCTCTTTGCTGTCTCCGGCAAGGCGCAGCCGAAAACACCGAATAGAGAAAATAATACCATTTTTCCTGGCAAGCAACAAAGCCGATCGGCACTTTATGGTAAGATCAGAGAAGAATGTCTATCACACAGAAGAAGCAAGGCTATAGTTGAGGTTTGCATGTCCAGTTTGCTCGATAGCCAGCGCGATAGCCTCGACCCGGTGGTCGTTGCCGTCGCCGATCGCATGGCCGACTCGGGGCACAAAGTGACTCGCCCGCGGCTGGCCGTGATCGAGGCGGCCGTCAATGCACCCGGCGCGTTCTCCGTCGCCGACCTGGAGCACTGGCTCGAACAGCGCGCCGAGTCACCCGGCATTGCCAGCATTTTCCGCACCGTCCGGCTGCTGACCGACCTGGGGCTGTTCCAGCGCATCCACGGCGCCGAAGAATGCCACCGCTACATCGTCAGTCAGGGCCATCGCCACTACATTGTCTGCAACAACTGCGGCGCGCTGGCCAGCTTCGATGAGTGCGAGCTGCGCGAACTGGCCGAGCGGCTGGAACGCAGTACCGGCTTCCACATCGAGAGTCACCTGCTTGAGTTTTTCGGGCGCTGCCCACGGTGTATGGAGTGAGCGGGGGAGCGGGGGAGCGCTTTCAACTATAGCGTTTTTGTCAGATGGGAGACTCCGCGCTCCGGCCCTCACCCCCCAACCCTTTTGGGGTAGGTTTTCTCTGAGCTCCGGATGGCCCTCACCCCCCAGCCCCCGCTCCCGTTCAGCCGGGCGCGATGGGCGCCTTACGAACAACCGAGGATGGCTGGCCGCGCCCGTCAGCCGGGCGCGGGGGAGCCCGGACCGGCGCAACGCCGCTGGGGGTGGCAGCGCCGTGAGCGCCCCTCGCCTGTCAGGAAGGCGCGGGACAGCGACCAGAAGGAGCGGTAGGACGCCGTTCGCGCCGCCTGAC
>DAOTUJ010000163.1:0-26120 GCA_034437175.1 Chloroflexaceae bacterium | reverse complement strand
GCTGAATGGTACGATAGCTGCCCCCCGGCCCCGCCCAGCGTGCCAGCCCCAACATCGTGACTCGTCCGGTCATGGCCAGCATCGCCAGCGCAATCCGGCCAAGCTGGCGCACCGTGGTCATGCGTATCTTTGTACGGAGACAGAGCAGGAATGGTAGAATAGTGTCCATGGCTTTTGTGGGCTTTCCGTTGTCGGGTTTTGATCGACCCAACGGTACCACAAAAGCCATGCTCGTTCCCGGTCAGTTTTGGCGAAGGTATTGCTTTGCGAAAATACGCCTGGCTCTCAATCGCAGCGGCCTGTAGCACTATTGCCTTAAAAGGCGGTGCCTATCTGCTGACCGATTCGGTGGGACTGTTCTCCGACGCGATCGAGTCGCTGGTCAATTTGATTGCCGCCGTCGCGACGCTGATCACGCTGGAGATTGCCACCCGCCCGCCCGACGAAGATCACAGCTACGGGCATTTCAAAGCCGAATATTTTTCGAGCGGGCTGGAAGGCGGCCTGATCATTTTTGCCGCGCTCAGCATCTGCTATGCCGCCGTGAGTAGCCTATTCGATCCGCAGCCGCTGGAGCAACTGGGCCTGGGCCTGGCGGTGTCGCTGCTGGCCTCGCTGATCAACCTGGGCGTGGCACTGGTATTGCGGCGCGCCGGCAAACGCCACCACTCGATCGCGCTGGAAGCCGACAGCGAACATTTGATGACCGACGTCTGGACGTCAGTGGGCGTACTGCTGGGTATCGGCCTGGTCGCCTTGACCGGCTGGAACATCCTGGATCCGCTGATCGCGCTGCTGGTGGCGGCGAATATCATCTGGACGGGCGGGCAACTGATCCGACGCTCCATGCTGGGCCTGCTCGACACCGAATTACCGGCGGAGGAGCGAGCAGCCATCTGCACAGCGCTGGAGGCCTACATCGAAACCGGCGTGCAATACCACGCCCTGCGCAGTCGGCGTTCGGGCAGCCATCGCTTCGTTTCGCTGCACGTCCTGGTACCGGGACGCTGGAGCGTACAGCGCGGCCACCAGTTGCTCGAAGAGATCGAGCGCGACATCCGCCGGGCGTTGCCGAGTGTCACCGTATTCACCCACCTGGAGCCGCTGGAAGACCCGATTTCCTTTGATGATACGCAGTTGATGCGGGTCGATCAGGAAGAGAAGTGATAAAAAATGCTTGATTTGATATTGCACAGCCAGGCTGCACAATATCAAATCAAGCAACTTTTTTCTCTTCTACCTTTGAAACCGGGCGGCGGCATGGTTGCCACCCGAGTTTAACCGAGCCGCTGCTTCAACTCAGCGGTGAGCATCGGCAACAATTCGTTCACATCACCGACAAGGCCGTAAGTCGCCACTTTGAAGATCGGCGCCTCGGGATCCTTATTGATCGCCACGATATTGCGGCTGGTGCGCATACCGGCGAGGTGCTGGATAGCGCCGCTGATCCCACAGGCCACATACAGCTTGGGGCTGACCGTCTTGCCGGTCTGGCCGACCTGGTGTTCATAGGGAATCCAGCCGGCATCGACAATGGCGCGGCTGGCGCCGTAGGCACCGCCGAGCACTTCAGCCAGCGGCGGAATGAGCTTCTGGTAGTTCTCGGGATTGCCCAGGCCGCGCCCGCCACTGACAATGATCGCCGCGTCGGTCAGATTGACGGCGCCGCTCTTGCTGGTAACACCGGTAACTTCGGTGCGGATCTCGGCGTCAACGCTAGCATTGACGACCTCGCCGCTGCGGCCGGCCTGCTCCTGGGCCTCAGGGAAGCTCTGCTTGCGGGCCGCCACAATTGCCGGGCGCGCCGCGCCGAAGACCATGGTATTGACCACATTGCCGCCATGCGATGGGCGGGTCGCCGTAATCTTGCCGCCCTCCATCGTCACATTGGTGGCATCGATAGCAATGCCGACGCCGAGCTCAGCTGCCAGTGCCGCTGCAAAATCGCGCATCTGGAAGCCGGCACCGGTAAGCAGCAGCTCCGGCTGATGCTCCTTGAGCAGTGCGGCTGCCGCACCGACATAGCCGTCGGTGGTATAAGCAGTAAGTTTGGCATCCTCGACCACATAAGCCGTATCGGCGCCGAACGCAAAGGCGCGCTCAGCCAGTTTCGCGCCGTTCGCCCCGGTTATCACCAGCGCGCTCAGCGGCTGGCCGGCCGCATCGGCCAGCTCGCGACCCTTGCTCAGCAACTCACGCGAGGAGCCGCCGACATCATCACCGACCGCATCGATATATACCCAGATACCTGGCATAGTATTCCTCCTTTCGTAAGTATGAAGGAACCAGGGAACTAAGGAACTAAAGAACCAGATAGCGAAAGGACTACGAAGTCTGCGCACTCGGAACCAGAAGCTTGGAGAAATCTGAGATACCGCGAACTAGAAATGCCAGGCTGTCCGGATCAGTACCTCCCGGAACTTTAATTCACTCGCTTAGCGTTTCCTTAGTTCTTCAGCCTATCAGTTCTCCCAACCCACCGGTTCCTTAGTTCCTTAGTTCCCTGGTTCTCTAGATAATCTGCCCGGCAACCAGCTTTTCGACCAGCTTCTTGACCTTTTCCGCGTTATCGGCGCCGTCGATCATTTCGCCACTGGAGCGCGGCGGCGGCGGAACGCGTTCGGTAATCTCGACCATCGGCGCCAGTTCGTCCGCCGAGACGCCGAGGTCGCCGGCGCCCCAGACGGGCGGCTGAACTTTGGCCACCTTCTTGATCTTGATCAGCGAGGGGTAGCGCGGCTGATTGATGTCTTTGATCACACTGACGACTGCCGGCAACGAACTGCTGACCGTCTCGATCACGGTTTCGAGATGGCGCTCGACACTGACTTTCTTGCTGCCGGGATCGACATCCCGCACTTTGCCGACGTAAGTCAACTGCGGCCAGCCCAGCAGGCGGGCGAGAGCCGGTGCGAAGGCACCGCTTTCATCGTCGGTGCTGTTGCGCCCGGTGAAGACCAGGTCGACATCGCTCAGCTTCTTGATAGCAGCAGCAACGACCTTTGCGGCACCAAGCGTGTCGAGTTTCGCGAAGGCCGGATCGCTGAGCAGCAGGGCATCGGAGGCACCCATCGCCAGGGCGCGGCGCTGCTGGTCGGCCCAGTCTGCATCGCCAAGTGAAACCACCGTCACTTTGCCGCCATGCTTTTCGTTCCAGACAATGCCTTCTTCGACCGCATACTCATCGAACAGGTTGATGATCTTTTCGATCCCTTCCGCGTTGATCGTCAGATCGGGATTAATCTTGACCGAGTTATCTCGCGGTACCTGCTTCATACACACGACGATGTGCATCAATCTGCTCCTTGTCGTTCTAGGCTGCACGTCTTGCCGAGGAGACCGGCCGGGAACATCCCGTCCGGCAGATAACGCGCGGCATTATACCACTATTACTAGACTTTCGCAGTCGGCGTTTGATGCTGGCCGCATCAGGGCTTATTTCGCCTCCGGCAGCAAGGATGGGATTTTATGTTTGTTTCGGCGGCTTCGCCGCCGAAACAAACATAAAATCCCATCCTTTCCGCAGGTACTGCCTCAAGCGGCGGTCGCCGTTTCGAGCTCGGCGAGGGTCGTTTCGATAAACTGAACAGCGGCACCAAGCGTATCGGCGTCGAAGGCAAAGCGGGCACCGGCGGCCGTGTAGAGTTCGGGCAGGGTCGCCGTGCCACCCAGCGCCAGCGACCGGCGGTACGCCGCTACTGCCGCTGCCTGGTCGTTGCGAGCTGCCTGCCAGACCTGAACAGCGCCAAGCTGAGCCAGACCATACTCCACGTAATAGAAAGGCCGGCGGTGAATATGCTGCTTGCGTTGCCAGCCGGTCGCCACAATGTCATCGAGGCCGCTCCAATCGACGCCGGGCATAAACCGTTGCCAGAGCGCAAACCAGGTTGCATCACAGTTCGCCGGGTTGCCGGCGGCGGCGTGGTTGGTGTAGACCCAGTGCTGAAACGCGTCGACGACGGCCATATAGGGCCAGAACAGCAAAATGTGTTCGAGATGTTCGATCCGGGCGCGGGCTGCATCGGCCTCATTGTAGAAACCGCCGGCATCAGCGGACAGGTAGGGTGCGGCCAGCAACTCCATCGCCATCGAGGCCACCTCGGCAAATTCCATGGGCACACTATGCTGCTGGCGATAAGGCAGCGGGCGTTTCTCGAACACATGAAAGGCATGCCCGGCCTCGTGCAAGACCGTCCGCACATTGTCGGCCACGCCGACCGCATTCATAAAAATGAAGGGACGCTGCACCACCGGCAGGCCGATGCAATAGCCGCCGGGCGCCTTGCCCTTGCGGTTGGCCAGATCGAGCAAGTTTTCGTGCCGCATCACCGCGAAATAGTCACCGAGCTCAGCATCGACGGCCGCGAGCACCTGGCCGCAACGCGCCTCGAGCTGGCCGACATCCGCGAAGGGGCGCAACGGCGAACGCCCGAGGGGATCGACGTGCAAATCCCAGGGCCGCAGCGCCTGCAGGCCCAGCCGCTCCCGGCGCCGCTCGTAGACCCGCCTTGCCGCCGGAACCACTACCGTTTCAATTGCCTGTTGAAATGTCACACAATCGGCAGGTGAATAATCAAAGCGCAGCAGCCGCTGCCAGCTATATGCGCGATAATCAGCCATCTGCGCATTGGCGGCAATCTGCGCCCGCAACACCATCATCTGCTGCCAGTTAGCATTGATAGCCGCCCGATCAGCAAACTGGCGCTCGCTGGCCGCACGCCAGGCTCGCTCGCGCCGCTCGCGGTCAGGCTCCTGATAGATCGGCTGGAGTTGCGGGATAGTCAACTCGCGCCCCTGCCATTCAATCGTTTGCGCACCGACGATCTTGTTGTATTCATTGCCCAGCCGCGTCTCTTCGCTCAACAGCGGCAAATTGGCTTCGCGAAACAGCTCCAGTTCGGCGCGCATATTGCGCATCGGCACGGCGAAACCCTCAACCGCGCAACCGGCGGCGATCCAGGCCTGGCGCAATGCCTGTTCGGCTTCCATCGCCCGGGGGTAAACATCGCGCAGGTAAACCTGGTAGCGCTGCTCGGCCACTTTATCCGTCGTATCGCTGGTCGTCGCCACATACATGCGGGCATAGACTTCCTGAGCATAACTGCTCAGGCGCGACCAGTCGCGTAGCCAACCGGCAGGATCGGCGGCCGGGGAACGTGCCTGGAGCTCGGCATAAAAGGGTGCATAATCACCCCAGCCCCAGTCGAGCATCGCCAGCGTACTATCGGGCAACACTGCGGGCATCAGGCAGCCTCCCGGCGAGCCAGCACCTGCCGAATGATGCGTGCGATCCAGAACACAATCCAGCCGGAAAACAACATACTGGCAATGCCCAGGCGCATCTGGTCGAGGATCGGCTCATAGCGCACTCCGTCGCCGTCGAGCACAATGAAGCCACGCGGCTCAGCGTTGCCGCCGCCGCCGGTACCGCCGCCGCCGCCTTCCTCATCGTCTTCGATGCCGCCACCAAAGCCATAGCCAAAGCCCATGTTGACGGACGCCACCGGAATAATCGTGCGGCCACCCTGGCGTTGCGGCGCACCAAAGACGGACGCCACGCCCAGCCGCTCGATCAACTGCTCGACCGGCTCAAGCGCCGGTTCGTACTGCTCGCGCATACCTGCCCTCCATTCGTTGCGATGGGAACCATCTGTTGCCTATTGTATACGCCAGACGGATTTGTGACAAATTTATATCAAGTCAACCGCCACCCCAACCACCACAACAGCGCCGTCAGCGCCACAGCCAGCAGCAGCATCGCCGTCAACCCCGGCCGCGGTGACTGATCCAGACGCAGACGCCGGGTTTTGCCGCCGGCCTCTTCGATCACTGCCGCCTGCGGTTCGAGCCGCAACCTGGCAAATTCAGCCCGGCCCGCTTCGCTTTCCCAATTGCCGATGAAACCACGGATCCGGGCCACCGGCTGGATCGTCCGGCCATCGATTTCGTCGGCGGCACCAGTAATTTCGCGGTCGATGCGCTGGATACGCGCCGGTTTACCGCCCTTTGATCGTTTCGCCATCTCATTTCTCCTTCGGCAACGTCGGCGCTGCCGGTTCAGGTTCCGACTCTGGTGCCGGCGGCTCCACCGGCGTTACCGGCTCCGCCGGCGGCTCCGGCTCCGCCGGCGGAGCCGGTAACGCCGGTACCGAGTCACCGGACGGCTGATCGGCCGTTGCCGGTTCTGCGATCTGCTCCACCGTCACTTTCGCGCCGGGCAACGGGATTTCAAAGTGCTCCGCCGGCTGGTGGGCATGCACTACCCCGCGGTTGCACGCCCGGAACAAGGCCAGCGAACGCGCCCCCAGCGGGTACACCTCTTCGTCGAAATGAGTCGCGACCACATTCTCCGGCCGGCTGGTATCGATCAACAATTCCCATTCCGGATCATCCGGACCATCGGGCATAACAAAGGGCACTTCTTCGTAATGGGCGTTGAACAGAATCAGCAGCAGATCGTCGCGAATCGGCCGGCCCTGTTCGTCGCGCTCATCAATTGCCTGGCCGTTCAACAGCAAACCGACGGTTCGCCGCAGGCCGTCGTTCCACATCGCCGTATTCATCTCGGCGCCCTCGGGGCTCAACCACTCGATGTCGCGTGTCTCGACGCCCGGCAAGACCCGCCCATAGAAACTGCGCCGGTGCAACGCCGGGTGAGCTTTGCGCAACGCGATCAGTCGGCGCATAAACTCCAGCAGCGTCTGCGCCTCCGCGTCCAGCTCCCAGTTCAGCCAGCTCAATTCGTTGTCCTGGCAGTAAGTATTATTGTTGCCCTGCTGCGTACGATTGCGCTCATCGCCGGCCAGCAACATCGGGATGCCCTGCGAAAACAGCAATGTCGCCAGCATATTGCGCTGCTGGCGCGCCCGCAACTCCTGAATCTCGGGATCGTCGCTCGGCCCCTCAACGCCGTGGTTCCAGCTGTTGTTGTGCGAATCACCGTCGCGGTTGCCTTCGCCGTTGGCCTCGTTGTGCTTGTCGTTATAACTCACCAGGTCGCGCAAAGTGAAACCGTCGTGCGAAGTCACAAAATTGATGCTGGCCACCGGGCGCCGCCCGCTGTGCTGGTACAGATCCGACGAGCCGGTCAGCCGGTAGCCCAACTCGGCGAGCTGGCCCTCGTCGCCCTTCCAGAAACGCCGCACACAATCGCGGTATTTGCCGTTCCACTCCGACCAACCCGGCGGAAAGCCGCCCACCAGGTAGCCGCCCGGCCCCAGATCCCAGGGCTCGGCAATCATCTTCACCTGTGAGAGCACCGGATCCTGGCGGATCATATCGGTGAACGCCGACCAGCGATCATTTTCGTGCGCGCCGCGCACCATCGCCGCTGCCAGGTCGAAACGAAAGCCATCGACATGCATCTCCATCACCCAGTAGCGCAGGCTGTCCATAATGAACTGCATCGCTGCCGGATTGACCGTATCGACCGTATTGCCGCAGCCGGTATAATCCATATAATAGCGTCGGTTGCCTTCAACCAGCCGATAATACGCCCGATTATCCACTCCGCGCAACGATAACGTCGGCCCGAAATGGTTGCCCTCGCCGGTGTGATTGTAAACCACATCGAGAATCACTTCGATGCCGGCGGCATGCAGCGTTTTGACCATCTGCTTGAACTCGATGACCTGCTGGCCCAACCAGCCCGCGCTACTGAAGCGCCCATCGGGCGCGAAATAGGCCAGCGTACTGTAGCCCCAGTAATCGCTGAGCCCCTTATCGTGCAAGTGCTGCTCATTGACCCGCTGCTGAATCGGCATCAATTCGACCGCAGTCACGCCCAGCGAGCGCAGATACTCGACGACCGGCTCAGCCGCCAGGCCGGCGTAGGTACCACGAATCTGCGGCGGCAAATCGGGGTGCAGGTAGGTAAAGCCCTTGACATGCAATTCATAGATGATCGAGCGACTCAGCGGCGTATTCGGCCGCGGCCCATCGCCCCAATCGAAATTATGATCGACGACAACCGAGCGCGGCGCGAAGGGCGCACTATCGCGCCGGCTCAGCGACAGATCTTTATTCGGGCTGTAAAACCGGTAACTGAACATGGCCTGGTGCCACTTGATTTCACCGCTCAGCGCGTGGGCATAGGGATCGACAAGCAGCTTATTCGGGTTAAAACGCAGGCCTTGCCCCGGTTCGTAAGGCCCATACACCCGGTAGCCATAGAGTTGGCCGGGTTGCAAACCGGGAACATAGCCATGCCAGACACCGCCGGTACGTTCAGGCAAGCGAATGCGGTTGCTCTCGTACAGCGCCTCCGCCGAACTGAACAGGCACAACTCGACCCGCGCAGCCTCGGCTGCAAAAATGGCAAAATTCACCCCCTGACCATCCCAGGTTGCACCAATCGGATAGGGCCGGCCAGGCCAGATACTGGTCATGCTATTATACTCCGTGTCTGCTTCAAGAATACGCCTTGCGCTGTCGGCCGCTGCGGGACGCAGCACACCCGCGCAGTTTGTATATTCGTGCATATGCGCAGCGAATTGTACCAAAAATAGCGGCATCTGGCATTTTGCACATGCCGGATGCCGCTGATTACAATTCACGACTTACGCAGTCGCACCGCGAAACAGGCTTTTTCGCCTGCGGCAGCAAGGAAGCAGACTTCTTTTTCGTTTGATTGTGCGGCGAAGCCGCACAATCAAACGAATTGAAACGGTTTTTCCACCCCGGGAATGACTATCTTTTCGTTCGTTTTGGCGACTGTGCCGCCAAAACGAACGAAAAAAGTTTCTTCCGCCCTGCCGGAGGCGAAAAAAGGCGATCGTGGTCGCCACCGCGTAACTCCTGTAATTCATTTGCTCGGGTTTTGGCAGCGAAGCTGCCAAAACCCGAGCAAAAAACGGAAAGTACCGCCCTGCCGGAGGCGGAAAAAGCGTTTGCGGTCGCCACCGCGTAACTTGTGTCAGTAAGGCGCCGGCCCTTTTCCGGCATGGTCGGCGCTGGCACAGGCCACCGCCAACCATGCCGGAAAAGGGTGTGCTACAATAGAAAGCAGAAAACTGGCTTGATGCAAGCGGCCCTGGAATACATCAGTCGACAATCGCTGCGTTGTCGCATTGGTGCAATGCTGTTCGCTGAAATAAGGAAGGAGACCGTAGCATGAACAAGCAGACCGTTCACGACGTGGCATGGGCCGGCAAGCGGGCGCTGGTGCGGGTTGATTTCAACGTCCCGCTCGATAAAGAGGGCAATATCACCGACGACACTCGCATCCGTGCGGCGTTGCCGACGATCCGCTACCTGATCGAACAGGGCGCCAACGGCATCGTGCTGATGTCGCACCTGGGCCGCCCCAAAGGCAAAGTTGTCGATAGCATGAGCATGCGCCCGGTGGTTGAGCGGCTCTTCGAGTTGCTGCCCGAGGCGACGGAAGTCAAGAAGACCGAGGCCATCACCGGTGAGGCTGCCGAAGCTGCCGCCGCCGCGCTTGGCCCCGGCCAGGTGCTGATGCTCGAAAATACGCGCTTCGATCCGCGGGAGGAAAAGAACGACGCCGGTATGTCCCAGGAACTGGCGCGCCTCGGCGATATTTATGTCAATGATGCCTTCGGTGCCGCCCATCGCGCCAATGCCAGTACCGAAGGCGTTGCCCATCATTTGCCGGCGGTCGCTGGAATGCTGCTGGAAAAAGAACTGGCATTCATCGGCGGCGCGCTCGAAGATCCCAAACGACCGTTTGTCACTATCATCGGCGGCGCCAAGATCAGCGATAAGATCGGCGTCATCGAGAACTTGCTCAGCCGGGTCGATGCGTTGCTGATCGGCGGCGGCATGGCCAATACCTTCTTGCTGGCCATGGGTCACGAACTGGGTGACTCACTGGTTGAACCGGAAAGCCTCGATACCGCTCGCCAGTTGATCGAAAAGGCAAAAGCGGCCGGTGTCACGATGTTGCTGCCCAGCGACCTGGTGGTGGCCGATGCCTTCAGTGCCGATGCCGAGCGCAAAGTCGTTCCCGCCAACGCGATCCCCGCCGGCTGGCGCGCCCTTGATATCGGCCCGGTCACCGTCGAAACCTTCAGCGCCCAGGTTCGCGATGCCAGAACCGTGATCTGGAACGGGCCGATGGGGGTCTTCGAGATGGCACCCTTCGCGGCAGGAACCCTGGCGATTGCTCAGGCCATGGCCGCTGCTTCGGCCAACGGCGCAATCACGATTATCGGCGGCGGCGACTCGGTTGCGGCCATCGAGCAGGCCGGCCTGGCCGAAAAAATGAGCCATATCAGCACCGGCGGCGGTGCTTCGCTCGAATTGCTCGAAGGCAAGGTGCTGCCCGGCGTGGCCGCATTGCATGACAAGTAGGATGCCCGGTTTTCCTGGTTCTGGAGCGTTGGCGCGTTTGAATGTACAAACGCGCCAACGCTCCGCCGCTTTCTACTGGTTCCTTTGCTGCTGCCTGCTGCTGCTGGCCGCCTGTAGCACCGCGCCGGCCGACGATCCGCAGCAGGCAATGCAGGCCTTCGCCGATGCCATGATTGCCGAGGAGTATGCTGCCGCAACTGCCTTGCTCAGCGAACCATTTCAGCCGGAAGCAACCATGCTGCTCCCGCTGCTGCGCGAACAGATCGCCGGCGACATCGGCGATCTCGAGAGCGCCGGCATCGGCGAGGTGGAACGGCTCAGCCCGGAACAGGTACAGATCCGCGTGACCTGGAACGGCAGCCGCAACCAGTTGCCCAGCACCTGGCAAATGCAGCGCGAAGACGGCGCCTGGCGCATCATCAACTTTCAGCTCGAACCCCCCGAAGATTCCCTGGCATAAAACTGGCGGGCTGCGGGCTTCCGACATTTGATGCTTTCGTGCGGGCCGCACGAAGGCATCAAACGTCACCTTCCACGCTGCCGCCGGCGACATAGCCTGTGGCAGGGCCAACATTCAACACCGACTGCGGAAGTCTTGTTATTGGAGGAACCCTTGGCCGAACCTGATTATTCGCGCAAATGGTGGGCAATGGCGGCTGTCGGCAGTGGGGTGCTGATTTCTACCATCGACGGCTCCATCGTCAATATCGCCCTCAACACCCTGGTTAACGAATTCAACAGCAATCTCAATATCGTCACCTGGGTCATCCTCGGCTTCCTGCTGACCCTGACCTGCCTGCTCTTGCTCATGGGGCGACTCGGCGACATGTTCGGCCGGCGCCGGATTTATGTTTTTGGCTTTGTGCTATTCACTATCGCCTCGGTGCTCTGTGGCCTGGCCTGGAACATCGGCAGCCTGATCAGCTTCCGCGTGCTCCAGGCCGCCGGCGCCGCCATGATCCAGGCGCTCGGCCCGGCCTTGCTCGTCACCGCCTTTCCACCGCGTGAACGCGGCACCGCGCTTGGCACCATCGGCTCGGTTGTCGCCGTCGGCATTATGTCCGGCCCACCACTCGGCGGCTTCATTATCGAGCATATCGGCTGGCGCGCTATTTTCCTGGTCAACATCCCGGTCGGCATCGCCGGCGTCTGGCTCTCGCTGAACTCATTGCCGGTTGATCAGCACGAAGCGCGCCGCCCGCGCTTCGATTTCCTCGGCGCCGGTCTGCTGCTGATCAGCCTGAGCGGCTTTTTGCTCGGCCTGACCTTCGCGCCCGAACAGGGCTGGAACAGCAGCCTGGTTGTCGGCCCGGTTATCGGCGGCCTGCTGGCCGGCCTGCTGTTCATCTGGTGGGAACTGCGGGCGCCCGAGCCCATGCTCAAACTTAGCATGTTCCGCAAACCGGCCTTCTCCTTCAATTTGCTGGCCGGCCTGCTCCTGTTTGTCGGCCTGGCCTTCAATCTGATCCTGACTCCACTGATCCTGCAGTTGCTCTTTGAACTGGATCTGCAACGTACCGGGCTGGTGCTGATGAGCCTGCCGCTGGCCCTCTCACTGGCTTCGCCAATCAGCGGGCGGCTCTCGGATCGCTTCGGCCCGCGCCTGCTGACGATTACCGGTCTGAGCCTGGTTGCGCTCGGCTTCTTCGGCCACAGCCGCACCAGCGTCGACACACCGCTGCCGCAGTTCATCGCCAACCTGTTGATCCTGGGCGCCGGTATCGGCATGTTCCAGAGCCCCAACAACAGCTCGGTGCTCGGCAACGCCCCGCCCGAAGCCCTCGGCGTGGCCAGCGGCGTCCTCGCCGTCATGCGCACTCTCGGCCAGACCAGCGGCGTCGCGCTGGCCAGCGCCCTCTGGTCGGCCCAGATTATCACGATTATGGGTTTCCCCATCGACCCGGTGACCGCGGCGCCGCGCGAAGTCATCGCCGCCGCCTTCGACCGGGCCACCCTGGTGGCCGCCGGTCTGGCCCTGCTGGCGATAATTCCCTCAATCCTGGGCGGACGCGCCGTCGGCCAGAGCCGGCGTGTGGCCGCCGAAGCCTAGGCCGCCGGCGGCAAACAATAGGAATGCGCGAAGCCATGCTTCCGCATTCCGGTTGCCACTACCGGGTCGGCCCAGGGCATGGGCAACGTCGTCGCGATCATGTCATTCCGACCGGAGCGCAGCGGAGTGGAGGAATCTCGGGATGGCATCAGCGAGGCACATACCGGTTGCCCCGGCCAGGATCCTTCCGCTCCGCTCCGCTGCGCTCCGGTCGGGGTGACTGCAGGGTCGTTGGCTGGACGTTGCCCATGCCCTGGGGTGGCCCACTCTTCCTTGACAAACCAGACTTCTGCGGTACAATAAAACCATACCGAACGAATTAGCTAATTTAGCTAATTTAGCTAACACGAGAAGCGAATGCAGACCAAACTGATTGCCTCGACCGAGGCTCAGAACAACTTTGGCCGCCTCCTGGATGACGTAGTACAGAACAACACGCGCTACATCATCCAGCGTCGTGGCACCTCGCAGGCGGTCTTGATGAGCATGGCCGACCTGGAGCAACTGCTGGCGGGAGAGGCGAATATGCGCGAACGACTGGGGCACATCATCCGCGAGCAGCGCCCGTGCTATGTAATCGGCGAGGAGATCGAAGATCGCCAGGAGGAGCCGCAATGAGTCTTGCTGCGATGGCGATGGATTATCGCTCAGCCCGGTTTGTGCAAACCCTTATTGTGCATGCCGACTGTTTTGAGTGGATGAGCCGGCTCGAAGCAAACAGCATCCATGCGATCGTTACTGATCCGCCGTATGGCGTCAAAGAATATGATTTCGATCAGATTGCAAAGCGAAGCAACGGCAATGGTGGTATCTGGCGTATCCCGCCCTCATTTGACGGTAGCAACCGGGCACCCTTGCCGCGTTTCACTGCACTTACGGCTAAGGAACGCGAAACATTGCGATGTTTTTTCCTGGCATGGGGCAAACTGGCTCATCAAGTGCTCCTGCCTGGCGGGCATCTCTTTCTGGCCAGCAATGCGTTTCTCTCACAGCTTGTTTTTGCTGCGCTGATTGAGGCTGGACTGGAATTTCGTGGAGAGCTTATTCGATTGGTAAGGACGTTTCGCGGTGGCGACAGGCCAAAAAATGCCGAAGAAGAATTTCCTGAGGTATGTTCATTGCCCCGCAGTGCCTATGAACCCTGGGGGATGTTTCGCAAACCACTGCCAGCCGGAATGAAAGTGAGTGAGTGCCTTCGCACCTACGGCACTGGCGGACTGCGGCGGGTCAGCGATGAGCAGCCGTTCACTGATGTTATCCTTAGCGAGCGCACACCACGCCGCGAGCGTGAGATTGCCAATCATCCAAGCCTGAAACCACAATCATTTCTGCGCCAGGTTGTGCGCGCTTCGCTGCCACTGGGAACCGGTATCGTTGTCGATCCCTTTATGGGCTCCGGTTCGACGGTAGCTGCGGCAGAGGCACTCGGTCTCCAATGTATTGGGATCGAGCGTTTTGTAGACTATTTTGAGATGAGCATGGCAGCAATTCCTGATCTGGCATGTCTCGATGTAGCTGGCAATGCACAACAACTGGATATGCTCGACTTGATCGATTTTTAAGCACGATAGATCCAGTTGCGCATCATTTTCTCATAACCAGTTGGTGTCACGGTAGCTGTTATTGTTCTACGACTACTGCCCGTACGACCGGCAAACTTCCAGTCGCTTGAGCATTGATGAAACCGATAAAATCGATGAAATCCGTCATTGCCGCGTGAATATGATCGATCTGTAAGCCATAAGGCAGTTCAGCAGCAACGTTGAAGCCATTCGGATTGATTGATATGGGCGTGCAGGCTGCTTCTTCGGCATTCATAGCGACAATCCTTAAACATCCAGATCATCTACCAGCAACTGATCAGTCGACACCTGAAATCGCCGGGCGATTTCCAGCACCAGTTTCATCGAGGGTTTCTTCTGGCCGCGCTCGACGCGGCTCAAAAAGGTGTGATCGGCATATCCCAGTTCACGCGATAACTCTTCCAGTGTGACTCTGCGTTTATGCCGTAAGGTTCTGAGCTTTTCACCAAATCGTTGCACAAATCACCACGCTGTCGGACGCTTGACAGGGCAAACGGCCAATAATAGAATGTGTCCTATAGGACACAATTCAGATGAGGTACCCAATGGCAACAATCAACCCCGAAGAGTTGCTCCGCCTCTGGTCAGCCGAGAAGCTGACGTCCGAGATGGCGATTGGCCATCTTTTGCAGAACCTGGTGCTGCAGCAGAGCAGCATCGGCAATTTGCAGGCCAGCATCGCCAGTCTGCGCGCCGAGGTCCAGAAGCTTTCCGGCCCCGAGCCGGACGAGCCGCCGTCGGCACCGCGCAAGCCATCCCAGAAACCGCCGCGTCGCCGCTAATTCATATGACTTACGCTGTCAGCGTTGGATGCTGAGCGCATCATGGCTGCTTCGCCTGCGGCAGCGTGGAAGGGTCTATCTTTTTCATTCGTTTGGGCGGCTTCGCCGCCCAAACGAATGAAAAAGATGTTTATTTCCGCCCTGCCGCAGGCGACATCACCACTAATACCGCTCCACCGACAGCGCGACTGCTTCGCCGCCGCCCAGGCAGAGCGACGCCAGGCCGCGCCGCCCATCACGCTGCTCCAGGGCATGCAGCAGCGTCACCAGCACCCGCGCGCCGCTCGCACCAATCGGGTGGCCAAGCGCAATTGCGCCGCCGTTCACGTTCAGCCGGTCCGGGTCCAGCCGCAGGGCACGCACATTGGCGATCACCTGGGCCGCAAAAGCTTCGTTGATCTCGAAGAGATCGTAGTCGTCGATGGTGGTGCCGCTGCGGGCCATGAGTTTTTCGATGGCAAAGGGCGGCGCGGTAAACACTTCCAACGGCGCGACGGCGGCCTGGGCCATGTGGCCAATCCGCGCCAGCGGTGTCAGCTTCAGTTCACCGGCTTTGCGCGCGCTCATCAACACCAGCGCCGCCGCGCCGTCGGTGATGCCCGGTGCGTTGCCGGCAGTGACGCTGCCGTCGGCGGCGAAGGCCGGCTTCAGTTTGCTCAGGGTAGCCATGTTGCTGTCGCGGCGCGGTCCTTCGTCGTGCTCGACCAGCGTCGTCTGGCTCTTCGGGCCTTTGACTGCTACCGGCACGATTTCGGCCGCAAAACGCCCGGCGTCCTGCGCCGCCACCGCCCGCTCATGCGATTGCATCGCGAAAGTGTCCTGCTGCTGGCGAGTAACCTGGTGGTGCTGCGCAATCCACTCCGCCGAGTTGCCCATGTGCTGGTGCTCAAACGCGCACCATAACCCATCGTGCACTGTGGCATCGAGGATCTCGCCGTTGCCCAGCCGGTAGCCATTGCGCGCCTGCGGCAACATATATGGGCCGCGGCTCATGTTTTCCATGCCTGCCGCCACGATGATGTCGGCCTCACCGGCCCGAAGCATAATCGTGCCCAGCATCACGGCCTTCAAGCCGCTGCCACAGACCTTGCTTACCAACGTGGCGCCAATGCTTTCAGGTAACCCGCCAGCCATCGCCGCCTGTCGCGCCGGAGCCTGGCCGAGCCCGGCACTTATGACATTGCCCACCAGAACTTCGTCGATCAGCACCGGATCGACGCCGGCACGCTGCACAGCCGACTTGATGGCCGCGCCCGCCAGCTCCGGCGCCGATAGACCGGCCAGCGCCCCGTTGAACCGCCCGATCGGGGTGCGCGCCGCCCCGACAATTACCACCTCTTCCATAGAGTACTCCTTAACGCTCATCCGTATGCTGCTATCAGCATGCCTGCCGCGATTCGTACCATTATAAAGTACGCCGCCCGCAGTTGCACGACAGGTAGCGTTGGCAATACCTTTCCCTGACGGAACTGCCTGGCTCCGTCAGGGATGAAACATCCAAAGAGTTTGTCCCTTTTTTCACATGATCTGTCCGTAGCAGTAGAATGCCGGCTGCGCTACCCTGGTATAGATGGCGTTTTTTTGTCCGGAAATATACCATCGTCAGGCCAAGGAATTGAAGCGTAGGAGACAGCAGATGTTTGAGGTCATCTGGCCTGGTGTACTGCTCGGGGTTGGCGCAGCGTTTTCGGTCGGGCCGATCTTTGTAACGATCGTGCAGGAAGCGGCAACTCGCGGCTTCGGCGCCAGTTTTCGCGTGATACTCGGCTCAGCTACCGCCGATCTCTTGCTGCTCATCCCGGCACTGCTGTTTAGCTGGGTCATCGCACAGGTCGCTGCCGCTGCCTTCTGGGTCGCCTTGATCGGCGCCGGCTGTTTCATCTACTTCGCGGTTGAAGCCTATCGCGATGCCCGCCGGCTCTGGCGCGCCGAACAGCGGATCAGCGCACCCACCGGCTGGTCTTTCTGGAAGGGCGTCATCGGCAACCTGGCCAACCCGCTCACCTGGACTTTCTGGCTGGCTACCGGGACGCCGACGATGCTTTTCGCCTTCAAAAGCAGTGGCTGGCTCGGTTTGCTGCTCTTCACCCTGGTCTGGTTTGTGGTCGCTTCGGGGCTGGAGGCGCTGATCGCCCTGGCGGTATCGCGTTCGCGACGCATCATCGGCAGTCGCGGCCAGGCGCTGTTCACCGGTTTCTCATCACTCATGTTCTGCTTGCTCGCCGGTAGCCTGCTCGCCAGCAACTTTGCCGCCCTGTAGCGGCAATTCCAGCATCGTGCTCAAGGCCGTCGCGACTTCCGTCAGGTCGCCGGCCTGGTGCGCACTGTCGATGATCCAGACCGAGTTGCCGGCCAGCACCAGTTCCAGCACCGTCACCGGGTAGACCCGCCCCAGAAAGCCGCCACTCACCAGCCGGCGCTGCATCAGGCGCAAGATACGCAATTCCTCGAAGGGCACCGTCTGTTTGCGCTCGCGGGCCACCCGATTGTGCTGCACAAAATCAATGCTGCGCGTGCGCCGGTCAACCAGAATGCGATTGGCGGTGGTAGCAACTGCGATACCGCCCATCAAGCGCACAAAACCCAGGCCCATCAACAGGCCACCGGCCCCCATGCTGATGGCCAGCAAGCCAATGCTTCCCCCGGCCTGAAAAGCGTTCAACCCGCCGGAAATCAGAATGAACAGTGCCAGCACCAGCAACAACAGCCCGCCGGCAATTACCCGGTTGCCGGCCGGCGAGTTAGCGCCGGGTTGCGAAACCAGCAACAGGTAATCCCCGTGCTGTTCGCCAATCGCATAGTAGGGCGCCAGCGCCAGGCGGCGCCCGACAAGCTGGCGGCGGGCTTTGGGAGGAGTTGTTGTCATAGGAATATTGTTTCGCGATTTGCAGATTTGCGCAAGCTATGGTATACTCAGCGGTGTTGCGGGAGTGGCTCAGTTGGTAGAGCGACACCTTGCCAAGGTGTAGGTCGCGGGTTCGAATCCCGTCTCCCGCTCCACTTCTTCAGGTCGGAACTTCGGTTCCGGCCTGTTTTTACGTCTTCTTCAGGAGAAAGCTATGCAACCACGACGGGTCGGCATCCTGGTTTTTCCCGATGTCGAGGTGCTCGATTTTTGCGGCCCTTTCGAGGTATTCTCGGTTACCCGGCTTGATGAAGCAAAACGCCGCGAAATGCCCGGCCCCTACCAGGTGCTGCTGGTCGCCGAGACGACTGAGCCGATTCGCGCCAGCGGCGGCCTACGGGTGTTGCCCGACTATACCCTGGCTGATTGCCCACCGCTCGACCTGCTGCTGGTGCCCGGCGGCTATGGCACCCGGCCGCTGCTCGATCATCGACCGCTGCTCGATTGGATCGCCGAACGCGGCCAACAGGCCGAATTGCTCACTTCAGTCTGCACCGGCGCTCTGCTGCTGGGCAAAGCCGGCTTGCTCGACGGCCGGCGTGCCACCACCCACTGGCGCTCGCTCGACCGGATGCAAGCCATGTTCCCATCCGTTACCGTCGTGCGCGACGAACACGTCATCGAAGACGGTCGCCTGTTCAGTTCTGCCGGCATCTCCGCCGGCATCGACCTGGCGCTACGGGTCGTCGCGCAGCATCACGGCGAGGATGTTGCGCGCGCTACGGCCCGCCATATGGAATATCCTTACCCCGCTTCAAATGTCCGCCGAATATAAAAAGCACAGAAGAAACGCCAACGGGGAGCGCGTGACGCGCTCCCCGTTGGCGTTCCTCCGGGCCTGAATGCTAGTCGATGTTGCTGGGCGGCGGGATAGGCTGACCGGCAGTAAGCAAGGCCACAAACGCACGGAATACGTCGGTCTCGGTAATGATACCGATAATCTCTTTGTGCTCGTCGAGTACCGGCAGGCCACCGATGGCATGTTTGACCATCAGCGTTGCGGCATCGGAGATCGGCGTATCGAAACCAATTGTCATAACGGTTCGGGTCATGATTTCAGATACTTCGATCGGGGTTTGTAGGTAGTGCATCGAGGCAATCAAGAGATCGCGCTCGGCCAGAATGCCTACCAGATGACCATCTTCATCGACGACCGGTAAATGGTGAAATTTGCGGGTCTGCATGAGGCGAAATGCCTCCATATAATCCCGGTCGGCACTGATCGTTTCAACATTTGCGGTCATGTAATCCCGAACCAGCATGGGTCTATTCCTTTCTGCCAACGGCGGCTTCTGTTCCAGCGTCATTATTCACCTTAATGCGATTGTCTAGCATTGCGTGAAGCAAAACGGCAATCATGCGTAGAGATGTCTTTACCTATAGTACACCCATAGTACACCTATGAGTTCCAACATTATATTAACACTTCGCTAATGCCCGGCAGACAGGGCTGTGCTAGGATAGGCTCAGATCATTATGTCAGGAGGTTGATGATGTCGATGAATATAAATCGTTTTACACAAAAATCGCAGGAGGCACTGGCAGCGGCCCAGGCCACGGCCGAGCGCAACGGCCATGGCCAGCTTGAGCCGGAGCACCTGCTGCTGGCGCTGCTCGAACAGGGCGAGGGTGTGGTGCCGCAGGTACTCACCCGCATGCATATTGCCGTCGGCGCGCTGATCCAGCAGGTCGGCGCCGAGATCCAGCGCCTGCCGCGAGTCAGCGGCAGCAATGTGCAGATCCAGATCTCGCCACGATTGCGCACGGTGCTGCTCAAGGCCCACGAAGAGTTGGGCCAGTTCGGCGATGAGTATGTTTCGACCGAACATTTGTTGCTGGCACTGCTGCAGTATGGTGGCGGTAGTGCCCAGCGGGTGTTGCAACAGAGCGGGCTGACCCGCGATGTATTGCTCCAGGCGCTGCGCGAGGTACGTGGTGCGCAGCGGGTTACCAGCCCCAATCCCGAAGGTACCTATGCTGCGCTCGAACAGTATGGTCGCGACCTGACTGAACAGGCTCGCCGCGGCAAACTTGACCCGGTCATCGGGCGCGACGAGGAGATCCGTCGGGTGATCCAGATCCTGTCGCGGCGCACCAAAAATAACCCGGTGCTGATCGGCGAGCCCGGTGTCGGCAAAACCGCCATCGTTGAGGGTCTGGCCCAACGCATTGTGCGCGAAGATGTGCCCGAGGCGCTCAAAAACCGGCGGGTGGTGGCGCTGGACATGGGCGCGTTGATTGCCGGTGCCAAATATCGCGGCGAATTCGAGGAACGGCTGAAAGCCGTGTTGAAGGAGATTCAAGAGCGCGAAGATGTGATCATGTTCCTCGACGAGTTGCACACGGTCGTCGGGGCGGGCGCCGCTGAGGGCGCGATGGACGCCGGCAATATGCTCAAGCCCATGCTGGCGCGCGGCGAATTGCACATGGTCGGCGCCACAACGCTCGATGAGTATCGCAAACATATCGAAAAGGACGCCGCGCTGGAGCGGCGCTTCCAGCCGGTGCTGGTCAACCAGCCCGGTGTCGCCGATACCATTTCGATCTTGCGCGGGCTGAAGGAGCGTTACGAAACCCACCACGGCGTGCGCATTACCGATGCGGCAATCGTGGCGGCAGCGGTGCTCTCGGATCGCTACATCAGTGATCGCTTTTTGCCCGACAAGGCCATCGACCTGGTAGACGAGTCGGCGGCACGCTTGCGCATGGAGATCACCAGCGACCCGCAGGAACTTGATGATTTGAAGCGGCGTATGATGCAACTGGAGATCGAGCGCGAAGCTTTGAAAAAAGAGAAAGACAGTGCCAGCAAGGAGCGGCTGGAGCGACTGGAACTGGAACTGGCCAATCTGCGCGAAGAGCGCAATGGCCTGGAGGCGCAACTACAGCGCGAGCGCGAGCAAATTGTGCGCATTCAGCAGTTGAAAGAGCAGATCGACGAGACTCGGATTGCTATCGAGCAGGCTCAGCGCCAGTACGATTACAACCGGGCCGCCGAATTGCAATACGGCCAGCTGGCTGGCCTCGAACGCGAACTCGAAGCCACCGCGGCCCGCCAGCAAGAAAACGGCAATACGCTGCTCAAGGAAGAAGTCAGTGAACAGGACGTAGCCGCGATTGTTGCCCGCTGGACGGGCATCCCGGCCAGCCGTCTGCTGGAAGGCGAAGTCGAGAAGCTGGTACACATGGAAGAACGTCTGCACCAGCGGGTCGTCGGCCAGAACGAAGCCGTGAGCGCCGTGGCCAATGCCGTGCGCCGGGCGCGGGCCGGCCTGCAGGATCCGCACCGCCCGCTGGGTTCGTTCCTGTTCCTCGGGCCAACCGGCGTCGGCAAAACCGAACTGGCGCGGGCGCTGGCCGAGTTTCTCTTCGATGACGAGCAGGCCATGATTCGCATCGACATGTCCGAATACATGGAGAAACACACCGTCGCCCGGCTGATCGGCGCGCCTCCCGGTTACGTTGGCTACGATGAAGGCGGCCAGTTGACTGAGGCAGTGCGGCGGCGGCCCTACAGCGTCATCCTGTTCGACGAAATCGAAAAAGCTCACCCTGATGTGTTCAATGTGCTTTTGCAGGTGCTCGACGACGGGCGATTGACCGACGGCCAGGGGCATATCATCAACTTCAAGAACACCGTGGTGATTATGACCAGCAACATCGCCAGCCAGATCATTCAGCACATGGCCATGGATGGAGTGTCGCAGGACGATATTCGCAACGCAGTCCTGGTCGAACTGCGCGAGACGTTGCGTCCGGAGTTCCTGAACCGGATTGATGATACGATTGTCTTCCGGCCACTGAGCCGCGATCAGATCGGGCGGATCGTCGAGATCCAGTTGGAACGGTTGCGCACCCTGTTGCAGGATCGCCAGCTCAAGCTGGATCTGAGCGCGATGGCCCGTACGAAACTCGCCGACCAGGGCTACGACCCGATTTACGGAGCACGCCCGCTGAAGCGGGTGATCCAGCAACGCATCCAGAACCCGCTAGCGATGCAGATCTTGCAGGGCACATTCCAGGCCGGTGATACCATCTACGTCGACGCCGACGAGAGCGGGTTCATTTTCAGTGCCCGGCGCTAAAACGACTTGCGCAGCCGGCGCGGTTGCTCAGGGCATAAGGAAGGCAGCTTCTTTTTCGTTTGATTTGGCGGCTTCGCCACTAAATCAAACGAATTGAAACGGTTTTTCCGCTCTGCCGGAGGCGAAAAGCGGCGCTCGCGGTCGCCACTGCATCAGTCGTGTTCATGAAGCGCAGCTATACTAATGGTAATAGTATAAATGCGCTTTATGCTTGACTTTTTTACTAAAAAAAGTCATTGCAATTACCCTGAACTATCTGCTAAACTGACAAACCATAGCGCATCGTACCACTTACTGTGAATTCGGTAAGTGCAAGGCAGGCGCAAACTTGTGGCCTTCATGATCGGGATACTCATCTTCGCAGAAAAGGAGCACAACGATGGAAGTTATGGTCTGGTTGTTGCTGGCGGCGGCGGCAGTTGGTGCCGGTGGTTTGTGGTACAGCTGGAAACGTCGCAAAGAACAGAAGTAATCCCATTCTTTGCCGAACCACAAGTTGCAGGCCTTTGATGGGTTTATTTTCTGTTATTCCATATTTTTCCCCAACATCAAGGGCCTGATATCAAATCGGAAATGATAAAGGGCAGTTACTGTGATTTCTGGCGGTATCGCTGCCAGAAATCACAGTAACTGCCCTTTACCTTTCACATTTTGATATTGATCGAGCGCAAGAAGCACACAGGTCAGCCTGCGCTGATTGAAAAGATTTTCAGCCGGCGCAGGCTATGTTATTTCTACGGTCAGCGCAGCGAGCAGTGCATCGATGTCGGTGGGTTGATTGTAGGCCTGTACGGATACCCGCAGCAAGTAGCGGCCATTGTGGCGGGTGACGGGGATTTCGATGCGGTGATTTTCCCAGAGTCGCCGCATCAACTCGGTGGTTTGCGGTGGGGGCAGCGGTAACGCGCACATTTGCATCCACCAGTCGCTGCTATCGGGAGCGATCGGTTCCAGGCCGGTGAGATTCAGAATGCGCTGCCGGGCATCGCGCAACAACTCGTGGCAATCGGCGCGTTGTGCCGGCCAGTTGTGACGATCCTGAAATGCAATTGCCGCCGGCACACTCAGGTAGGCGGCAAGGTCGTTGGTGCCCTGATACTCAAAGTAGTCGATGAATTGCGAGGGCCCGGGATTTTCGCTCTGCCAGCCCCAACTCACCACCAGCGGATCGAGGGCGGCCTGGTATTCCGGTCGCACATAGAGAAATGCCGCGCCTTTCGGCGCACACAACCATTTGTGGCAGTTGCCGACGTAAAAGTCGGCACCAATGGCCGATACGTCCAGCGGGATCTGGCCCGGCACATGGGCGCCGTCGATTACGGTGATGATGCCGGCGGCCCGTGCTCGCCGGCAAATTTCGGCCACCGGCAAAATCAAAGCCGTCGCCGAACTGATATGACTCAGGCAGATCACCCTGGTCTGCGGCGTGACTCCGCTCCAGATTTGCTCGATGGCCGCCGCAACTGTGGTGACCGGCAATTCCAGGGTCTGCCGGCGCAAACGGGCGCCACGCCGGCCACAGACGAAGCGCCAGGCTCGGTCGATTGCGCCGTACTCATGGTTGCTGAGCAGTACTTCATCGCCGTGCTGCAACCGCAGCGAGCGCGCCACCGCATTGATCCCGTAGGTCGTGTTCGGCACATACACCAGGTCGTCGACGCCCGCGCCGACATAGGCAGCGAGCGCGGCACGTGCCTCGGCCAGTTGCCCTTGCAAGCGGCGCTGAAAAAAATCGACCGGGTCTTGCTCCAGCACTCGCTGCCAGTGCTGGTACTCCTCGAAGACCGGGCGTGGGCAGGCGCCGTAGCTGCCGTGGTTGAGAAACACAATATCCGGGTGCAACAGGAAGAGTGTCCGCATATCAGGGTTCTACCTTAAATCCTGCCATACTTCAAGCAAACGACATCGAGTATAATCGCATCCGACTGGTTGCGTATGGCCGGTGCCAACCCCTGATTGCCGTGTCGGGCAACTTCAACCAGAAAACCACGGCACTGCAATTCGCGTTGAAGCCGTATCGCCTGACTGTAATTGTCTTCAATAAGCAAAATGTTCCTGACCATCATATACTCCTGGAAAACCATGGCGCGTGGGGCAATAATGTGTAAATTGTGAGATTATTGTAGCAGAGAAGTATTTGCCGGCATGTATCTATCGAGTACTATCGAGTACTATCGAGTACTATCGAGTACTATCGAGTACCATCGAGTACTATCGAGTACTATCGAGTACTATCGAGTACTATCGAGTACTATCGAGTACTATCGAGTACTATCGAGTAACAAATTTTTGACTTCTGGAGTGCTTGATGCCAAACCGTGATACACGTGGAGCAAGCGGCGGGCCGGAACCGCTGCTGGAATTGCAGGACGCCACCGTCATCAAGGGCGCAGATCGGCGAGTGCTGGACGGCTTGAGCCTCAAGATTAGCGCGGGCGAACACACGGCGATTATCGGGCCGAACGGGTCGGGCAAATCATCGTTGATCAAGTTGATCGCCTACCAGCATTATCCGCTGGCCCGGCGTACGGGGCCGCCCGTGCTGCGGGTGTTCGGGCGCGAACGCTGGAATGTCTTTGAGCTGCGCCGGCATATGGGCATTGTTTCAGGCGAATTGCACCAGGCCTTTATCGGCGGCGACGGCTACGGGCGCAGCCAGGGCCTCGATGCAGTCGCCTCGGGCTTCTTTGCCAGCCAGGGCCTGTTCGATCACCAGGAGATCGACGATGCAATGTGGGAACAGGCCTATGCCGCCCTCGATCTGATGGAAGCCACACACCTGGCCGAAAAACCAATCGCAGAAATGTCGACCGGCGAGGCGCGCCGCACGCTGATTGCACGGGCGCTGGTGACCGATCCGCGGGCGCTGCTGCTGGATGAGCCGACAACCGGCCTGGATCTGGCGGCGCAACAGCGCTTTTTGCAGACGCTGCGCAAAGTCGCGGCGGCAGGCAAAACGATTATTCTGATCACCCATCATATCGAAGAAATTATCCCGGAGATCGAGCGCGTGATCCTCTTGCAGGCAGGCCGGATCTTTCGCGATGGGCCGAAAACCGGTTTGCTGACCGGTGAACTACTTTCTGAGCTTTTTGGCGCGCCCATCGCTGTGGAAGCGGCTGCCAACGGCTTTTACCGTGCGCGCAGCGCCCTTCAGTCCATGCAAAAGCCGGGCGATTTTACATGGGATTAACATTGCCGCAAACTTTCCTGAATATTTCTTCGGTATATAGATTCTGATCCTGCCCGTGATGTGTTCCCCGATTTTGAAAAAAGAGACGTCGATGAAATCGCTAAGAATGCTGATCTTGCTGCTGTTGACTGGCATTATCGCCGTCGGCACAGTTCCAAACCTCATTGTAGCCCAGGGCGAAGACCAGGACGAAGCGCAGGTCGAAACGCCTGATCCCAATGCCAGGCTGCTGAGCGACCCATTTTTGCAATTGCCGACCGCCGATAGTGTGCGGGTGGTCTGGTTTACCGAGTTCGCCGGGCAGTCGCATACGCTGACCTATGGTGAAAACCTGGATCAGACCGCTGCGGCGACAACGACGCAGATGACGCGCATGGCCGAGGATGCTGACTCGGCGCAGAAGGGCATGAGCTACGACGAGGTGACTGAGCGTGAGGTGTGGCGCCACGAAGCCATCGCTACCGACCTCACCACCGGCGAGCGCATACCCTATTTCGTCACCAGCGTCAACGATGCAGGCGAGGAGATCACCAGTGACGAGTTCACGCTACAGCCGCTGCCGGAAGCCGGCCAGCCCATGCAGATTTTGCTGACCTCCGATCAACAGAACCGCCAGATGGCGCCGGCCAACTTCCAGAAACTGATCGAGACGGTCGGCCCGGTCGACGCGGTGTTCTTTGCCGGTGACTTCGTCGACACGCCACACCGGGCCTCGGAGTGGTTCGACCGCTATGATCCCAACTGGCTAAATGACAACAACCCGACGGCGGATGATTACAACCCGGCGCGCCCGGCCTTTCCGAGTGCGCGTCCGGCCTTCTTCCCCGCGATGCAGGGCAACTACCAGGAGCTCTTCCCCGAGTTCCCCTACAGCGGCGGCGAAGTGCTGCAGCACGCCTCACTGTTTGGCAGCATCGGCAACCACGAGTCGCCCGGTCGCTGGCAACCAAATGCTGATGTGACCATCAACGGCGAAGAATTTCCGGCGGATCTGAACTGGATGGACAACGACCCGCAGCCGCGCTGGTATGCCGAAATTCGCTACGATCAACTGGCGGCGGCCGATCCCAATTTTGCGACGGCGAACCCGCGTGAGCAGTGGGTGCGCGACAACTCCTTCGAGCACACCCAGTACTTCGAGATGTGGACCCATCCCGAGGGGCCGATCGGCGAGAACTACTACGCCTACCAGATCGGCGATGTCTTCG
>DAOTUJ010000162.1:0-5992 GCA_034437175.1 Chloroflexaceae bacterium | reverse complement strand
CCCGGTCAATCCTGGCAGCCCGAGGGCCGGCCTGCGCGGCAGGATCATGCATATATCCGCAATGGCACGGCCAAACTCCTGACGCTGTTTCGCCCATAGACCGGTCACCTCCGGGTCGAAGGGACGCGGAGGTGCACCAACGCCGTGCTGCATGCCTGGTTGAAGACCGAGGTGGCCGCCATCCTGGAGGCCATGGACCCCGCGCCAGCCGTCCTGGATCCGGCGGCCCAACAGGCGTGCTGGCAGCGCTGGCAGACGGCCGTGACCCGTTCCATCCCCTTGCCGGCGGACGTTCCACCGCTGCGGATGCTGCTCGTCCTCGATAATCTGGCCGGGCATACCACGCCGGCGTTTGTCAACTGGTGTCGAGATCATGGCATTCTGTTGCTTTATACGCCTTTAGGTGGCTCCTGGTTGAATATGGCCGAATCGATCCAGCGGATTGTGCGTCGGCGGGCGCTCGATGGAACCCACCCGCAGAGTCCGGACGCGAGTATTGCCTGGTTGAAGGCCGTGGCGCAGGCCTGGAACCGTGCCCCAACGCCGTTTGTGTGGGGCGGCAAGCGCGCTGCCCGGCGAACGCGCCAGCGCGCTCGGCATGCCCAGGGTGGCTCGGGCGCCTACACCCGCCGGGCCGTGGCGCGGCTCCGCCGCACGAAACTTGACGCATGGCGTCAAGCACCACAAGTGACCCACTAGCACGATTGCACGCTGGTTGGACATAAGCCTTGTGGAAAATATACAGGGAGGATAGAGTATGGCGCTAAGTGTTGATCATATTGTGATTCTGGTGGAAGATCTGGAGCAGGCGATGGCGGATTATCGGGCGGCGGGCTTCAATGCGTTTTACGGCGGTGAGCATAGCGACGGCAGCACGCATAATGCGCTGGTGATCTTCGAGGATGGCGCCTACCTGGAGCTGATCGCCTTCAAACGGGCGAACGAGCAGCATCGCTGGCACCGCCACCGGGCGCATGGCCCTGGCCTGGTCGACTATGCGCTCTCGCCGGATAGCGCGGCGGCGGTGATCGCGGCCGCCCGCGAGCGTGGCCTGGAGCTGAATGGCCCGACGCCGGGTGGGCGCAAGCGCCCCGACGGCCAGG
The DNA here is from genome assembly GCA_034437175.1 of Chloroflexaceae bacterium. Classification (GTDB taxonomy): domain Bacteria; phylum Chloroflexota; class Chloroflexia; order Chloroflexales; family Chloroflexaceae; genus DAOTUJ01. The sequence goes on along the minus strand of DAOTUJ010000162.1, from coordinate 4,889 downwards.
AAGTGCGCTGGGAAATCGGTAGCCCGCTCAGCGACGACCTGCCCTTCCTCTGCGGTGATGTGACGCCGCGCGCCCGGCGGGTGCCGGAGGGCGCAGTGCGCCGGCAGCCGAACGGCGCCGGCGGCGTAGCGGCGATTGCGGTGGCGGTACGGGAGCCGGCGGCGAGCCGTGCCCGCTACGCGGCGCTACTTGGCCAGGAAGCGCGGCACAACATTTTTCATCTCGGCGAATGCCAGATCAGTCTGCATGATGCGAATGATCCGGCGGCGGCGGCCCGGCTGGCGACGCGCGGCGAAGGCATCTTCCGGCTCAGCCTGCGTGCGCCGGTTACGCTGACGCTGGACAAATCGCTGCTGCACGGCGCCGAGTTTCATTAAACCTGTTTCATTCGGGCTGGCGACGAAGCCGCCAGCCCGAATGAAACAACTCTTATCAAATCGTGAAAGATACAGTGCGTTGCTTTTGATGGCTGGCGGCTACGCCAGCCATCAAAAGCAACGCACTGCATCTCAAATATTCAAGCCCCAGTCATAGGGCTTATGCGCCGGCACCGGCTGTGGGTTTGCCTGCAACCAGGTTTTGCGCCCGTCGTCGGGCAAGTAGCGGGTGATGAAATCGACAACGCCGGCCGATCCGCCGAAATCGTCGGCGTACCAGCTGAAGATGCGCGAGAGCTGAACCTCTTTGCCCGCCTCGTCGATAACAATGTCGGCGTTGACAAAGCTGCGGGTGGCCAGGGTCAGTTGCTCATCGATGGACTCAGCAGTGTAAACCGCAATTGGTGGGCAGGAGCGGCTGGCGCAGTTCAGCGCAAAATGGATGCGCCGGTCGGGCGGTTTGACGACGTAGGCCAGCCGCGGATCATCGCTCTTAAAGGTTGCGCCGGGAATGAAGGGCGTGCCGCGGTTGTTGCGCAAAATGCCGTGTTCGATGTCTTGCAGGCTGTAGCGTTGCCCACCGATATTGTAGGCCGCCGCGCCGAAAAAGGCCAACCCGGCCATGCGCTCGGTGACGCTGCGCTGCACTTCGTAGGCCAGCACCGCATCGATGACCAGGGCGTTGTAGAGGTTGATCCAGAAAGCCAGTTGCTCACGCCGGTCGCTGATCGTGGCCAGGTCGAGCCGGCGCAACTGCGGCGTCAGCCGGCTGCGGTAATCGGCGTAGGCCTGGCTCTGGCGCAGCTGGTTGTAGTCGACGCGCTGGCCATCTTCGAGAAAGGCGGTGCTCTGAAAGGCGTTGACCGCCTGTTTGAGCGCGCCGGCCAGTTCCGGGCCGGGCAGCGCCGCGCCGTTGGCGGGCGCATCGTTCAAAATATCGCCGGCGCGAGCACCGAGAAACAGGCGCAGCGCCGCTTCGCGAACCGAAATCAATTCATTCATGGTTTTTTCCTGACTTACACGGTCGGCGCATTTGCGCAAGCCAAACGGGCTTCTTTCGCCTTCGGTAGGGTGGAAGGGAACTTCTTTTTCCGCCCGGTCACATCCTGCGCCGAAACTGGTGAAGGGGTAGCGCCAGCATGTTCGCGATGCACCTGTGTGGCTTCTGTACATACTGAAAACAGTGGCGTACACCACTGTTTTCAGTATACTCCCGAAATCTTGCGAAAAACTTAATAAACGATGGCCATTCAGGAAACCGGCCGGGCCAGCACATCTTCGAAGAGTTGGCGGAATTCGGCGGCGGTTGCCGGGCTGAGCGAGCCGCGCTGCAGGGCCAGCGGCAGGGTCAGGATGGCCATGTGGGCGTAGAGATGCGCCATGGCCGGGCTGAGCCGGCCGATGTCGGCGAGGTGCTTGCGGACGGTATCGATGTCGCCGCGAGCAATCGGGCCGGCCATCGCCCGCACCAGGCCGTCGTGCTCGAAGGAGTTGATGCTGCCTTTGAGCAGCGGCATCAACGAGGCGAGTGCATCTTCCCGGCTGACGCCGAACTGCTCCCAGAGCGCCAGCGCCTCGCAGAGCAGGGCCAGCACGAAGGGGCCGACGTAGTGACCGGAGGCGTGGTAAAGAGCCCGGCTGCCGGGTGGCAGGCTGATCAGGCGCCCGCCGATCTGTCGCGCCATGGTGCTCAGTACACTCAACAGCGGCTCTGCGGCCTCGACGGTGATGGTGGCTCCGTGCAGGCTGCGGATTGCCACCTCGGGATCGGAAATTGTCTGAAATGGGTGCAGGCCGCCGATGGAGGCGCCACGCTCTGCCGCCGGCTGGAGCACCGTGATTTCGGTGGCGCCGCTACAGTGAACGACCGCCGTGCCCGGGCGCCATGCAATTTCGGCAGCCAGCGGCGCAATCATGGCATCGGTCGTGGTCAGAAAGATCAGGCCGGCCTGGTCGGCGACTTCCTGCGGAGTAGCGCAGACCCGGCAGCCGGCGATGCGTGCGGCCAGTTGCTCAGCGGATTCGCGGCGCCGGCTGGCAACTGCGCCGACCTGGTAGCCCTGTTCGCTCAAGCTCCAGGCCAGCGCCTTGCCAACCCGTCCGGCACCAATGAAGCCAATCGTTGAACTGATCGCCTGACCCATAGATTGCACCTTACGATTCCAAAGCATTCAAGCGTTGAAACATTCAATCGCTCCACCGCTTCCTACGCCAGCCGATCCACGGTTTCCTGGTCGGTATTGATGATCTGTATGCCGCTGCTGGTCAGCACGACACGGTAGCCCTGATCGCCTTCTTCGCTGATGACCTGGGCGTTCAGGAGTTCGCCGGCGGGGCCGACGACGGGCAACTGCCGGGTGACCGGCTCGGTCTGAGTGCGGCCGACTTCGCGCAGTTTGCGGCTGACGCGGGCGCCGAGGGTCATGGTGTAGGTAACCATGACGGCCAGGATCAGGCCGAGCAGCAGTGCGCCTGCCACGATGCCGGCGACCAGCGTGGTGACTACCACTGCAACAACAATCGCCAGAATTTCCAGAATTCGCGTATAATCTCGATAGGTAATCGTTCGCAACATTGTATTCCTCTCAGTCTTTCCCTATTCTACTCCAATTGCAACAACTTCTTTTTTTCTTCAGTGATACAATACTGCCTGAACATAGGAGTAAGCGTTAACGCAATGTTAGTCCTCTGTTAGAAATACGGCTTTGCTTATGCGGATACGATTAATGCTGGCGCTGGTATTGCTGTTCTTGCTCACGGCCTGCGGTAGCGGTGAAGCAGCGCCGACCGGCACGCCGGAAGTGTTGCCCACGGCTATGATGGCGCCGAGGCCGGCAGGCACTGCCGAGCCGGCGGATCCACTGGTCACGGTTGCGCCGGATCCTACCGGCGGGCCGGCAATTACGCCGGCTACGATGCAGCGAATCGTGTTGACGGAACCCGAGCCGGGAGCTACGATCGGCGAATTCGTGCAACTGCGTGGAACTACCGCAACCATCCCCTTTGCACGCAACCTGACTTACCGGGTCTACGATGCTGCAGAGACGCTGGTCGCCGCAGGCGAGATCCAGGTGCTGGGCGCCGAGGGCGGCGCGGGCAGCTTCATTGCGCCCGTTCGGATTGCCGGCGCGATCGGCGGGCCGGGCCGGATCGAGGTGCTCGATCTCAGCCCGGCCGACGGCTCGGTCATCGCACGGGCGACCGTGCCGGTCGAGATTATTCGCCAGGCTTCGTTTCGTCTGCCGCAGGCGAACAAGCCCTGAGGTGGCCGGTATCAGCGCCGACCGTGCAGGTCGTGTACATTAGCCAACCGCTTCGAAGCTGCCGGTGAGCTTGATTTCGCCGTACTGGTTACGGGCGCGCAAGGTGCCGCGGCCGGGCTCGCTGAGCCTGCCGCTACAGGTAATGATGTCGTTGAGCCGGGTCATGGCGCGGAAGCGGGCGCTGAAGCTGCGCAACTTGCCGGGGCCGAAGTGATCGCTGAGCAGGCGACCGGCCAGGCCCATCACCAGCATACCGTGGGCGATCACATCGTCGAGGCCGGCCTGGCGGGCGAAATCACGGTCGGTGTGCAGCGGATTGTAGTCGCCGGAGGCGCCGGAGTAGCGCACCAGGCGATTCTGGCTGATGGGCACATCGATCAGCGGCCCCAGGTCGGGCGGCGACTCATTGCCGGAGCCGGATATGCTTGCCGGGCGCGGCGCGGCGGAAGCCAGCGACTCATTGAGGAGCACGACCCGCAGGCGCTCTTCGGCTACCGGCTCGCCGCGCTGGTTGCGGAAGTCGGTAATCAGCGTCAGGAGTTGCAGCGGCCCGCTGGCAGCCTGCTTCTCGATGATGCTGCCCAGCGCCGCTTGTGCCGTCAGCACATCGCCGGCGCAAATGGGCGCATGGTAGGTGTAATGCTGCTCGCCGTGCAGCATCTGGATCAGTGAAGCGCCCAGGTTTTGCAGTTCGGCCAGCAGCGGTTCGTTGGCCCAGAGCGAAAAGACGATTGGCAGGGTCGGCGGAGCCGGCAGATCGACAAAACCGGCGGCGCGGGCGGCGGCCGGGTCGTGGAACAGCGGATTGGCATCGTTGAGCACGCCTGCCAGTTTGCGAATATGTGTTCGCTCAACCTCGTGATTTATCGGGGCGAACACTTTGCCGGCCAGGGATGGATCGATCACGGGAGTTACCTCGGTGTTTGTGCCCTGCGCAGTCGGCGTTGGATGCCGGCTGCATCAGGGCTTGTTCGCCTGCGGCAGCGTGAAAGCAGCGGTTTATGGTATTCCTTTTTGCGGCGAAGCCGCAAAAAAGAATACCGTAACCGTCTTCTTTTTCTTCAGCAGTATGCGTCGGATGGGCGATAGTGTAACAAGAGAAGCGCAAACGCGCAACAGGTTGGGGTGTGACGAAACGTTCTGCCCGTGCGCCAGATCCCGCTTCCGGGCAGCTTCTGCTGACGAGCAGCGGGCGGCCGATGCGGGTGCTGCATGTCAGCCTTCCGTCGCAGCAGCGCGAGAAGCTTCC
>DAOTUJ010000161.1:0-15095 GCA_034437175.1 Chloroflexaceae bacterium | reverse complement strand
ATGATCATGGCCATCAGGCCAAACGCATCCGGTCCCAATACCCGCGCCAGCACAACCTGAGTTGCGATCATCAAAAACTGCCGGATGCTATGGGCAAAACCACTCCAACCCAGGCCTGTGATAGTGCGGGAGCGAATGTCACTGCTCATAGATCAGCACCTGCGGCAGGTTTGCGAGCCACTATCATGTACATCCATGTCCACTGCTCGGTTTTATCAATGGAATCGAGGGAATAGGCAACTGCCTGCACAAGCAGGCCTAGCAAATCGATGATGCGCAATGTACGAAGAGGGCCAATATTGAATCGATAGAGATTGTAGACGAGTAACTGGCCAAAGGTAAACCAGAAGCCCGACAAGGCTTTGATCTCGACAATTTCAAAACCCACCTTTTCGAAGAGATATTGCAAGCCATACTTGCTGTAGCGATAAAAGTCGCGGGGTGCTTCGTGAACGTGCCAGATAAAAGGAACACTATATATGGCCATGCCACCCGGCTTCAGCACGCGAAAACACTCGCGCAATGCTAGTTCCGGCTCTTCAAGATGTTCAAGAACTGCTGTGCAAATTGCGGTGTCAAATGATTGATCACTGACAGGTACATCATAAGCCAAACCAAACAAATCAATCTGTGATGTGTCATGAAGTGTAGCGGGATGATCAACGCCGATATGCTCAGAAACATATGTTTCGAGCATTTTTTTGTATGGCTTTTGACCACAACCAATGTCCAGTAGACGGCCTTTTATTATTTGAGATACAAAAATATTCTTTAAGCTATTATCGTGGATATAGTACAATAATAGGTTTTTGAGTTCTTTTGCCAATGTTTTCTCGCCTCATGCAATACAATTATTTTGCTAGTGAAGGACTTGCCCAACCTGGAATCGTATAGTCCCGGCCAAACTCTCCCATTCACTCACATTAACCACACCATCCCGAACTTTGACAGCTATACCATTGCTCACGTCAACTATAGTTCCAGGAGGAATCTGCACTTTGTTGGTCAAATTAGCATTACTTTTTGATAAGTGACACTTCTGCACTACAATTTTAGCCTTCCCAAAAAAGAAAAATGCTCTTCCATTTGCAGCTCGCACAAGATTGCAAATCTTTTCAGCAGAATATATTGACCAGAATATTGCAAGATGAATTTCCCGCTCATTGCGAAAAATAGTAGCCTGTTGCTCATCTTGAGGCAGTGGCTTACGATTGTCGTCTTGAAAAAAATCAACCGTTTTCGCGATTAGTTGTGGTATACGAGCAACAATTTTGTTATACAAAATCTGATAATCGTCACTTTCATGAACAGGAAAGCGGATTTGGGCAATAATCGACCCAGTATCGACTCTTTCTTCCATATAGTGCATGGTCACACCTGATGCTTTTTCACCAGATGCTAATGCCCAGAAGACGGGATGAGCACCACGGCAGCGCGGCAATAAAGATGGATGCGAATTCACAACTCCTTGATCAGGAAGATGCAGCAACTGAGATTTAAATATTTGTGGGTAGGCAGCGCCAATAAATAAATCTGCTTTCAGTTCAGCTAATTTACGAGTAAACCCTTCATTATTAACATCAAACACTTCCTGTACAGAAATATTATATTGTTGACATAGTTGTCTAGCTCTTGCGGTACCGCTAGTATAAAACAACCTGGTGTGCAGATAATGGAGAATCTGACGAGGAGAAGCTTTGGGCAGGCGCTTGCCAAGCTGTTTGAGCAGTTTGATGCGTGACACCCAGGAAGCTCTTTCTGGAGGTTGACCAGTCAGCTTTTGTCGAAAGTATTGCCAACGTTCGGGAGTTGCTAAAATGACCTCGACTATTTCTAGTCGTGATTCAACGAGGATTGGCTGGAGATGCGCCAATCCATAACGTGACTCAGCACCACAAAAGAACACAGTCCGCATTGGTATATGCTCCACAGGTTTTTGAATCTTATCTTAGAGTGGCATGTACCGCAGCGATCACGTCCTCGACATCGTCGTCGCTGAGCCGCGCCGAGAGCGGCAGGCTGACGGTCTGGCGACCGATACGCATGGCATTCGGGTAATCTGCAGGCTGCCAGCCGAAGCGCTGCTGGTAGTAGCTGTGTTCGGGGATACTGCGGTAGTGTACGCCGATGCCGATGTTGTGGGCAGTCATGGCGGCGAGAAAATCGTCGCGGCTGATGCCGCAGCGCACTTCGTCGACCAGGATGGTGTAAAGGTGGTAGGCGTGGCGTGTGCCCGGCTCCGGCGGCGCCGGCAACTCGATGGGCAAGTCGGCGAAGGCCTGGTTGTAGCGCTGCCAGATCTGTTCGCGGCGCAACCAGTTGGGCTCGACGCGCTGGAGCTGGTGAATGCCAATCGCGGCCTGAATGTCCATCATATTGTATTTGAAGCCGCATTCGACGACGTCGTAGTGTTTGTAGCCCTCATCGCTAAAACGCTTCCAGGCATCTTTGCTCATACCGTGCAGCGCCAGTACCTTGATGCGCGCTGCGGCGTCTTCGTCCTGCGCAACAACCATGCCGCCTTCGCCGGTAATGACATTCTTGGTCACGTAGAAACTGAAACAACCGAAATCGCCGAAACTGCCGGCGTTGCGGCCCTGGTACTCGGTTTCAATCGCATGGGCACAATCTTCGATCAGCTTGAGGTTGTGCCGCTGAGCCAGCACCGTCAGCGCATCCATGTCGCAGGCGCGCCCGGCGAAATGCACCGGCAGGATAGCGCGGGTACGCGGCGTAATCAAAGCCTCGACCTGGGCCGGATCGATATTCATCGTCTGCGGGTCGATGTCGGCGAGCACCGGTGTGGCACCGCTGTGAATGATGGCATTGGCCGTGGCGCAGAACGTCATCGCAGTAGTGATGACTTCGTCGCCTGGTTGCAGGTCGCAGGCCATCATGCTGACGTGCAGGGCGGCGGTACAGGAATTGACGGCGACAGCGTGGGCGACGCCGGTGTAGGCGGCGAAATCATGTTCAAACTGGGCGACTCTGGGGCCGGTACCCAGCCATCCGCTCTGCATGCAGGCCACAACCTCCTGGATCTCGGCATCTTCGATTGCCGGAGCACCGAAAACCAGAAAACGCTCAGGGGCACGCACGGGAGTAGCTTTCATTGCACCGAACCTTCCTGTATTATCACCGCCGGTATGCTGCTTGCCGGCGGCATTCTTCATAGCCGACACGTCAATCTGTAGTATACGGATCGCCTACAGAACCGTCTATAGTTCTATTGTGCCAGGATCAGCTATTACTTTTGGCGATGCGGATGCTCATGCAAAATCCAGTGCCAGAGGTACAGGTAGCTGCGGGCATAACCGGTTTTGCCGCACAAAATTTCGGAACCCAGAAAGAGCAAGCCGCGCAGCAGGTAGTTCCAGACGGTGGCCAGCCAGAGCAAGTGTTCCTGCAACGGCGAAAGCTGATAGTATTGCCGAAAATAGCGCAGCGCACCGTGATATTCGTTCTGTTTCGCCCAGATTCGCACTTTCGCCGAAGATTGATCACCAAGATGAATGATTGCTGCCTCAGCAATATAGGCCACTTGCCGGCCATGCTGTTGTACCCGGTGGCACCACTCGACGTCTTCGTAATAAAAGCTGTAGCCTTCATCCAGCATCCCGACCGTCGCCAGGGTTTCGCGCGAGAGCATCATGCAGGCGCCGGTAATGCAGGGCACCGGGCCGCTGCGGCGTCGGGCCGTCTGCCGGCTCAAGTATTGCCGAAGTAGTTTGCCCAGCGGCAGGCCTTCATCACCCAGAGTTTGCAGAAACAAGTAGAGCGCGGGCGTCGGCAGCGAGCGCGCACAGTCTGCCTGCACTCGTCCGGTCGGCGAAAGCAGTTTCGCACCGACCATGCCATATTCAGGATGGCTTTGCAAAGCCTGGAGCAGCTTATCCAGTGCGCCGGCGGGGATGAGCATATCATTGTTCAGGATGATAACATATTCACCGCGGGCCTGGCGCATGCCGAAGTTATAGTTCCGCGCAAAACCCTGGCGCTGCGGCGCTTCAAACAGCCGCACCTGGGGATATTGCCGTTGCACCGGCGGCAGGCAAGGAATGTCGGAGCGATTGTCGACCAGAATGACCTCGAAGGACACCCGCGGCGGATGCTGATAGAGCGAGTCAATGCAGTTCAGCGTATCCTGTGTGCCATTGTGATTGACCAGCACGATTGAGAGAATAGGATCGGCACGGTTCATCATCACCCCGGATCGGCTCAGTGCCGAACAAATCAAGCACGATCTGGCCGGCAAACATAGAGGATATCGTCGCGCAGGCCGAGGTAGCGATGCTGTTCCGGCAGTGCAACGTCGACGCTGCGGACGATTTGAACCAGAAAGCCGGCTTCCGCGAGGCGTTGTTCGACATCAGTTCCGTAGATACGCACGTGATCATCCTGGCCGAAACGTCGCGCTCGTTCGGCCGGGTCGCTGATGGTCGGATCTTCGTCGGTCAAGGCTCCGTTGACCGGAACATTAATCAGAGCAATGCCGTCAGCACTGAGCAAGCGACGCATTTCGCGCATCGCGGCCCGGTCATCGGGCACATGTTCGAGCACGTGGGAACAGTAGATGAAATCGATGGAAGCGGTTTCCAGCGGGAGAGACATCAAATCGGCACGCAGTGAAACTTGCTTCATGAACAGATCCGTGCTGACATAATGCCGGCTGGCCCGGCGAAACAGGCTGGCCAGTTGGGTTTCCGGGGCCACGTGCAAGATCCGGGCGTCCGGCTTGAGGATCTGCTCCTGCCGCAACCAGAGCCCGACCTGGCGATGGCGTTCGAGGCTATTGCAGACCGGGCAGCGCGCATCGAGGCGTCGCTGCGCACCCTGGTACAGAAACTTGCGCACTTTGCTGTTGCAAAGCGGGCAATAACGCTGATTGCCGGCATAGATGATCCGAAAAAGGGCGACGCGCAATTGATTTTGCAGGTTGCTATGCATCGTAATCGCTTTCACGCTGGTTTCTGCGATGACCGGTCCGCAGCCTGTATGGTACCACAGGCCGGCCTTGCTTGCCGACGCTCACCGCCGGCCGATCAAGATCTTTTGCAGGGCCAGCAACAGTAGCGCCAGCCCCAGCATCTGGGCCGCCCGGATGCCGCCCGGCAAGGTGAGCGAGTCCGCGCGCAGGGCTTCGACGAACAGCAGGGTCAGCCCCTGCCAGCCGAGGTACAACTCGGCCAGCCGGCCCGGCGCTGGTTCGCGACGGGCGAACCAGCGCAGCAAGGCGAAACCGGACAGGGCGGCCAGGACAAAATAGATCTGGGTGGGATGACGCATAGTGCCGAACAGGGGAATCGCCCAGGGGAGCGTGCTGGCCTGACCGAAGGCTTCGCCGCTGAGCAACAGGCCGAGGCCGGCCAGTGCCTGGGGCAACGGCAGCGCCAGTGCCGCCGCATCAGCCAGCGCAACGGCATCGTAGCGGCGCCAGGCGCACCAGAGCCAGCCGGCCAGTGCGCCGCCGAGCAGTGCCCCCGGCCAGGCCAGATCGGCGAAACGCAGCGCCCAGAAGAGCGATGGATTCGCGCTGTAAAGATCCCAGTTCAGCAGGCCGTACCAGAGCCGCGCCCCGAGGATGGCGCCGAGCAAGGCCGGCAGAAAGGTGTCGCCGGCATGATCGGCCAGTGCTTTGCCGGCGCGGCGGCGGGCAAAACGCTCGAAAAGCCAGCTGGCCAGGAACAGGGCGAACAGTGTTAGCAGGCCGCCGCTGTTCAAATTCAGTGGCCCGATCGAGATCAGCGGGTACATCGCCGGCTCAGCTGCCTTCCTCGCTCAACAACTGGCTGACCGTCCCGGCGATAATGCTGCGGCTCATCGGCCCGAGGTAGACGGCGCGCACGATGCCGTTGCGATCAACAAAGAAGCTGGAGGGAAATACCCGCGTACGATAATCGGCGGCTACCTGGCCCCGGCTGTCGAGCAGCGCCGGGAAGCGGAGATTATTCTGCTGCATATAGCGCACGACCGTCGCCGGGTCTTCGCGCACATTGACGGCCAGAACTGCGAAGCCCTGCGCGGCAAATTCATCGTGGACGGACTGGATGGCCGGCATTTCGGCCCGGCAGGGCGGGCACCAGGTGGCCCAGAGATTGATCAGCAGCACCTGGCCGCGCAATTCGCTCAGCGTGACCGGGCTGCCATCGAGGGTGGCCAGGGTGAAATCGGGAGCCGGGTGCCCGACGATCGGCGCCGGTTCGCGGGCGCGCCCGGACAGCGGCAGCGGCAATGTCGTTGCCGTATCCGGGCGCAGCCGCGTGGCAATAATGAACGCCAGGCCGGCCAGAGCCACAATAGTGAGCAACAGGTTTGGATTGCGGGTCATTGTTTGCATCATACGCGGTTGATATCCATGTCGGGTAGGGGCGCAGCAGCGGCCCGCCGTGGTGGGCGGGCCGCTGCTGCGCCCCTACCCATCCGCCGCGGCCGCCCCATCTGCCGCACGCCGCCCCATCCGCCACGCGCCGACGGGATCCCGTCCGCACCGAAAACCCGATGCGGACGGGATCGCGGACGCGCGGCGCGCCGGGTTTAGCCCAGGACCGGGTACAGCGCCGGTTGGGCTTCAGCCATCAGGTCGTAAATTACGTCAACCACATCGTCGGCATTCGGTTTCGAGAAATAATCGCCGTCGCTGCCGTAGGCCGGGCGATGCGGCTGAGCGCTGATGGTGCGCGGTTGCGAGTCCAGATCCCAGTAGCCGCCCTGTGCCTCCAGGACTTGCTGAAGCATGTAGGCCGTCGTGCCGCCGGGCATGTCTTCGTCGAGGAAAACGATCCGGCCGGTCTTATACAGCGATGCGCCGATGGCATTCTCGCTATCGAAAGGCAGCAGCGATTGCACATCGATCACTTCCACATCGATGTCGAGCTCAGCCAGGGTGGCGGCGGCTTCCAGCGCGATCCGGCAGCAGGAACCATAAGTCACCAGCGTCACATCGCTGCCGCTGCGCAGCGTCTCAACAATGCCGGGCCGGATGCTGAATGCGCCGATATTCTCGGGCAGGCGCTCGCGCAGGCGGTAGCCGTTCAGCGGCTCGACGATCAGGGCCGGTTCGTCGCTCTGCAGCATGGCATTGTAAAAACCGGCCGCCCGCGTCATGTCGCGCGGTACCAGAATATGCATGCCGCGCAACAGGTTGATCAGCGCTGCCATCGGCGAACCCGAGTGCCAGATGCCTTCCAGCCGGTGGCCACGGGTACGCACGATCACCGGTGCTTTCTGGCCGCCGCGGGTACGCCACTGCAAGGTCGCCAGGTCGTCGGAGAGCGGCGCGAGCGCATAGAGAATATAATCCAGATATTGAATTTCGGCAATCGGGCGCAGCCCGCGCAAGGCCATGCCAATCGCCTGGCCGATGATCGTCGCCTCGCGAATACCGGTATCGGCAACCCGCAGCGGGCCATACTTTGCTTGAAGACCGGCCAGCCCCTGGTTGACATCGCCGAGCTGACCGACATCTTCACCAAAAATGCAGACGCGCGGATCTTTTTCCAGCCAGACATCGAAGTTGGCGCGCAGCACCTCGAAACCGCGCACTGCCTGGCTATCGGCGCTGTACTGCGGCGCCACCGTCGGCACCGCAACGGCCGGCGTCGCCGACTGGCCCAGACCGTGCGAGCCGTACAGATCGCGCGCCCTGGCCATGTGCCGACGCTGCCAGTCGAGCAAGGCTGCGCGCACCAAACCGCCTTCTTCGCGGCTCAGCAGCAAGGCCTTGCGGGCGGCAGCCTGCATGTCACGGCGCTGGGGCCGGGCCGAGCTGCGCAGGCCGGCAGCCAGTTCACCGATTTCAGCAAGCTGCGGCAGCGCGGCAACAAGATTGTCGAGCAGGTCGGCCAGTTCTTCCGCTTCAGTGCGCAGAGGCGCCAGCAGCGCATTCCAGGCTGCGGCGCGGGTCGCTTCAACTTCCTCGCGCAAACGAGTTTCCAGCACGTCGAGTTCTGCGGCATCGGCCAGGCCGCTCCCCAGAATATAGGCGCGCATGCGACTGATCGGATCACGCGCCTGCTCCCAGTCCAGCCGCTCGCGCGACTTGTAGCGCTCGTGGCTCCCCGAAGTCGAATGGCCCTGCGGCTGCGTCATTTCGATCACGTGGATGATAGCGGGCACGTGGTGCAGGCGAGCCTGCTCAGCGGCTCGCCGGTAGACCTCGCGCAGGCGCGGGTAATCCCAACCCGGCACGCGGTAGAGATCGAAACCCTGCGCCGAGCCCGGCCGGCGGCGAAAGCCTTCCAGCAACTGCGAGAGATCGCCGCCGCTAATCTGATGCTCGTTCGGCACCGAAATCCCATAGCCATCGTCCCAGATCGAAATCACCGCCGGTGCCTGTAGCACACCGATGGCGTTGAGCGCTTCCCAGAAAAAGCCCTCGGCGCAACTGGCATTGCCGATGGTACCGAAAGCCACCTCGTTGCCGCGCTGCGAGAATTGCACATAGTCTTGCAGTTCGGCCAGTTCGCGATAGAGCCGCGAGGCATAGGCCAGCCCAACCAGGCGCGGCAGCTGGCCGGCGGTCGGCGAAATATCGGCGGAACTATTCGGGCCGGCCAGTTGATTGCGCCAGTTGCCCTGCGCATCGAGCAGGCGTGTCGCGAAGTGGCCATTCATCGAGCGCCCGGCCGTGGCCGGATCGGCGTCGACATCGGTGTGCCCGTAGAGCTGAGCGAAAAACTGCTGCGGCATCAACTCACCAAGCGCAAACATCAGCGTCTGGTCGCGGTAATAGCCGGCGCGGAAATCGCCGGGCCGGAAGACCCGCGCCAGGGCCAGTTGCGCCAGTTCTTTGCCATCGCCGAAGATGCCGAATTTGGCATTGCCGCTAAGCACCTCGCGCCGGCCAACCAGGCTGATCTGGCGGCTGCGATAGGCCAGCTCGTAATCGGCCAGAACCTCTTCACGCATCAGGCTCTGCGGCGAGCGAACCGCAGCATCGGCAAGCATTTCATCGCCTGCACCCGCCGTCGGCAGCATTTCCAGCATGAGATCATATTCAAGTTCCATCGCTCAGCCTCCTTTTTTCCAATATGCTCACGGCACCATTGGCGTGAGATACATATGTACCTGGCATATTCCCGCAATGCACCCGGCGGTTTTATAGTTCGTTGTCGATTGTTTCGAGCGGCAGGGCCGTCGTCGATTTGATTTCGGCAACTACCAGGTTGGTATTGACACGCGCAATGCCGGGCAGTGGCGTTAGCCGGCGCAAAATAAAGCGCTCGAGATCTTTTTGATTGCGCAGCGCCACTTTGAGCAAATAGTCGAATTCACCGGTGACGAAGGCGCATTCGAGCACTTCGGGCATGGCCTGGAGTTCGGCCCGCAATTTTTCGAGTTCGCTCTGCTGGTGCATCTGCAGGCTGACGTGAACGTAGCAGACCATGCCATAGCCCAGTTTCTCGCGATTGAGGCGCGCTGCATAGCCGATGATATAGCCTTCCTGCTCCAGGCGCCGCACCCGCGTATGCGTTGCCGGCGCCGACAGGTTCACCCGCCGGGCCAGGTCGGCATTGCTGATTCGCCCGTCTTGTTGCAACACCGCCAGTATGGCGTGATCAATACAGTCTAAATCATTCATAGAATGATTATACTATTTTCGCCGAAGAAACTCAATATTTATTTCGCCACTTTACGTTTTTCAAGAAGAAATTGCACCAGAATCACCTTTGTGAAGAAAAACATTATTCGAAGAATCGAAAAATACGGGACGAGAATACGAAGGATATTCGCCAGATCAGGCTGAGTTACGCAAGAAAACTCTGTTTTTTGCGGAGTTAGCCATCTTTACCGTTATGCAAAAATGAACGAGTGTGCTATAATAGCTAACCGAAAGCGAAAGAACCTGATTTCATTCGGTTGATTTTGCGGCAAAGCCGCAAAGTCAACCGAATAAGGATAGTCACTTCCGCCCTGCCGCAGGCGAAAGCATTGGTTTTCCGCCGACTGCGGAAGTCATAAAGCGAGCCAACAATGAACGAATCACGTGCTTTCAAGGAATATTACGATGCCGAGATGGCCCGGCGGCTGGCCGGTGATATTGCGGCGGTGTACCCCAATTTCCCGACCCTGGCCTTCGTCGAGCAGGTTGCACCGCAGTTGCCGCCGTTGGAACTGAAACAGCGCGTCGCCATATTCAGCGCGGCGTTGCGTGACTATCTACCGGCGGATTACCCGGCGGCGCTACAGATTCTGCTGGCCACGCTCGGCCCACCCCTGACCGAAAATCAGGGCATGTTCAAAGATCGCTGGCACCTGATGCCAATGGCGCACTTCGTCGAAGTGTATGGCCACGAACACTTCGATGAGTCGATGGCGGCGATCCACGCGATCACCCAGCGCTTTACCGGCGAATGGGCCATCCGGCCCTTCCTCCAGCGCTATCCCGCCCGCGCCCTGGCAGTCTTGCAAACCTGGGTCTACGACGAGAGTTTCCATGTGCGCCGCCTGGTTAGCGAAGGCACCCGTCCGCGCCTGCCCTGGGCCACGCGCATCCCCGAGTTCAGCCAGAATCCGCAGCCGATGCTCGCTTTGCTCAGCGCGCTCAAACATGATCCCAGCGCCTATGTGCGCCGCTCGGTCGCCAATCACCTGAACGACATCGGCAAAGAGCACCCTGATCTGCTGCTGGCTACGATGGAAGAGTGGAATGCCGATGCAACCGAAGCCACTCGCTGGATCATCAACCACGCCCTGCGCTCACTGGTCAAGCAGGGCCACCCGGCCGCCCTGCGGCTGGTCGGCGCAACTGAGGCGCAGGTCGCACTCGAGGCATTCATGGTCGACCCGGCACGCCTGAGCATCGGCGAAAGCACTACGCTGCACCTGCGCCTGCGTAGCCTGGCCGAGGCACCACAACAACTGGTCATCGATTATGTGCTGCACCTGGCCGGCGCAGCCGGCCGCCAGGCCCGCCGCAAGGTCTTCAAGCTACGCACGCTCAGCCTGGCGGCCGGCGAAACATTCAGTCTGAGCCGGCGGCATAGCTTCCAGGCGGTCTCGGTGCGGCGCTACTACCCGGGGCCGCATCGCTTTGAGTTGCAAGTAAATGGGAACATTCTGGCCGGAGTCGATGTGGAGGTATATTAATTCAAAACAGAAGAATACGCGACGGTATCTGCATTTTTGGCGGCGTAGCCGCCAAAAATGCAGATACCGTCGCCATCACCCGACTCGCCGATATTTCGGTGCAACCTCGTTGCTTTGCACGACGTCGTCGAGATTGGCGATCTCGAGCATGCCGCGCTGATCAAGGTATTCGAGGTAGGCACCAATTTTTTGCAGTGCCAATAGCTCGTCATAACCGCCCAGGCCGGGGTAGGTCAAGGCCGTCAGTTCGGCGATGGTATAGGGCTCGCTACAGGCTGCCAGGGTTCGCTCGATGCGCTGCTGCTGCTGCCGCTCGATGCGCTGAATCGTGGCATACATGTCCGGCATTGGTTCTTCGTGGCCGCCCAGCGCCAGCCGAATTCCCGGAATCGCGGCAATTTTCTGCAAAGCCTGCAGATAATGATCCACGCCGGTTGCGGCGTTCAGGCTCTCCGGCGCCAGAAAAATCGCTGTATGCGGCAGCACGTGATCGGCCGTCAACAGCACGTCGTCGATCTGCAAACAGACCTGGCCGGGACAGTGACCGGGCGCGTGATGCACCCGGAAGATGCCGTCCAGCAGATCGCCATCACGCAACACATCGCTGACATCGACCGAAGAAAAACTGCCTTTGCCGCCGGTATACATCTGCAACATGCGGGCGTGGTGTTCGCCGCTCAAGCCGGCGCGCTGCAAATAGATCCCCACCCGAAAGCGATTCAATGCCCGGCGCTCTTCGTAATGCACCAGCACTCGCCAGTCCAGTTCATGCACCGCAATCGGCGCATCGGTCAGGCTGCGCACCAGGTTCAGGCCACCGTGATGGTCGATATGCGCGTGGCTGATAATGATGCGCCGCAGATCGCTCCATTCCAGGGCTTCGTTCCAATCATCGCGAACCGTTTCCAGCGCCGCCCGGAGCTGCCCGTCACTCTCGCCCAGCCCGCTGCCGGTATCGATCAGGGCACTATAGTCGCCGGCCAGCACCAGGTAAACGTTGGCCACCAGGCTGGGAAAGACCTGTACGGGCATACGGTAAATCTTGATGCCACCGGCCACTGCGTGTCGCGTGATCGCTCCTGCCGCCATTTCATTCCTCCATTCCGCCATCCGAAATTCAGCAGCGATTTGCGTTTGCCGAATTTCGGATACCATGTATCAATGCATTGCCCCATGGTACAACAAAAATAAGGAGAACCAATTGTATGGCCTTGCGCGGCAACATCCAGGCCGGAACGCTGGCCTGGCAGCAACTGGCGATACTGTTGTCTGGCCGTTTGCTGATCAATACCGCTTTTCGGATGGTCTATCCACTCCTCGTATTCCTTGCCGCCGGTTTGCAGGTCGATCTACGCACCGCCGGTCTGCTCGTCACGTTGCAGGTTGCCGCAACGCTGCTCAGCCCGCTCGGCGGCACGCTGGCCGATACCTACGGTGATCGCGCCGTCATTCTGGGTGGGCTGGTCTGTTTCTGCAGCGGCAGCCTGATCTGTGCGCTGGCCGGTAGTTTCTGGCCGTTTATGTTCGGTTACGTGCTGATCGGCCTGGCCACGGCGCTCTATAATCCTTCGGTGCAGGCCTATGCCAGCGCCCGCAGCGATTATGCCCGCCGCGGGCGCATCCTGGGCATCCTGGAGTTGAGCTGGGCGCTCTCGGCTCTGGTCGGGGTCACGCTGCTCACTGCGATGATCGAGCAGAGCAACGCCTGGGCGCCGGCCTACTGGCTGCTGGCCGGTTTCGGCGCGCTCACGTTGCTGCTGGCGCTACTGCGCCTGGAAGCCGGCGGCGGCGGCGGCGGCGGCGCAGCGGGACGCTGGCAAAACGTGCTGCGCCTGCCTCAGGTGCAGTCGGCGATGCTGCTGCTCTTCGCTATGCTGGCCGCCGTCGAACTGATTTTTGTGGTCTACGCCGGCTGGTTGGAGGCCGATTTCAGCGCCGGCACCGAACAACTGGGCCTGGTCTTCGGCCTGTTCGGCGTAGCCGAACTCGCCGGCTCGGCCGCCTCGGCCTGGCTGGTCGACCGGCTCGGCAAGCGCCGTTCGGTACTGGTGGCCTTCGCCGCCACCGGGCTGACCTTGCTGCTGCTGCCTTTTAGCGCGGGCAACTGGTGGCTGTTTCTGCCGATTTTTTTGCTCTTCGGGCTCTTCTTCGAGTACGCCATCGTCTCAGCCTTCCCGCTGGTCAGCGGGCTGGTGCCGCAGGCTCGCGGCACGACCCTGGCGCTGGCGGTCGCCGTCATCGGCCTGGGCCGGGTGGTTGGCTCGCTGATCGGCCCCTCGCTCTGGCAGGCCTATGGCTTTCTGGCGAATGGCCTGCTGGCCGGCGGGCTGATCTTGCTGGCGGTCGGCTTTGGAATTATGTTCCTACGCGAAGGCGAGGGCTGAAACAGCCCTCGCCTTCCCGGAGAAACAATACAGTGCATCTCTTGTCCGGCGGCTTCGCCGCCGGACAAGAGATGCACCGTGTCATTCAGAAGATTATTAAAGGCAACGTACCTAGCGTGTAGTCACCAGGAAGAAACAGGAATAATATTCGTCGCCGCCGGCCAGTTCCCATTCGCCGCTGAAGGGCGTAACGCCGCCGTCGCTGATCGATTTCACCACCACCTGGTAGTTGCCGGGCGGCAGGGTGTACGTGCCGACCGGGCCAAGCTCGGGGCAGGCCGCCGGGCCGCCGCCGGTGTAGTTTTCACATTCGTCACAGGGCTCCAATTCTTCGACCCGCACCTCGGGGCCGCTGAATACCATACTCAGTCGTTCGGGTGAGTCGTTCTGGATGACGACAGTGACCGGGCCGCTGCCACTGCCACCGCCGATGGACTGGGGGGCCGGCAGTGCTCCCGCACCGACAGCCGTGGCTTCGGCTACGGTTGCGCGGACAAAGGCCGCCTCGACATCGCCGGACAGATCGTGCTCCGAATATTCACTACGAAAACGCTGGTACATAAACACCGCTTCGCTGTAGGCTTCGGCTTCTTCGAAGGCTTGCCCGCAGGCATAGTACAGTGACGGCAAAATGCTGTCGGCATCGCTCAGCAAACCACCGGCCTGCAGATCGTCGGTGGCGGCACAGAGTTCCTGGCTGGCCAGTGTAGCCGCATCACTCTCGCTGAGCAGGCTACTGCCGTGCTCGCGGGCCGGTTCCAGCAGCGGGCCGCTCTCGTGGGTTGCCAGAAACATATGGTAAGCCATCACTGCCGCCGCTGTATCGCCGGCCTCGACCAGCGCATCGGCCTGCATCAGCGATTCACACTCACTCAGTTCGACAGCCGCCTGCCGGGCGACGTCGCTGTCGGCAGTGCCGGGTTCGCCGGTAGCGGCTTTTGTCAGCGGCTCGACGGCACTTGCGCAGTCAGCCTGCAAATAAGCCTGATGCCCCTGATCGTAGTTTTGCTGCTGCTGATAGGTCTCGAACGCAAACCAGCCAAACAGACCACCACAGGCAAGTACAACCGTCGTGAGGCATCCGGCCCCGATTTTAAGGAACGTACGAGCCTTTTTCGGTTTCGCCTGCGCATCGGAGCTATCTGTCGGTTCGACGGAATCCGCTGTGTTCACGTACATGTTCCTTTCCCAAAGCTGAATTACCTTGATTGCTCGTTGACGCCCATCGGCCGGCTTGGCACAATCGTGGTTGTCAGACCCAGATTGCAGTCAAGGAGCAACCGATGGACGCCACCTGGATTATACGCGCTTTTGTCATTGTTGACACGGTGATGGAACGGCTTAACCACCGCACTGATGGACGGGCTCGCGTACCAGACTCAGAAGTCATTCTGGTGGCCGTGGTCGCCGCCAAGTACTTTCAGAACCATCACGAACGGGCATTGTGCGTATTGCGTGAGGCGCGGTATCTTTCGGGACACCTGGAAGTCTCACGCTGCAACCGCAGACTCCACAAACTGGCTGAGTGGCTGCCCTGCCTGGCAGCCCCCATCGGCGACCTGTTCGCGCAAGGTGCGGTGTTCGTGATCGATAGCATGCCCGTGCCGGTCTGCCGACGGGTTC